>JAYPVV010000005.1:0-80310 GCA_038134805.1 Marinoscillum sp. | reverse complement strand
AACACAATATGCTATAGACCTCTACGTTACTAAACAATAATTATTATGTTAAAAACGGAAATAAGTGACAGTTGTTTGGTGTCACTTTATACAAATGGTAACAAAGAGGCAATGTCTGTTTTAATTGATAGGCATAAGTCTAGAATTTTTACAACTATTTATTTAATTGTTAAAGATAAATATGTCGCCGAAGACATTTTACAAGATGTTTTTATTAAAACAATAAACATCATAAATAACAAAAAATATAATGAGCAAGGTAAATTTCTTCCTTGGGTCTTGAGAATTGCTCATAATCAGGCGATTGATCACTTCCGAAAAGAGAAAAGAAATGTAAAAATCACTTTATCTGATGGATCTGATGTCTTTAATTCTTTACGGTTTTCTGAAGATTTTTCTGAGACCAACAATCTCTCTAAAGAGTCAAAAAAACTTCTAAAAAAAATAATAGAAACTCTACCAGACAAACAAAAACAGGTTCTGATAATGAGACACTACATGGATATGAGCTTTCAAGAAATAGCGAAGGCAACTAATGTTAGTATTAATACCGCCTTAGGAAGAATGAGATATGCGTTAATTACGCTTAGAAAAAAAATCAAACAAACTCAAATTGCCTATGAATAGAACCTCTACTAATATTGATATGATAAGGCATATCTACAACGAATTAGAAGAAAACAAAACAATAAAAATTAACATAAAAAAACTTACCGACTCTGATTTTAATGATGAGATTAGTGGTTATTTAGAAATAAAAAGTTTGATTGATGAGTTGTTCTTAATCCCTTCAGAAAGAGTGATTAACAACATAAAAGATTATTCAAAAAAAACCTCCGGTGTTAAATTTATTAATGATTTACTTTAGTTTGTTAACTATAGATTTTCTTCCTATTTTTTGAGTGATTATATCTTTGTTAATATCCCAAGACCTGGCGGGCGAATATTCTCTCCCGTAAAAAATTATTTGTAAGTGTAGTTTGTTCCATTTTTCAATTGGAAAAAGTCTTTTAGCGTCTTTTTCGGTCTGAACTACGTTTTTACCAGAAGAGAACCCCCATCTCCACATTAGTCTATGGATATGAGTGTCAACAGGAAAAGAGGGAACTCCAAAAGCTTGTGACATCACAACGCTTGCTGTTTTGTGTCCTACTGCGGGGAGTGACTCTAAAGCCTCTAAATTATCTGGCACCTTTCCGCTGTAGCGATGAACTAAAATTTTTGACAAACCATGTATTCCCTTTGATTTCATCGGGGAAAGGCCAACTGGTTTAATTATTTCTCTAATTTCAGAAACAGATAGTTTTATCATATCAAAAGGATTATCTGCTTTATTAAATAAAATGGGGGTTATTTTATTTACCCCCACATCTGTACTTTGAGCTGATAATAAAACAGCAATTAACAATGTGTAGGGGTCTTTGTGTTTTAATGGCGGGGTGGTTTTAGGGTATAGTGTCTCCAGAGTGTCAATAACATATTTTACCCTTTCTGCCTTATTCAATTTATATTGGATTATAGTTTGAATTATAAAATATCTTCTTATAATCTTTTTCAAGCAGAAGCTCCTCAAGTGAATACTCTTTATTTTTCATGAAAGAATCTACAATTTTTAATCCTAACCACCTCCCAACGCGCCCAGGGATAGACTGAGAAATCTCAAATGTGTTCGGTCTTTCTGACATATACTTCTGTTTTACAATGTTAGACTCATTAAACAACAATTCGTTCTGTAAAAAAAACCCATAAATAAACGCTTCATTGTTGTTTAGTAAATCAAACTCTTCTTGTGAGTATCCCATAACAATTCTATCTTCAGTGCAATTAAGTAAAGAAGAGACAACAAAATAAAGTTTTCCAAATGATATCATTTCATTAAGCATGGTTTTATCAAGCTCATTAATTATATTGAACTGTGAAAAATAAGAGGACAAAACTATAGCATTCAGGTGCTCTGGAGTGTATCTGCTAAGAATGTATGATGGGAGGTCTTTTGGTTTAAACTTATTTTCAGGTGGCAAAAAATACTCCAAACCCACCACTATATTGTTTCTATCAACAACAACATCATTAAAAAACCCGGAAACTATAGTCGTTATTTCTGGATTTAATTTAATACTACTTAAAGAATTATATTTAATTATTGCTGTGTTTGTTTCTTTAAAAAAATATATTGGATCTACAAAAAAACCCTTTACATCTTCATATAAACTATCAAAGTAAACATTATTTATTAAAGGAAATAAATCTTCTCCTTTTTGTGTTAAATCAAGACTATCTTTAATCTCAAAAAAAGGGTAAAGAATGGTTTTGTTTTTTTTAATTAAAAAATAAAAATCATCCAAAGAGCCTACCTTTTTAATTTCTTTAGAAAGATCATTAATATAAATAATTTGATTAGTTGGTTGGTTATTAGTTTTGCACTCGTTCTGGATACAGGAGGTGACAAAAAAAATTAAAAAAACATAAAGATGTTTCACTTTTTTGTTTGAATTATCTGCCTATTAGAGTCTAGAAAGACATAATCTTTAACTGATATGTTATTGTCTTTTTCAATTTTTACCCACTTTCTGTATTTGATAAACCACTTATATTGTCTAGATAAAACACCTATGGTAAAATAAGAGTAAAGATATGGATGAACCACAAGGATTAGATTTTTTTCATTTTGTTTGACAAACAAATGCTCAATCTTTTTTTCAATTTTATCAGCGGCCTCTGTTCCGTCTTGATCAAGCTCAGCGTCTTCTTTGGTCATTTTTAATTCCTGCCTTACCCTTTGTCTTGTTATCTGCATTAAACAAAACTTAGATAGCGGCAATATAGTATGTTTTGAACGATCATCACCCATTGCTTTTTTCATCGCCTCAAAGACCTTCCTTCTGTTACTTGTTTTTTTTAAATCGATAAAGTCTATTACAATTATTCCGCCTATGTCTCTGAGTCTTAATTGCCTAGCTATTGTTTCAACTGCGTCCAGGTTAACATTTAATGCTGATTCTTCTTGATTTGAAGCCTTGCTGGTTTTTCCGCTATTAACATCTATTGCGTGTAACGCCTCTGTATGTTGAATAATAACATACCCACCATTCGATATAGGAACCGTTTCGCCAAATAAATCTTGGAGCTGTTTTTCAATTCCGTAAACCTCAAAAATTGGCGCTGGAGATGAATAAAACTTAACTATTTTCTCTTTTTTAGGTTCGAATTTTTTAACATACTCTTTCACCTCATGATGTAATTTTTTATCATCAATAACAATACTATCAAAAGATGAATTTAAAATATCTCTTAGTAAGGATGTTGCTTTATTTTCCTCGCCAATAATCTTCTCTCCTATTTTAGCAGTTTTGATTTTGTTTATTCCTTTTTTCCAAATTGATATTAATGATTTTAAATCTTTATCAAGCTCAGAAACTGACTTTTCCTCAGCAACGGTTCTAACAATTACACCAAAGTTTTTAGGCCTAATAGATTTTATTAAATTAATAAGGCGTATTCTCTCGTCTCTATTTGTGATTTTCTTTGAAATATTAATTGCTTCAGAAAATGAAACTAATATAAGATACCGACCGGCCAAAGATAATTCTGTGGTCACTCTAGGTCCCTTGGTTGATATTGGTTCTTTAACGATTTGTATTAAGAGCTCATCTCCCTTTTTTAAAACTTCATTGATTTTTCCAAACTTATTGATATCATCAAGTCTAGAAAAAGAATCATAAGGAGCTGATTTTTCCTTAGCTCTGGCTTTTTTTACAAATGATTTTAACGACAAAAATTGAGGCCCAAGGTCAAGGTAGTGTAGAAAGGCGTCTTTTTCAAAGCCAATATCAATAAATGCTGCATTTAAGCTTTTATTGATTTTTTTAACTTTTCCTACATATATATCACCTACATTAAATTTTGTTTCATCGTTTTCTTGATGAAACTCTACAAGTTTTTTATCCTTTAAAAGGCCAATTCTACTTTTGTCGCGAGATGAATTAATTATTAGCTCGCTACTCATAGTATTGTTATTTATTTCTTTTTATGTCTGTTTTTTCTTAATCTTTTTTTTCGTTTATGGGTTGATATCTTATGTCTTTTTCTTTTTTTTCCACTTGGCATCTTTAATCTTTTTATTTAGTTAAAAAATCTTCTATTTCTTTGGTAAGCAATTCATCTTTGGCGCTTTTAACTATGTTGAACAAAGAGTCTGCCCTTTCCACGTTGCCAAGGAGGTAATTACTTATTCCTAACTGCAAATATGCTCTTTTATCTGATGAATCAATAGATATTATTTGATTAAATCTTTCGTTTGCGTTTTCATACTGTCCTGTTTGAATGGATAATGTGCCCAAATAATATAGAGCATCCGTGTTTTTTGGGTTTTTTTCAACCATTTCCCTCAGCATAAATATTCCTTGCATCGGGTTTTCACCTTCTAATAATTTTAACGCCGCTTCAATGGACGCCGTCTCTTGAATTTCTGAATTATTGTTTTTCACTACTGAAGTTGGGAGCTGAAACAATAAATAAATAGTTAGCAGTCCAAAAAACAAAAGAAAAAACTGAGTTGTCTTGGTTTTCATTTTATATTATTTTATTGTGCTCTTTTACAAGTTCTGCAAAAAGTTTAGATGGTTTAAAGTGTGGCACGAAATGAGCATCAAGAATAATAGCGGTGTTTGTTGAAATATTTCTTGCTATTTTTTTTGCTCTTTTCTTGTTGGTAAATGTACCAAAACCTCTAAGGTATACACTGTCCCCTGTTTTTAAAGCCTCTTTAATATTAATCAAAAAAGCTTCTATTGTTTCGTGAACATCTGCTTTATCAATCCCTGTTTGTGAAGAAACTTTATTTATTATGTCTAACTTTCTCAATATTTTATTCTATTTAAAACTATGAAACATAACTTAAAATTAATCTATTAGGGGTTATGAACAAAAGTGTGGGTTCTTTTGATTTTGCTAATTTGTTGTTGTCTTGGTTTAACAAACAAAAAAGACAGCTTCCTTTTAGAAAAAACAAAAACCCATATAGGGTTTGGTTGTCGGAAATTATACTTCAACAAACCCAAATGATTAGAGGTGTTGATTACTATGAGCGGTTTATTAAAAAGTTTCCTGATGTTGTTTCTTTATCTGCCGCCTCTACAGAGGAGGTGTATTCATTGTGGCGGGGATTGGGTTACTACAATAGAGCAAAAAATCTTCATGAAACCGCAAAAATAATTTCAAAATCAGGGGGCGTTTTTCCTAAAAAAGAAAAAGAGTTGTTGTTGCTTCCTGGGGTTGGACCATATACCGCTGCGGCTATATCTTCTATTTGTTTTAATGAAAAAAGCTATGTGATTGACGCAAATGTTGTTCGTGTTCTTTCAAGGGTCTTTGGGCTTAATTATAATATTTCGAAACAAAAATCAATTAAGAGGTTTTTAAAACTTACGCTTACATTAACGGTTAATGTAAAACAACACGGTGACTATAATGAGGCTATTATGGATTTTGGGGGGGTTGTTTGTCTTCCTAAAAAACCTATGTGTGAAGGGTGTTTTTTAAAAACAAACTGTTTTGCTTTTAACAAGGGGTTAACAGAAAAGTTTCCAGTTAAAAAAAAGAATCCAACTAGAAAAAAAAGACTTTTTAATTATTTTGTTTTTATAAACAACGAAAATATTCTTCTTAAAAAAAGAACCTCTAAAGATATTTGGCTTAATCTTTACGAGTTTTATATGATCGAGGGCGTTCAGAATAAAATCGCTAGAGATAAATTAACAAAAAACATAAAATTAACCAGAAGTGTTAATCGCGGTGTTGTTTTACATAGCACATTAAGCCACCAGTTTATTAAATCTGTATTTACTCAAATTAATATAAAAGAAGAAAGCGAATTTGAAAGAATTAAGGACAAGTTAAACATGATAAGTGTTCCTAAAAATAAAATTTACTCATTGGGTGTCCCAAAAGTTATTGATAACTATTTGAAATCCCACACTTAATTTGTAATTTAAAGTTATGCCTGGAGTAAACAAAGTAATATTATTAGGAAACCTAGGAAAAGATCCAGAAATAAGAAGGTTAGATGATGGAAGGGCTGTTGCAAATTTTTCTTTAGCAACTAGCGAAACTTATAAAAACCGTTCTGGAGAAAAGGTTACCAATACAGAGTGGCACAATGTTGTTTTGTGGTCACCTCTTGCAGAAATTGCTGAAAATTACTTGAAGAAAGGAAGCCAAGTTTATATAGAAGGAAAAATATCTAATCGTTCTTACGAAGACAAAGAGGGTGTTAAGAAATATATATCTGAGGTTGTTGGGAGAGAAATAACTCTACTAGGAAGAGCTCCTGAGGCGGGGTTCTCTCCAGACCAAACAGCTAATAGCTCTCCTAACGAATCATCTGTTGAAGATGATCTGCCATTTTAATTAATTTGACTACAAATAGAACCCACCGAACCCGAACCCTTTACTTTGTTTTTTAGTGCCTTTATAGACTACCAACTCGGTGTGTTCGCTGTTCCTTTGGTTATTTTATTTGGCTTGACTCTTCTTTCTGGTTTAGTTTCTGGGTCCGAGGTTGCTTTTTTTTCTCTTAATCAATCAGAAACAAATAACATTAAAAAGAAAAAAAACAAATCAGTAAATTATGTGTTGGGTTTATTAAAAACGCCAGAGAGGTTATTAGCTACGATTTTAATTTTGAACAACTTAATTAATGTGGCAATTATAACTTTTTCTGCATATTTTACTTGGCAGGTTTTTGGCAGGTCCACGCTTGTGTTTTTTGTCTTAACCGTCTGCACAACGTTAATTATTGTGTTTTTTGGAGAGATTATTCCCAAGGTTTATGCAGAAAGAAATAAAATCACATTTGTTCAAAAAGCTTCTCATTTAATAAAGTTTTCATATATTATTTTTAGGCCCTTGGTGGTGTTTCTTGTTTCAATATCAAAATCTCTCAACCCCAAACGAAAAGCTTTTTTAGAAAGCAGCAAAGAAGAACTGAACAAAGCAATGAGCTTAACGCTTGATGAAGAAACATCTGAAAAAGAAAAAAACATACTTGAAGGAATTATAAACTTTGGTTCAATTACAACAAAAGAAATAATGCGATCTCGGGTTGATATGGTTTCTATTGATTCAAAAAGCAGCCTGCGTGAAATTAGTGAACTGATTAACATCTCTGGTTATTCAAGAATTCCTGTTTATAAAGAAACTGTTGATAACATTGAGGGTGTTCTTTATGTAAAAGACTTAATTCCCCATTTAAATAATCCCTCTTTTGAGTGGAAAAACAAAATTCGTCAAGCTTATTTTGTTCCGGAAACAAAAAACATAGATGTTTTATTTAAAGATTTTCAAGAAAAAAGAGTTCATTTAGCCATGGTTATAGATGAATACGGTGGGGTTTCTGGGTTAGTAACCCTAGAAGATGTTATAGAAGAAATTCTTGGAGATATTCGAGATGAATTTGATGTTGAAGAAGATTTTATGTTTAAAAAAATTGATTCTAACACATTCTTGTTTGAGGGAAAAATATCCTTAAATGATTTTTGTAAACAAAGTGGTGTTGAAAAACAATATTTTAACAAAGTAAAAGGCGAAAGCGAGTCCCTTGGGGGCCTTCTTTTAGAGATCAACTCTAAAATTCCAAACAAAGGAGATAAAATAAAATTTGGTAATTTTATTTTTACAATATTGTCTGTAGGCAACAAAAGAATTAAACGTGTTAGGGTTTATAAAAAAAATAACAAAAAATCTTAAGCTCATAGTTATTATATTTTGGGGATGTGCTCAAAGCCAACCTTACCAACCTAAACCAAGAGGGTTTAATAAAATTTATCTACCCGAAACAAAATATATGGCAGAACAAACAAATGGCATGTTTTCTTTCGAAAGAAACCTTGTTTCAAAAACATCAATAAATAAAGAGCTTGGTTGGATAAACTTAAGTTACTTTAATAATTCTGCTGAAGTTCTAATAACATATAAAAGAATAACTTCTGCTGATCACTTTAGTCAACTTCTTGGAGAGTCTTTTAAATTAATTAACCAACACCAAAAGAAAGCAACGTCCATAGTTGAAACAGATATTATCACATTAAACGGGATAAAAGCAAAACTTATTGACATAAAGGGTGAGGTTGCTTCTCCGTTTCAATTCATTGTTTCAGACTCAAGTAAAAACTTTATTAGAACTGCTTTGTATTTTGAAAAAACAATAACTAATGACTCTTTAATCCCTGTTGTTGATTATATTAAAAGAGATATGCTGCATTTACTAAACACATTACAGTGGAATGAATAGCGACCTTTTCCAAAAGATAGATTTCATTAAGGGCGTGGGCCCACAAAAAGCAAGCTTATTGAATTCAGAGATTAGGGTTTTTACCCTTTACGATATGTTAAATTATTTTCCTTATAGATACGAGGACCGTTCTCAGATAAAAAAAATTTCTGAGGCAAAAGAAGATGGGGCAAACGGACTGTATTTAATAAAAATAATTAACAAAAAAACGACAGGTGGTTTTAAAAGAAAATCACTAAAAGTGAGGGTTAAAGACAACACAGGATATGCTGAAATGATTTGGACAAGAGGAATCGAGTGGATAGAAGATAGGTTGGTTATTGGCAAAAAATATTTAGTGTATGGGAAGTTAAATGTTTATAAAGGAAAGATTGCTGTTTTTCATCCTGAGGTTTCTGAGAACACAACATCTACAATGGGGCTCAAGCCTGTTTATGCATTAACCGACAAGCTAAAAAGAGGGTTTGTTAATAATAGGTTTTTTAATAAAATAATTATTGACATTATAAAAAAAACAAAATCTAGTATTAAAGAAAATCTTTCCCTTGAAGTTATTTCTTCTGCTGGTTTAATTTCTAGAGCTGAAGCAATTCACAATATTCATCTTCCTAAAGACAAAGAAATGATTATAAAATCAAAGAGAAGATTGAAATTTGAAGAGTTGTTTTTCTTACAACTTCAAATACTTCAACTTAAGGCAAAAAGATTACAGTCTTTTCCTGGTTATCTTTTTAATAAAAAACTTTTGTTTTCTGATTTTTATAAAAACCTACTACCATTTAGCCTGACCGGCGCTCAAAAAAGAGTTATAAAAGAGTGTTATGAAAACATGAATACAGGAAGACAAATGAATAGGTTGGTTCAGGGGGATGTTGGAAGTGGAAAAACAATTGTTGCTTTTTCTTGTATGTTGTTTGTTGTAGAGGCTGGAGCGCAGGTTGCTTTTATGGCGCCAACAGAGGTTTTGGCAGAACAACACTCAAAAAGTATTATGGGGTACTCCAAAAAACTTAATATAAACACAGCGTTATTAACAGGGTCCACAAATAAAAAAGAAAGAGTCTCTATTCTTAGTAAATTAAAAAATGGTGAATTACAGATTTTAATTGGAACTCACGCTTTAATTGAAAATTCTGTTATTTTTAAAAAATTAGGACTAGTTGTTATAGATGAACAACACAAGTTTGGTGTTGCCCAAAGAGCTAAACTTTGGTCAAAAAAAGAAACATTCTACCCTCATGTCCTTGTAATGACAGCAACGCCAATACCCAGAACTTTAGCTTTAACTCTGTACGGTGATTTAGATGTTTCCGTTATAGATGAATTGCCGTCGGGAAGAAAAAAAATAATAACCAGCCACAGAAATGACAGCTCAAGACTTAGGGTTTTAAACTTTATTAAACAGACAATAGAAGAGGGGTCTCAGGTTTATGTGGTATATCCACTAATTGAAGAGTCTGAAAAGAAAGATTATAAAGATCTTATGGATGGATATGAAAGTTTAAAAAAATATTTTCCAAACGTACAGATAGGGGTTTTGCATGGCAGAATGAAATCCGAAAGTAAGGAGTTTGAGATGAAAAGGTTTTCTGAGGGAAAATCTAAAATTTTGGTTTCAACAACAGTTGTTGAGGTTGGCGTAGATGTTCCCAATGCCTCTGTAATAATAATTGAAAGTGCAGAGAGATTCGGCTTATCTCAACTTCATCAGCTGCGAGGAAGAGTCGGGAGAGGTGAAAAACAATCATACTGTATATTGATGACAAAATACGAATTATCAAATGAGTCAAAAGAAAGAATAAAAGCGATGGTTGGTTCTTCTGACGGTTTTAAAATAGCGAACACTGATCTTAAAATTAGGGGGCCAGGGAATATGATGGGAACAAAACAAAGTGGTCTACTTGAGTTAAAGTTTGCTAACCTGGCTGATGATTATGAAATAATCAAAGAAACACGAATCGCTGCTAAAAAAATAATAAACAATGATCCTCGGTTATTAAAAGCTGAAAATCAAAACATTCTAAATTATCTCAATCAAAATATAAACTCTAACATAAACTGGAGTAGAATTAGTTAATTTTAAGATAATCTACAGCTAAGTTTGACATTGCCATAACCCCTAATAATAACCCACTATCATCAACATAGAAATCTGGCGTGTGATGACTAAGCCCTTTGTTTGGGTGGTTCTCTATGGGCATTCCTCCCAACCTAAAGAAAAAACCAGGGATCTCATTAGCAAAATAAGAAAAGTCTTCTGCGCCTGTGCTAGCTCTAGAAAGTAAAACATTCGACTCTCCAGCAACCCGATACAAGGTGTTTTTCATTTTTTCGGTAAGGCTAACGTTATTAAATGTTATCGGATAAGGGGCTCCGAATATGATCTCCGCCTCAACGTTGTTGCTCTTTGCTGTATTTATAATTATTTCTTTTAAGCGCTTATAAATAACGTCTCTCATCTCATAATCTAATGCCCTAATTGTTCCTTCCATTATTGCGTTCTCTGGGATAATGTTACTTCGAATTCCGCTTTGAAACCTACCAATAGTAACAACGGCAGCCTCGTTAGTGAGGTCTAAGTTTCTGCTCACAATAGTTTGTATATTATTAATTATTTGAGCTCCAGCAACAATTGGGTCCGCACCCTCCCAGGGCCTTGATCCGTGAGACTGCTTTCCTTTAAGCTTTACCTCGAAAGATGTTGCGCTTGCCATAATACCTCCTGGTTTGTATGTGAGAGTGTTTATAGGAATATTAGATGAAATATGAAGGCCAAAAATAGCATCAACTGTTGGGTTTGAGAGAACGCCTTGTTTAACCATCAGCTCTGCTCCACCCTCTTCTCCTGCTGGCGGACCCTCTTCTGCTGGCTGAAATATAAACTTAACCGTTCCTTGAATATCGTCTCTAATTTCAGAAAGCACGGAGGCAACGCCCATTAACACAGCCACATGTGTATCGTGACCACAAGCGTGCATTACCCCAACCTCTACTCCTTTATATCTTGTTTTAACCGTTGAGGCATAAGGAAGATCAACTCTTTCTGTGACGGGTAACGCGTCCATATCTGCCCTAAGAGCAACAACCCCGCCTGGCTTCCCCCCTTCAAGAACCCCAACAACGCCAGTATGAGCAACACCTTCTTGTACTTTTATACCTAAACTTTTAAGGTGGTCTGAAACGTATTTTGCAGTTAAAAACTCTCTGTTTGATAGCTCCGGGTTTTTGTGAATGTGTCTTCTCCAGCTTATAACGTTCTTTTCATATTTCTTAGAAAGTGTCTCAATTTTTTTATATATATTGTTTCCATAAGCTGGAAATAAAAACAAAATAAAGATGGGTGTGATAAAAAGCTTCATTCTTTGATTTAAATTTAAAACATCAATATAAGGCATGTTAGGACTTATTCTCCCATTGTTATTAATTTTTTTTTGTGGATATGTGATTTGGAGGGCTGGAGATACTTTTTTGGAGGGGTCTAATTATATTGGGAGGAACTTAAGTGATGGGGTAAAGGGCGCGACAATTAACGCAATTGCAAGCTCAATGCCAGAGCTTTTTATCGCTATGTTTTTTTTGTTTTTTTTACAAGACGTGTCTGGGTTTTCGGGGGGGGTTGGAACCTCTTTTGGAAGTGTTTTGTTTAACTCTTTGATTATTCCATCAGCTGCTGTTTTAGGTGTGCTTTCCAAAAGAAAAAAAAAGACAATAAACGTTTCTCGTAAAATTATTTTAAGAGATGGTGTTTGGCTTATAATAACAGAATTGGTTTTGATTTATTTTATTCAACAAGGAAACATTGGTTGGGTTGAAAGTGCTTTTTTAGTTGTAATTTATGTTCTTTATTTATATTATCTCTTCAACACAATGAAGGGGGGGGAGACAATTAATTACGAAGAACCATTTTCTGAAAAAGAAACGGTTTCTTTTCTTTCAGCCTTTATGATATTGGACCTTAAACAGATTCTTGTTGGCAGAAAAAAACTAAACAACAAGAGGGCTTGGTTGATTTTCGTGGTATCATCTTTGATAATTGGATTTGTTTGTTATTTTTTGGTTTTAGCTTGTGAGTGGTTAGGCGCTGACAAATACTCCGTTGGTGGGCTTGGGGAATTCAGCGGTTTAGGTATTCCTCTTTTGTTTGTTGCTATTGTTTTTGCGGCAATAGGAAGTAGTTTTCCTGATACAATTATCTCATATAAAGATGCTTCAAGGGGAAATTATGATGATGCTATCTCGAATGCTTACGGTAGTAATATTTTTAATCTATGTATTGCGTTGGGTTTGCCGCTTTTTTTCTTCACGTTGATTAAGGGGCCTATAATATTAAATGATGAAATAATAGGTTTGATTAATGATTTATCTTGGTGGTTTGTTGGTCTAACTATAGTCTCTATTTTTGTTTATACTAGAAAAGAAGGTATAGGGCGATGGCACTCGGTATTATTAATAGCTCTCTATATCGTGTTTATTATAAATATTTTTTGGCGCGCAACGCATTTATAACCATTTAATTAATTAATTTTCTTTAATTAAAATTAAAAATATGAAAGTTTTTTGTTTACTATTGACCGCTCCTTTTTTCTTATTTTCTCAAAAAAAAGAAATTATTTCCCACATAGAAAAAAACAAAAACGAATATGAGGCTGTTGCTCAAAATATTTGGTCTCATGCTGAGGTTGGTTTCCAAGAAACAAAAAGTGCGAAAGAATTAATATCCCTTTTACAAGAAGAGGGGTTTGAGATCACAGAGGGTGTCGCTGGAATGCCTACTGCCTTTTTAGCTGAATATAATAATGGCGGGCCTGTTATTGGGGTTTTGGGTGAATACGATGCGTTACCTGGTTTATCCCAAACTAATGAAGCGAAAAAAAAAGAGAGGGAGGGTATTTTTTCTGGTCACGCTTGTGGTCACAATCTTTTCGGTGTTGCTAGCGCGGCTGCAGTAATTGGGGTTAAAAATTGGCTGGTCTCAAACAATAAAAAAGGCACTTTGCGTTTTTATGGATGTCCTGCTGAAGAAGGTGGCTCTGGTAAAGTTTATTTGGTTAGAGAGGGGTTTTTTGATGATGTTGATGTTGCTTTACACTGGCATCCCTCAAATCAGAACAGCGCCTCCGTGAGGAGCTCTTTGGCTAACAAAACAG
The DNA here is from genome assembly GCA_038134805.1 of Marinoscillum sp. GTDB lineage: Bacteria > Bacteroidota > Bacteroidia > Cytophagales > MED-G16 > MED-G16. The sequence continues at coordinate 66,873 of JAYPVV010000005.1, read as the reverse complement.
GTAAGTTTAGGTTTTATGGAAAGTCTTCTCATGCGGCTAGCGCTCCCCAACAAGGTCGCTCTGCTTTAGATGGTTTAGAAGCAATGAATATGATGATAAACTTAATGAGAGAGCATGTAGATGAAGAAAGTAGAATCCATTACGTGATAACAAAAGGGGGAGACGCCCCTAATGTGGTTCCAAATTTTGCAGAAGGGTATTACTACGTAAGACACCCTGATCCAGAAGAGGTTAGAAAAATGTGGAAAAGGGTAGAGCTTTGTGCTGAAGGTGCGGCAAAGGGAACAGAAACAACATTCGACTTCGAAGTAACCGGCGGTGTGTATAATATTTTACCAAACGAAACACTTCAGCGAATTGTTCACAAAGAATTAAGTTTAGTTGGTGGGGTTTATTATAATGACGAAGAAATTAAATACGCAGAAAAAATAAAAGAAACGCTTGATAAGCCTATTGATATTAAATACGCAGAAAAAATAATGCCTTTTACAATTAATTTATCTACAAAGGGCGGGGGGTCAACTGATGTTGGTGATGTGAGTTGGGCTGTTCCAACAGTAGGTTTTTCAACCGCAACCTATGTTCCAGGAACCCCAGGTCACTCTTGGCAGGCGGCCTCTTGCACAGGAACCTCTATTGGTCATAAGGGTATGATTAACGCGGCAAAAGTTCTAGGTGGCGCCATATACGAAATTTTAAACAACAAAAAAATAATTGAGGAGGCTCGTTTAGAGTTTAACAAAAAGAAGGGTAGAGATTATATTTATCAGTCTTTAATTGGAAACAGAGAGCCTGCGCTAAACTACAGAAACTAACACTATGAGAAACACTTTATTTATTTTATTAATCTTTTTTTCTTCTTGTAAAAAAGAAGAACGGGTTTTTGACCAAGAAACTGCAGATGTAATTAACACTTTTTATGGGGACGCGCTAGAGTTTAAGGAAAGTTATGAGTTGCTAAGAAGTTTATCAAAAGATGTTGGGCAAAGATTGAGTGGATCAGAGGGAGCAAAAAAAGCTGTTATTTGGTCAAAAGAAACAATGGAATCTTTGGGGTTTGACACTGTCTATTTACAAGAAGTTATGGTTCCTCATTGGGAAAGGGGTGATGTTGAGGAGGCTTTTTATTATGAAGACAAAAAGAAAACGACCTTATCAATTCTTGGTGCGGGTGGTACTGTTTCAACACCAAAAGACGGGATCACAGCTGAAGTGGTGGAGGTTTTTTCTTTAGATGAGGTTGATGAGTTGGGCGAAGAAAAGGTTAAAGGAAAAATTGTTTTTTATAATAAAGGGTTTAATCCAAGGTTTATAAACCAAGGGGCCTCTTATGGTCAAACTGGGTTTCAAAGAAGAAGTGGTGCTGTGAAAGCTGCTGAGTATGGGGCTGTTGCTTCTGTTTTTCGTTCCCTTTCTTCAATTGAGGATGATGTTCCTCACACAGGGGGAATGTCATACAAAGAGGGGGTGGATAGCATTCCGCATGGCGCTTTAGGTGTTGTTTCTGCAATAAAACTTTCAAGAGCTTTAAGAAAAGATCCTAATATAAAGTTGACAATTAAGCTTTCTGGCAAATGGTTTCCTGACGCACTGTCTCACAATGTGATTGGGGAGCTAAGAGGAGAACAAAACCCAGAAAACATTATAACTGTTGGTGGGCATCTAGATTCTTGGGACGTTGGAGAGGGGGCTCATGACGATGGGGCTGGTTGTGTGCATTCGATTGGTGCCCTTCAGTTGTTTAAAAGACAAAACATAAAACCAAACAACACCTTAAGGGCTGTTATGTTTATGAATGAGGAGAATGGACTTAAGGGTGGTGTTGGTTACGCTGATAATGCGGTGGAAAACAAAGAAAATCACATTGCGGCAATCGAGAGTGACGCCAGTGGGTATGTTCCTCGGGGATTTGGTTTTTCTGGCAGTGATGAGCAACACATTAAAATTCAAGATTGGCTAAAGTATTTTGACAAAAACAGTATCTCTTACTTCTCAAAAGGTGGAGGTGGAGCAGACATTGGCCCTCTTCATAGAAGAACAGGAACTCCAATGTTTGGTTTAAGCATTGATGGGCAAAAGTATTTTGAAATGCATCATACAGAAAAAGATGTATTTGAGCTTGTGAACGCAAGAGAACTAGAAATGGGAACCGCAGCCATGGCCTCTTTAGTTTATTTGATTGACAAGTATGGGCTTTAAAAAAGCCTTTTTGATATTTACGGGATTCTTTTTTTTATCTAAAGCCTCTTATTCTCACGCTTTTTATGTGAGTGTTTGTAATATCTACGAAAAAAATGACTCTACTTTCTTTTCAATAAGGGTGTTTAAAGACGATGTTTTTGACGCACTTAATATATATAAAGAGTCAAAAAACACAACCATAAAAGAAAACAAAAAAATAGAGGATTATGTTAAAAAAAACTTAAAAGTTTCTTTTAAAGGAAACAACAAAGAGCTTCTTCTGAGTCGATTTGGGTATGAAGGAAGCGATTATACAGAAACGGTAAATGTTGTTTTTGTTTTAGGTGAGGTTTTTGATTCGGGATTACTTGAGATTTCAAATACAGTTTTGTTTGATTCTTTAGACGAACAAGTCAATGTTGTTGGTTTAAAACTTAATAATAAAAGAGAATCTGTAAGTTTTAACCAAAGCAAAAAAACACAATGGATAGAAATAATTTAAAGGTTTTGGTTGGATCAAACAACCCAACAAAAATACTTGCCACACTAAGGGGTTTTGAGAGGGTGTTTCAAAAAAACTCTGTTGTTGTGGAGGGTGTTAGGGTGCCCTCTGGTGTAAGCAATCAACCTATGAGCTGTCGGGAAACAAAACAAGGGGCTAGAAACAGGGCCAACAACATCAAAGAGTCTGCTGATTTTTATGTTGGTATCGAGGGGGGGTGTGAGTATTTAGATGGTGAATTGTTTGCTTTTGCTTGGGTGGTTGTTCAAAATAAAAAAAAAGAAGGTGTTGGAAAAACAGCTATGTTTCTCCTTCCTAAAAAAATTCAAAAATTAATTGAAGGCGGGGTTGAGCTTGGGGTTGCTGATGATGTTGTCTTTAAAAGAAAAAACTCAAAAAACAAAGATGGTGCCGTTGGGATTTTGACCAAAGGACAGGTTATAAGATCGTCTTATTATGAAGAGGCTGTTGTTCTTTCGTTAATTCCGTTTATAAATAAAAAACTTTTTAATTAAGAAACAAGGACAAAAGCTCCCCCTCTTCTGTTACAGTTGGTATAAAATAAAAAAACCTGTTTCTTGTTGCCGTGTGTTCTAAAACCAAAATCAAAATCTCTTTTTTTGAGTTTTCTTTAAGGTTTTTTATTTTATAAGTGTTGCGTAAAAAATCCTCTCTTCCTTTGTAAAAGTGAATTACATAATTAATCCCGTTAGAGTAATAAAACCTGTAATCGCTTTTTTCTTCTAACAAAATTATGTTTTTTGTTTCTGTTTCTTTAGGGAGCGAGAAAACGCCTATTTTTTCGTTTTCTAGGTTCGGCTTAAACAGAACCTCATTGTGTTTTTTTGGGGTGATTTTGTTAATAGTCTCTGGGTAAGGGGAGAACAAAAACAACGGAGAGCTTGGTGTTTTTTTTAAATCTTTACTAAAATAAAAAAACGAGGAATCTCCTGAGTAAACCTTTATTTCTGTTGTGTTTTTTTTAAGTTCCTCGGGGGTTGTTGTTGATATTTTATTGTTAGTTTCTGAAAAAAAAATTACTCTTTTTATTTCTCTTTTGTTAATATAATCTATAAAATATTCTGTCACCTCGTTGTTTGAGTAAAAGTTTAAAGAGTCCACATAACTTACAGCGTCGACTCCAGATGATATTAGTTTTTTGTGCAAGCTTTCTAGTGAGGTTGTGTTATTCTCTTGATCGTCAAAAGAAAACAAAACAATTGCTTTGTTTAAGGGTTGGGGTTGAGAAAAGCTTTCGTTTTTTTTTGAAAAAAAAAACATCAAAAAAAAGAAAAACAAGTATTGTTTTGGTTTCATATGCAGAAAACGAAATCTTAAGAATAAATATTTTTAATTATATGTAATTTATGAATAAAATTAGATAGAGGTTTTTATATTAGCTCATTATATGATAGATAAACTTGAAGAACTTAGCAAAAAACACAAAGAGGTTGAGGCTAAACTCTCAACCCCAGGGGTGGTTTCAGATTTAGAGTTATACACTAAACTTAATAAAGAATATAAATCCTTAGGAAAGATTGTTTCTAAGTTTAATGAACATAAGTCAACGCTTTTGGGTATTGTGGAGGCTAAAGGGGTTCTTGAAAACGAAAAAGACGAGGAGTTTAGAGAAATTGCTAAAAAAGAATTAGAAGATCTTTCTTTAAAAAAAGAAAAAGAAGAGGAGGAGCTTAAGGCGTTATTAATTCCAAAAGACCCTAATGATGAAAAGAGTGTTGTTCTAGAAATTAGAGCAGGAACGGGTGGGGATGAGGCTGCTCTTTTTGCTGGCGATTTATTTAGAATGTATGAGCTTTATTCAGAAAAAAACGCATGGGTTTTTAATGTGATTAATTTCAACGAAGGCTCTTCTGGTGGTTATAAAGAGGTTGTTTGTTCAATTGAGGGAGATGATGTGTATGGTAAAATGAAATTTGAAGCAGGAACACACAGGGTGCAAAGGGTTCCTAACACAGAAACTCAAGGTAGGGTCCATACCTCTGCGGCTACAGTTGCTGTTTTGCCTGAAGCTGAGGGTGTTGAGCTTAACATTAACCCATCTGATATTAGGAAAGACACTTATCGTTCCTCTGGGGCCGGGGGACAACATGTTAACAAAACAGAGTCTGCTGTGAGACTAACCCATGAGCCCTCGGGTGTTGTTGTTGAATGTCAAGACGGAAGATCTCAACATGCTAATTATGATAAAGCGATGAAGGTTTTACGGTCTAAACTTTATGATTTAGAAATAAAAAAACAAAATGAAGAAATTGCTGGACAAAGAAAGACAATGGTTGGGTCTGGAGACAGATCAGATAAAATAAGAACCTATAATTTTCCTCAAGCAAGGGTAACAGACCATAGAATTAATCTCACGGTATACAACCTTCCAGAGGTTCTGGGTGGGGAGTTGTTTTCTTTTACCGAGAAGCTAAGAATTGCAGAAAACGCAGAAAGAATGAGCGCTGGATTAAATGGTTAGTCAAAAAGAAATAACGCTTCCTTTTTTTTCTAGAGGGTTCCATTTAATAACAAAATATATTACCGACTCTTTACCAAAAACCACTGGGGTTGTTCATGTTTTTATTAAACACACCTCTGCTAGTCTAACTATAAATGAAAATGTAGACCCAACTGTTAGAGAAGACTTTGAAACACACTTCAACAAACTTGTTTCTGAAAAAGAAACATATTTTAAACACACCTACGAGGGTCCTGACGATATGACATCTCATATCAAATCAAGTTTGTTGGGGTCTTCTGTTTCTTTTCCTATTAAAAAAGGAGTACCTTTGTTTGGTGTCTGGCAGGGTGTTTATTTGTGTGAACACAGAAACAACGGGGGAAATAGAAAAATAATTATTACTACTTATGGTGAACCTAATTAGGTTTTTTGTTTTTGTTTTTGTTTTTGGGTGTGCGCCTAAAAAACCCCTCTATGATTACGATGTTGAGTTAAAAATAGAAGAGCTTGGTTTTTCAATCCCAGAGGTTTCTAAACCTATAGCAAATTATGTTCCTGCTGTATCTTTTTCTAAAGGAAAAGACACAAAACTTGTCTATATTTCTGGAACGGGTCCTAAAAAACAAACAGGAGAGTATATAACAGGGAAAGTGGATGGTGACCTTTCTGTAGATGAGGGTTATGATGCCGCAAGACTAACCGCCTTAAACATACTAGCCTCTCTCAAAGATGAGATTGGTGATTTAAATAAAGTTGTTCGTTTTGTTAAGGTTATTGGTATGGTAAACTCAACCCCTAATTTTAATAAACAACCTGCTGTAATTAATGGGTTTTCTGATTTTATAGTAGATGTGTTTGGTGATAGGGGTAAACACGCGCGATCTGCTGTTGGAATGGTTTCTCTCCCTGGCGACATCTCTGTTGAGATAGAGGTTGTTGTTGAGGTTGAAAACTAAAAGGTTTCAAAAACCCCACAAACTCCCTGTCCCCCACCAACACAAGCTGTAACTATTCCATATTTTTGTTTTCTTCTCTTCATTTCATTAATCAGCTGAATAGATAATTTAGCGCCTGTCATTCCAAGAGGGTGACCTAAAGCAACCGCTCCTCCGTTTACATTAACTATTTCTGGGTTTAGTTCTAGCTTTTTAATAACAGAAAGGGCTTGTGAGGCAAACGCTTCGTTTAATTCAATTTGTTCTATGTCTGACATTTTCAATCCAGCAAAGTTTAATGCTTTTGGAACAGCTTTTGCTGGGCCTATTCCCATTATGCTTGGTTCAACCCCCGCTGTGGCATAAGAAATCATTTTAGCAATCGGCTGAATATTAAGTTTTTTAATAAGCCTTTCAGACATAACAACCACAAAAGCAGCGCCATCTGACATCTGGGAAGAGTTGCCCGCGGTTACTTGACCCCCTATTTTAAATGCTGGCCTTAAAGAAGAAAGAGCTTCAATTGTGGTGTCTTTTCTTGGTCCTTCGTCTTTGGATACAACCCAACTGTTTGTTTTTTTTACTCCGTCAACAACAGCCACTTGGTCAACGGTAACGGGAACAATTTCTTTTTCAAATATGTTTTCTTCAATTGCCCTTACCGCTTTTTTGTGAGAATTTAATGAAAATATATCTGATTCTTCTCTTGAGATTTCATACTTAAGGGCTAATTTTTCTGCTGTTAAACCCATATTAAGATAATATTCTGGGTTGTTTTTTGAAATAGAGTAATTTAAAGCAGATTTATACCCTGTCATTGGAACCATACTCATGGATTCTGTTCCTCCTGCAATTACACAATCCGCCGAACCTGAATTAATTTTTGCACAAGCCAAATGTATTGCCTCCAAACCAGAACCACAGTATCTGTTTATTATTAACCCAGGAACCTCTTTTGGCAAGGAGAGCAAAGAGATATATCTAGCCATTTGCATTCCTTGTTCTGCTTCCGGGACGGCGTTTCCAACAATTAGGTCATCAACCATATGGCCTTCAAGATTATCTGTTTTTTCAACAAGTCTCTTAATAACTGTAGCTGCTAAATCGTCTGGTCTAACAAACCTCAGGCCTCCTTTTTTTGCTTTTGCCACGGGAGATCTTAACCCAGACACAATATATGCTTCTTTCATTTTAATTTCTTAGTGGTTTTCTTTTAAATAATATAGAGTGCATTCTTTGAAGGGTTTTTTCTTCTCCACAAAGACTAACCATTGCTTCTCTTTCTAAATCTAACAAATATTGTTCGCTAACAAAGCTCTCTTGAGTTAAATCTCCTCCACACATAATATATGCTAGTTTTTGCGCGAGGAATTTGTCATAATCTGATATATATTTCCCCTGCCTCATAGTTTCAATTCCAGCATTAAACATAGCTAATGCTGAACGCCCATGAACCTTAATGTGATTGCTTGCTTGAGGTTGGGTATAACCAAAAGACAAAATATTGAGAATTTTGTTTTTTGCATCAACCAACAATCGTTTTCTGTTCGCTGATGTTTTTGTTTTTTCTAAATATCCCATTTCATATGCTTCTGCGGCAGACGAACTGACTTTAGCTGTTGCTATATTCATAAAAGCACTCATTAAAACATTAAACTCTGGGTCTCCTTTTTTATAAGAGGATGCTGTTCTTTTTACCATTTCTTTTGTTCCTCCTCCGGCGGGTATAAGTCCTGCTCCTAATTCAACTAAACCCATATATGTTTCGTTGTGAGCTTGAACGTAGTCAGAATGCATACTTAACTCACAGGCTCCTCCTAAGGCTAATCCTGACGTGGCAACAACGACAGGAATTGAAGAATATTTAACTCTCATTGTTGTTTCTTGAAAAAATCTTATTGATTTTTCTATTTGTTTATAATCCCTGTTTCCAGCTAACATAAAAACGGTTCCTAAGTCTGCTCCTGCTGAAAAGTATTCTGATTCGTTTCCTATTATTAAACCCTCGTATTGAGATTCACAAATATCTATAGCTTTATTTATTCCTTCTAAAACCTCTTTTCCCATTGTGTTCATTTTAGAATGAAACTCTAAAAGTAAAATCCCATCGTTAACATCATATATTGTTGTTGATTTGTTTGACCAAACAATATTATTTTTTTTATAGGCGTCTAGTATTATTAATGAATCTAAACCGGGAACAGGTAAATATTTTTGGTTATTAATATCATAATAATATTTGGTTTCTTTTTCATATTTATAAAAAGAAGGGTGTCCTTTTTTTAACATTTCTTCTACCCAAGGCGCTGGTTTTATTTTTAATTTATTCATTTCAAGGAGGGTTTTTTCTACCCCCAACATATCCCATGTTTCAAAAGGTCCTTTTTTCCAACCAAATCCAGAACAAATAGCTGTGTCTATTTTGTGTAAATCATCGCTTATTTCTGGTATTCTTAAAGAGCAGTATCTAAATGTATCATAAAAGATTTCTTTATAAAAATCACCATATTTAGTGTTTAATGATAAAAGTTTTTTTATCCTTTCAGATAAAGAATCTATCTTTTTTATTTTTAATAAATCCTCATTTATAGCTTTGTTATTAAGAGAATATTCTGTCGTTTTTAGGTTTATTTCATAAAATAATTTTTCACCTTTTTCTGAAACTTCTTTTTTATAGAATCCTTTTTTTGTTTTATCCCCCCAAAGGTTTTTATCATAAAGTTTTTTAACTGAAGAGGGTAAATTAAAAATTGAAACAGATTCGTCTTTTTTAAGATCTTTTAATAAGTTTTTTGATACATTAATAGCAGTATCTAACCCTACAACATCCATTGTTCTAAATGTTGCTGATTTTGGTCTTCCAATAATATCACCCGTTAAAAAATCTACTTCAGAAACAGATAAATCAAATTTTTCAACAGAATGAATTGTTGACATTAATGAGTAAATACCCAATCTATTTGCTATAAAAGCAGGTGTATCTTTACATAAAACTATTTCTTTTCCTAAAACAGTAGATCCAAATTCATTAAAAAAAGAAACTATTTTTTTATCTGTTTCCTCTCCTGGAATAATTTCTAATAAACGTAAGTATCTTGGGGGATTAAAAAAATGTGTTCCTAAAAACATTTTTTTAAAATTTTGAGATCTTCCTTTTGAAATTTGATTTATAGGTATTCCAGATGTGTTTGTTGATATTATAGTGTTTTTTTTTCTATGTTTTTCTATAAGATCATAAACTGAATTTTTAATATTTAAATTTTCTACCACCGCTTCTATAATCCAATCAACTTTTGATACTAAACCTATATCGTCTTCAATATTACCTGTTTTTATATTTTGAGATAAATAATTAATAAATAATGGAGATGGTTTTGATTTTATTGCATTTTCTAAAGAGAAATTAACAATTCTATTTTTTACATCTTTATCTGTAATTTTTTTATTATTTCTTTTTTCCTCTTCATTTAATTCCTTTGGCGCTATGTCTAATATCAATACATTCAATCCTACATTAGCTAAATGACAAGCTATTCTTGACCCCATAATTCCAGAGCCAATTACTGCAACATTTTTTATTTTTATTTTTTCCATTACTTACTAACAAGATTATAAAAATTTAATGAACAAATCGTCAAATGAAAAAATAAAATTCGTTTATTACTATATACTTATTACTATATTATTTTATTATTATTATTAAAATGTTGATATGTTAATAGTTTTAAATTAATATTTTATAAACATCTTTTTAACTTCTAAATATCTGTAAATCAGGATGATATTCCGTGTTATACTATATATATATGTTACCTTGTGAATAAAAAAATGTTGAAAAAAAATAGTTAGTTTTTTATATCTATTTTTTATTTACTTCTTTACTTTTAATGAACATTCTATCAACACTTTGATTAACATCAAAAACAAAATCTTCAATTGACCAATTCGAAAAAATTTCAATAACATCAGAGTAATAAAATATACTCTCGCTACTTTTTTTAGTTTTTATACTATAATAATCCCATTTATTATTACTATTATTATCTATAACAACTCTTAAAAAATACTTACCTGGCTTTATCTTATTAAAAAGAAAAAAATTACCAGATCTTTTGTTTTTATAAATTTTAGTAAAGTTTTCATTAACAAGCTCAACATAAAAATCATCTTTATCTAAATTAACAACACCGCTTAAATCTCCATAAAAATCATCCTCATTATAGACTAAATCTTTCTTAAAATCAGAAATAGTATCTCCTTTTATTGTTATTAAATCACCCTCTTTAAAACCTATAACAATTTTGTTTAATTGAAGGTTTTTAAAATAATCTAATAATCCAAATCTTATAGAGTCTTTTACATTAACACTGTCTTCAATCAAATTATTTTTTTTATAAGTAATATAATTTTCTATAGAATCTTTATTTAAGTAAAAATATCCCTCAATTTCATTATTATTTTTTTTATAAGTAAAGTGGTTCAAATGCTTATTAGGAAGAAACAAAGTATCTAATTTTAAATAATAATTATTTATTTCGTAGTCAATTAATGGAATATTTGAGTTAAAAGAGAAATAAATAGTGTCATCAAAATTATTATCAGAAAAGGAAAAACTTGATCTTAATTCATAGTTTACTTCATTTTCACTGAACCCAACAAAAACACTGTCTATAACATTATTTGAGTATAAATCAAAAACAGAATATTTAATTAAAACCGAATCAGAAGTCAAGCTTTTATTATAAAAACGCAGTGTTGTGTTATCGTATAAAGAAAAGAAAATATCTTTGTTTTCTATATAATAATCAGAGATATCTTTATTGAAAATTATTTCAAAGAAATCGCCTCGTTTTCTTGTTCTTAAAACCTTAAAATCTGTAACATCCTCTTTAAACAAAGGAACATAAACCCCTTCTAAGTTACCATTTACATTTAATAAACCTTCTTTAAACCCAAAAGACTCACTTTTATAATCTGCCTTAAAGTTTTTGTTTTCATCGTTGAAAGCATATAAAACATAATTTCCTTCTTTTACATTATTTATTTCAAAAAAACCCAAATCATCTGTTTGAGAGAAATAAATAGGCTTTTTGGTAAACAAACCTAAGCTGTCATCGGCGTTGTATAAACCAACTAAGATGTTTTCTAGATAAACATTGTTTATTGGATCTTGAACCCTCCCAGAAATTGAAGATGAGTCGATCTTGTTCCCTGTGCTAAATATATATTTTGAGTATATTGAGGGGTTTTTTTCGGTTATATCTTTGATTCCATCAGCAAAATTTAAAATATAAGTCGTGTTTTTATTAAAGACCGAGTCAAACAGAATTTTTAATGTGTTTTTTTTAACCACAGTCTCAAAACCCCCAGAATAATAAGGAGATATTATCATTTTGTCTTCGAGCAGTGAGGCGTCAATAATTTCATCAAATTCAAAGTAAAAATTTTTGCTGTTTACGTTTGTTGACAATTCATTAGGTAAAGAGAAAATTATGTTTGGAGGTATTGTGTCTTTGTCACCACCAGTTAAAGGCCTAACCTGAGCGCACCCATATGATAATAAAAACACAATTATAAAAAACCGTATCATCTGCTAATAATATAAATAATACTTGAATATTTTTTGTTGTATAAAGCAAAGATGTTTGAAAGTAAACCAACTAAAAACCCTTTAACTACCCAAAATGGGTTTTTTTTGTTTTTTTCGCTTATCATAGAGACATAAAAAGAATCAAAAAACAGTGGTTTTTTTTCTAACAAGGTCAATCCCGCCCTTTTTAATAAAAAAAGAAAAGATTTTTCGTTAAAATGATATAAGTGTCGAGGAACGTCATATCCCGCCCATACTTTACCATAATAAGAGGCATCAAAAGAATCTCTATTAGGGATAGCAACACAAATAAGTCCGTTTTTATTAAGTCTTTTCTTAAGTTTTTGAAGTATAAAAAGTGGGTTTTTGATGTGTTCAAGAACGTGCCACAAGGTAATTATATCAAAATCTCGCACAGGAATCGTTTTTAAGTCATCAAAAACATAATCATTAGAGGTCGCGTTTATAGGTTCGTAACCATAAGCTAAAAAACCTCTTTTTTTTGCCTCTTTAAGAAAATTACCCGACCCCGCCCCAAAATCTAAAAGAGATTTTTTGTTATATCTCTTAAGAAACCTAAACTTAAGTTCGTTGTTTGCTTTTTGTACCAAAGAATAAGCTTTTCCAAAAAAAGAATTCTTTTTCTTATAAGAAAGGTAGTTTTCTTTATCATAATACTCACTTATTTTTTTTGGAAACGGTTTTGTAATTAACACCCCACAAACCGAACACAAACACAAACTAAACTTTTCTTTTGAGAAGGAATAATCTTTTGTTTCTATAAAAAAAACCAGACTTTTTGACTCACACAACGAACAAACCATCTTATTTTTTTAGGTAAACCATCAATACAGCAACGTCCGAAGGAGAAACCCCACTGATTCTAGAGGCCTGACCAATAGAAGACGGCCGAATTTTTAGAAGTTTTTCTTTCGCCTCTGCAGATAGAGAAGGTAAAATTGAATAATCCAAACCGTTAGGTATTTTGCTTTTTTCTAATCTTTTGATCTTATCAACAACCTCTTTTTCTTTTGCAATATAACTTTCGTACTTAATAGATATTTCTACCTGATTAATTTCTTCAACAGAATATCCACTCAGGTCATTTGTTTTTTTCAACAAAGAAGAAAGGTTAATCCCCGGTCTTTTTACCAAATCCAACAACCTCCGCGCTTCTTTAATTGGCTCTGAATCAAAAGAGGATAAAATCGGGTTGGCCTCGTCGGGCGAAAGTTTTTTTGAGGCGACAAGCTGCTTAAGTTTGTTTATCTTTTCTTCTTTTGTTAACAACAACCCCTGCCTTTCTTTTGATGCTAAACCAAGGCTGTATCCAATTTTTGTTAATCTTAAATCTGCGTTATCTTGACGCAACAATATTCTGTGTTCAGCTCTAGAGGTAAACATTCTATAAGGCTCATCTGTTCCTTTGTTTATTAAATCATCAATCAAAACACCAATGTAGGCGTCTGAACGAGAGAGGACAAAAGGCCCTTTGTTGTTGATTTTATTATGGGCGTTTATTCCCGCAATAAGACCTTGGCACGCGGCCTCCTCATATCCCGTGGTTCCGTTGATTTGACCGGCAAAATAAAGGTTTTTAATTGGTTTTGTTTCTAGCGTTAAGTCTAGTTGTGTTGGTGGGAAATAATCATACTCAATTGCGTAACCAGGCCTAAACATTTTAACGCTTTCAAAACCAACGATGGATCGTAAGGCTTTTAGTTGCACATCCTCAGGAAGGGAAGTGGAAAACCCGTTTACATAAACCTCTATAGTGTTCCACCCTTCTGGTTCAACAAAAATTTGATGCCGATCCCTTTCAGAAAACCTAGTTACCTTATCCTCAATTGAGGGACAGTATCGCGGACCCAACCCCTTAATTCTTCCGGTATACATAGGGGACTTAGAGAACCCCCCCTCTAAAATGTTGTGCGTTTTTTTATTCGTGTATGTTATGTGGCAAGAGAGTTGCTGCTTGAGTTTTTTTTTTGTTAAAAAAGAAAAAACCCCTGGGTTTTCGTCTCCTTTTTGTTCTTCAATTATTTTATAGTTTATTGTTCTCCCGTCTAATCTTGGTGGTGTTCCTGTTTTCATTCTCCCCGAAACAAACCCCAACCCCTCTAATTGTTCGGTTATTCCAGTAGAAGCTCTCTCTCCCGTCCTCCCTCCGCCAAATTTCTTTTCTCCAACGTGTATTATTCCATTTAAAAAGGTTCCGTTGGTTAAAACTACAGATTTTGCTTTTATCTCTAATCCTAACGCTGTTTTCACACCAACAACCACCCCTTTTTTTACCAACAAACCGACAACCATTTCTTGCCAAAAGTCAACATTTTTGTTTTTTTCTAGTAAAAACCTCCATTTTTCTGCGAAAAGAGCGCGATCACTTTGTACCCTTGGGGACCACATTGCGGGACCCTTTGATAGGTTTAGCATTCTAAATTGAACAGCGGTGTCATCTGAAACAATTCCTGTTGCTCCCCCCAAAGCATCTATTTCCCTAACAATCTGCCCTTTCGCCACACCACCAATCGCCGGATTACAAGACATTTGTGCAATTGTCCCCATATTCATTGTTGCCAAAAGAACACGAGAGCCCATATTTGCCCCCGCCATCGCCGCCTCACAGCCCGCGTGACCAGCCCCAACAACAATAATGTCATATTCTGCAAACATAGTAGAAGAGTTCCACGTGGAACAGTATTAATTTTTATACAAAGAAATGTATTTATTTTCTTTTCGGGTCATAATCTCTTTTTCTTTTTTTGTTTTATCGTTATACCCTATTAGGTGTAATAACCCGTGAATAATTACTCGAAAAAGCTCAATTTGGTGCTTTGAGTTAAAATTTTTTGCGTTTTCTTTTGTTCTGTCAACACTAACATAAACATCACCCTCTACGCTATTCTCTTCTTCTTTGAAGTCGAAAGAGATTACATCTGTATAATATGTTTTGTTTAGGTGTTTTTTGTTTATTTCCTTTAAGTAATCATCGTTGCACAAAATCAGGTTTAAACAAACAAGTTTTTTACCTTCTTTTTTACAAACACTCTCCACCAGCTCTTTTAGTTCTTTTTTGTTCTGAAGGTTATATTTGGTGTTTTCTTTAAAAAAATTTATTTTTTTCATTTTAAGGCAGCTTAAAAAGCATTACAATGGTCCTCCCGTTGTTTTTAAACGTAACTTTGTCGCTGAGGCTCTTTATTATAAAAACACCCCTACCCTTAATTTTTTCAATGTTTTTTGGGTCTGTTGGGTCTGGGAGGGTTTTTGGGTTAAACCCAGTTCCCTCATCTTCAACAACAAACCTGACGCTTTTCTTGTTTTTTTTGAGGGAAATTTTAACCCTTTTTTCTTTGTCTTCTTTGTTTCCGTGAACGATTGCGTTGTTTACAGCCTCTGTCACAGAAACCAAAATGTTCCCATAGACACTATCTTTGATTCTTATTTTATCTCCAGCGTTTTCTATAAAACTTTCAACGATAGAGACGTTTTCTTTTAAGGAGGGAATTTCGAGGCGCATAACGTTATCGTATAAAAAAACTAAAATATTACCAGCATTTGTTTTAGTGTGTTATTATACGAAAATAGAATTGTATTGGTTTAATAAATGTTTAATTCCAGTTTCCTGCGGTGCCGAGCGCGGTTGTTGCACATCTAAAACCAATTGTTGCAGATGAAGAGTCTTGATCAAGGAACCTTCTTGTTCCTGGAGATAGCCACATAGCTCCGTCTGCCCAAGACCCTCCTTTATAAACTCTTGATTTATTGCTTACCATAGAATTAAAATTGTCTGAGTCGTAACTTTCTTCAGAATCTAGATAATCGCTTTTTCTTATAGGGTTTAAATCTTCCATGTCTTGAAAGTTTAGAGGCCTATAAATGTCATAAACCCATTCATTAACATTTCCCGCCATGTTATATAATCCAAAATCATTAGGTGCGTACTCATAAATATTCATGGTTACAAACCCAGCATCATTTAAGGCTCCAGCAATTCCAGCGTAATCCCCTCTTCCTCTTTTAAAGTTTGCTTGAAACTTACCAACGCTTCCTCTTCTAGAGCTTCTTATTGTTCTTCCGTCCCAAGGGTATAACCTTCTTTCTGTTTGCATTTCATCGAGCCACTGATCGCCGACTTGACCATATGCCGCGTATTCCCACTCGGCTTCAGTTGGAAGCCTGAACTCAGGAAGATAAATGCCAGATTCAACAGGTGGTATGTCCCCTTCAATATAATCTTCACCATAATACTCCATAGCCCTCTGTTTGTTTACAGCCTCAGTTCTCCACCTACAATAATCTACAGCCTGATTCCAACTAACGCCAACGACGGGGTAGTATCTAAAACCAGGGTATCTTAAATAATTACTAACGTATGGAGTGTTAAAAGCTAACTCTTTTTCCCAAACCGTTGTGTCGGGTAAAGCGCTTAAGTAATATGTTTCACTCGAATCTCTTTGGATGTAATGAAGATACTCAAGCCAATGTATGTTCGCAATCTCTGTTTGATCAAGGAAAAACGATTGAACGGTAACCGTTCTCTCTACATTATCATGAGTGTAAAAAACATCTTCTTCGAATGTTCCAAGAACAGCTCTGCCACCCTGAACAAGCACTTGGTTAGGCCCCGGTGGTTGTCCACCAAAATCAGCCACAACAAACCCCTCTTCCTCCTCTTCAGCATAAGCATCCGAAAAATATTCAAGGTTGGTTGTTGTGCTTATGGACCCAGGGTTTCTTGCGTTAGGGTTTGAGTTTCCAAAAGGAAGAATAGAGCACCCTGTAGCTATAAAAACAAGAACAACGAAAGACGTTAGGTTTCTTATCACTTTTGTTAATTAATTTTTATTCACAAAAATACAAAAAAATCATTTTTTAATAACAAATAACACGTAAAGTAAAACCTTATTGTGTTTTTTTACTTAATTTATTAAGAAAATCCTCAACATCACTAGCCGAAGAAAGGTTTTTTACACTTATAGAAATCTGGCTACCCCTCTCTTTTATTTTTGTTTGCCCCACTTTTTTATTTAGCTCGTTCAGCAAGAAAAGAAAAGAGGATTGTTTTTTTTCTGCTTTTTTTTCTCCATTAATAAAAGTAAAAACAACCTGTGTTTCTTTAATTTGAATTTTATCAACACCAATAGAAGAGCCTATTTTTTTAATTTTCATGACAGATAAAAGGGTTAGCAATTCCTTAGGGGGCGAACCAAATCGATCCTCAAAAACATGAAGAATATCATTAAGCTCTCCTTTTTTTGTTTTTTCTTCAATAAAACCATATAGCCTGAGCCTTTCTGTTGAGTTTGAAACATATTCTTCTGGGATAAAAGCTTTTTCGTATAAATCAACCAAACAATCACCAAAAGAAAACTCTATTATTTTGTTGTTTTTTTCAGGAAGGTCAACCTCATTTAGCGCTTCGTCTAATATTTTATTATATGTTTCAAACCCCAAATCGTTAATAAAACCACTCTGCTCTCCACCCAAAAGGTTTCCTGCGCCCCTAATATCTAGGTCTTTAAGCGCAATGTTTAATCCGTCTCCTAGATTTGAAAACTCTTCTAAAGCCATCAGTCTTTTTTTTGCATCTATATTTAGGTTAGAGGTTGATGGCACCAGCAAACGACAAAACGCTTTTTTATTTGACCTCCCCACGCGCCCCCTCATTTGGTGAAGATCAGACAACCCAAACATATGAGCTTGGTTAATTATAATTGTGTTCGCGTTTGGAATATCAAGACCAGACTCAATTATGTTTGTTGACACCAAAACATCAAACCGACCCTCTATAAAACCCAAAATTGTTTTTTCTAACGTGTCTCCTTTTTGCTGACCGTGAGCTACCGCAACTTTAGCATTTGGAATCAGTTTTTGAATAATGTTAGCTATTTCATAAATATTTTCTACTCTATTGTGAACAAAAAACACCTGACCAAAACGACTCATCTCGTTGTTGATAATATCTCTAATGTCTTTTTCACTAAAAGTTAAAACCTCCGTGTGAACCGCTTGTCTATTAACGGGCGGCGTTCTAATTATACTAATGTCTCTTACCCCTATTAATGAGAAGTGTAGTGTTCTTGGAATTGGTGTGGCGGTTAGGGTTAAACAATCAAGGTTAAGCTTTTGTTTTTTAATTTTTTCTTTTAGGGCTACACCAAATTTTTGCTCCTCGTCGACAATTAAAAGCCCTAGATTTTTAAATATAACATTTTTACTTAAAACAGAGTGTGTTCCTATAATAATATCCAATTCACCAATCGCTAGTTTATTAAGAGTCTGTTTTTTTTCTTTCGTTGATCGAAATCTTGATAAATAATCTACAGACACAGGAAAGTTTTCTAATCTTTTTTTAAAAGTGTTATAGTGTTGGTATGCTAAAATTGTTGTTGGAACTAAAATTAAAACTTGTTTGTTTGAGCAAATCGCCTTGAAAGCGGCTCTAATTGCAATTTCTGTTTTTCCAAAACCAACATCACCACACACCAACCTATCCATAGGGTAAGAGCTTTCCATATCTTTTTTAACATCTTGTGTTGTTTTTGTTTGGTCAGGAGTATCTTGATATAAAAAAGAGGACTCTAATTCTATCTGTAAAAAAGAATCTTTTTCAAAAGTAAACCCTATAGCCTCTCTTCTTTTTAAATAAAGATGAATCAAATCTTTTGCCATGTCTGCTATTTTAGATTTAATTTTCTTTTTTTTATTAACCCACTCTTGCGTGTTCAGATTGCTTAAATGAGGCGCGCCCCCAGAACCAGAATATTTAGCTATTTTATGAAGAGAGTTTATGTTTAAAAGAACAACATCGTTGTTTTTATAAACCAAACGAACAACCTCCCTTTCAGTGCCAGAAACAATCATTCTTTCCATTCCCACAAACCGACCTACACCATAGTCTATATGTACAACATAATCTCCGATTTCAAGTTCAGATTTGTTTTTAATTGCGTTTTTTTGTTTTTTGGATATATTAGGGACAAAAGCATGTTTAAAAAACCTATTAAAAATTTCATGATCAGTATAATAAACAAGTTTATTTTCATGATCAACAAACCCGTGGCTTAGTTTGGTTATTATAGAGGAGTATTCCAGGTTAAAACCAATTGAATCAAAATATAACGCTAACCGTTCTGATTGTTCTTCAGACTGAAATGAAATAAAGACAGAATATTCTTCAAGAATAAGTTTTTTTAGGTCATCAGCCAACAAAGAAAGGCTTTTGTTGAATTTTGGTTGGGGTGAAGAGTTATATTTAATTCCTGGTATTTTTTTTGGATGCCCTGATGCAAAAAATTCAATGGTTTTAAAGGCTTTTGTTTTTTTTAAAAAAGCGCTTTTGTCAAAAAAAATCTTTTCTGGAGAAAGTTTAAGAAAAACTCCACCCTTTTCTATATTTTTTCCATACGTTTCTTGAGCTTTTTTGTATTTTTTATCAATAATGTTAGCGGATAAATTTATGTCGTCAAACCACAGAGTCCACTCATCTTTAAAATACTCAAACAGAGATAAATAACTTTCATCAGAAGATTTTTTTGTTTGTCCAGCAAAAACAACACTAACCTCTATTAGCTCTGAAATAGTAAGTTGAGACTCAACATCAAAAACTTTTATTCTTTCAATAATATCACCATCCAACTCGATTCTTATGGGTTTATTATTTGAGAAAGAATATATATCAAGAATATTTCCTCTCAGAGAAAAATCACCAGGCTCAGTAACATAATCGTTTTTTATAAATCCTTCCTCGGTGATTTTTTCTATAAGCGCGTCAAGTTGAAGAGATTGATTTTTTTTAAGTATAATTTTGTGTTTTTTTGAAACCCTTTCCTTTGGATACAACTCAAATAATCCTTCTGGGTATGTTACGATATATATTTTTTCATCATTAAAGGTTTCTATAGATTGTATTGTTTCTGTCCTCATAACAACATTTGCGTTGTTGATCAACACATCATCATAAGGCTCAATAAACGAATAAGGGAAAAAAAATATTTTTTCTTTTGCTAAAAACTCACATAGTCCGCTATAAAACGAAAGCGCGGAGTCTTTGTCTGACAACACAAAACAATGATTGTTTGAGTCCAAGCTTGAAACAGAAAGCGGAACGATTACATTTAAACTTCCCGACAAACCAGAAATAAAAAACTGTTTGTTTTTTTTTATTAAAGAATGCAGCTCAATTGTTTTGACTTTTTCTTTATAAGCTTTAACAATTTCTGCATTAACCATGGTATTTTAACTCAATCATTGAAAATTAGTTTTCAAAAAACAATAATTTTGTTAAAATAGTTAACAAAATGAAAATATTATTAACAGGGGCTTCAAGAGGCATAGGCAAACAAATAGCAATTGACCTACTTAAAGAAGGCCACGAAATGGTTTTACATTGCAATTCTGGTGCTGAAAATTTAAAACAACTTCTAAAAAACAACAACACCTCAAAAATCATTTCAGCAGATTTGTCTAACCCAGAAGCTGTCTTGGATTTATATAACAAAACTCTACATTTTTTTGGTTTTCCTGACGTTGTTATTAATAACGCGGGGATAGCAGAATCGTCACCGATTGAAAAAAACTATTCAGAATGGAGTTCAGATTTTGATAAAACAATTAACATCAACCTAAAATCACCAGCTCTTATTTGTAAAAGCTTTATATTAAAAAAAAGAGAAGATAAAATCCATAAAAGGTTTAGAATAATTAATGTGGCTTCAAGAGCAGCTTTTAGGGGTGAGGTTGAAGATTTTATTTCATACGCGTGTTCAAAAGGGGGGTTGATTTCTTTAACAAAAACCATCACCCGATCATTCGGCTTAAAAGATAATATAGTTGCATTTAGTATTGCGCCGGGTTTTGTTAATACCGATATGGCAAAAACATTTATTGAAAAAAACGGAGAAGAGCTAGTGAAAAAGGGGCTAAAACTAGATCAGCTTACAGAGCCAAAAGATATTTCTCCCACTATCTCTCTAATGGTTTCAGGGAAAATGGATCATAGTACAGGATCGACTATCGACATTAACGCTGGAAGTTATTTGCGTTAGTTTTTATTTAGCAAATAAACTTTCTTGATTCTTAAAAGATTTGAACTCTAAAGCGTTCCCGCTTGGGTCTAAAAAAAACATTGTTGCTTGCTCTCCAACCTCACCTTTAAATCTAATATAAGGATCAATCACAAACGAAATATTATCATCTATAAGTTTCTTAGAAAGAAGTTGCCACTCGTCCCAAGGAAGAACAACACCAAAATGTCTAACAGGAACATCTTTACCATCGACAATATTTTTTTCTGTTTTTTTTAATTCTTCAGGCTTAACATGAGCCGAAAGTTGGTGGCCAAAAAAATCAAAATCCACCCACTTTTTATCTTCTCGTCCAATCCTACAACCAAAGTGTTTTATATAAAATTGTTTAGTTTCTTCAATATCATTTATTGGAAAAGCTAAATGGAATGGTTTACTCATGAACAATTTTAAATAAAAAAAAACGAATAAGTACCTGTTGTCTTTACAAAAAGTTTAAATCAGAAATGTTTAATTATCAGCCCTTAATTATATTTGCAAAAAAAGAGAAAAAATGGAAATGTTAACTTTAATTTTAGTGTTATTTGTTTCGGCGATACTTTGTTCTGTTTTTGTTCCTAACAGTAAAGTGAGTAACCACAAAAAAGACTCAGAAGTTTAGTCTTTTTTCTTGATGCTTCTAGAGTCAACTATTGAAACAGCGCCAACAAAACTAATAAGAACAACAACAACCCAAACAAAGATTTCAACACCATCAGTTATAGCGGGATTTGTAGGAAACATATTTTTTTTTTTCGAAAGTACAGATTAATTTTTATATTAAAAATTTTAAAACGAAATACTTCCTAAGCGAATTTCAATTTTAGATTTATCAATAGAGTAGGGAGAGTCAACAACATAAGAATAGCGGACCCCCGCGTTGAACAAAAAGTTTTGTCTAAATAGGTTAATATCAAAATTAAACCCAAAGCCTAAACTTTTTGGAGTATCCCTTACCTTCTCGCTCCCCAAATCAGCCCCTCTTATTATCCCGCCGTTTACAAAACCATACCCACGAACCCTTTTTATAAAAACAATTGGCCCCAAAGATAAATCGGGATACATTAAAGGAAGCTCATACTCAACCCCCCAACCATAAAATTTAGAGAAGTTAAATACATTATCATACCCATAAATAAAAGTTATGTTTTTTTTAAAAATATAATCTTTAATATCTTGAGCTTCAGCTCTAAACTTTAGCCGCGTTGAGTGAAGGTTTTTAATCCCAGGAAAAGCTAAGTAAAGATCCGACCTAACATAAGCACCCACAAAATTACTAGATCCTATAGTTTTTAACCCCTCAAGAAGCATTGACTGCTCGTATGGGTTATAGACTTGTCTGCTCGATTTTTTGTGTTTTCTTGAATAAATTATAGAAGAAGAAACAAACGTTTTTTTATCTCTTGCTGTTTTCAGAGGAAACCTTCCTGACTCACTGCTTAAAGTGGTGGTATAAAAATCTTTAAATCTTTCTACCGAAACCCCAAGTGAGCCCACAAATGATGAAAAATATTTTCCATTAGAATAAGAAAGAGGGATTTTAACGTTTGACGAAAACTCATTTGTTTTATAGTTTATGTCGGCGCCCTTAATTGTGTCTAAAACACCACCATTCCTAGATATAATTATATCCTGGTAAAAAAAATCTTTAGAAGATGAAAAAGAAAGGTCAAAAACAGGATATAGCCCTTGGTAGCTTAAATTAAAAAACCGCTTATTTTTTTTTTCCCTTGTGTCTATCTTATATCCCCCGCTAAACATTAACGTACCAAATAGATTAACGGATTCTAAACCAAGGGTAATATCATCTAACCCATTTTCAGAAAACCCGAAGTCGCTTATCCCCCAAGAGATAGGTTGAAATATATTAAGGCCGATGTTTGCCTTTTGGGTTTGGTAGTTTTTGTCTAACTCAAAAACCACCTCATTAATTTTGTTTTTTTCTTTAAACATTATTTCTGTTTTTTTTATATCTCCTATTTTGATTTGATAAACATCAAACCCACTTAACCCCATTGATGAATAATATAAACTTTTGTTGTCTTTTGAGATGTTTGGGTAGTAGCTTCCAAGCTTTTTGCCTTCTAATAAATACAATTTTCTTGAACTTAAATCAAATTCAAAAATTTCTTCGAATCCATCTTTTGCAGAGGAAAAAAACAAAGAGTTGTTTATTATGTTAGGCCAGCCAATGTTTTCATGGGTTGTATAAATAGTTGTGTTTTTTTTTAAATTAAGATCAAATAAGAACACCTCTTTTTTCCCATTTTTTGTTTTTAATCCAATTAATGAGTTTTCGTTAGAATATTTTAATGAAGAAACAACCCCCTCATTCCAATTCCAACTATGTTTTTTTATAAGGGTTTTAAGCTCGTATATTTCAAAAGACTGAGAACCGTTTAAGTTGTTTACCGATACCAACAAAAAGTTTCCGTCAGGAGAAAGATCGACAGAAGAAAAAAACCCACGGAGGCTTGTTTTTAAGAGTTTTTTTGTGTTAACATCTAACACCTTTACTCTAGAGTACACACGCTTGTCCCATCGAGGATCTTTCTCATACTCTAACCAAGCTATCGTGTTCTTAGCGCTAGGTATTCTTCCAAAATCATTTATTACACCAGGCGTAA
Organism: Marinoscillum sp.; assembly: GCA_038134805.1. Lineage (GTDB taxonomy): Bacteria > Bacteroidota > Bacteroidia > Cytophagales > MED-G16 > MED-G16. Next base: position 43,503 of record JAYPVV010000005.1, on the reverse strand, counting down.
ATAGCAAAGAGACACTTCCTGTTTTTTCAATTATTCTAAAGTCTTGATAACTCCCATACCCTTGTCTAATAACAACAACCCTTTCGCCAGAAATTTCTGTTGGGTAAAGTAGACTGTAATAAGAAGAGTTGTTCCTAACATTTAGATAATCTGATGAAAAACTTGTTTTTTTTGAAGGAAGCCTAACTAAGCTTTCTTTGTATATCTCTTTATAATTTTTTTTTGTTTCTTTTTTAAGAGATCTATAAAAAGGCATTAGAAAGTACGAACCTCTGTGAGCATTAGCAACTATGTTATTATAAGTTTCTTCTCCATATGACTCATTTAAGTAATTAACCATTAGATATCCTGTTTCGTACTCGTTTGGGGTTTTGTATTTAAAGCTTCCAAGGGTTTGTCTGTCGTAACTTATTTTTCTTCCGGAGAGAACATTGTTTTGGGTTGTTAAAAGAAAAGCAGGAACCCTCCCTCTTCCAAAATCACCAGTTGATGTTTCTGAATAAACAGCATCCCCCTCCCAATACCAGTTTGGCATAGCAGCTCGTGTTAACATCGAGGACAAGCCTTCACCAAAAACATAATGAACAGCTTTATTAAAAAAGGAGTTATATCCAACTTCCCTCTGAACTAAGTGTCTAAATTCATGAGTAGAAATTAAATCAGACCAACTGTTGTTGTGTAAAAAATGAGGAGATTCTGCTTTTGCGTTGATAAAAAACTCACTTCTTCTTGGAGAGGAAGAGACAAAAGCATTAGGAATAACGTTTTGGTTGTGAAGAATTATTTTGCTTCTTCGTATTTTATCTGAGGGGTTTATCTTAATGTTATGTATGTTTTTTTCTAAAAAACTAACAGATCGTTGAGCAATAGAGTCAAGCTCTTTTGGAAAATAAAACACAAAATTCTCACTTTTAATTTTAAGCCAGTCAATATTTGGAGGGGCGGCTTCTTTTTTATTGTATTGAGCAAAAGAGACGCTTTTTAAAAAAACAAAAAAAACAAAAAAAACAATTTTATTACACACTTTCATTTAGACAGCTTAACAACCTCATTAAATCTTCTTTCTTGTTATAAACAGAAGGTGAGACGCGAATGCTATCACCCCTTAAAGAGACGTAAATATTTTTTTCTTTTAGGTTTTTTAAAATATTTTGATTGTTTTTTTTTGGTTTTATACCAAAAAGGTGAGCAGACCTATACTCTTTTTTCTCAACCCAAAAATTAGATCGGTTAACTAAATTAAAAAAATCATTAGTAATGGAATTAATATAATTATAAATGTTTTCCACCCCCCAGTTGTTTATTTGATTAATTGCCGCGGACATCATAGAGATATTTATAAAGTTACTTTGTTGGCCAACACTATATCTATTTGACACACCCTCATATTTATCTTGATAATTAATTAGCCCAGAAAAATCAACACTGTTTTTTCTATTTACCCAACTTTCTTCTATAGGAAATCCCTTATCAAAAAACTCACCATAATAAGACAATGTTATTCCGTAGGGGCCCATAAGCCACTTATATCCAGCACATACTAGCGCGTCTGGCTTAATCAGAGAAACATCAAAAGGAACAACCCCAATAGACTGGGTTCCATCTATAATCAATAGCGACCCAACAGATTTTGTCTTTTCTCTAATGCTTTCAATATCAAACTTTGTTCCTTCTGCCCAATGGTGTAGGCCTATGGACACCACACGAGTGTTTTTGTTTATTGCATCTAAAATGTTTTTATTCCACAGCTCACCTTGGTTTGAATTAATTTTAGGTTTTTTAGCGAAAACCAGTTTAGAATTATATTTTTTTGCTAAAGAAACCCAAGGATAAACATTACTAGGAAATTGACCCTCAGTTATTACTATATTATCTGTTGATTTAAGAAAAATATTATTGGTTACATTAGCTATACCATAAGAAACTGAAGGAGACAGAGCTATTCTTTCTGAATCTTTTGCGTTAATTAAAAGAGAGAATAAGCGTTTTAATTCACTTACATCCTTATAAAAATCCTCTGGCATTATATTATACGGTTTTCTTTTCATTTTTAACCCCCTGACCCCTGCCTTTTCTACTTTTTTAAGCATAGGGGACATATATGCGCAGTTTAGATAGGTTTTTTTTCCTGTAAATATGAATTTTTCTTTTTGACACTTCATCTTTAATAAAAAAGAGGAGGTTTTTTATCAAAACCAACCATGTTTTTTAGTTTTTCCGCAAAATATAAAATTTTATCTTCCGAGCCGTAGTTTCCTATTATTGTAATACTGGTCGGCTTCCCCTTTTTATCTAAGCCATTTGGTAAAGAAACCACAGGGTGTCCGGTAAGGTTTGTGATCAAAAGTTGGTTCTCACCAAATGTAGGGGAAAGAATAACATCATATTTTTCGAACAGAGATTTTGTTTCTTCAATTAATTCTTGTCTATGTCTATTCGCCTGAATATATTCTACGGCTGGAATTAAACGAGATTGTCTCAGAGAGTTTGCTCGAGATCTTTCCCCTTGCTCTACCATAGAAGAATCTAATCTTTTTCTTAAAAAAGAGTCAAAAAAAGCACCAGCCTCTGCTCTTAGAATTATATCAAAAACAGAAAAAGGGTAGTTGTTTGGCAAATCAACTTCATTCATTTTATAACTTTGAGACAGAAGTTCTATTGTTTTAGCATTGTTTGTGTAAAAACGAGAGGTGTCTTTATCAAATAGCTTTTTAGTATACCCAATCTTTAGCTCTTCAGCAAGATGATCAAAAGCAACAACGGAAACCTCATCTTTATTGTTTTCTTTTATCAAGCTATATACAATAGCGCAATCTCGAGGAGTTCTACAGATTGGCCCAACCTTATCCATGCTCCAAGAAAGCGTCATAAAACCAGAGGTTGAGATAGAGCCAAAAGAAGGCCTTAACCCAATCACCCCACACCGAGTAGATGGAGAAACGATGGAGCCAAGAGTTTCAGTTCCTATAGCAAAACCCACCAGCCCCGCAGAGACAGCAGATGCTGAGCCGGCTGAGGACCCACTTGAGCCTTCTTGAACATCCCATGGGTTTTTTGTTTTTCCTCCAAACCACACATCCCCCCTCGCCAGAGCACCTGAAGATAATTTTCCAAGCATTACCGCGCCAGCCTCTTCAAGTTTTAATATAACTTTAGCTTTTTCATTAATAAGCTGGTCTTTATATGGCATGGCCCCCCAGGTAGTTGGGTGTCCAGGGAAAGAAGCTAGATCTTTAATTCCGTATGGTATTCCATGTAAAGGCCCCCTATAAACTCCTCTGCTTATTTCCTCGTCTGCCTTAATTGCTTGTTTTATTGCCAAATCTTCCGTTAAAGTTATTACGGAATTTAATGTGGCATCATATTTTTGTATTCTTTCTAAATAAATTTTTGTGAGCTCTAAAGAAGAAATTTTTCCGTGTTTTAATAAATATGACAACTCCCCAACAGATAAAAAAGCAATGTCTTTTTTATTATCAGGAAGCTCTGTTATTATGTCATCAAATGAAAACCTAATATTCTTTGATTTTTGAAGATCTATATTGAAAGATAAGGCTGGAGCGACATTGATTCCTAACTCTTTTTCTCTCATCAGGTTGTAAGAGTTTTTGTTTCTGTTAACATAATCTTTCATGGTGTTTATGTCTTGTTTAGAAAAAAAAACTCCGAAAACTTTTAAGGTAGAGCGAATATCTTCATAGTTAATTTCATCTTTTTTTAAGTAACCAAACGAAAACAAAAACAAAGCAAAAACAACCAAATAAAATCTAATTTTGTTTTTCATTCTTATTTTTTAATCTAATATACATATTAATTTTATTGAATATTTTTTTAAGACATTGGAATCTGTTAATAAAGTTTTTTTGTTAGACGCAATGGCGCTCATATATAGGGCTCACTTTGCTTTTAGTAAAAACCCAATAGTTAATTCGAAGGGAATAAACACAAGTGCGATATATGGTTTTCTTAACACCTTAATAGAACTAATAAATAAAGAAAAACCAACTCACATTGCTGTCGCTTTTGACACAAAAGCGCCTACATTTAGATCAGAAATATTTAAAGAATACAAAGCAAATAGAGAAAGACAGCCAGAAGACATTCAGATAGCGATTCCAATAATTAAACAATTTTTAGACTCTCTACAAATTACCATTGTAGAAAAAGACGGATACGAAGCGGATGATATTATTGGAACATTATCTAGTGAGTTATCTAGAGAAAAAACAACTATATATATGATGACGCCAGACAAAGACTTTGCTCAACTTGTCAAAGAAAATGTTTATTTATATAAGCCATCATTTATGGGAAAGGGAGTTGATGTTTTGGGGGTTGAAGAGGTTCTTGAAAAATTTAAAATTAAAAAAATTAGTCAAGTTGTTGATTTTTTAGGGCTACAAGGAGACAGTGTTGATAATATACCCGGTATCCCAGGTGTCGGCCCAAAAACTGCCCAAAAACTACTTGATGATTTTGGTAATATTGAGGGGATAATTGAAAACAAAGACCAACTTAAAGGGTCATTAAAAACCAAGGTTGAGGAAGGGTGTCATTTGGCGATCCTATCAAAGGAGCTTGCAAAAATAAAAACAGATGTGCCCATTAATATTAACCTCGATGAAATAAAAGTAAAGAAAGCTAAACCTAAAGAGCTAAACTTTTTACTTGATCAAATGGAGTTTAGAACTATTAAATCTAGGTTGATGTCTTCGGGAATTCTTATAGAAAACCAAGAGAAACAATTAGACTTTTTTCATGAAAAAACAATCAAAGAAAAGAAACAATCTAACTACAAGCTAATAAATACTGAAGACCTAGATCAATTGTTAAATTATATGGGGTCTGCTCGAGAAATTTGTGTTGATACAGAGACATCAAGCTTAGACATTCAAGAGGCCGAGTTAGCAGGGGTTTCATTGTGCTCTAAAGAAGGCGAAGCTTTTTATGTGCCTACCCTGAAGAACAAAAAATCTACTTTGAGTAAGTTAAAACCATTGCTTGAAAATCCAGATACCACCATCATTGGACACAACCTAAAGTACGACATACAAATTTTAGAAAAAAACAAAATCTATATATCAAATAATGTTTTTGATACAATGATTGCTCATTATTTAATTAACCCAGAATCAAGTCATAAACTTGACGCTTTATCAGAGACCTACTTAAATTATAAGTGTATTCCTATCGAAGATATAATTGGTAAACCGGGTGTCAATCAAAAAAAAATGACCGATCTAGATCCAGAAGACATTTATTATTATGCATGTGAAGACGCCGACGTATCTTTTTCTTTAAAAAAGGTTTTCCAAAAAGAAATAGAAAAAGGCAACCTACATGAGCTTTATTATAATGTTGAGTTGCCACTAATGTTTACACTTTGTAACATAGAGAGGAATGGTGTAAAGGTTGATCTTAAATTTCTTTCAGAGATGTCAAAAACCCTTACAAGCTACATAGAGAAAACAGAGAAAAAAATTTTCAGCCTTGCTGGCGAGGAGTTTAACATATCATCACCCAAACAACTTGGAGTTATTTTATTCGAAAAATTAATTATTGATGAAAATCCAAAAAAAACAAAGTCAGGACAGTACTCAACAGGTGAAGATGTTTTGCAAAAACTCTCAAAAGAAAATGAAATTGTTAGTCTTATTTTAGAGTTTAGAGAGTATAAAAAACTACTATCAACGTATATAAATGCTCTTCCAGAAATGGTGTCTTCATACGATGGGCTAATTCATACAGATTATGCTCAGGCTGTTACAGCAACGGGCAGACTTAGTTCAAACAAACCAAACCTCCAAAATATTCCAATTAGAACAAAGCTAGGAAGAAAGACAAGATCAGCTTTTATTCCTAGAAATAAGGATGGTTTTATTTTAGCTGCAGACTATTCACAAATTGAACTTAGAATTATTGCCTCATTTAGTGGTGATGAACACATGATTAATGCTTTCAATAACAACTTAGACATTCACTCTTTAACGGCATCAAAAGTATTTGGTGTCCCTGAGGAGGAGATAACAAAAGACATGAGAAGAAGAGCCAAAGAAGTTAATTTTGGAATTATTTATGGGATTTCTCCTTTTGGGCTATCTCAAAACCTAAATATATCTAGGTCAGAAGCAAAAGAAATAATAGATTCTTATTTTAATGAGTTTCCTTCGGTTAAAAAGTATATGGATCACTCCATTAATATAGCAAGAGAAAAAAAATACGCTGAAACAATTCTTGGAAGAAAAAGATATCTAAGAGACATAGACTCTAGAAATTTTACCCTAAGGGGCTTTGCAGAACGAAACGCAATTAACACGCCAATTCAAGGTAGCGCCGCTGATATAATTAAGCTTTCTATGATTAGAATAAATAGTTGGATTAAAGAAAATGATTTTCAATCCAGGATGATTATGCAGGTTCATGATGAATTAGTTTTTGATATAGTAAATTCTGAACTGGAAGAATTTCAGTTTGGAATAAAAAAAATAATGGAAAATGCAATTAAAATAAAAGTCCCATTAACTGTAGATGTGGGTACCGGAAAAACATGGTTACAAGCACACTAATATCTTCAGAGATAAAATCAAATATTATTTCTTCTCAAAAAAGAATACAGCAATATATTATCAAAACACCTATACTTAGTTCTTCTGCTATTAATAAAATTTCAGGAGCAAATGTTTTTTTTAAATGTGAGAATTTTCAAAAAATTGGAGCATTCAAAATGAGAGGAGCGATCAACGCAGCATTATCATTTTCTAATAAAGAAATTCACAGTGGTTTTGTTACTCACTCATCTGGAAATCACGCTCAAGCTGTAGCGTTATCTTCTAAAATTCTTAAAACTAAAGCTTATATCGTTATGCCAAAAAACGCACCCGAAATTAAAGTTAAAGCTGTTAAGGGTTACGGGGCTACAGTTTATTTATGTGAAAATAATGAAAAGTCTAGAATAAGAACCTGTGATAAAATCATTAGCAAAACCAATGCTAATTTTATTCACCCTTTTGATAATGCTAATGTTATTTTGGGACAAGCAACTTGTTCAAAAGAAATTTTTGATGAGATTGACAATCTTGATTTTATCATGTGTCCTGTAGGGGGTGGAGGGTTGGCCTCAGGAACTATTTTGTCTACAAAAAACTTTTCTCCAAAAACAAAAGTTATATTAGCAGAGCCCCTTAATGCATCAGATGCCTATGAGTCCTTTGCTCAAAAAAAGCTTGTTCCTGTACAAAATCCAAATACAATTGCAGACGGATTGAAAACATCATTAGCAAAAAGAACATTTAATATTATTGTCGACGGAGCAGAAAGTATAATAACCGTTTCAGAAAAAGAAATAATTTTAGCAATGAAATTAATTTGGGAGAGAATGAAAATTGTTTGTGAGCCTTCTTGTGCAGTGCCTTTGGCGGCGGTTTTAAAGGAAAAAAAATTCTTTCAAAATAAAAAAATAGCAATTATACTCACTGGAGGAAACGTAGACCTTAACAATCTTCCTTTCTAGTTTTTAAACCTATCAAAATCACTTTTAATCTCAACTCTTGGATAGTTGTTGTCTTCTAAATTAACATCAGCTGTTTCTTTTAAAGGGTCTAGAATAATACTTTTTACAACCTTTTCTTTGACAAATACTTTTGTTACAACTTTTTCATTAAACCTCCAGATCTCAGCAGGTATTTTTTCAATTTCTTTTGACCCATCATCATATGTCCATTCTATAATCAAAGGAGTTACTAGTCCACCTTTGTTCTCGAAAGTAACTTCATAAAAGTTTTTGTCGGCATTTTGAAGTTTTATTTTATCATCATCAACTGAGTTTCTAAACTCTCTGTACTCATTTTCATTAGTATTAGAAAAAGTAAATTCTGTTGGCTTAAAAGGAATAGAGTATTTAGGGTCGTCAGAAGCGACATCTTTTTTTCCTTTTATTTCTTTCTCGTCTACACTAGCTCTGTTTTCAAAAGGTTCATCCATTTTTTTCATTTTAAACCATTTTACATTTTCAACAGAAACGTCTACATTATCAGTTGTATAGAACCAACCCCTCCAAAACCAATCTAAATCTATTGCGCTAGCATCCTCCATCGTTCTAAAAAAGTCTGCAGGATCAGGGTGTTTAAACGCCCATCTTTTAGAATATTCTCGGAAAGCATAATCAAAAAGCTCTGGCCCCATTATGGTTTCTCTTAATATACTCAATGCTGCAGCTGGTTTTGCGTAAGCGTTTGCACCAAACTCTCTGTTTGCTATTTGCTCTGAGTTTGTCATTATTGGTCTAAGCATATCTTTAGGTGCTTTCATGTAATTGACTATACTTTGTGCTGAACCTCTTCTAAGCGGTCCGTCACTGTAATACTCTCTTTGTGTAAGAGATTGGACAAAAGTATTTAAGCCCTCATCCATCCAAGTCCATTGTCTTTCGTCAGAGTTTATAATCATTGGGATAAAAAAGTGACCAACTTCATGAATAATAACACTAATCATACCCCACTTAGTTGCATCAGAGTATGAACCATCATCATTAGGCCTTCCGAAATTAAAACAAATCATAGGGTATTCCATTCCAATTGATGCTGCATGAACAGAAATTGCAACTGGATAGGGATATTCAATAGTATGTTTAGAATAGGTCTTCAGGGTATTTGCTACTGCTTTTGTAGACTCTTCTTCCCAAAGAGGATTACCTTCTTTTGAATAATAAGACATAGCTAATGGGGTGTTATTTTCAAGATCTACCGCCATAGCATCCCATATAAACTTTCTAGATGCAGCAAAAGCAACATCCCTAACCATTTCTGCCTTAAATCTCCAGGTTTTTGTTTTAGATCTCTCTGGGTTATTTTCTTTTTTTATTGCCTCTTCTTGTGATGTAATAATTACTGGAGAATCAAAAGTTTTTTTAGCTTTATCAAATCTAGCAAGCTCTTCTTTAGATAAGACTTCTTTAGGGTTTTGAAGAGACCCTGTTGCGGCAACAATGAAATCAGAAGGCACTGTTATATTTAATTCATAATCTCCAAAAGCTAAGGCAAACTCTCCTCTACCTAAAAATTGTTTGTTTTGCCAACCTTCTTTATCATCATACACAGCCATCCTAGGAAAAAACTGAGCTATTGTGTAACTAAAGTTTTTGTCTTTTGGGAAATACTCATATCCACTTCTACCACCAATTTTCATCCTATCATTTATTTCATATGACCATTTTATGTTGAATGTAATATTTTCGTTGTTGGCAAGAGGTCGATCGAGCTCTATCCTCATCATTGTCTGAACTATCGAATATTTTAAGTCTTTATTCTCTTCATCTCTAACATAATCTATTTTGAAGCCACCGTCAAATTTTTCACCTTTAGCATTTGTGTATTCTCCAGTTAAATCTTGAAGTCGTTTCCCACTATAAGAATTTGACATATTTGATGGAGAAACTAACGGTGAATTTGAATCAGCAGCTCTAAAATTTTGATCAAGCTGAACCCAAAGGTATCCTAAGTTATCGGGCGAGTTGTTGTAATATGTAATTGTCTCTTCTCCCCTAATAGTTTGGTTGTTGTCATCAAGAACTACGTTGATTTTATAGTCTGCCCGTTGCTGCCAATAATCAATACCCGGAGCGCCAGAAGCTGTCCTGTAAGTGTTAGGTGTAGGGAGCATAGTGCCAAGTTGTTCAAACTTTTTATCCCAGTCACCATAAGAGCCTTGTGAAAAAACATTGAAGTTTATAAATAGACAAAATAAGAATAGAGTTTTTTTCATTTCACCAAAATTTAGCATTGATTGTTAACATCAAACTTATACCAAAAATTACAGAAGACACAAACAAGACCCATTTTTCTCTTTGCTTAAACAGATACTTTGATCCAATAGCACCTGCAAACAAAAAAACAAAAACAATTATAAGCTGGGCCGCTTCTATTCCTATGTTAAAAGAAAATAATTCAAGAACAACATTGCTTTCAAAAAGTAAAGCTTTTAGATAATTAGCAAAACCTAATCCATGAATTAAACCAAAAAATAGGGCGATCAAATAATTTGAGGTTAGTTTATTGTTTTTAACATTATCTCTATTAAAAATGTTATTAAGAGAAGTTAGAACTATAGTTAATGGAATTGCAAACTCAATAACCTTTTGGTCGTAAGAAATTAATTCAAGTACAGATATAATTAGTGTTAAAGAATGTCCCACGGTAAATGCGGTAATCAAAATAATAATCTGTTTTATCATTTTTGGTTCATAAACAACAACTAAGGCTAGCACAAAAAGTATGTGATCTAAAGCTTGAACATTTAAAATATGTTCAAAACCAACCATAAACCAGGTTTTAAATTCAGACATTTTAATTCAGTTAAAATTTATTTTTAAATTTATTAAATAATATGATGAACCTCATAGCTCTTTTTTTGTTTTTCTTTCCTCACAAGTTTTACGTAAGCGTTTCTTATATAGAATACAATGTGGAAAGAAAAGCAATAGAAGTTCAAAAAAAAATTTTTTTTGATGATTTTGAAGCGGCTTTAATTAAAGAGTATAGACTATCAAAATTTGACATTATTAACTCAGAAAAAACTTTGGTTGATAAGCATATAAAATCTTATTTATCCAAAAATGTTTTTTTTGAAATAAACGGAAAGAGAGAAAACATAAACTACTTAGGACATGAGTATATTAACGGAACCATCAATTGCTATTATGAGGTGTTGAAAATAAAAACCCCAAAAAAAATCACCGTTCATGATTCATCTTTGTTTTCAGATTTTGAAGATCAAGAAAATTTGATATACTTTGAAGTAGAAAATGAACTTTCAACGATTAGGCTTAAAAACCCAAAAGAAAAAGAAGAAATAATTATAAAAACTAGAAAATGAAAAAAAAAGCCCTTATTAAAATTATGTCGTGCTCGTCTATAATAATTTTTGTACTAACCTATAAAGTTTTTGCTCAGCTAGAGAGCTCAATAAAGACATTCACTCAAAGTTTTGAAAAAAAGGAAGGTTTTGTGGATTATTATTGGGATGAGAGTAAAGGAAAACTATACCTTGAGATTAAGAATTTAGGTGAGGAGATGTTATATGTGAATTATCTTTCAGCTGGTTTGGGGTCTAATGATATCGGATTAGATAGAGGTCAAATTGGAGGATCTAGGATTGTTAAGTTTGTGAAAATGGGGCCAAAAATTTTTATGATTCAGCCTAATTATACTTACCTAGCTATTACGGAAAACAAAGAAGAAAAAAAATCTGTCGAAGATGCGTTTGCCAAATCAACCTTATGGTCTTTTAACATTGTTGCTAGTGAAAAAAACAAACACCTTATTGATGCAACTGATTTTATCGTTAATGATTCCCATTCTATATCACAAAAAATAAATCAAAGGAGACAAGGGTCGTTTAAGTTAGATAAAAACTTTTCTTCATTTGATTATGCCAACTCAAAAAACTTTCCATTAAACTCAGAGCTAGAGTCTTTTTTAACATTTAGGGGAACTTCTGCTGGATCATTTTTGAGATCTGTGTCCCCAGACAATGAGTCGTTTTCTGTTAGAACTAGACACTCGTTTGTACAGCTCCCGGACGATGGCTATAAACCAAGAATTTTCGATCCTAGAGCAGGATACGGCTCTTTAACATACTATGATTACGCAAGTCCTGTTGATACTAAGTTGGAAAAAAAGTTTATCAGAAGGCATAGGCTAGTAAAAAAGTATCCTGAAAAAGAAATTAGTGAGGCTGTAGAACCAATTGTTTATTATTTAGACAGAGGTGTTCCTGAACCAGTAAGGTCTGCCCTTATTGAAGGGGCTTCTTGGTGGAATGATGCGTTTGAAGCTGCAGGATTTAAAGACGCCTTCCAAATTAAGGTTTTGCCAGAGGGAGCAGATCTGCTAGACATTAGGTATAATGTGATACAGTGGGTGCACAGGTCTACAAGAGGGTGGTCGTACGGCTCATCTGTAGTTGACCCAAGAACCGGAGAAATCATTAAGGGTCACGTCTCTCTTGGTTCGTTAAGGGTCAGGCAAGATTATCTTATTGCCGAGGGTTTATTGCGACCTTATGGTAGCATAGAAAAAAACCAAGAAATGGAAAAAATGTCAATTCGAAGATTACAACAGCTGTCAGCTCATGAAGTTGGTCATACCCTTGGCTTGTCTCATAATTATATTTCAAGTGCAAGAAACCGTAAGTCGGTGATGGATTATCCTCATCCTTTGATCAAGATGGTGAATGGAGAAATTGATCTTTCTGAAGCATACGACTATGGTATAGGAGATTGGGATAAGCTCGCTATAAATTGGGGCTACAGACAATTTGAGAAAGAAGAGAATGAAGGTTTAAATAATATTTTACTAGAGGGATATAAAAGAGATATATACTTTATAACAGATCAAGACTCAAGACCAATAAGCAGCGCTCACCCAAGATCTCATTTATGGGATAATGGATTTAGCGCATCAGAAGAACTTGATAGAATGTTAAAAATTAGAAGATATGTTTTAGATAACCTTAATGAAAATGTCATCAAAGAAGGAGAGCCAATGTCAAGCATTGAAGAGGCGCTTGTTCCTATGTATTTGCTTCATAGGTATCAAATTGAGGCAGCATCTAAGGTCGTTGGTGGCTTGGACTATAACTACGCTGTAAAAGGAGATGGACAGGTTGTTACTAGTTTGGTTTCTTTTAGTGATCAAGAAAAAGCGATCGATGCTCTTTTGAGTTCAATATCTCCAAAAAATTTATCTCTGCCAGAATCTTTATTAAAAATTATCCCCCCTAGAGCAAATGGTTACCCAAGAACCAGAGAAACATTTAAGTCTAGAGCAGGGTTAGTTTTCGATTACATTTCAGCAGCTGAGAGTGCTACCCAAATGGTATTAAGTGCTCTGCTAAATCCAGAAAGAGCAACTAGACTAGTTTCTTATAAAGCTAGAAATAATAATCAGCCAGGATTAGAGTATGTATTAAATAGGCTAATTCAAAGTACAATATTTTCTAATCAAACCAAATTTAATGGTATAGAAAAAGAACTTCAAAACATGGTAAACTATTCAGTTTTGGATAATTTGTTTTCTTTGGCGGGTCAAAATTCATCACATGTTGAGGTGAATGCAATTACGTACAAAGTTTTAAATGATTTAAAAGCAACACTTCAAAAAAGCGAATCACATCAAAATAAGTACATGGTTTCTAGAATCAATAGTTTTATGGATGGTGATATTGAGTTGAGCTTTCCAACTCAACTTAGTCCGCCTGATGGATCTCCAATAGGTTCTGACATAATGGAGTTTTGTGGTGGCAGTTTATAATTTTTCTTCGTGAAGGGCAGTGCCCGTTCCGTCAACAATTAGATTGTTTTCCAAATCAAAAATTTGAGTTTTAAAAACACCAAAATGTTTTTCTTTAATAATTTTTACAAGCTCTATATAGACTACATATTTTTTGTCTGGGTAAAGAGGTCTTTTAAAACTTAGGTTTTGTCCAACATGGACCGAACCGTATCCTGGAAATTTTGTTCCCATTATTTTTCCGAACGAGGTAACTGAAAAAAGACCATGAACGATAGGTCTCTTAAATCTAGTTTTAGAAGCAAAGTCTTTGTCTAAATGAAGTGGATTGTTGTCTCCACTTAACTCTGCAAATTTATTAACCATCTCTTGGGTTATAATAAACTCTTCTCTATGACAATCTCCAACTTGTAATTTCATACAAACGATTTGTTAATATTACTAAAATTATATTTTGAAGTTGATATAATACTTGGAATAACTGAAGCTAATAAAGAAACGACGATAACCATAATAAATACATTAAAAAGATCTTTTAATAAAAAATCTACTGGGTATGCTGTAATTAGAGAGCTTGTCATTTCTATCTGAATAACCCCAAATGTTTTTTGTGTCCATGTGATCACCCAGCCAAAAAAAGAACCAAAGATGCCGCTGGTTAGCCCAATTATTAATCCTTGGAAAATAAAAATATTTCTTATTTGAAATCTCTTTGCTCCGAATGAATACATTATTGCAATATCTTTTCTTTTTTGCACGCCCATCATTATTAATAAAAAGAATATATTAATTGAGCTTAAAAAAAGTATAGCAAGAAAAACCAAATAAACAACAAATTTTTCTGTTCCTAGAATTTTAAAAAGGGCCTCTCTCTGTTCAATGTTTGAGAGAACAGAATACTCATTCCCAAGTAGGGTCATCAGCTCTTCTTTAGTTCTTATAATTTTAGATTCATCAACGAGTTTAACTTCATATGATGATACCATGTTTTTTTTATTGAAGAGATCTTGAGCAAATAATAATGAGCTAAAAACATATGAGTTATCAAAGCTGTTTTCAATTGCAAATACTCCTGCAACTTTAAGGTTTTTTTGATTAAATAAATTTTGTTGTAAAAGCATTGGGTTTAGTCTCCCTGTATTGTTTAAAGAATAAACTTTTATGTTTTGAAAGTCAGTATCTGAAGTTATTCCTAAAGAATACTTTATGCCCCTTCCAAAAACAGCATAATCAAGTTTATTTTGATTAAAAAAAAACTCACCTTCAGTCATATTATTGATAATTCTTTTCTGGTCAATAAAATTTTCTCCAACTCCTTTTAAGTTGGCAACGACTTCTTTTTCTTTATTTTGAAGAATTACTTTGTTCTCCAAAACGCTAGTTACTGCAGAAACATTTTTTACAGATCGGATTTTATTTATAAGGACATTTTCAAAAAAAATATTTTCTTTTTTCACAATCTTGATTTCGGGATCAAAGTCATTATAAACAGATTTAAGTGTATTTTCTAGTCCATTATAAACAGATAAAACAACAATCATTGCTGTGGCGCCAATGGTTAGGGTTGATATTGAAATTATGGATAAAAAATTTATAAATGTTTTTTTCTTTTTAGAAAAAATTAAACGAGTAGCGGCTTTAATAGAAAACATTAATCTATTTTTTTGGAGGTATTTTAAGGTTAGAAATAATTTGGTTTATTCTTGACGCTTCATGTTCAGAGTTGTCAATTATAAATTTAATTTCTGGAATTTTTCTGATTTTTTTTCCTATTGATCTAGCTAAGTACTGTTTAATATCATGTTTTTTCTCCATGAGTTTTTGTTCAACAAAATCAGACTTGACATTGTTTAAGGCACTCACGTAAATAAGAGCCACGCTTAAATCTGAAGAAAGTTTTATTCCCATTATTGTAATAAACTCATTGTTGAGGAAAGAGCGACCTTCTTTTATTAGGTACTCATTTATGACCTGATTAATTAAACTTTCGTGTTTTTCTATTCTTTGCCTTTTCAATTACAATCTATTTTTTTTACCCTTTTTTCGTGTCTTCCCCCATGAAATTCAGAAGAAATAAATACTTTAAATATTTCTTCTAGTTGAGGCGTAGAAATAAACCTTGCAGGAACACACAAGATATTTGAGTCATTATGTGTTCTCGAAAGCTTTGAGATGGATTTGTTCCAACAAATTGCCGCCCTAATCCCAACATGTTTATTTGCCGCCATTGCCACTCCATTAGCACTGCCACAGATTAAAACACCTATGCTTTTTTTATCTTTTACTACAGCCTTAGAGACAACATGAGCATAATCTGGATAGTCTACAGATGAGTCATCATAGCAGCCGCAGTCCATATAATCAAGCCCCATCTTTTTTATAACACTTAATAACGCCACTTTGTGATTATATCCCGCGTGATCAGATCCTACTATTATTTTCATTTTGTTTTTTTTTAACAAACCCAGCAATTATTATACTAATTTCATACAATCCAATTAAAGGTAATGCCATTACAATCTGACTAAATGGGTCAGGGGGCGTTAGCATTGCTCCAAAAATTAAAATTACAACTATAGCATGTCTTCTGTAGTTTTTTAACATAGTTTTATTTGTTATGCCTGCTTTTGTTAAAAAAAAGATTACCATCGGGAGCTGAAATAGTAAACCTGAAGCTAAAACTAAGGTTGTAACAGTAGACACATAAGATATTATGTCAAATTCATTTAAAATGGATGGGTCAATTTGATAATTGGCCAAAAAATTTATAGATATAGGTGTAAGAACAAAATAACCAAACATTATTCCTATAAAAAAAAGGAAAGAGACATAAAAAGTGGCTCCCTTTGCCGCTTTTTTTTCATTAGAGTATAGCCCAGGAGAAATAAACCTCCAAAACTCCCAGAACGCATAAGGAAAAGCAAAAATTAATCCTATTACAAAAGAAGAGGAGATATGCATCATAAATTGACCAGCCATCTGTCTTGATTGTATAATAAATGGAAGCTCATCAATACAAAAGGATGAAACACCAATTTTTTGTCCTAATTCACAAAAAGCTCGGTAAGTCCAAAAATCACTTTTAGAGGGACCAAGCAAAATAATTCCAAAAACAATCTCTTTAGAAACAAACGCAATTATAGCAAAGACAACAATTGCTAATATAGAGCGAATAAGATGCCACCTCAGTTCTTCGAGATGGTCAATAAATGACATTTCTTTTTCTTTTCTCATTTATTTGTGGAGAGGGAAACCAGTTGCCCATGAATTAATTTCTTCTCGTACTGAATTAATTTCTTTTGGTTGTGTAAGAACTCTATCAATATAATCAACAACTTTAACCATGTCTTTTTCAACCATTCCTCGAGTTGTTATTGCAGCAGTTCCAATTCTCATTCCAGAGGTAACAAAAGGAGACTCTGTATCAAATGGAACCATGTTCTTGTTAATTGTAATGTCTGCATTTCCTAGGTTTTCCTCGGCAGCTTTGCCAGTTAATCCTTTATTTCTTAAATCAATTAACATTAAATGATTTTCCGTCCCGTTTGAAATTAAATTATATCCTCTCCTAATAAACTCCTTAGCCATAACATCGGCATTTTTTTTGACCTGTACTACATAACTAAAATATTTTTCAGATAAAGCCTCCTTAAAAGCCACCGCTTTCGCACCAATGATATGCTCCAATGGCCCGCCCTGCGTTCCTGGGAAAACTCCTGAGTCTAGAAGAGACGCCATTGTTCTAACAGTGCCTTTAGGGGTTTTAATTCCGAAAGGATTTTCAAAGTCTTCCCTCATCATAATAATCCCTCCTCTAGGGCCTCTTAATGTTTTATGGGTTGTGGAAGTAACTATATGACAAAAATCAAGGGGATCGTTCAGCAGCCCTCTTGAAATTAACCCAGAAGGGTGAGCTATATCAGCTAATACCAAAGCCCCTACAGAATCCGCCACTTCTCTTATTTTTTTGTAATCCCAATCTCTACTGTAAGAGGAAGCCCCACAAATTATTAATTTTGGCTTTTCTTTTTTTGCAATTTTTTCTAAACTTTCGTAGTCAATTAAACCACTTTCTTTTTTGACACCATAAAAAAACGGCCTATAAATTTTACCAGAATAATTGACGGGGGATCCGTGAGTCAGATGACCTCCATGTGCTAAATCAAATCCTAGAATTTTATCACCAGGCTGTAATACAGCTAACATTACCGCTGCGTTTGCCTGAGCGCCAGAATGGGGCTGAACATTAACCCAAGACGCATCGAAGAGCTTCTTAAGTCTCTCTCTGCATAAATCTTCAATCTCGTCAATAACCTTACAACCTCCGTAATATCTTTTTCCGGGCAGACCCTCAGCGTATTTGTTAGTTAAAATGCTGCCTGCAGCTTCCATTACCTCAGTAGACGCGTAATTTTCTGAAGCAATTAATTCGATTCCTTCAGTTTGTCTAACCTTTTCTTTTTCAATTAAATCAAATAATTTTGTGTCTCTCATAATCCTATTAATAAATGATTAATATTACAGGATAAATAGTTCTTTTATGAAGTAAATCCTGGTATAAAAGTAATGAACATTAAAGACTTAAGAACAAAAATAGACAAAATTGACGCGGCTCTTTTAAATCTTCTTAATGAGCGGATGGACATCGTTCAAGAGATTGGAATTATTAAGTCTGAATCAAATGAATCTATTTACAAACCAGAGAGAGAAAGAGAGATAATAGAAAGGTTAACGAAGACCTCTAATGGAAAATTAAATAAAGAATCAATAAAGGCGATTTTTCAAGAAGTTTTTGCCGCAGCAAGAAACATAGAAGCTCCGGAAAGAATATCCTATCTTGGGCCCGAAGGAAGTTTTACCCATCAGGCCGCAGAGAGCAACTTTGGTTCACAAGCTAAGTACCTCTCTTTGAATTCTATAAAATCAGTTTTTGAATCAGTAGAGTCGAAAAAAGTAAAATACGGAATTATCCCATTAGAAAACAATCAAGAGGGAATAGTTCAAGAAACAATTGATCTACTAGGTTCTTCAAATGTGAAAATTATATCTGAGTTGACTCAATCAATAAGTTTTTCTTTCGCGACAAGAGCAAAAGAAATTAATAAAATAAAAAAAATATATTCAAAAGACATAGCGTTCAAACAATGTAGGGAGTTTATTGAGAATTATTTCCCCCATGATATCAAATGCATACCAGTAAACAGTACTAGTGGCGCAGTTAATTATGCTGATTCTCAAAACGACTCGGCTGCAATCTGCTCAAGGTTTGCTGCAGTTCAAAGAGGGGTGCCAATTTTATATGATAAAATAGAAGATTCTAAGGATAACCACACAAGATTTGTTATCCTTTCATTAGATCAAAATCATGAGAAATCTGACACTGACAAAACCTCTATTTTAGTAAACCTTTCGGATGGCCACGGTGTATTAGCTGAGTTTTTGCAAGAATTTCATGATGCTAAAATCAACCTTACAAAATTAGAAAGTAGGCCGGCTAGAAAAGGAACAGATTTTAAATATATTTTTTATATTGATTTCGAAGGTCACTATTTAAATAGTAATTTTCAAATTATTTATAAACGATATAACAGAAACATTAAACTTTTAGGCAGTTATCCTAAAATAATTTAGTGTCCTTTAGGCAACTCATATTTTCTCCATTTATTTAGCAGTTTATTCATATCCTCTGGTAGAGGTGACTCAAAAAACAATTGTTTTTTTGTTGTTGGGTGGATAAAGCCTAAACTTTTTGCGTGTAATGCTTGGCGATTAATAAGTTTAAAACTATTCTCAACAAATTTTTTATAGCTAGAAAATCTATTCCCCTTCACAATAAGCTTACCCCCATATGATAGATCACAAAAAATTGGATGACCAATATGCTTCATGTGTGCTCGTATTTGGTGTGTCCTTCCTGTTTCAAGCGTACACTCAATTAGTGAGAGATAGTGAATGCGTTCTAAAACCTTATAATGTGTTATTGCTTTTTTTCCGACTGTATTTTGAGCATACCCCTCAACTATTCTTCTATCTTTCAGCGATCTTCTTAAATTCACATTAATAGTTCCTTCTTTTTCATTTGGAACCCCCCATATAATTGCTTGATAATTTCTTTTTATAGTGTGGTTTTTAAATTGTTGTGCAAGACTATCCATCGCAAGGTCCGTTTTAGCTATAACCAAAAGACCTGAGGTGTCTTTATCTATTCTATGAACCAAGCCAGGCCGACCTATATTTCCATCCATTTCAGGAAGGTTTTTAAAATGAAAAACTAAGGCATTAACTAATGTGCCTTCCCAATTTTCATGGGCAGGATGAACCACCATCCCTGCTGGTTTGTTTACTATCAAAAGGTCTATATCTTCATATATTATATCCAGATCAATTTTTTCAGCCTTTATTTCATCAGGCCTAATGCTTCTAGCTAGCTCTATTTGAATTTTATCACCAGGTTTAACCTTATAGCTTGGTTTAACTTTTTTCTGATTAACCTCTACTTTTCCGTTTTTGATTCCCTCTTGTATTTTGTTTCTTGTAACATTCGGCATCTTATCAAATAAAAAAATATCAACCCTTGTAGTGTTTTGTTTTTCATCTACTGTATATGTGTGATTTTCAATTTTTTTATTTATTTCTTTCTTCATTTTTTTTTGCTTTTTCCCAGTAAACATCCATCTGCTTAAGAGACATTTTATTTAAAGATTTTTTTTCTTTTGTAATCATTGATTCCATGATGTTAAACCTTCTAATAAACTTTTTATTTGTTTTTTCAAGTGATTTTTCAGGATCAATATCTATAAATCTTGCAAGATTTAGAACCGAAAAAATTAAGTCGCCAATTTCATTTTCAATTTTGTCTGTGTTGTTTCTTTTTTTTAACTCCTCTTTTAATTCCAAAAGCTCCTCATCTATTTTTTTTAAAACCTGATTGCTGTTTTCCCAATCAAAACCAAAGTTTTTAACTTTTTTTTGAATTCTTAATGCTTTAATTAGAGGAGGGGTGTTTTCTGTTATTCCATCTAATACTTTTTTTGATTTTCTTTTTTTTTGTTTGATCTCTTCCCAGTTTTTCTCAACCTCTTTAGCAGTATCAAGCTTTAAATTCCCATAAATATGTGGGTGTCTTTCTTTTAGTTTTTTTATTAAATTGTCAATTATTATGTTAATAGTAAAATCATTATTTTCTTCGCCAATTTGAGCATAAAACATCACATGGAGTAAAAGATCTCCGACCTCTTCTTCAATATCTTTTTTATTTTCTAAAATTATTGCGTCCGAGAGTTCATACACCTCTTCAATGGTAAGGCTTCTTAGTGACCCAAAAGTTTGTTTTTTGTCCCAAGGACACTTTTCTCTTAATTCAGCCACAATATCTCTTAGTTTTTCTAGTCTGGAGTTTTCCACTTTATTATAAAAAGAATTTTTTATTATAATTAAAGATAAGAAACTGATTTCATAACTTTGTCTCATGACAGAAACTATAATAGCAATATTATTAGTTGGGGTTTTTTTTGTTGCTTTGTCTCTAAGGTTAATTTTAATCAAAGGTGGGGAGTTTAAGGGAACGTGCGCCTCTCAGAATCCATATCTTAATCCAGAAGGCGAACAATGCAATTATTGCGGCAAAACAGTGACGCCTGGAATAGATTGTAAAAAAAAATAAAATGACACTAATTAAATCTATCTCTGGAATAAGAGGAACTCTAGAAAATATTCCGGGGGAGTCATTATCAGATTACGACATAGAACAATTCACTATAGCTTATTTTCAAGAGGTAATCCAACTAGATAAAAAAAAATTAGTTGTTTTAGGAAGAGATGCTAGAAAGTCAGGAGTTCATATTGCTCAATTAGTTTCCAAAACCTTAGTCAGTTTAGGATGTGACGTTGTTGATGTTGGTCTTGTAACCACCCCGACTCTTGGCATCTCCACAAAAAAAATGAAAGCCTCTGGTGGCATAATGGTTTCTGCGAGTCATAATGACGAGAAATGGAATGCATTAAAATTATTAAACAATTTAGGTGAATTTCTTTCTCCTAAAATAGTAGAGTTAATTATTAAAGACACAGAGAGAAAGCATTTTACATCAGAAGTTAAGGGTCAGGTTATTAAGTACGAAAAGGCTTTAAAAGACCATATTAATTTGATTTTATCTCAGAAAGAAGTTTTAATAGATAAAATAGCAAATAAAAAATTCAAAGTTATAGTTGATGGAATTAACTCTGTTGGAGGAGTAGCTATTCCGGAGTTTTTATCTCAGTTAGGAGTAGATGATATAGTAAGAATCAACTGTGAGCCTAGTGGAAATTTTGCTCATAATCCAGAGCCTTTACCCGAGCATCTATTTCAAATTTGTGACGCAATGAAAAAAGAAAAATTTGATTTAGGTATAGTTGTTGATCCTGATGCTGATAGGCTTTGTCTTATCGATGAAGAAGGAAATCCTTTTGGTGAAGAATACACCCTTGTTGCCGCTGCTGAATATATTATTTCAAAAACTCAAAAGCCCGTTACATGCTCAAATATGTCCTCTTCTTTGGCTCTAAAAAATATTACAGAGAGGTATGGTGGTAGATATTTTTCATCTCCCGTTGGTGAGATTAATGTGGTAGAAAAAATGAGAGAGGAAGGGGCGATCATAGGGGGAGAGGGTAATGGCGGTGTTATTTTTCCTAAAACCCATTATGGGAGAGATTCATTAATAGGCATAGCTCTGATATTATCTCTTCTCGCAGAAAGAAAATCATCATTAAGTAATCTTAAAAGATCTTTGCCTGAATTTTTTATTGTTAAATCTAAAACATCATTTGAAGGAAGCATAAGTCAAGTAATAAGATTTTTTTCAGAAGAGTATTCTGAGTATAAAATTGATCTTAGAGATGGAATCAAAATAAATTTTCACAACTCATGGGTACACCTAAGAAAATCTAATACAGAACCAGTAATAAGAATCATTTCTGAATCAAAAACTAAAGAGGAGGCAATAAAATTATCTGAGGAAATTATATCTAAATTACAACTGATATGAATGTGTATTTCGATAACGCAGCTACCACACAAATAGAAAAAAGTGTATTGGACAAAATGATTTTTTTCATGGAAAATGGGTACGGAAACCCATCATCTATCCATAAGAGGGGTAGAGAAATAAAATCGGCAATAGAAAAATCAAGAACCATAGTTGCTGATATTCTTTCTTGTGAGCCGGGGGAAATATTTTTTACTTCTGGAGGGACAGAGGCCGATAATATGTTCATTATAAATACTGTTTTAGAAAAAAACATAGATACTATAATAACTACAAAAATTGAACATCATGCTGTTCTCCACTGCTGTGATTATCTTTCAAAAAATCAAAATGTTAGAATAGAATACTTACATACTGACGATAAGGGACAAATTAATCTCAAAGAATTAGAAGAAAAAATTATAAAAAACAATAACTCATTAGTTACCATAATGCATGGCAACAATGAAATTGGAAACTTAAATGATATTAAAGAAATAGCTAAAATATGTGATCAATATAATGTTATTTTTCACTCAGATACTGTCCAGACTGTTGGCCACTATAATTTGAATTTAAATGACATTAACATTCACGGAATAGTTGGTTCTGCACATAAGTTTCATGGGCCAAAAGGAATAGGTTTTTTATATTTAAACAATAAACACAAGATATCTCCTTTTATTCACGGCGGAGCTCAAGAAAGAAATATGAGAGGGGGCACAGAAAATGTTTATGGAATTGTGGGATTAGCCGAAGCACTAATGCTATCACACCAAAACCTATATGAGCACCAAAAGAAAATCACTAGTCTAAAAAAACACATGATAGATTCTTTAATTAAGAATATTCCTGGTGTTCAGTTTAATGGTTTGTCTGCAGATGTTGAAAGAAGCTTGTTTACAGTTTTAAATGTTAGCATACCAAAAATTGATGATCAGCAAATGTTTTTATTTAATTTGGATATAAACAATATTGCGGCATCAGCAGGCAGCGCTTGCTCAAGTGGATCAGATACGGGGTCTCATGTATTAAATGAAATCAAAACTATTGACGGTCATGTTAATGTGAGGTTCTCTTTCAGTAAGTTTAATACTCTAGATGAAGTAGATTATGTCGTAAAAAAAATAATAGAAATTAGTAATATTTAGAATGGGTGAGCAAGCCATATAAAAAATCCATATATCGCGTATCTAAGAAATCTAGTTGCAGAGTATAAAAGAAATTTATTTCTATCATATCCTACTGCGCCAACAACAGCAGAGGTTGCGGAGAAAGGGATAGGAGTAATAGCCGCAACCACTATAACCAGCCACGCAAATGCTTTAATCTTTCTTTCATATTTTCCAGTAATATTTTTTTTAATAAAATCATAAAGTCGTGTGTTGTGAAGATGTTTCCCAAAAGTATAAGCTGTATACCCAGCTAAATAAGAAAGAAATGAGAAAACACTAACAAAAAAAACATATGAAGTTAAAGGCTTAGAGGTAATAGACCATATCATAAATAATTCGGGAGGGATAACTCCTAAAATAACTTCAGAGAGAAAAAAAACACAAAAAACAATTAACGAAGGAATGTCAAAAGAGACTTTATCTTTTAAAGAAGACAAATCTAAAAAGCTGAAAGTTATCTTGTAGAAAGCTAAAGCCACCCCAAAAAAAAGCATTCCCTTTAGAAAGTTTTTTAGAACAAAAAATATTCTGACCTTATCCCTTTTGAGCATACTGGAATATTATTATTAGATATAATATAAACTATTTATATATATTTTTGTTGCATGAACTCAAAATTGTCTCTTTTCGCTGACTCTATTATTAAGCAATATGGATCAAAAAAAGTTGTAGATGATGTTTCTATTACTGTTAAGCAAGGTGAAATTGTTGGCTTGCTTGGACCCAATGGAGCTGGCAAAACAACAACTTTTTATTCTATTGTTGGATTAATTAAGCCCGATTCAGGGAATGTTTATCTCGGAGAAAAAAATATCACTAAACTTCCTATGTACAAGAGAGCTAGACTTGGTATAGGTTATCTTGCCCAAGAAGCTTCTGTTTTTAGAAATCTTTCAGTGCGAGATAATATTTTGGCAGTTCTTGAGGGATCTGCTATGAATAAAAAAGATCAAATTGAAAAAACCGAAAAACTTTTAGATGAATTTAGTTTAAAGGAAATCGAAAACAATATGGGTATGGTTCTTTCGGGAGGAGAGCGCAGGAGAACTGAAATTGCTAGAGCTTTAGCAACTGAGCCAGATTTTATATTGTTAGATGAGCCATTTGCTGGCGTAGACCCCATTGCTGTTGAAGAAATTCAAACTATAGTTTATTCTCTGAAAAAGAAAAACATTGGCATATTAATCACAGACCACAACGTTGATGAAACATTATCAATAACAGACAGATCTTATTTGATGTTTGAGGGTAAACTTCTCAAGTCAGGAACTTCAGAAGAATTAGCCTCAGATGAGCAAGTAAGAAAATTATATTTAGGGCAAAGGTTTGAGTTAAAAAGAAAGCTTTAAAATGAGCATTCTCAACTTTTTCGCAAAGTTTTTTTTAAGCCTTAGAGAGAAAAAAATTTCTTCTTTCATAAATAATCCAATTAAGCACCAAAATAAAATACTTAGCAAGCTTATTAGTGAAGCTAAAAACACAAGTTATGGGGTTAAATACAACTTCAAAGATGTTGATTCATATGAAAAGTTTTCTAAAAGTGTTCCTGTCGTTGATTACGAAGATTTTTTTCCTCAAATAAAGAAGATTTTGGATGGACAAAATAATATTATATGGCCGGGCAACACAATTTGGTTTGCTAAGTCATCTGGCACGACAAATGATAAAAGTAAATTTATTCCTGTGTCTCAAAAATCTCTTGATTTAAATCATTATAAGGCAGGAAGTGATTTATTGTCAGTATATTTAAAAAACAACAAGAATTCCAAACTTTTTAATGGCCTTAGCTTGGCGCTTGGTGGAAGTAAACAGATTACCCCTTATGGAAAAAATAAAAATATTTTTACTGGAGATATTTCTGCTATTTTATTGAAAAATCTTCCATTTTGGGCATCTAAATTTAGAACGCCAAGTATTGATGTTGCTTTATTACCTGAGTGGGAAGTTAAAATTAAAAAGATGGCAGAGATTACATCTAAGCAAAACATCACAAGTTTATCTGGAGTTCCAACTTGGACTATTTTCTTAATAAAAGAGGTTTTAAAGATTACGAAGAAAAAACACATAAAAGAGGTTTGGCCAAACCTTGAATTATTTATTCATGGCGCTGTATCATTTTTGCCTTATAGAAATTTATTTAATCAAATGATTAAAGATAGAAATATGAATTATCTTGAGACCTATAACGCCTCTGAGGGGTTTTTTGCATTTCAAGACGATCCAAAATCTAGTTCAATGGTTTTGTTAACTAACCATGGGATATTTTATGAGTTTGAGGAAAAAAAATCAAAAAAAATTGTTGATTTAGGAGGGGTTAAGAAGAATAAAGAGTACGCAATTATTATTTCTACATTCTCGGGACTTTGGAGATATAGGATAGGAGACACAATTATTTTTACCTCTACAAATCCATTTAAAATTCTTATAACAGGAAGAACCAAACACTTTATAAACGCTTTTGGTGAAGAACTTATAGTTCAAAATACAGATAACGCTTTAGCTAAAACTTGTGAGTCCCTTGGAGTTTCTTTCTATAATTATTCTGTAGCCCCAATTTTTATTACAGGAAGTAAAAGAGGATCGCACGAGTGGATAATTGAGTTTGTAAATGCACCTAAAGATAAGAAAACTTTTATCCATCTTTTAGATAAAAATCTTAGAGAAATTAATTCAGACTATGACGCAAAAAGATATAAAAGCATTGCTATTAAAGAGCCAGTAGTTCATTTTGTTGCTGATGGATTTTTTAATAGTTGGCTCAAGAAAAAAAACAAATTAGGGGGACAACACAAAATCCCAAGATTATCTAATGACAGACAATATATTGATGAAATGAAAAAGCTAATTAGGTTTTTTCAATAAAATCAAAAGAAGACAATATTACTGGCTCTCCGTTAATAACTGCTACATTATGCTCAAAGTGAGCAGAAGGCTTTTTGTCTTTTGTTATTACTGTCCAACCATCAGATGCTTGAACAACCTCTTTTCCTCCCATATTAATCATGGGTTCTATGGCGACCACAAGTCCATTCTTTATTTTAGGACCTGTGTTTTTTTTACCAAAATTTGGCACATCTGGCTCTTCGTGTAAGTTTTTTCCTAATCCATGTCCAACTAACTCTCTTACTACTCCGTATCCATATTTTTCTGTAAATTTTTGAATTTCAAAACTGACGTCTCCAACTCTATTGCCAACTCTTAGCTTTTCTATCCCTCTGTATAGTGATTCTTTTGTTACGTCTAAAAGCTTTTGAACTTCTTTGCTGACCTCTCCTACAGGAAAAGTATAAGCATGGTCACCGTAAAAATTATTTTTTAAAACTCCACAGTCAATAGATATTATATCACCATTATTTAATGGTTTTTTTTTAGGGATACCATGTACAACCTCTTCATTAATTGATATGCATAAAGTGTTTGGAAAACCATACATGCCAAGAAATCCAGGCGTAGCGTTGTTATCTCTTATAAATGTTTCTGCTATTTTATCTAAGTCAATCGGTAGCGCCCCAGGAAAAATATATTTTTTAATTTCACCCAAAGTTTTAGAAACTAATAGGGCGCTTTCTTTTATAAGTTCTATTTCTTCTAAAGTCTTGTAAATTATCATTTACTTACCTAACATCTTTTTAGGATCAACCCATTTATCAAAATCTTTTTCAGAAACAAGATTAAGTTTTAGAGCAGCTTCTTTTAATGTGAGATTTTCTTTATGAGCTTTCTTAGCAATTTTGGCTGCATTATCATAACCTATATGTGGGTTAAGCGCTGTTACGAGCATTAATGATTTTTCAAGTTTTTCTTTGATTGCTTTCTCGTTAGCCTCTATTCCCACAACACAATTTTTATTAAAAGAAATTGATACATCTCCAAGAAGTCTTGCTGAATTTAAAACATTATGAGCTATCATAGGCTTAAACACATTTAGTTCAAAGTGACCACTCATTCCACCAACACTCACGGAAACATCGTTCCCGATAACTTGAGCACAGACCATTGTTACAGCTTCACATTGAGTTGGATTAACTTTTCCTGGCATAATAGATGATCCTGGCTCATTGGCTGGGATTATAATTTCTCCGATACCACTTCTTGGTCCTGATGATAACATTCTAATATCATTAGCTATTTTCATAAGAGCTACTGCTGTTCCTTTTAAAGCTGAAGAGGCTTTCACCATAGCATCATTTGCAGCTAAAGCTTCAAATTTGTTTTTTGCAGATTTAAACTTATAGCCCGTTATTTCAGATATTTTTTCTGCAACAAGGTTTGCATATCCACTTGGTGTGTTGAGTCCTGTGCCTACAGCAGTGCCTCCTAATGCTAACTCTGATAGATGCGACAACGACTCTTTCATGTTTTTTACAGCATTTTCTAGTTGAGTGACGTACCCGCTAAACTCCATACCTAATGTCAAAGGAGTTGCGTCCATAAAATGGGTTCTTCCAATTTTGATAACATCTTTAAATGTCTTTGCTTTGTTTTTTAATTCATCTCTAAGACTCTCAATAGCCGGAATAGTGTAGCTTTTTATTAAATGATATGCTGACATATTCATTGCAGTAGGAAAGGTGTCATTTGAAGATTGAGATTTATTTACATCATCATTTGGGTGTATTTTTTTTTCCTTATCAGTAAGCTTTCCTCCCATAATTACATGGGCTCTATTAGCAATAACTTCATTCACATTCATATTTGATTGGGTTCCTGACCCAGTCTGCCAGACAGAGAGAGGAAAATGATCTATAAGTTTTCCATCAAGAATTTCTCCACACACACCAACAATAATTTCCATCTTATTTTTATCTAGTACCCCAAGCTCATGATTAGTTTCAGCAGCAGCCATTTTCAGAACAGCAAAACTTTCAATGATTTCCCATGGCATTTTTTCAAATCCAATATCAAAATTTTCTAAGGATCTTTGTGTCTGTGCTCCCCAATACTTATCTGCCTCTACATCAATTTTTCCAATAGAATCTAATTCGGTTCTTTTTCTCATATTAACAAAATTAGCCATAAAAATTTGTTATTTTCTTATCAATTTAGTTGACTTTGTTTGAATAGAAAAATTTGTGTTAATTTGCAGTTTAGAATTAATCTAAATAAGCCATGAAAAACTTTCTTTTTGTCCTACTTCTATATTTTTTAGGTTGCTCTCCTAAAAATAACAATCAGGAAGTTAATTTATACTCTCAAAGACATTACTCAGTAGATGAAATGCTTTATGAAAATTTTGAAAAAAAAACAGGCATAAAGGTAAATGTTGTAAAAGCGAATGCGGACGAACTTATTGAGCGTCTTAAAAATGAAGGTGATAAGTCTCCGGCAGATTTATTTATTACAGTTGATGCTGGCAAATTATATAAAGCAAGAGAGGAAAAGCTTTTACAAAAAGTAATAGAAGATAAAATTGAAAATAATATAAGAAGTGAACTTAAAGATCCTGATGGGTATTGGGTTCCAATTACTTACAGGGCAAGAATTCTTGTTTACAGTAAAGAAAGAGTTCAGGCTTCTGAACTTAGCACGTATGAAGATTTAGCTAATCCAAAATGGAAAAATAGAATTTTGGTTAGATCATCATCTAACGCATATAATCAAGCATTAATGTCATCGCTAGTTGCTAATCTTGGTATTAGTAAAACTACTAGTTGGTCAGAGGGAATAGTTTCTAATTTTTCAAGAGATCCAAAAGGGAGCGATAGAGATCAAGTTCGTGCAATTGCATCTGGCCAGGGAGATGTAGCAATTGTTAACTCTTATTATTTAGGAATACTTCTTTCATCTGAGAATGAAAATGATGTAGAGGCTGGAAATTCTGTTAATATTTTCTTTCCGAATCAGGGTGAAGACCAGAGAGGTAGCCACATTAATGTCTCTGCGATAGGGCTAACAGTTAATGCCCCTAATAAAGACAATGCTATTAAACTTATTGAATACTTGACTAGTGAAGAGGCTCAAAATATTTATGTAAATAATAGCTATGAGTATCCTGTCAACCCAAACGTTTTACCTTCAGATATAGTAAAAAAATGGGGAAATTTTAAAATTGATTCACTTAATTTGAATAGCTTAGGTAAGTATAGAGAAGATGCTATTAAAATCTTTGACTCTACAGGTTGGAAATAAAATTGTTCAATTTAAAATTAGTAAATAAGAGATGGGTTTTTCCCAGCTTATTACTTTCAGCTTTTTTGTTGCTTCCAATTTTCGCTCTTCTTTTAACCTTTCTTGATGATGAAAATAGCGAAACATTTAATTATTTATTAGATACTGTGCTATTTGACTATAGTATAAATACTATTTATCTAGTGTTTATAACGTGCGTGTCTTCTCTTATTTTTGGAGTACTGCCAGCCTGGGTAATCAGTAATTATTCATTTTTTGGCAGAAAGTTTTTTGATTTGGTGTTATATCTTCCTCTTGCCATCCCATCATATATTATGGCATTTACTTACATAGAAATTTTGTCTTATACGGGACCAATTCAGTCATTTTTTAGAAAGTATATCCCCTACCTTAAAGATGTATTAAACTATGATTTTATGCAAATTGAAGTTCTTGGGTTTATTATGGGCTTAGCTCTTTTTCCATATGTCTACACATCATCAAGGATCTCTTTTAGTTTGATAGGGTCAAGCTATATAAATGTATCTAAAAACTTAGGCCTTTCTTCTTTTCAGCTATTTTATAAAATAGTTCTTCCATTATCAAGGCCTGCAATATTTTCAGGTTTATTTTTAGTAATTATGGAGACGTTAAATGAGTATGGTGCTGTAAAATATTTTGGTGTAAATACTTTTACTTCGGGTATTTTTCGGTCTTGGTTTTCTCTTGGCGACGTGAACGGTGCTGTTCAGTTAGCGTTATTGCTTTTGCTCTTTGTTTTCTTGTTGTTTTATTTAGAGAGAAGATTAGTTAAAAATTCAAAATTTTATTATTCAAAAAACGAAGATGTTTTTACAGAAGCAAGGAATAAAAGCAAACAAAATAATTTATTCTTTTTGATTTGTTCTGTTCCTTTTATTCTAGGTTTCTTAGTTCCATTGTTTTTTATAGTAGGTAATTTGATTTCCACATTACCAGAAACAGATTTCTCAAAAGTTTCTGGATTAGCATGGAATTCAATTTTTACATCATCCGCTTCAGCAGCAATAATAATTTTAGTTGCTTTGTTTTTACTTTTTGTTGAAAGAATTTCAAATAAGAAATTATTTTTTTTGGGCTCAGTTACTTCTTTGGGATATGCTCTTCCGGGTGCAGTCATTGGCTTAGGCATTATACTGCTTTTTAGTTATTATTCTTTAGTAGGAACTTTTTTTGTTCTTTTTTATGCATATGTTATACGATTCTTGGCGGTGGCAAAGTCACCTATTAAATCTAGTATAGAGAAGCAGCCTCAGAGTTTCGATGAGACGGGAAAAAATCTTGGGCTAGGTCCATTTAAATTATTGCAGTATATTCATTTTCCTGTTAACAAGTACGCATTGTTTGCTGCGTTTATTTTAGTTTTTGTTGATGTGATGAAAGAGCTTCCAATAACCCTAATCCTTCGTCCATTTAATTTTGATACTTTGGCGACCCAAACATATGAGTTTGCGGTTGAAGAAATGATTCCGATATCTTCTATATATTCTTTTCTAATTATACTTTTCTCAGCAACTATGTTATTAATTTTGAAAAAGATGATTGATAAGCAGGTCTATGTATCTAGAGGTTAATAACTTATTTAAATATTATGATAGTGGCTATCCTGTAATAAAGGATCTAACATTTTCTGTAAAAAAAGGAGAACTCATTTCTTTTCTTGGAGAGAGTGGTTCTGGAAAAACAACATTTTTAAAGTGTTTAGCTGGTCTAGAAAATATTAATGGAGGCTCGATTACTCTAAACTCTTCTATCTTAAATAATGACAAAATTTTTGTAAAACCTCAGAAAAGAAAAATTGCTTTTGTGTTTCAAGATTACCCTTTATTTCCTCATCTTAATCTATATGATAACATCATATTCAATCTAGAAAAAAAATATCTTTCCAAGCTTGAGTATATTCTTAAGTTGACAGGATTAAAGTTTTTAATTAATAGGTATCCACATGAAGTTTCTGGAGGGGAGCAGCAGAGAGCCTGTATAGCTAGGGCATTAATTAGAGAGCCAGATCTTTTATTGTTAGATGAGCCTTTTAGTAATTTAGACGCGACTATAAAAGATTCAGTTAGAGAAGAAATTTCTAAAATTGTTAAAGAGACAGAAACTACAACAATACTGGTAACTCACGACATTAAAGATGCCCTCAATATATCTGATAGAATTTTGATTTTCAAGGCGGGGGTGTTGCAACAATATGATAGCCCTGTGAAAATGTATTGTGAGCCAGCAAACTGTTATTGTGCAGAGGTGTTGGGTGATATGAATAAATTGTTTTTGAACAATGATACATACTATGTTCGTCCAGAAAAAATACAAGTAGTAAAATCTACATCTAAGTATTGTGTACAAGTTGAAAAATGTTTTTTTCAAGGTAAAGAATATAAAATTAAAGGAAAGTTGAGCGGGGAGACGTGGTATTTCTTTTCTGAGTTTCCACTAGAGGAGATGTCAAAAGTTTATGTTGATTTCCCAGAGAAAGACCTTATCTATTTTGATCCGATTTGTAAAAATTTTTTTAAAGATCCAGTTTAGTACCAAGTTTTATAATCGTTGGCTGCCGAGCTCTTAATCCATCTGGCCTTGTGGATGCAGCATTATATTATTTAATCAATTGTTTATTAATTTCATTTTATTTAGACTGTTTCTAAACAGATAATAATTTTTATTTTTATTTAGAATTAATCAAAATAAAAAGGAGCCTTTAAGGCTCCCTATAATGAAAACAAGTTCACGTTCTTAATGTTTAATCAAACGTGGTTATTCCTTCGTTTGGTTGATATGTATAATTAAACGTATAGGTTTGGCCTTGACTTGTGAAAGGATTAGGCGTTGTGGGTGAATCTTTGTAATAACTTTGAATCTCCATCTTAGCATATCTACCGTTATGAGTTTTAAAGATTAGAGTTCTTCCTGCAATTGGTGTAACCAAATATGTTTGTGGATTGTAATTATACCAACCCTCATCACTTACCGCAGGAATTGCATAAGCTGTTTGTGAGTCTTGAGTTAGTAAAGACTCATCGACACTATTTATAGACCCATATGCCCCTACTGCCACGTAACCTGCTGCTATACCTGTTCTGTTTGGTTCATCAGATGCGGCAGCAAATCCACCATTTACTAATATTTTTGTTGCTCTAAAGGCTATATCCCAATTATCTCCCTCCACAACATCTTGCTCAGAGAAACTGAACTTAACAAATTCACCTGCAGGAGGTTCTCCAGGACCAGAAGTAGTCATTGCTTCTAGGTTGACAACAATCATTGCCTCTGTTGGTTCTAGTACAGGATCATCGTCGCCACAAGAGATAAGGAATGGTAAAATCAGTAACACAAATAATTTTTTCATAATTTAAATTTAATTGGAATGTATTTTCTCGCGAAGCTAAAATGAACACTTATAATTTCCCAAAAAATTATTGGTTTTTAATGATAAGCTTAAAAGAGTAAATTCTTCCAGGATTATTCAATAGGTTTTCTACGTCTTTATATCCAAAAAGGTTTTTAATATAAAATTGAAAAGTGACGTTGCTTGACACATATTTATTATAAGTGATATTAGCTATCACGTGCTCTTTGATAAAGCTATCATATTTATCTAAAAATGAATTATTGTTACTATCAACTAGTGCAAATTTTCCTCTATAATTTAATCTTAAGTTTAAATTATCTTTTTTTTGATTTATAAAATAGTTTGCATTTAGGTTTAGTTGATGTCTTGATCTTCCGTATAATCCAACATAGTCTTTTTTAAACAGCTGGAATGATTGTTTTGTAATTGGATCTCTAGCAAACACCTCACCTCTGGCAAATTCATCTATAGCGTTGTTGTCTCTCGCAAATAAAAGTTGGTAACCCCCTTTAAACAATAACTTAGTTGATGGCCTCCATGATCCTTGAGCTTCAATCCCTTGAGTAAACGCTTTACTTACATTTGAGTAACTATAAATTGTTTGACCATTTATTTTTCTTCCAACAATGTTTGTTTCTATGAGATTAAAAATATGATTTCTAAATAAATTTATTTCTAAAGGAAGATCAGGTTTCAAAAAATATTGCAGCCCTAAATTATAGCTATGAGAATTTTCTGTTTGAAGTTCATTTGTAAAAAGATCATTATAAAACAGAAGTTCATTATTTGACTGTAACTCGTTTATTACATCAGATATCACGAATGTTCCTAACACAATATATCCAGATGTGCTATTTGAATAATTAAGATATAATTGTCTAAAGTCTGGTGTTTTATACCCATATCCGAATGATCCTTTTAAGCTTAAATTATTAGAAAAATTATACTTAAATGATAATTTAGGACTCAGTTGGGAACTATAATTCGTGTGATTGTCATATCTTATTCCAGAAACTAGATTAAATCTATCATTTGTATTCCAGTCGTATTGAAAATAATAAAAACTTGACTGGTGTTTAGGTTTGACAGATATATTTGTTCTTTCCAACATATCTTTATCATAACCAAAGCCCAAAGTATAGTAAGATCCGGTACTTGTACTGTGTTTAAATCGAGCATCTAATCTATTTAGAGATTGGTTAAAGTAGTTTTTAATTATATTATTACTTAAGCTTAACTGTTCCTCTTTATTTATATAACTAGTTTTGAAAAGATCAATAATAAAAGAAACACTTTTTGACAGATCATTTTTATAAGTTATTGAAAAATTGTTTTCTGATGTTTTTGAGCTATTCTCAGTTCCAGGACTAGTAATAAATATTGTTCCGTCTCTTTGCTCATCATATAATTTATAATTTACATGTACTTCACCAAACTTTTTTATATCATATGAAGCCCCAAAAGAACTAGAATAATTTTTATATGCTTCAACCGTTTTCTGTGCATCGGTTTCAATTAAATCATAGCCATCACTAGAGTAATAATTAAAATTTCCAAAAACCGATAGATAGTTTTTTCTTATAGAAATATCAGCCAATATGTCTTGAGTTTTATGAGAACCATATTGATAGTATATTCTCTTAGTAAGACCTTCCTCTTTTCTTTGTTTAGTAATAATATTTATTACACCACCTAAAGCTTCAGATCCATAAAGACTAGATGACGCTCCTTTAATAATTTCAATTCTTTCCACTGAACCAAGAGAAATTCTTGACAAATCAAGAATTCCAGCAACTCTACCAATTATAGGCATCCCATCAATTAATATTAATGTATATTCCGGATCTATACCTTGAAGCTGGACTCCTTCACTGCCTCCAAATCCTGGGACAGTGACTATACCAACTTGTTCGCTAAGTATTTCATCTAATCGGGAGTGACCCGAGTTTTCAATCTCAATTTTTGAAATAATTTTTGCAGGAACGGTTAATTCTACAAATGGTTTCTCTGTTTTGTTAGCCGAGATCATAACCTCTTCCATATTAATAGTTTTAATACTATCAGTGTATTGGCAAAAAATATTATTATTAGTTGTGAGAATAATGAAAAGAAGACGGACAATTGTTGAAAGGTGTCGAATATCCATAAATGTTTTGCAAAAATGTTTAATTTGTGACAATTATTCCTGGAGATGAAAATAATTAATTTAATATCTGGACCAAGAAATTTATCAACAGCATTAATGTATTCATTTTCACGTAGACCAGATACAAAAGTTATAGACGAACCCTTCTACGCTCATTATCTTCACACTACAGGAATTGATCATCCAGGAAGAGAAGAAACTCTTAAGGCAATGTCTACAGATATTAATGAAACACTAAATAATATTTATAATACTAGAGATTGTGATATTTTATTTTTAAAAAACATGGCTCATCACCATCAGCAGATGGATCTAGACTTTCTTGAAAACATGACCAATCTTTTTTTAGTAAGAAATCCAAAACAACTTATAGCTTCCTTTGCACAGGTTATAAATGAGCCAACTATGCAAGACATCGGTCTTAAAAAGTCTTGGGAGCTTTTCAATAAAACACAAAATCAAAACCCTATAGTTTTAGATTCTGCGGAAATACTTAAGAACCCAAAAGTCCTGCTATCTAAACTTTGTGATAAATTAGAAATACCATTCTATGAAGAGATGCTCTCTTGGCCATCCGGAGGAATTAAAGAAGATGGTGCTTGGGCAAAGTATTGGTATAAAAATGTTCACAACTCTACTGGTTTTGTAAAACAAAAAACAAGCGAGAGAGAATTACCAAAACACTGCGAAACTCTTTATCTTGAAGCCTTAAATTATTATGATAAATTAAAAATAAACTCAATTAGTATATAATGTTACAAGAATATAATCCTAAAAATGAAAACATATTTATCCACGTAAACGGACAATTGCTTCCTAGGAAAGAAGCTAAAGTATCAGTATTTGATAGTATCGTTCAAAATGGTGACGGAGTTTGGGAAGGACTTAGAGTATACCCTGAAGGAATTGTCTGTTATGATAAACATCTAACTCGACTCCACGAAGGTGCACATGCACTTGGTTATGAAGGCGTTCCAACAAAAGAGGAAATTAAAAAAGCTATTAAAGAAACACTTGAGGCAAATGGTATGAATGATGACACTCACATCAGGCTTACTTTGACAAGAGGTGAGAAGGTTACATCTGGTATGGATGCAAGATTAAATCAAAGCGGGTGCTGTCTCATTGTTCTTGCTGAATGGAAGAAAAAAGTTTATGATTTCTCTAAAGGAATTCGGGCGATAAGCTCATCAATTAGAAGAAGTATACCTGCATTTTTAGATTCTAAAATTCATCATAACAACATGCTTAGTTTAGTAATAGCCAAGATGCATGCGAATATTGCTGGTTTTGATGCAGCTGTCATGTTAGATGAAAGAGGGTTTGTTGCCGAGCTAAATGATACAAATTTATTTATGGTAAAAAACAATAAAGTATATACCCCTTTCCCCCATGCTTGTCTTCCAGGAATAACTAGAGGAACATTCATAGAATTGTTAAGGGAAAATAATATTGAAATACAGGAAAGAGACTTGACTCTTGTTGAATTTATAAATGCAGATCTTGTTTTCGCTACTGGAACAAATGGTGAGATCACTCCGGTTACTGAAATTGATGGTAGAACTATTAAGTGTGATCATAATTTTTTAGAAAACACAAAAAATCTTTTTGAGGCTAAGCTCCCTTCTCTCTGTGAACCTTTGTAGTTTTATAGTAGTGATCCCATAAAACTATTCCTAGAGATACAGTAATATTAAATGAATGTTTCGTTCCAAACTGTGGTATTTCTATCGCAAGATCAGCACATTCAAGAGATTCATCAGAAACACCAAAAACCTCATTACCAAAGATAAAAACAAACTTTTCCTCTGGTTTAGGATTGAAATTTTTTAAGTCAATGCTCTCATCTGTCTGCTCAACTAGAGCTATTTTCCACCCCTCATCTTTTAATTTCTTCTTAATTTTTTTAATAGAAGAGATATATTCCCATTCTACAGATTCAGTCGCGCCAAGCGCGGTTCTTTCTATGTCCTTGTTTGGAGGTGAACCAGTGATTCCAACTAAGTAAATTTTTTTGATAAGGAAAGCGTCAGACGTCCTAAAACAAGAACCTACATTATTCAAGCTTCTTAAATTATCTAAAACAATAATAACCTCTCTTTTCTTTTTCTCTTTGAATTGACTGACTTCAATTCTTTTTAGTTCCTCGATTTTTGTTTTCTTCAATTTCTGGAAAAAAATAAATATTAGTTTCTTTTAATAACTGAAATGCCACTTCTTCTCCCTTCATTTTCTAGGAGGATAAAGTATAAGCCGTTTTTTAGATAAGACCCATCGAACAAGAACTCATGACTACCGTATTTGAGCTTTTTGTTAGTGATTTCTTTAATATCTCTGCCACTTGAATCAACAACTTTTAAATATGTATGTCCAGTCTTAATTTCTATTTTAATATTTAAATTATTTTTAAAAGGATTTGGATAAACATCAATTCTCTTCGACTTAGGGTGGGGCTCTTCTGTACTTGTTCTTGTCCCAACCAGTATAGGAATATATTTAAAGTCTTCATATAGAATAGATTTTATAGTAGATTCTTCTGTCCCAAACCAATCCATTAGAACTGAGCCGTATACTGATCTAAAGTCATACTCATATTCAATATTATCTATATATTCTAATGATGGAAGTGTCCCAATAGGATCAGGGTTTACAAATGGACTCAAAAAAAACATTGGTGCCGC
This sequence comes from Marinoscillum sp., assembly GCA_038134805.1. Classification (GTDB taxonomy): domain Bacteria; phylum Bacteroidota; class Bacteroidia; order Cytophagales; family MED-G16; genus MED-G16. Next base: position 5,708 of record JAYPVV010000005.1, on the reverse strand, counting down.
TTCTCCATGATCTGTGCCATATGATTTATTCTGAAACACTCTTCTTCCAAACTCAGAATATGTCATAGTTAACACTCTCTCTTCTAGATCTCTAGAAATTATATCTTGCTGAAAAGCAAATACAGATTCAGAAAGAATTTCCATTAGCTGTGCGTGCCTTCCTATTTCAGGGTCAGATTTTTCTACTTGGTTGTCGTGCGTATCAAATCCTCCAAGCCTAACAACAAAAATTTTAGATTTTAATCCACCTCCAATAAGTTGAGCAACTATTTTAAGCTGTTGAGCTAGGTCATATTCAGGGTATTCTATAGAAGTATTCCCTCCAATCTCAGCTGCCTCTTCTAACCTATTGAAGTAATCATTTGTTAGTTTTGATGCTGTCCTTATATATTGAAGTTCATGCCCATGTGGTGTATCTGGCACCTCTCCTTCTCCCTCTTTTATATCTACGAATGAGTTCAGATTTTTAATTGCCATACCCATATTAACAATAGGTCCCTGACAGGTATTAGAAGTTGTTCGGCCAATAGTAAGGGCAAGTGGGTCTGGAAATTCAGAACTTGGGTAACCTTCAGGGTATGAGGGATGATTATTGCTAAGATATCTCCCAAACCACCCACTAAATATAAACTCATCGGAAGAAGAAGCTGAGTTCCATATGTCAGTAGACCTAAAATGAGATTTATTTGGGTTGGGATAACCTACATTTCTTATAAATCCTAATTTATCCTCATTGAATAAGCTCTGAAACTTGCCCATTTTAGAGTGAAGCCCTGTATTTGAGAGACCATTCAATTTTAAAATTTTTTGTTCAGGTATCATTAAGTCCGGTCTTCGTAAAGGTTTTGAAACACCTCCTGTCCCATCTCGCATTAATATATCATACTGATCTATTGGGATAAGAGTATTTATACCATCGTTTCCCCCATCAAGAAACACAAGAACTAAGCATCTGTCAGAGATTGATCCAGTATTTGTTAGTGCTTGAAGGTTGGAAGATTCAGCCATAACACTAACTGGAATACCAGATAAATATAAAGGTATAGCACCTATTGGTATAGATCTTTTTATAAAATCTCTCCTCTTCATTTTAACTTAAATAATACTTAGGCATTAAACATATTTCTTTTAGGAGTTGTCGTAGTTTTTTATTTAAATCCTCCCTTTTCTCATCAGATGAATCGTTTATATAGTCATTGAACTCATCTTCCCAAATATTTGGGTTTCCCCCCAACACAATATTTTTTAAATCATTTTTTATCTCTTCTGATAACTCGTTAGCAACAGGAAGTAGCCACTTGCAAAACTCGTCTACTATCAAATTGATATCTTGTGGTTTATCTAGCTTCATAACAAAATCCATGGGTTGACAAATAGTTTTAAGACCATCTTGAAAACCACTTATTCCAGCATTAGATAAAAAAGATTTTATTTGAATAGTTCTAAGAGGAAGTGTAACAGATGAAATCCAATACTCATGGTATAGGGGAGCTTGGTAAAATGCAGGCCATCCTGCTACATTAGGGCTGTCAATTATACTCTGACCTTGATCACTTATATTCGCGTGTTTTCCTCTCCAGAAGAAATATTTATTTCTAAAGTTAAATCCTTGATAATCAGAGAATGGAAGTTGTCTAATGGTCCCTAAACTAAAGTCAATGGGGCCCTTTATTTTTGCTCCAATAGAATGAGTTTCGTAAAAGTGTGAACTTTTAAATAAAGCCTCAAGAACAGGTTTTATTTCATAATTATTATCTCTAAAAATTTTGGCAAGAGGAAAAATAATTTTTTCTTTCACCTCTTCGTCAATCACATAATACACAAACCATCTATAAATTTTTTCACATATGTATTCAGAAACCCTTGCATTTTCAAAAATGAGATCAACTAGATCTTCATGCTCTTTCTCACCATTATTGGTAATGCTCTTGTTAGAGAATTTTGAAGAAAATGTTTTTGTGGTAGTGTCATGTCTCTCTGAATTAAAATATTGCCTCTCGCTTCCAGCAAAATCTGGCTCAACTTGCCATCCTGTTAACACCTTTGAAGCTTGAATTATATCATCTTCTGTGTAATATGTGTAGCTATTATCACCATCAATAGGTCCTTTGCCAACTGTGAAGAGTTCTAAAAGTTCCCTCGCATAATTTTCATTTGGAGCTTCTTTGACATTATAGATGCCGCTTAAATAAACTAACATCATAGCATCTACATTAATCATCTTCACTAGGCTCTTGAAATTCCCAAGAAAATTATTTCGTAGTTTCTGATGCATCCAGTAAACGTATCTAGCATCGTTAACAACAGCAGCCTCAGTTGCAAAATGATTTTGCCAAAATAAAACCATATTTTCCCTTATAGATATTGGGTTTTTTTTATCAAGAATTAGAGAAACTCTCCAGGCCGCATATGAGTTCTCTCTTTTTGAATCATCTCTTTTTTTGATAGAATTAACCCACGTCTCTCCTAATGGAGTTTCTGGATCATTTTCATCTAAAAAATTTAGTGGTGGGTCAAAGATTCTTTCTGAATCATCAAGGAGCTTATTCAATGTTTTATCTAAACCATCATTTAGGCAAGATGTTATCTCATCGTAAGTTGGTCCGATTGTAGCTCTTCTCAGAAGGTGTGCAGCCTTCTCAAAAGTCCATTCAGAAGTGTCAGCCTCAAGGCCTGCAATTTGTCGAGGAAATACAGGGGATTTTTTATTTCCAGCTTGGTAAACCTTGTCTCTATTAATGACTGACTTTTTTTTTTCAGTTAGATTCCCCATCTTTAGAAGCTTCAATAAATAATTTAAAATTTGAACAATTCTATATTTAAAAATTATCTATTGCAAGCATAACACTTAATTTTAAGCGATTGTCTGATAAAAATAAAAAAATTAAAGAAACGCCATTAATGAGGCAGTATAATGACATAAAAATAAAGCATCCGGATGCGATGCTTTTATTTCGTGTTGGGGATTTTTATGAGACTTTTGGACAAGATGCAATTCTTGCAAGTAAAATATTAGGAATAGTTCTCACAAAAAGAGCTAATGGAGCGGCCTCTCATGTTGAACTAGCAGGGTTTCCACATCACTCACTAGAAACATATCTGCCAAAGTTAGTTAATGCAGGTTGTCGAGTAGCAGTATGCGATCAATTGGAAGATCCCAAGAAAGCAAAAGGCATAGTTAAGAGAGGAATTACTGAGCTTGTTACTCCAGGACTATCTTTAAATGATACGGTGCTAGATGCTAAAAAAAATAATTTTTTAGCATCTGTTTATGTTAATAAGGATGATTTTGGAGTTGCTTTTATTGATATTTCTACTGGAGAGTTTTCTTTAACTAATTGTGATTTTGACAAACTTGAAAAGCTTATTAATATTTATGACCCATCAGAAATACTTTGTTCTAAAGATGATAAACATTTAATTGTAAAAAGTTTCAAAGAGAAGAATATATTTTCTTTAGATAGTTGGATATTTAAGATCGGATACGCAAAAGATAAATTGATTTCTTTCTTTAATGTAAGAAACATGAAGGGGTTTGGGGTTGAGGGGGACGAGCAAGGAATTATCGCTGCTGGTGCTATTCTTTTTTATTTAGAGTTGACTGAGCATAACGAGGTCTCAAATATAACTTCTTTATCACGCATTGATGATGACCAATATATGTGGTTAGATAAATTTACAGTTAAGAACCTTGAGCTTATCTACCCTACAACTAAAGATTCTGTTACTCTTAAATCTGTTATTGATAAGACACTGACACCCATGGGGTCTAGGACGATGAGTAGATGGATTTTAAATCCTCTGCTAGATATTAAAGAAATTGAGTTTCGTCAAGAGTTTGTCTCATCATTTATTTCTAAGGAAGATATAAGAAATACCGTGCTTGAGTCTATGAGAGAAATATCTGATATAGAAAGAATAGCCTCAAAAATTGCCTTGAATAGAGCTTCACCTAGAGAATTAATATATCTTAAAAACTCTTTACTATCGGTGGAAACCCTTAGATCTAATCTTAAAGAGAGCAATATTAATAACTTTAAATTATGGTCAGATGATGTTCCTAATTCAAAAGAAGTTATTCAGAAAATAAGCAGATGCCTTAATGAAGACGCTTCATTGTTATCTAGTGGCAAAGTTATAAAGTGTGGTTATAATAAAGAACTTGATAAACTCAGATCAATATCTGAAGGTGGAAAAAATACTTTATTAAACATTCAAAATGAGGAAATCGAAAAAACAGGGATATCCTCACTAAAGATAGCTTATAATAAAGTTTTCGGGTATTATTTAGAGGTTACAAATGCGCATAAAGACAAAGTTCCATCAAACTGGATTAGAAAACAGACGTTAGTAAATGCTGAGAGATATATAACTGAGGACCTGAAAGAGTACGAGGACACAATACTTCATGCAGATGAGAAAATTTTAGAGATAGAGAGAGAGCTTTTTTTTAATCTTATAACTGACATATCAACTAGTATACCAAGCCTACAGAAAATTTCTAGGGAGATAGCGTTTCTAGATTGCGTTCTCTCTTTCTCAACATTAGCTTTAGATTCTAACCTTAGTAAACCAAAAATATCAGATGGAAAAAAAATAGAAATTAAACAAGGTCGACATCTTATTATTGAAAAAACACTTCCGCCAGATGAAGTGTATATACCAAATGATGTCTATCTTGATAATGACTCTCAACAAATTATAATAATTACTGGACCAAATATGTCAGGTAAATCTGCAATTATTAGGCAGGTTGCACTTATTGTAATTTTAGCTCAAATTGGTTCCTATGTGCCTGCAGAATCAAGTAAAATTGGAATTGTAGATAAGATTTTCACAAGAGTAGGAGCTTCAGACAATATCTCAAAAGGAGAATCTACATTTATGGTCGAGATGCTTGAAACATCGAGCATAATGAATAATCTCTCGGACAGAAGTTTAGTTCTTATGGATGAAATAGGCAGGGGGACAAGTACGTTTGATGGGATCTCAATAGCTTGGTCAATAGTTGAGTATTTACATAGTCAAAAAGAAATAAAACCAAAAACATTATTTGCTACCCATTACCACGAACTTAATCAGCTAGAAGAAAAATTACCAAGAGTAAAAAATTTTAATGTTTCAGTAGAAGAGGCAAATAATGAAATTCTTTTTTTAAGAAAATTAGTCCCTGGTGGATCAGAGCACAGTTTTGGAATTAATGTTGCTCAGCTTGCGGGCATGCCAAATAAAATACTAATTAGAGCACATCAAGTGCTGCAAACTTTAGAGAGCAACACAATCAAGAAAAAAATTAACACTCCCGAATCAAAACAACTTGAACAACTCAAATTACATTATAACGACCCAGAGTATGAGAAAATAAAAAAAATATTGGAAGAAGTTGATATCAACACAATTAATCCAGTTCAGGCATTAGTTAAGCTTAATGAGATACTAGAGCACATTAAGTCTGCAAAATAATTAAGAAGTTTTTTTAAAATTTTAAATGAAATTTCATAAAGAGAATTATAAATTTGCAAACTTATATACCAGTAAGCGAGAATAGCTCAGTTGGTAGAGCACAACCTTGCCAAGGTTGGGGTCGTGGGTTCGAATCCCATTTCTCGCTCTTCATTTTGCCCGGATGGTGGAATTGGTAGACACGCAGGACTTAAAATCCTGTGAACCTTATAGTTCGTGTGGGTTCAAGTCCCACTCCGGGTACT
>JAYPVV010000004.1:0-86420 GCA_038134805.1 Marinoscillum sp. | reverse complement strand
TTTGAGCCTTTTTTGAACTCTGCCATTTTATCTATTAAGAAGTTACTTTGATCAACCATTTTTACAAGATGATTTTTTAGATATTCTCTGTTTTCAACAAAATTTCTTTTGAATTCTTCATATTTTTTCTCCGAGATAAAGTCAAATATTTCTTTTGAGGTTCTTAAATAAATATCCAAAACATTTTTATTAACAGGATTATCCATCAAAATATTTGTATATAAATTTTCATCTCCTCCAGTAATCCTAGAAGAGAATGATATATTAGATTGATAAATAGGACTACATATATCCATTATTTTATCAAGATTAAGATTCATTTTTTTCATTGCAGTAGTAAAAACTACATGAGAGAAATGGGTCATTCCCTGTATCAAGCTCATATATTTATCGTGCTCATCAAAGCTTTCCAACTCAGTGATTTTAAGCCCCAACTTATTAAATGCTTCTTTTAAATGATTGTATTTGTTTTTTTCATTGACTGGGATAGTTACAATGTTTTGACCCTCGAAATTATTTAAAGGGCCAAATAGGGGGTGGCAAGATATAAACTCAAAGTCTATAGAGTTAACTTCTTTTGATAAAACTGATTTGACAGAGGTAAAATCGCTAAATAATTGATCTTGAGAAATTTTAGTTTTTATCCTATTAAATACTTCTGGAGTTTTATCTATAGGAACCGATAAAATTATCCAGTCTGAGTTCTCAAGAATCTCACTCTCAATTTCAAGAGAATTTTCATCAGACACCAATACTGTAAATGAATGCTCTTCAAATTTTTTTTTAAAAGCAGATCCCATTTTACCTGTACCACCAATAATTCCAATAGAATTAATCAAAACTGAATACGTTTATAATATGAATTTCTATACTGAACAAGCCATATCAACTCCACAGCATTGAGGAGATTTAATCATTCCCTCACACTCAGGGCATTTAGAAACTTGAACTTTTGAGCCATCACCAACAGTAATATGGTCGTTTATAAGCGGTTTGTTACACTTTGCACAGCTAGCATTAACTGCCATACCACATTTATCACATTTATATGTTTCCATACTAGATTATTTTATTTGTTACTAATATATCTTTATTTTTAATTAAAAGTAAATTTAATAGAATTATCATATGCTTAATATCTCTCAAAAATTATTAATTTTTTCATTTTTATTTAGTTTTTCTCTCTATTCAAAGGATCCATATCCAAAAAATTCAAATATTGATATAATCAATTACTCATTTGAATTACATCTAAATGACTCTACAGATATAATAGTAGGAAAAGCAAATATTAACCTTCACATATTACCCTCTGAAAGTCAAGTAAGACTAGATTTAATATCTAAAAACTCAAACGAGAAAGGTATGGTGGTTCATGCTGTGCTATTCAATGATAAAGATGTTTCTTTCACTCACCAAGACAATGTTTTACTTATTGATACGAAAGGAATAAATTATTCTATAAGCGATATTATAACAGTTGAGTACAGCGGTATTCCTGAGACTGGGTTAATTATTGGAGATAATATGCATGGAGATAGAACTTTTTTTAGTGATAACTGGCCAAATAAAGCTAGAAACTGGCTACCCTTAGTTGATCATCCATATGATAAGGCTACATCTGATTTTATTATATACGCCCCAAATCATTACCAAGTGATTTCTAATGGACTACTAGTTGAAGAGACGAATATAGATAAAGAAACAAAAAAAACTCATTGGAGACAATCTATACCTATATCATGTTGGCTTTTTGCGGTTGGTGTTGCTGAATTTGCTGTAGATTATGTTGACTACTTTGATGGAAAATCAATTCAGACATGGGTCTATAAGCAAGATAGAGACAAAGGATTCTATGATTTTAAAATTCCTACTAAACATACTCTCGAGTTTTTCAGTGATTATGTTGGACCTTTTGCATACGAAAAACTTGCCAATGTGCAATCTAACAGTGTTAAGGGTGGGATGGAATCAGCTACTGCAATCTTTTATAGTGATATCTCTGTGACTGGTGAAAGGACCACAAGATGGAGAAATGTTATAATTCATGAGGTAGCGCATCAGTGGTTTGGAAACTGTGTTACTGAGTATGACTGGGATGACGTTTGGCTTAGTGAGGGTTTTGCAACATATTTTACACTCATGTTTAGGGAGCATGCTTATGGTAGAGATGATTTTCTTGAAGGATTAGAGAGTTCTAGAAAAAGTGTATATGAGTTTTATGAAAGAAATAAAGATGCCTCTGTGATTCATAATAATCTGAAAGACATGAAAGATGTATTAACATATAATCTCCAGTATCAGAAAGGTGCATGGGTATTACACATGCTTAGAAATTTTATAGGTGAATTAAATTTCAGAGAGGGTATTAGAAATTATTACAAAAAATATTTCAACTCTAATACAAACACAGATCAGTTTAGGTTAGAAATGGAATATGTATCTGGAAAAGATCTTAAAAATTTTTTTCAACAATGGCTTTATAATGGAGGATTCCTGAAAATAGATGGAAACTGGAGTTATAATAAAAATTTAGTGAATATTACTCTCTCACAAGTTCAAAACGATGGATATTTATTTTCAATGCCTATAGAAATTATGATGACTTTTGATGATAATTCTGTCAAAGTAGAGACTGTTTATTTAGACCAAAAAACAAAAAAAATTAAAATTCCTTCAGAATATAAACCAAAAGAAATTAAATTAGATCCCCACACAAAATTATTGGCTGTGTGGAACTTAAATCAGCTTAATGACTAAACAATGAAAAAATTTTTTACTACTATTCTTTTTCTTTCATCATTTATATTATTTGGACAAGAAAAATCGATTATTTCTGACCTTGATGGGTTAGAATTAAATATTGGAGATACATTTACACCTACTACATTTGTAGTTGACGGAAAGAGTGAGAGATCTGACTGTGTCAGAATGATCTATTATAATAAGAGGGGGGTTTTCAGCACTGCTAATTCAATATCCGTAGACAACCAATCTGGATCATTAACGGCTAATAAACCTGGTATTCATGAAGTGGTAGCAGTATGTTTTGATGCTGATAGAAAAAGAACGAGTAAAACCTTTCAGGTAAATGTGAAGTATCCAAAAGTTAAAGAAATTAAAATTTCATTAGATGTAGAAAAGGTATATTCTGGAACATATGTCCCTGTTACCTATCAGGTTATTGATGAAATGGGCTTTGTGAGAGATAATGTTAACTTCACATTGAAATCCTCTAATGATAACTTAAAAATTGATCAGATCAATAATATAAAAGCTGTCAAAGGTGGATCTTCTGTCCTTGAAGCTTCTTTTGAGGGAATAACTGGGATTCTTAATATAGATGTTATTGATAACCCTGTGAATTCAATTGAATTAACTCCTAATACGAATCAAGTAAGAACAGGTGATGTTGTTCAATTTAAGACAAAAGCTTTTGATAAGAAAGGTAAAGAGGTAACAGATGTCCCGTTTGAATTTACTTTTCAAGGGAAGTCATTTGATGTAAGTAATAGTGCATCAGGTTTAGTTGACAATAATGGAAAGTTTGTAGCTGATGTTGCTGGAAATTATTTGGTGACTGCATCAGTTGGAAACATTACAAATTCTCAGGCATTAGTTGTTTATGAAAGAAATGTTAAAAGAGACGTCATGAAAGTTGGTACAGGTCTAGTTAATAATAAACATACATCAGACTTTTGGGTATTTGAAGGGGTTGATGGGAGAGATTATGCAGTTACTGGAACTTGGGGAGCAGATGGAACATCTTATTTTTGGGATGTAACAGATCCAGCTAATATTCTTAAAATTGATAGTGTTCAAGTGGATGCAAGAACTGTAAATGATGTGAAGGTATCTGAAGATGGAAGAATTTGTATTATAAGTAGAGAGGGTGCATCCAATAGAAAAAATGGTATCATTATAATAGATGTTTCTAATCCTTATGATGTACAGATAATCTCAGAGTACACAACTAATCTTACTGGAGGAGTACATAACTTATTTATTTATCAGGATCATGTATATGCATTAAGTGCTGGTCAGAAATATTATATTTTAAATATTGAAGATCCTAAAAATCCTAAGGAGGTAGGGATGTTTGAATTAGGTAAAGAAGGACAAGCTATTCATGATGTGTGGATTGAAGATGGAATCGCATATTCTTCAAATTGGAGAGATGGTGTTTACCTTGTTGATGTAGGAAATGGTGTAGCTGGTGGTTCTCCTTCAAAACCAGTTGCCTTTGGTAACTATACGTATGCAAGTGGTGCGCACCATGCAACTTTCCCATTTAAGAGTAAATCTACTGGTAAGTTTTATACTGTTTTAGGTGATGAAATTTTCCCTAAAGGGATTGATGTTAATGCACCAAATGAAACAGCAGGTTTCCTTCATTTTGTTGATTTTAGTGATGTTGATAACCCTAAAGAAGTTGCTAGATATGAGCTTCCAGGACATGGATCTCATAATTACTGGATTGAAGATGATATTCTTTATGTTGCTATGTATTCGGGGGGGGTAAGAATTGTTGATATAAGTGGTGATTTAATGGGTGATCTCTATAAACAAGGTAGAGAAATAGGATATATTCTTCCTGGAAATAAAGATGGTTATATACCTAATGCTACTATGGCATGGGGAGCTCAACTTTATAAGGGGTATGTTTTTTATTCTGATTGGAATAGTGGATTAGGATCCGCTAAAGTAATGCCTGTTAAACCAGATAACTCAAAAGTTAATCAATATTTAAATTAAAATGATTCACATATTTTTAGTTTATTTATTATCATTTTTAAATTTTACTTCTAATTTATCAAAGAATTATTATCTATATGTAGCTGCTGAATCTGATGATGTTGTGTCATTATTACAGTTCGATGGAGATGAGATTACAGAGCTAGAAAGAATAAATGTTGGTATTCTTCCTACAGAAATTGAAGGGCCTCATGGTATAACTGTTGATCCATCTGGAGAATTTTGGTATCTCTCGTTAGCTCATGGAAGTCCATATGGAAGTTTGTATAAATATTCTACCCAAACAAACAAACCAATTTCTAAAATAACTCTTGGTTTATTCCCAGCTACCATGCAAGTTTCAGAATCAACTGGGCTACTTTATTGTGTTAATTTTAATCTTCACGGAGATATGGTACCTAGTACTGTTTCTGTAGTAGATCCAGAATTAATGGTTGAAATTAAACAAATCGAGACAGGAACTATGCCTCATGGATCAAGATTATCTTCAGACGGCCTATTTCAGTATTCAGTAACTATGATGTCTGGTGAACTCTTTGAGATTGATGGAATTTCAATGGATGTTAACAGAAAGTTAAAATTAGACATGATGAATCATGATCATCATATGAACCATATGAATCATACTTCAGAATCTAATATGATGCATTCAGTTGTAAAACCAACTTGGGTTATACCTCATCCATCTTCTAATCTTTTATATATAGCTGGAAATGGATCAAATGAACTGATAGAAGTTAATCTTGACACATGGTCAATAACAGATAGAATAAAGACGGGAAAAGGACCATACAATGTTGAAATAACACCTGATGGGAACTATTTAATCACAACTCTAAAAGGAGAGGGTAGTACTGCTATTTATGACTTAGATCAAAAAAAATTAGTTAAAAAAATTAAAAATACTGCTAATGTTTCGCATGGAATAGCAATTTCACCTGATAACCTATATGCTTTTATTTCAGTCGAGGGAGTAGGGGGAGAGCCAGGAATTGTTGATGTTATTAACCTAAAAACATTTGAGCTTATTTCCTCTGTAAAAGTTGGAAAACAGGCTGGTGGAATAGCTTTTTGGAAAATATCTAGCTAGATTTACTTCTTTTTTAATCTAATCTTTCAAAATTTAATGAGATATATATTTTCATTATTGTTTTTATTTTCCTGTTTAGAAAACAATAAACAATCAATTATTGATAATAAAGTTAATGACCTTCTTTCAAAAATGACATTAGAGGAGAAAGTTGGTCAAATGGCTCAAATAAATCTTACTGTAATTGCAAAAGGTCCTAATAAATGGGTTTCAACTTTTCCTATGGAAATTGATGAGAATAAAGCAAAAAGAGCTCTTGTAGATTTCAAAGTAGGTTCAGTTCTAAATACAATAAATAATACTGCTCAAAAACCAAGTGTTTGGCATCAAAATATTTCTAAAATACAAGAAATTGCAATTGAAAACTCAATTCATAAAATTCCAGTTATTTATGGTATAGATGGTATTCATGGAGCGACTTACGTTGATGGGGCAACTATGTTTCCCCAGCAAATTACTACTGCAGCAAGTTGGAACCCTGAAAATGCATATAATATGGCATTAGTTAGTGCTTATGAGACTAGAGCATCAAGTATTCCATGGAATTTTTCTCCAGTAATAGACTTAGGGCTGGATCCAAGATTTTCAAGGCAGTTTGAGACATTTGGTGAAGATCCACTACTTGTAGAAAAATTTAGCTTATCTATGGTTAAAGGATTTCAAGGTCCAAATAATGATATCTCTAATAAATATTCTTTAGCATCTTGTATGAAGCACTTTGTTGGATATCATTCAACAATCTCAGGTAAAGATAGAACCCCTTCATACATACCAGATAATGTACTTAAAGAATATCATATTGAGCCATTTAAGAAAGCTATAGAAGCTGGAGCTAAGACAATTATGATTAATTCTGGTTTAATTAATGGAGTTCCTGCCCATGCTGACTACGATTTAATGATAAATACTCTTAGAAATGAATTAAAATTTGAGGGTGTTATTGTTAGTGACTGGGAAGATATAAGAAAGCTTCATGATAGAGATAAAGTCGCAAAAAACCAAAAAGAAGCAGTTAAAATAGCAATAAATGCTGGAATTGATATGTCAATGGTGCCATACGAGTACGAACAGTTTATTGGAGATTTATTAGCTCTAGTAAGGGAAGGGGAGGTTAAAGAGTCTCGAATAGATGATGCAGTAAAAAGAATATTAAAATTAAAATTTGAGTTAGATTTATTTGATAATCCAGTTACAAATTATGAAGATTATGATGATTTTGGTTCAAAAAAACATCATCAATTAGCATATAAATCAGCATCAGAGTCAATTACTTTGCTCAAAAATGATGATAAAATACTACCTATTACTGGTAATCCAAAAATATTAGTAACCGGGCCAAACGCGAATAGTATGAGAACTTTGAATGGTGCGTGGACATATTCATGGCAAGGTGAGTTAACTGATCAATTTGCAGAACAATATAACACTATATACGAAGCCTTAACAAATACATATGGTAGAAGTAATGTTAAATTAGTTTCTGGGGTTTCTTATAAAAATGATGGAAATTATTACGAAATGATTGAAGAAAATATTGATTTAGCTGTCAGAGAAGCAAGAAAGTCAGATTATGTTGTGTTGTGTTTAGGTGAGAACTCATATACAGAGAAACCTGGAGATTTAAATGATTTAAATATTCACAAACTTCAATCTAAATTAGCTCTCAAATTAGCTGAAACTGGCAAACCAATAATATTAATCTTAAATTTAGGTAGACCTAGATTAATCACTGATTTTGAGCCACTTATGAAAGCAGTAGTCAATATATATCTTCCAGGAAATTTTGGTGGAGACGCGCTTGCTGATATAATTTCAGGAAAAATAAATCCTTCTGGAAAACTACCTTATACTTATCCAGCATTTCCAAATGCTTTACTTCCATATTATTATAAACCTTCTGAGATACAAAATAATGCTCAAGGTGCTTATAACTACGTTGGTGAAGTTAATAATTTATATGATTTTGGCTATGGATTGAGCTACTCAGAGTTTACTTACAGTAATTTAAAGACGGATAAAGACTCTTATAACTTAAATGACACTATCAACATTAAAGTAAATATTGAAAATATATCTCAAATAAATGGAACAGATGTAGTTCAGTTATATTCGTCAGATCTTTATGCATCTATAACACCAGATATAAAGAGACTTAGAGATTTTTCAAGAGTATTTTTAAATGCAGGTCAAAAAGAATCAGTTTCCTTTAATTTACCTGTAAGTGAATTAGCATTTGTTAACTCTGATAATGAGTTTGTTGTTGAACCAGGCAAATTTAAATTACAAATTAGTAATTTAACAAAAGAGATAATAATTGAATAATTGTTATATAATTTATATTATGTTAAATAAGATATGTTAAGTATAATATTATTTATATCAATTTATTTTCAGGAAATTCAGGATAAGGATAAAATAAATAAGATATTAGATAAACTCCATCTTTATGCAAGTGAGGCTAATGGAAATAAATATTTTGAATTGTATTCTGATGATGCAGTATTTTTTGGTACTGATGCTACAGAAAGATGGTCTATAAATGAATTTAAAGATTATGCTTTAGAAAGATTTAACTCTGGTACTGGTTGGACATACAAAACAATTAACCGTAATATATTCATCAATGAAAACACAGCTTGGTTTGATGAAGAACTAATTAATGAAAAATATGGAGTTTTTAGAGGAACTGGTGTACTAGTTAAAAATAATGATAAATGGTTAATTACTCAGTATAACTTATTGCTCCCTATTCCTAATGACCTATTATTAAAGTATGCAGATGAAATTAAACAATTTTTAAAAAATGATAATTAAAATAATTAGATGGGGATTAAGATTGCACTCTTTTTTTCATATTATTGAGTTTTTCACAGCTTTGCTAGAATCAGCTTATATAACTGCAACTATTGCTTTTATGGCAGCATTATTAGAGTTTTTAGCTAGTATATATTTACCAAAAGAACATATACATTTTAAAGGACTAATTTCTGATGTACACGAAGAATGTAAAGATGAAATTGAAAAATAAGATATATTATTGAAGGTTAAGAATCATTTGGTATATTCTTTCTGCATTTTCATAGTCTTTTTTACCCATGTATGCTCCTCTTAAAACTTCTAAATATTCAATATTTTTAGGATCTCTTGAGATGGAAATGGATAACAACTTAATTAAGTTATCATTATCTTCTAAAATTGAAAAGATAGGGTAAATAGTGCTAATATCTTCATTAGATATCTCCTCACCTTTCATCTCAATATAATTTACTGCGAACCTTATTGCTTCTGAAATTCTAGCATTTCCTTCTTTCTTCAATCTATTTGATTCCGATTGATATCTATTTTTTAATGCTAGAAAGTCGAGGTTTCTTTCTAAGTCATAGTAAGGTTTAGCATTAGCTTTATAAGCATCAAGAAGGTAAAGAAGAGCTCTTTCGTTATTTGGTTCGAATTGTAGAGTTGTCTTGTAAGAATCTATTGAACTTTTAAATACTTTATCTAATGTATCTAGTTTTACTTTTTCTGATAAGTCAGTTCTTTCTGATAATGCAAGACCTAAATTATAATATAAAACTGCCCTATTAAAGTGCAAACTAGGATTTTCTGGATCTAAACTTAATCTTTCATCAATTTTCATTCTAGCTTCATCAACTTTATCAAGTCTCATAGCGATATTGATTTCAACAGATGGATAGTAGTTGTTTTCAGGAAAAAGATCTTTAGCTTTATTTATAAGAGTAATAGCTCTTTCAAAAGAATTACATTCATCAAAAACTTCACAATTCTGATATAAAATATTTACAGAATTCTGATATATCGTATTTGAATTTTTTGAATTTAAGATATTTCTTTGCATTAATTTATCGTAATAATTTAATGCTTCATTATATTTTTGTAATTGCTCAGCCACAAATCCACCATATAAAAGTCCTAATGTATCTTCAGGATTCACTCGAAGAGATAAATTAAAAGCATCATAAGCTTCTTCATAATTAGGCTCATTTGTACCCTGTAATGCTGTAATAGCTTGGTTTATAAAATGAGATGATAGATTCTGTCTTCCAGCTGTTGTATTTTGAATTATAGTTAGATCTTTTGTTGGGATATCTGTTCCTATTTTATCATAGGCTTCAACTGCTTTTTCGATAGCCTGGTTATCCATTTCTGGAAAACCTTTGGCAATAGCTGAGTAGACATCTCCCCTAATTAGCCAAGTATTTGCTTTTGTATTATTTTTATCTGAGAGAATTGCAGCATCAATCTCCCCTTTAGCAATAACTAATAGTTCTTTAATTTCATTTAAATCAGTTTTTAAAGCTGCTTTATCCAAAGAAGATTTAGCTTTTCCTGGACTTCCTTTATATTGAGAATATGAATTAAAAACTAAAAACATCAATATAAAGGGTAAAAATATTTTTTTCATTTTTTTGGTCTTTATTTTTTACAAATTTATAAAATTATTCTTCTTCTTCATTAAGATTTTCAATCTTAGCTACAGAGGATATTTCATCATTTTCAGAGAGTTTAATAAGCCTTACTCCTTGGGTAGCACGCCCCATAACCCTAATATTTTCATTAGTTATTGAAGTTCTTATTGTTATTCCAGATTTGTTTATAATCATCAGCTCATCGTTTGTTTTAACCTCTTTAATCGAAACTAAATTCCCAGTTTTTGATGTGATTTTAAGAGTCATAACCCCTTTTCCACCTCTTTTTGTAATTCTATAATCGTTTATAGATGATCTTTTTCCATATCCATTTTTAGATACTACTAAGAGATCAGAGTCTTCTCTGGAGACGCATATCATACCTATTACTCTATCAGAGTCATTTTCTAGCTTAATACCTCTAACACCAGATGCTGTTCTTCCCATAGGTCTAACATTGCTTTCATGGAAATTAATTGCTTTTCCTGATCTTTTAGCTATTATAATATGATTATTACCGTTAGTCAATTTAACATCTAATAGTCTATCATTCTCTCTAATAGTAATTGCATTAATACCATTAACTCTTGGCCTTGAATAGGCTTCTAATTTAGTTTTTTTGATAATACCATCTTCTGTGCACATAACTAAATAATTATTATTTAGGTAATCTTCATCAGTAAGATTTGTTATGTTGATTACTGATCTAATTGTATCTCCTGCCTCTATATTTATCAAGTTCTGTATTGCCCTACCCTTTGAAACTTTTGATCCTTCTGGGATTTCCCAAACCTTTTTCCAGAATACTTTACCATATTCAGTAAATATTAACAAGAAATTATGAGTAGATGCTATAAATAAATGCTCATTAAAATCATCATCCTTAGTTGTTACTCCTTTAGCACCAACTCCTCCTCTACTCTGTGTTCTATACTCATCAAGAGATGTCCTTTTAACATATCCTTGATGAGAAAAAGTTATAACCATATCCTCATCTGGAATCATATCTTCAACTGTAAATTCTTCAGCTGAATGTTCTATTTCAGATCTTCTTTCATCACCATATCTTTCTTTTATTTCTGAAAGCTCATCTTTAATAATATCCATTCTTTTACCTCTATCAGATAAAATATCTTTAAGTTTTTCAATTTGAATATTAAGTTCCTCATTTTCTTTTTGGATTTTTTCTCTCTCAAGACCTGTTAATTTCTGAAGTCTCATCTCAAGAATAGCTTTTGATTGAACTTCTGAAAGCTTGTATTTTGTCATTAATCCAATTTTAGCTTCTTCTGGACTTTTAGATTTTTTAATTAATTCAATAACATCATCAATATTATCAAGAGCTATAATATAACCCTGTAAAATATGGGATCTCTTTTCAGCTTCAGTAAGCTCATATTGTGTTCTTCTAGTTACAACATCATGTCTATGAATAACATAATTTTCAATTATCTCTTTGAGATTAAGAGTTTTTGGTTTCCCATTAACTAGAGCAACATTATTCACTCCAAACGAAGACTGAAGTTGAGTGTATTTATATAGATTATTAAGGACTACATTAGGAATTGCATCTCTTTTTAAATCATAAATAATTCTTAAACCATTCCTATCTGATTCATCTCTTATATCACTTATACCATCTAATTTTTTTTCATTAACTAACTGAGCAGTTTTCTCAATCATTGATGCTTTATTTACCATATAAGGAATTTCAGAAACGATAATTTGATTTTTTTCATTATCATTTATTTCAATTGAAGCCTTAGCTCTAATAACCACTCTACCCTTTCCAGTTTCAAAAGCAGACTTAACTCCTTGATAACCATATATTATACCACCAGTAGGAAAATCAGGTGCTTTAATGAAAGTCATTAGATCCTCAATTGTACAATCATTATTATTTATGTAATGAATTGTGCCATCAATTACTTCAGATAAGTTATGGGGAGCCATATTTGTTGCCATCCCTACAGCTATACCGCTTGAACCATTAACTAATAAATTAGGAAATTTAGAAGGCAATACTGTTGGTTCATTTAACGTATCATCATAGTTTGGACGGAAATCAACTGTATCTTTATTTATATCTGACAGAAGTTCATCTGAAATTCTTTTGAGTCTAGCCTCAGTGTACCTCATTGCAGCGGGTGAATCGCCATCAACAGAGCCAAAATTACCTTGTCCATCAACTAAAATATAACGAAGTGACCAGGGCTGTGCCATTCTTACCATTGTCTCGTATACAGAAGAGTCACCATGAGGGTGATATTTACCCATAACATCCCCTACTATTCTACCAGACTTCTTAAAACTTTTATTATAATTAACTCCCATTTCAAGCATCCCGTAAAGAACTCTTCTATGTACAGGTTTTAATCCATCTCTAACATCTGGAAGGGCTCTAGAAACAATTACAGACATAGAATAATCTATGTAAGCACCTTTCATTTCATCCTCAATATTTACTGGAATTATATTTTGATTTTTATCTTCGATCATGGGTATATTTTAAAAGAAATTTCCTTATTCAAATATACTATATTTTAAATCAAAAAAAGTAAAAAATTACTTATTTAGAAGGGATTTTACGGCTATTTTGATGTCTTCATTTTTTACAAGAAAACTGCCTGAAACTAGTATGTCAGAATATAGAGAATGTAGCTTTTCAGAATTTAAATTATTCACTCCCCCATCTACAGAAATTTTAAAGTTATTTTTCATTTTATATTGATTTAACAATTTTATTTTTTCAAATGTAGAAGAAAGAAACTTTTGCCCACCTTCACCTGGAAAAACAGACATTATAAGAATCAAATCAACTTGTTTAATATATGGCTCTAAAAGCTTAATATCAGTATCTGGATTAATTGCAACTCCAGCTTTAATATTATTTGATTGAATTTTATTAATGCATTCATTCAGCTTAGAATTTTTTTCAAGATGTACAGAAATATATTCAGGTTTTAAATCAATGTACCTCTGAAGATATTTAATTGGTTTGTCAATCATCAAATGAACATCTAGTTTCTTGTTTGACAATTCCTTAATTTTCTCTAAATCAAAAGTGTTTCTAGTATCTCTAGGTACAAAAACACCATCCATTATATCTAAATGTACAAATGAAGCATCTGTAGAATTAATTTTTTCAAATTCAGTTTCAAGGTCATTAAAATTACAATCTAGAATTGAAATGGATATCTCACTCATTATATGATTTAACTTTTAAAGTTTTGAAATTATTTCTAAAGCTAGACATAATCCAGCCACCACCAATCACATCTTCTCCCTCATAAAAAACTGCTGCTTGACCTGGGGTAATTGCTGTTACATCGTTGCCAAAAAATACCTTAATAGTATCATCGACTTGCTCTATAATAGATGGACTACCCTGGTCATTATATCTGATTTTTGTATGAGCATCTAATCTTCCCATAATTTTATCATATTTCATGAAATTAAGTTTATTGACATACATACCATCCCTCTGTAATTCATCAAATGAGCCAATCGAAACTTCATTAGTATCCTTATTTATATGAGTTACGTAAGCAGGATACCCTAAAGCAATTCCTAATCCTTTCCTTTGCCCAATTGTATAAAATGGATACCCTTGATGTTTTCCTATTATTTTCCCATTTTCATCAATAAAATTCCCTTCACCTACTTTATTATTAATATTTTTTACTCTTTTTCTTAGAAAATTTCTATAATCATTGTCTGGAACAAAACAAATTTCATACGATTCTGATTTTTTTACAAGATTATCGTATCCTGACTTTAGGGCAATATCTCTTATTTCCTTTTTTTCTAGTTCTCCAAGAGGAAAGATTGTCCTACTTAGATTTTTCTGTGAAATGCCCCATAAAGCATAAGACTGATCTTTATTCAAATCTTTACCCTTAGACACGAAATATCTATTATTATTTTCTAAAACTTTAGCATAGTGACCAGTAGCAATAAATTCACAATCAAGCTTGTCTGCTCTCTTAAGTAAAGCCTCCCATTTAATATGAGTATTACACAAAACACATGGATTTGGCGTTCTTCCTAACATGTATTCATCAGTAAAATAGTCAATGACATAATCACCAAATTCAGATCTTATATCAAGAATATTATGGTGGAAACCTAAATCTACTGCTATATTTCTTGCGTCATTAATAGAATCAAGACTACAACATCCAGTCTCCTTTTTATTTGATGAAGACGACTCATAATCCCAAGTTTTCATAGTCAAACCAATTACATCATATCCCTGCTCTTTAAGTAAGATAGCGGTAACAGAACTGTCAATACCACCACTCATTGCGACAAGAACCTTACCGTGTTTACTCATAATTGATTCTAATATGTTTAATTTGTAAAATTAATTTAATTATAAAGACTATTATAATGTCATTAAAGTATTTTGTTCATGTTAGCTCCATTTCAAATTTAAGTGATGCAAGATATTGCTCAGGTATGATGGTAGATAGTATAGGCTTTAATTTAGATGAAAACTCACCAAATAAGTTATCTCTAGACTCAGTAATTGAGATTTCTAATTGGATAAATGGAGTGAATATTATTGCTGAATTTAATAATTCATCAGATGAACACATAAATTCAATTTTAGATAAAAAAAAATTTGATGGAATACAAGTTGATCTTACAAAGTCAATAAAAAAAACTATAAAAATTAGTCCTAAAAAAATAATAGTTAAGATTTCAGACCCAATATTAATTGATAAGCATATAAACTCTTATATAAAAGAAAATTTTCCATCTTCTGATACTATTTTTATTGATAACTTAACAAATCAAAACAAAAAATTATTAGAGAGAATTGATAACAATTTTTTAGTTGTAATTAATCCTTTTGAAAAAATATATGAAATAAGCTCATTTATTGAAATAAATAATTATGGATTATTACTCAGAGGATCTGAAGAAATAAGGCCAGGATTAAAAGATTATGACTCCCTATCAGACTATTTAGATTTGATAGATAATTCATTTTAGACATTCTAAGAAATGAATATTTTTACCTTCTTTTAAGAATCTTTTTTCATATTTAGTCTGGATCATTTTATGAGATTCAAATTTTGAAGAATTATATAAGTCATTAGTATAATCTAGAATTTTAAATTTAGAAGTCTTAATCTGATCTATTGAGTAATAAAATAAATGTGGGTCATCTGTTTTTAATAAAACTTTACCTCCATCTTTTAATATATTATAATATAATAGAAGAAAATTTTCATTAGTTAATCTTTTTTTAAAGTCTCTTTTTTTTGGTCTAGGATCAGGAAATGAAATTAATATTTCATTCACTTCATTTTCAGAAAAAAAGTCAGTTATCTGTTCAATAGGAATTCTTAGAAATAGAGCATTTTTGCAATTATTTAACTCTAAGAGTTTTGCTCCTTTCCATAATCTAGAACCTTTTATATCAATGCCAATGTAGTTATTATTTTTATTTTCAATCGATCTTGAAACAGTGTATTCACCATTACCACATGCTAATTCTAAATATAATGGGTTTTTGTTATGAAAGATGTTACTCCAATTTCCTTTAGTTTTTTTAAATAGATCTTTACCTTCTTGGATAATAAAATTGGATTTTTTATTGTATTCGTATCTATCTAGTTTATTTTTCATCTATATCTGATATTAAAAATAAACTTCCACCTATGAATATTAGATCATTATATTGAGCTTTATTCTTACAATAACTTATGGCAATATTTATATCTTTTTTCACAGTATAAAATAATTTTTCTTTATTAAAAAATTCCGACAAATCTTCAACATTTAAAGACCTATTAATCCTTGGCTGAACTAATATATATTCAAAAGTGTTAGGAAGAATTTTAACAATTTCATCCCATCTTTTATCTTTAACACCACCTATAATAAAAAAAATTTTATTAAAAGATGAATTTTTTAACTCATCTAGAATAACTCTAAATCCATCTAGATTATGACATCCATCAGATATAATATAAGGATTTTTAGAGATAATATTCCATCTACCATGAATTATAAAAGGAGCTTTTTTAAATAGATTTTCATTAATTTCTATCTTTTCCAATTTAAGGAATTGAAAATAGGCCAATAGTACTCCTTTCAAGTTTTGAAAATAGTATTCTGTTGGATTATTAAGTTTTAATTGAAAGTAAATTGATTGATATGAGATAGATATTGTTCTAGAGCTAATTGTTTTTTTAATTGAGCTTAATTTAATCTCTTCAGATGCTTGAAGATAATGTGTTTGATTCTTATGACACTCATTTTTAAATATGTTATCAATATCAGGTTGACTTTCCCCTTTTATGAAAATACTTTTAGATTTAATTATCCCTGCTTTTTCTTTTGCAATATCCTCTAATGTGTTTCCTAGGATTTTTTGATGATCTAGACCAACATTAGTAACTAAGCTTATTAAAGGGGTTAAAATATTTGTTGAATCAAATTTACCACCTAATCCCACCTCAACTATCGCTAAATCAACTTTCTTCTCTTTAAAATACTCAAATGCTAAAATTGTTGTCATCTCAAAAAATGAGATGTTTTTATCTTTAAAAAATGATAAGTTTTCCTTAATGAAATTGAGAATAAACTTTTTACTAATTTTTTTTCCATTTACTTGTATTCTCTCTCTAAAATCAAAAATATGAGGAGAAGTATATAAACCAATATTCAAATTAAGTGATGAACAAAAATTTGCTAGTGTAGTTGATGTTGTTCCTTTTCCATTTGTGCCCCCTACATGAATAGATTTAAATGATTTATGAGGGTTTTTAAAGTACTCACATAAAATCCTTATATTTTTAAGACCAGGTCTTAATGCGATATCTCCAGAGTTTTGATAATTGGGAATACTATTAAATAGAAAATCTATTACTTCAGTATATTTCATTATTGTATTTGAGAAATAAAATTTAAACTAATTATTAATTATTCTTTATGATAAAAGTAATTTTTCCCTTTGAAAGGTCTGCAGGATTCTCATTATTTGTAGGACTAAAAGTTAATTTCAAAACTTCTTCCTTATAAATATTTTCCACTGCAGGGCTAAGAGTAGTTTCTAGCGTTTTTAAGCTAATTATTTCACCATAATAATCAACTGTGATCTCAAATACAATTCTGCCACTTTCTCTGCTGTTATCTATAGGTTTAGGTTCAAAATCCCAGACCCATCCTAACATCTCTAATGAAGATCCTTTAGAACCAGACTCAGATGATGACTTATTACTAAAAATTGCCCTCTCATCAATAATCTTAGAAGAAGGAGCATTATTATTTATTTTAGAAGAATCAGTTAAAAGTTTATCTTCAGAATCATCAATTTTTTTCTCGGAATTTACATTATTAATTGATTCTTCAACTGAAAAAGGTTCTTCTATATCTGATTTCTCTTGATTTGAAGGTTCAGATTGTTTAGAAATATTTTCAATAATATCTTCATTTATATTAGAATTTAGCATGTTTTTTACATCTAAGTTTTCTTCTAAATCTTCTTCTATGTTCTCTGAATTACTCTCTTCACTTTCTAACGAATTTTCAAGAAGATTCTCACTATCTCCTCCAAGTTCAATACCATATTCTTCTGGAGGAGGATAAGTTTCTTTCCAAGCGACAACTATCATAAGTAATAAGAAAAATAATAAATTACTTAAAACTGTCAGATAAAAAGCTTTCTTTTTTAAATCTTGATTATTTTCTCTCATTTTTTAGGTGTAGATGCAATTGAAACTTTTGCTTCTAATGAAGTCGCTATCCCAGCAACATTAACTAAATGTTCTACTGGAACATCTTTATCGCAATGTAAGACAACTAAACCTTCTTGATCCCCTATTGCATTCCTTAATATAAATTCAAGATTGTCTAAAGACGTTTCTTGGTCATTAACAAAATATTTAAGATCCTTTGTAATAGTTACAGAAACTTTCTGGATGACAATAGTTGAAGACTTACTCGAAGGTAGATTGACAGGTAAGCCTGAGGGCGTTACAAATGAGGCTGTTAACATAAAAAAAATAAGTAATAAGAAGATAATATCTGTCATCGAAGACATACTAAAAAGAGGATTTATCTTATTGCTTGGTTTTAAATTCATTTTTTACTCTGTAAAGTTTCTAAAAATTCTATTGTAGTATATTCCATCTTATGGATTAATTTTTCAACCCTAGTAACTAGATAGTTATAAGCCAAGTAAGCAACAATTCCAACAAATAATCCAGCAGCTGTAGTAAGCATCGCCTCATAGATTCCACTAGAAAGTAATTTAGGGCTAACGGCTCCTTCTTCTTCAGCTATTGAAATGAACGCTTGAATCATTCCAGTAACTGTTCCTAAAAAACCAATCATAGGAGCAGCTCCTGAAATTGTAGCTAATAAACTTAAATTTTTTTCTAAATTATAGATTTCAATTTTACCAACATTTTCAATTGAGGACTCAATATTTTTCAAAGATGTATTTAATTTATTGAGACCTTTTAAAATCATCCTTGAAACAGGATTATCTGTATCATTACAGACCAATTTAGCACCATTGATATCATCATTTTTTACTCTTGATAAAATTTCATCAGTAAATCCTTTAGGGGATTTAGATTCTTTATTAATAATTAATATTTTTTCAATTAATATATAAATAGTAACTATAAACAACACCAAGATTGGTATCATCATAAATCCACCCTTAAATAACAACTCCATAACAGTTATCTGATCTTGGCTTAAGGCTGTAACTGTAGAGTCATTTGAATTAATTATCTGTAGTATTAATGTTTTAAAATCCATAATTCATTATTTATTTTTTCTTTGTAAAAAGTTAACATTTCTTTAGCTTTTTCAACATTATCAAAATTATCAACTGCAACTCTATACATTTTATTTTGATTTATAGGCGAAATTATAAAGCAATTAAAGCCAAAATTTTTAATCTCATTAGCTTTATTTAAAGATAAATTATAATTTGAAAAGCTACCCGCGATAATATAATATTTTCCAGATAAATAGTTAATTTCTGTAATTATAGGTTCGAAATATACTTCCTTAATAATTATTGAATCAGTCTCCTGAATATTTTGATCGTCTTCTATGTTGATGTTTTTTTCAAGAAAGTTATCTTCTAAATTTAACTCTTTAGATGGAGTATCAGAGAGAAGGTCATCTTTATTAAACTCTACATTAAAGAATATATATACTAAAATTATGAAAAAGAATACAAGAGAAAAGTAAGTAGAGGATTTTGATTTATTTAATTTATAATCTTCAATATTTATGTTCTTTAAACCAAAATCAATATCTTTTTTTTTCATTTAAAATACCATTTTACTCCACCCATAAAATTTATTGCTAAATCTGGATACATAAAAAATCTTTCATTATATCTATTTAAAATATTGTTTAAATTAAAACTAAATTCAAATCTATCTGAAATATTATATAATGATTCAAGATAAACATCAATGTATGAATTCATTTTAAATAACTCATTTTGATAATTTAATCCGTATGTCTCAAGTTCTAATTTAGTTCCTACTGTTAGATGAAATTTATTCTGAGAGTAAGATGTAATAAAATCAATATAATACAAAGGAAGAAAAACCTCTTTTTCCTCGTACTGAGTATAGACAAAATCTAAAGAAGAGTTTATTCTATTAGAAAATTTTCTTCTAAAAGAAAAAGAATAAGTATTTATGACTTCTTCAACATTTTTTCTTTTGAGAGAATATAAATACAATGGATTTTTAAGAGATATAGGTAAATTCTCTCCATCATAAATAGCGTAGTCTAATCCACCAATTGAATTAACGGAATTAAAATTAAATGAAACTTTAGTAGAGTAATACACAGATAAATCAACTCCAGCATTTAAATTATAAAATTCTTCATTAAAGTCAAATTGGGAAATATTTGGATCATAAATAAAAGGCATTGAAGTTAGGATAGATGATAATTTATCATAAGTTATACCTTTAGAGTAAGATAATTTAAAGGTAACATTATCAAGGTTATATTTAATTTTTATCTCTGGAGAGAAAGAAGACATAGTCTTCTTATTTTTGAAATCTCTTGATAATAACTGATACATACCATTTATTCTTATATTAAATTTATTAGTATAATAATCTAAGACTAATGGGATTGAAAGGTCACTAAATAAGACATTATTGTTTAATGATATATTTTCTAAATTATAGGAATAATATGAGGGCTTAAAAGAGAGAAGAAAATTAGATAAAGGAAGAGATAAGGTTGAGTTAAAATTTTGAAACAATTCATAATTAAAATTATTTTGAAATGATTTTCCAGAATAACTAACATTATAGAAATATTCATTTTCTACAGACTCAAAATTTATTTTATAGTAAAATAAATTATTTGTAAATTTCAGATTCTTGATTAAATCATCAGACAAAGCAATATCATTCTCTTCTGTAAATCCATAATAACCACTTTTAATTGAATTATAATTTAGATGTGTAGTAATGTTAGATTTTGAATTTAGTTTGTAGTCTACAAATAAATTTAAATCAGAAGTTGACTCTTCACTAATAGTATTTAATTTTTGACCTTTTAATCTAAAATCTAAAAGAATATCTGAATAAATCACAAAATCATTTCCAGATTTTAAGTAAGGATTTGTCTGTAAGTAGTAAGATGAATAATTGCCAGTTTTTAAGTCTAAAAATATGTTTTTATCACCAAAATATGATGTCAAATCCCTTAAAGTCTTATCAATTTTTTTATTATCTGTTGGAACCTGATACTTAATTGTATCAAAACTGAATTGTTTTTTATCAATATTTTTATTTTCTAACAAAATTTTATTTATAGACTTGTCTACTTTTGGAAGAATAATATTACTATTCTTTTCAATAAGAATCTGAGCATCTTCTATTTCTCCCTCATTTGTCTGGGCAAAAGACAAAAAACTTAAAAAAAACAGAAAGAGTATTAAAATTTTTTTATTCATCTAATGATATTTTATTTTTTAAAACTGTTGCCTCTTGAACTATATCATCAATTTGTGAATTTTCAATTAATGATTCAAGAGTAGCATTGGCCTGAAAATTTTCTCCCATTGACATAAAAATATCCGCTATTAAAATATATGATTTTCCTACCCAATACTCATAATTAGAAAAGTTTTCATTTAATGAATATAATGACTCTAGTGCCTGATTTTTTTGAGAATTTTTATAAAATAATTGAGCAAGTAAAAAATTAGCTTCAGCAGCACTTTCATCTTTCACTAAATTCATAGTAGTTAGAAGCTTATCAATAGCATTTGAAGTGTTCCCCGTATCAATAAATGACTTAGCACTAAGAAGGTTTATCTTATTTCTATTAGTAAATGATATCTTATCAAAATTGTTTATTTGATTAGAGTAATATTGGACTGAATCATATTTTTTTAAATAATAGTAGTTTGTTAAAGATCCGATATAAGAATCTATTTTTTCTCTATTATTATTACTAGAAGACTCAAGTTTTTTATAATACATTAATGATTTATCATAATCTTTAATATTCAAGTTAATTTGGGCAAGCCTATTTAATGATCTACTGAAATATTTTGAGTTAATACTATCTAGAAGAATTTCATATATTGTAGAGGCTTGATTAAACTCTTTAATATTAAAGAGTGACTCTGCCAAATAATAATTAGTCTCATATTTATTGTAAGAAATTTCATCTTCAGCCTTTATTTTGTTAGTGTAGTCAATAAGATCTTCGTACTTCTGGTTAAAGTAAAGATTTCTAATATTATCAAACTGAATCTTTGATATATCATTATTTTCAGGAAATTTATTTTTATAGTTAGTTATAAGTTGATTTAACTGAGAGAAGTTATTAGTGTACGAAACTATTTTTTGCATTCCAAGAAGAGCCTCACTTTGTATTTTAGAATCATTTATATTATTTAGAATGTGTAAATAATCAGCTTCTGCCTGATCATACGATCTTAAATTAAAATAAGATGTAGCTCTATTAAGATATGAGAAAGGAAGATACTCGCTAAATTTAAACCTACTAATTAATTCTGAAAAATTAGTTATAGACATATCGAACTCAGAATTTTCAAAGTAAATCTGTGCCTTTCTAAAAATAGCATCATCATGTAAACTAATCTCAGAACTATTCATTACTTTATCCATATAAACTATAGAATTTGTGAAGTCATTTAATCCATAATAGCATAGACCAAGTTGATAGTTAATATAATTCCTATTTATTTCATTTAATTCAAGACTTTCTCCATAATAAGTTATGGCTAAATCAAATCTTTTTGATGCGTAATAAGAGTCAGCTAACCTTAGAAGAGCATCAAGATCCGACTTTTCATTAAGCTTTCCATTTATATCTAAGAAACTTTTTAGATAAGTTGAAGCTAGGCTATAATCATTTAAATTAAAGAAAGAGTACCCAAGGACAAGAGCAAACTTAGACTTTAATTCATTTGCCATTGTTTGAGAATAAACCTTTAAAATTTCATCGGTAGCTTTTTTATAATTATTTCCAATAAAATGTGCCTCAGATTCATTCAGGATAGATTTTAGATAAATTTCTTTATCAGAGTTGTACTTTTGTGATAAATCAAAATATTTAATTGAATTAGCAAAATTACCTCTATTAAACTCATTAACTCCCTTCTGATAAGTAACATACTGAAACTTAATTTTTTCATCTGAAGAGATATTTTTCTTAGAATTTAGATATTGAATTATTCTTGAATAATCATTTGTCATGAAATAATTTTCACTTAATAATTCATCCATTGTCTCATTTACGTATAAGGGATAGGTACTTTTTAATTTATTTATAACAGCTATTGATAAGTCATAGTCTCCTACTTCATAATTTGTTTTGGCATAGTTCAGAAGTGACTTAATAGTGTAGTTTTCATCGTCATCTTTTTTATAAGATGCATAGAAATAATTTTTAGCTAAGTTGAAATCTTCTTCATCTAAAAATATAAGTCCAAGATAAAAAGATGAATACTGAGAGTATTTTGAGGAAGAATAAGATAACGATTTGAATATTTTTTTTGCAGATTCATAATCCTTAAGCATGTAGTGTGAATACCCTTCCATAAAAGAAATTTCCTCATCTCTATCAATAGTATTTTTAATATAACTTAGAGTATTTATACTATTTTCAAAATCATTTATTACAAAATATGACTTTCCTATAAAGAAATAACAGTAGTCAGAATTTAATGTTAATTCATTAACTTTCTTAAGATTTAAGATTGCTTCATTATAATTACCTTCTAAATAATTTATGCTAATAATGTACTGTAAAAATTTATTTTCAAGACTAATATCTGAAATTCTATCAAAGTAATTTTTTGCCCTTTCAAAATTATCCTCTAGATATGAAATAACACCTAAGAAATAATTAGCATTATCTGTAAATTCTTGACCTTCAACTTTAGATATAAAATCCTTTGAAGCTTCATAATTTCTATCATTAAAATAAGCTACTCCAATAAGGTAATTTATCTCGTCAGTTTTAGGCTCAATTTTTTCTAAAAACTTAATTGATGATTTAAAACGGTCAATATTAAACTCAGATTTACCAAATTCATAATATAGATTTTCCTTTGTCTTTGAATTATTTGATAAGATAAAATTCTCAATTTTATCTCTAAGTAACTTGAGTCTTCTTGTTGGAATGATATCATTGGAATTAAAATTAGATTTTAGAAGTGAAATAATATATTGAGAGACAATTTCTGATGATAAAGTCTCAAAATCATCAGTTGGATAATTTTCTTCAAAGAAAGAAACGTAAGTAGAATAATTTCCAGAGTAAAATAGTTGATTTAACTTTTTATCATTCTGTGAAAAAACAAATGTATTTACAAAAAATAAAATAAGTAATAAAAAATATTTCATCGGGTAAATATTCTATAAATAATCTCACCCATCAGAGCCTTGCTGTCAGGTTTTATTTGTTTTAATCCCTTAGAGATTAGATCTAATTCTTTTACAAAGTTTAAAATAACGAATAACTCTGTTAAGTTATAGTTTTGCATTGCTTTCATGTATGATTTTGCTACGTAGGGATGAACGGATAAAGTTGATGAAATTGTATCTACACTAGTAATATTTTTAGATTTAATAATTAAAAGCTTTGAAAAAAAACCATACATATAAATTATTACCTGTTGAATTGGAAATTTTATTTCATTTGAAGTGAAATAGTTCAATATCTTACTGCATTTTAATGAGTTTCTCTCAATCAAACTATCTTGAAATTCAAAGAGGTTATACTCTCTATTTATTCCTGTATACTTAATTATATCATCCTTAGTTATGTTTTTAGATGAAATATTTAAGAAAATCTTATCTAAAGCATTATCAATTTTTTCTAAACTATTTCCAATATTTTCTGTTAATAACAAAAGTGCATCATCAGTAATTGAATAATTTCTTTTGTTTATCTCCGATCTTATCCAGCTGGGAAGCTGATTGTCATAAATTTTATTCTCTTTTGAACTGGAGTCCAGCACGCAAGAAAACTCATTAAATGTCTTAAAAAGCTTTCCTCTCTTATCTAAAGTTTTATTATTTAGACAAATTATTAATGTCGTATAAGGGTTCAGTTTCCTTATGTAACTAATTAATAATTCATTCTTTTTTTCATTATTTCTTTTAAATACGTCTAAATCTTGAGCCTCCTTAACAAGTATAAGCTTTTTGTCTGACATCATTGGAAAACTCTTGCATGATGCAATGATCTGCTCAACTGAAGATTCACCGCCATATAGAATTTCTTGATTAAATGTTTTGTGAGCATCCTCTATAAATTTTGACTCAAAAAAAAGTGCTATTTTTTTGATAAAAAAAGTCTCCTCACCCATTAGAAGATAAATTTTATCGAATTTATCTTCATTCAAATTTTTAACAATTTGATTAAAGGTCTGAATCATTAGATTATTTCATAAAAGTAAATAGTTTTTTAATAATATTGCATGTAAATAATTAATATTAAAGATCAAATGAAAAATTTCGTTGAGGAGCTTAGATGGAGAGGATTAATTCATGATATGACACCTTCAACAGAAGAATATCTTAAAAAAAATTCAACATCAGGATATATTGGCTTTGACCCTACTGCTGACTCTCTTCATATTGGCAATCTTGTTCAGATAATGACATTGGTTCATTTCCAGAAATGTGGACATAAACCTATCATCTTAATCGGCGGAGCAACTGGTATGATTGGTGACCCTTCTGGAAAAACAAAAGAGAGAAGGTTCTTAGATGAAGAAACATTGATTATAAATCAAAATAAGATACGGCTTCAATTTGAAAAATTTCTCGATTTTACTGGACCTAATTCGGCTTCAATTGTAAATAATAAAACATGGTTTGAAGATTTTAATCTTCTTGATTTTTTAAGAAAAGTTGGAAAACATATATCTGTAAATTATATGATTGCAAAAGATTCAGTGAAAAATAGATTAGAAACTGGAATCTCATTCACAGAATTTAGTTATCAGCTTATTCAAGGATATGATTTTTATTGGTTGTGGAAAAATAAAGATGTAAAAATTCAGTTTGGTGGTTCAGACCAGTGGGGAAATATCTTAACAGGAAGTGAACTTATAAGACGAATTGAATCAGGAGAGACTCATGCTCTCACTACCCCACTTATTACTAAAGTTGATGGTGGAAAATTTGGAAAAACAGAGGAAGGAAATGTATGGTTAGATGAAAAAAAGACTAGCCCATATAAATTTTATCAATTTTGGATTAATGTCACTGACGATGACGCAAAGATTTTCATTAAAATATTTACTCAAAAAAATGAGAGAGAAATAAAAAAATTAATTTCGGATCATGATAAAGAGCCTCATCTTAGAATACTTCAAAATGCATTAGCTGAAGAAATTACTGAGATTGTTCATAATAAAGAAAAATTAAAAATAGCTCAATCAACATCTAAAGTTCTTTTTGGGAAATTTGAAAAAGAAGATTTTGATAATTTAGACGAAAAGGTTATAGAATCACTCTCTACTGCAGTTCCTTGTGTGAGAATTAAGAGGGAAAAGTTACATAGCGATTTAAAAACAGTTCTTACTGAGTCAACTAATTTTGAAATATTTTCTTCTAAATCTGAGCTTATTCGATTAATAAAAAATAATGGTCTCACAATAAACAAAGAAAAAATTACAAGTGAAGAGTATAATTTATCAGATAAATTAAAACACGAAAAATATATACTCATTCAAAAAGGTAAGAAAAATTATACTTTTATTATTGTTGAATAAACTTATATTTGTGGATAAAAATCAAAATAAACTATGCAAAACTCTAAATTAGTATCAGCAATAATTTTTTTACTTTTCGGATTAACTATCCTTTTTTCATTTGCTTCCAGCTTGTTTTATGTTATTGAATCAACTGAAAGAGCAGTCATTTTCTATAAATTCGGTAAAGGCCTAGACAAGGCTAATGTCATTAAACCAGGATTCGGTGTTAAGGCACCATGGAATGATATCTATAAGTTTGATATAACTGATAATCTTGTTGAAGAAACTATTGACGTTCTTGATGGTAGTGGGCTTAGTATTAATGTAGACGTCACCATGAATTTTCATCTTAAATATGATAGTGTTGGAGAAATATATGAAACTTATCAATTTGACTATTTAAGAAGATTAGTTCGACCAGTTTTTAGATCGACTGTAAGAGATGTAATGGGAAGATATACTGCTGAAGAAATATATTCTACAAAGAGAGCAGAAGTAGAGAATTTAATTCAGTTAGAGGCTAGTGAGGTATTAGATCAGCCTGGAAATAATATAGTCCTGAAATCGCTTCTAATAAGATCCATAACTTTACCTGCTCAAATTAAGAATGCAATTGAAAATAAATTACAACAAGAACAAGAGGCTTTAGCTTATCAGTATAGATTAGAAAGAGAAAAAAGCGAAGCTGAAAGGAAAAGAATCGAAGCACAAGGTGAAGCTGACGCAAACAGGATAGTTAGTAATAGCTTGACAGCAAACCTATTAAAAATGAGAGGAATTGAGGCAACAAGTAAACTTGCTAACTCACCTAACTCTAAAGTTGTTGTTGTTGGAAGTGGCAAAGATGGACTTCCAATTATTCTTGGTGGAAATAATTAAATAATAAAATGAGTGAATTTGCATCCCTTCACTTTGACGGTAAAGAAATAAAATTACCAGTCATAACTGGATCAGAAAATGAAAAAGCAATTGATATATCGAGCTTAAGATCTGAAACAGGCCTTGTTACTCTTGACAAAGGTTTCAAAAATACAGGATCGACCACAAGTAATATTACTTATTTAGATGGTGAAAAAGGTATACTTAGACATAGAGGATATTCAATTGAAGAGTTAGCTTCTAAATCAACTTTTACTGAAGTATGTTATTTACTTATTTATGGTAATTTACCTACAAAATTAGAATTAGATAAATTTGAAAATAACATTAAAACACACACACTCGTTCATGAAGATTTTAAAATAATACTAGAAGGATATCCATCAAAAGCCCATCCTATGGGTATACTTTCCTCTTTAATAACGAGTTTGAGTGCTTTTTATCCAGAATCTCTTGATCCGAATAGGTCAAAAGAACTTGTTGATTTAAGTATAGTTAGAATTTTAGGCAAATTCCCAACATTTGCTGCTTGGTCTTATAAAAAAAGAAATGGCCACCCTATTATATACCCTGACAATAGTTTGGATTACTGCTCAAATTTTTTAAAGATGATGTTTGAGCTTCCATCTGAACCTTACGTACAGAACCCTGTTGTAACTGATGCATTAAATAAGCTCTTAATTTTACATGCTGATCATGAGCAAAATTGTTCAACTTCTACTGTTAGAATAGTTGGTTCATCTCATACTAGTATTTACCCTTCTATCTCTGCAGGTATTAACGCGTTATGGGGTCCTCTTCACGGAGGAGCTAACCAAGCTGTTATTGAAATGCTTGATTCCATTATTAAAGATGGCAATGATATTAACAAATATATAAAGAAAGCAAAAGATAAGGATGATCCATTTAGACTAATGGGATTTGGACACAGAGTCTATAAAAACTTTGACCCAAGGGCAAAAATAATTAAGGTCGCTGCAGATAATGTCCTAGAAAAGTTAGGCGTTGATGATCCTGTTCTTGACTTAGCAAAAAAATTAGAACAGATTGCTCTTGAAGATCAGTACTTTATTGATAAAAAACTCTACCCAAATGTTGATTTCTATAGCGGGATAATATATCGTGCTCTTGGTTTCCCTCCTGAGATGTTTACAGTAATGTTTGCTTTTGGAAGATTGCCAGGATGGATTTCACAATGGAAAGAAATGAGGGAAAATAATGAACCTCTCGGAAGACCAAGACAAATATATACTGGTGAAAAAAAGAGAGAGTACACAGATATATCAAAAAGATAGTTAGTATTTTCTATCAAGAATCTCTTTCATAATTATTGCTTCTTTTATACTACTCTTATCTCTAAGTTTTTTCCTTATGGAAGCTGCTCTTGACAAACTTGATTTCTTATTAAATCTTTTTAGAGGTGTTCTTGCAATACTGACTTCTTCATTTTTTTGTAGAGGAGATATCTCTTTTGGAAACTTTGCTATTTTGTTATCTTCTAAAATAATATCTTCTGTTATATTAATGTCAGTATAAGATTCTTGTTCAGGAATTATCTCTGGTGATGGATCTTCTTCAATAAATATCTGATTAAAATCTATGTCATTCTCTTGCTTGTAATCAGCGATTTCTTCAGTATTAATATCCTTCTTTTTCTTCTTTCCGAAGTAGTTTGAAAGCCAAGCAATTAAACCGAAAATAATTGGGCCTATAAATTCACTAAAATCAGAGAAATCCATTCTTATATTATTATATTTAGGCCAAAAATAATTCATAATTTTTTAATGAGATTAAATAAAATTGAAATTAAAGGTTTTAAGAGTTTTGGAGACAAAACAACCATAAATTTTAATTCTGGAGTGACTGGCATTGTTGGACCTAATGGTTGTGGAAAATCAAATATTGTAGATGCAATAAGGTGGGTTCTGGGTGAGCAAAAAACAACACTTTTGAGATCAGATAAAATGGAGAATGTTATTTTCAATGGCTCAAAAACAAGAAAAAAATTGCAGTTGGCTGAAGTATCTATCTCATTTGATAACACAAAAAATTTAATTCCAACTGAGTACTCAACTGTGACAGTAACAAGAAGATATTTTCGCTCTGGTGATAGTGAATATCTTCTAAATGATGTAAAATGTAGACTTAAAGATATAACTAACCTTTTCCTTGATACAGGTGTATCATCTAATAATTATGCTATAATAGAGCTTTCAATGGTTGATAATTTATTAAGTGATAAAGATAACTCTAGAATACAGTTATTTGAGGAGGCAGCCGGAGTATCTAAATTTAGAAAAAGAAAAAAAGAGACTTTAAATAAGATTAAACAAACTGAGTCCGATCTTGATAGAGTTGAAGATTTAGTATATGAAATAGAAAAAAATCTTAGATCACTTAAAAGACAAGCCAAGCAAACAGAGAAATATTATAGATTTAAGGAAGAGTATAAACTTATAAGCGTAAATGTTGCACTAGAATTATCTAAAACAACAAGAAATACTCTTAAAGAACAGAAAGAAAAGCTTGTTAAAATAGAAAATGAAAATACAAAAGTTGTAACCGATCTTGCTAAGAAGAATTCTAAGTTGGAAGAAGCAAAGTCATCACTTATTCCATATGAGAAAAAGTTATTAAAACTTCAGAAGGAATTAAATTCAATTCTAGAAAAAATTAGATCTTTTGAGGAGGCAAAAAGAATGAAATCTCAAAAAGCCAAGATGCTTATTGAGAAGATTGAAGACTTAAGAGAAAGAATTAAATACGATACAGAAAGTAATAAGAGATCTGAGTTCTCAATTTCAAGTATTCAAAATGAAATAAAAGAGAATGAAAAAAACTTGAAAAATGTTTTTAGTCAGCTAGATCAGACGAAAAAAGACTACCATAAATACGAGGAACAATTAAAAGATAAGAATGTTAAAATAACTGATATTAAAGAAGTTGAAGATCAGTTTAGAGAATTAACACATAATCTTGAGTCAATCTCTAATAAAAGAAATCAGATTGAAAGTTTACTTCAACTAGAAAAAATTGATAAAGAAGCTATTCTTGATAAAGTTAAATCCATTGACAATGAAATAAATGAATTGAAAATTGCTTTTTCAAAGATTGAAAATTTATTTAAAACTGAGAATAATGAAATTATTAGAATTAATAAGTTATTCAGTGAAAAGTCTAAAAATTTATCACAAGATGAGATTAATTACAACTCTCTAAAAAATAACATTGAGTCGTTAAAAAGAGAAGTTGAATACAAGAATACCACCTATGAGTCAAATAAGAAAAGAATTAATGATAACATAAAAGCTCTTGAAATCTCTGAGAAAGAGGTAACAAAAATTGATACAGATTCAGACTCAAATGATAACTCTCTATTGAGATTATATGATGAAAAATCAAAATCTGAGAAAGAGCTAGAGCAGTTTGAAGATGAATATTACAAATTGAAATCTACAATAAATTTGGATGACTCTTCAATAAGAGACTTACAAAATAAGAAAGACATAAATTTAACTCTTATTGATCAGCTTAAAAACGGAATTCATGAGAATGAGATTGAGCTAAATTCGGTTGAACAAAGAATTTCAATTGAGTTTGATCTAGAACTAAGTAAGTGTAAAGCAGATAAAAACTTTTTAGAAGAAAATTCACTTGAGAAGATGGTTTCTAGAAGAGATAAGCTGAAAGAAAAAATTGAAAAAATTGGTCAGATTAATCCTTTAGCAATGGATGCTTATAATGAAATAAAAGAGAGACATGAATTCATAACAAAAGAAAGATCTGACCTTATAGAAGCAAAAGAATCCTTGCTTAAAACTATAAATGAAATTGATCTAGTTGCAAAAGAATCGTTTTTAAATTCTTTTGAAAAAATTAAAAATAATTTCAAGACTGTTTTTAGATCATTATTTACTGATGATGATGACTGTGATTTATTGATAGTTGATGAAGAGAATCCACTAGATTCAACTATTGAAATTATGGCTAAACCAAAGGGTAAAAAGCCATTAACAATAAATCAGCTCTCTGGTGGTGAGAAAACTTTAACCGCAACTTCACTTCTTTTTGCTATTTATCTTCTAAAACCAGCTCCTTTCTGTGTTTTTGATGAAGTTGATGCACCACTCGATGATGCTAATATTGATAAGTTCAATAAAATTATTAATAAATTTTCTAACTCATCTCAATTTATAATCGTTACTCATAACAAAAGAACTATGAACAATGCTGATGTAATCTACGGAATTACTATGCCTGAACAGGGTGTGTCAAAAGTTGTTCCTGTAGATCTCAGAAATCTAAAAATGTAATTATGGCTATTAAAAATTCTGTTATAGGTGGTGAATTTCTTATCCATGAGGTAGATGCAAACAATATCTTCTCAATGGAAGACTTTAATGAGGATCAGAGAATGATGGCAGAGGCATGCATCGATTTTCTCGAAAGAGATGTAATACCTCTAACAAAAAAAATTGATAGTAAAAACTATCCTGAGATAATGCCTAATTTACTTAAAAAATCTGGTGAGCTTGGTCTACTTGGTCTTTCTATAAGTGAAGATTATGGTGGAATGAACATGAGCTTTAATACAAGCATGTTAATTGCAGATATTGTTGGAATAACAGGTTCATTTTCTACAGCATATGGGGCACATACTGGGATTGCTACCCTACCTCTTAAGTATTATGGTTCTGATGAGCAGAAAGAAAAGTTTTTAAAGGGCTTAGTTTCCGGTGAAATTAAAGGAGCATACTGTCTAACTGAACCA
Source organism: Marinoscillum sp. (assembly GCA_038134805.1). Classification (GTDB taxonomy): domain Bacteria; phylum Bacteroidota; class Bacteroidia; order Cytophagales; family MED-G16; genus MED-G16. The sequence continues at coordinate 54,237 of JAYPVV010000004.1, read as the reverse complement.
GATTCTGGATCAGATGCAAATTCTGCAAAATCAAGTGCTAAACTATCTGATGATAAGACAAAGTATATTATAAACGGGCAGAAGATGTGGATTTCTAATGGTGGATTTGCAGATCTTTTTATTGTTTTTGCAAAAATAAATGATGATAAAAACTTAACTGCATTCCTAGTAGAAAAGACAAGAGATGGTATATCTATGAATCCTGAGGAAGATAAATTAGGAATTAAGGGGTCCTCTACAAGACAGATATTCTTTAATGATGTTGAAATTCCCATAGAAAATCTTCTGGGAGAAAGAGAGGGTGGATTTAAAATTGCATTAAATGTATTGAATATTGGCAGAATTAAATTGGGTGCGGGTGTTTTAGGTGGATGTAGAGGAGTTATTGATAGTGCATTAACCTATTCCATAGAAAGGAAGCAGTTCAATACTAGTATTTCTAATTTCGGAGCTATAAAACAAAAGTTAGCTAAAATGATAGTTTTATCATTTTCATGTGAGTCTATATGCTACAGAGCTGGGAATGATATAGATAACAAAATTAAAGAGTATCAAAATGAAGGATTATCTTTAAATGAGTCCGAATTAAAAGCTATAGAGTTATTTTCTGTTGAGTGTGCAATATCAAAAATTTATGGCTCAGAAATTCTTGATTTTGTTGTAGATGAAGGAGTTCAAATTTATGGAGGAATGGGATTCTCTGAAGAGGCACCAATGGCAAGACCATACAGAGATGCAAGAATTTCAAGAATTTATGAGGGAACAAATGAGATAAATAGAATGCTCATAGTTGGAACCTTGCTTAAAAGGTCTCTAAAGAAAGAAATTGACATATTAGAATATGCCATGAAGGTAATAAATGAAAAGAAAATTGAGAAATCAAATTATGATAAAAATAATCACTTCTCATCATCATATAAGTTAATTAAGAACCTCAAGAATTTACTCTTAATGTATTTTGGGAAGTCCGCTTTGCATTTTGGAGAAAAGATAAAGGTTGAACAAGAAATAATGATGAATATAGCTGATGTGATTATATCAATTTATGTCATTGAGTCTTCACTTAAAAGATGTGAAAAGGTATACACGTCTACTCAGAATGAGATCTTACTAGATATTTCTAAATCTGTTCTACACTATAATTTATTTTCAATAAGAGAGTCTATGACTGAATGTGTTTCTAGCTTTATGAAAGACAAGGAACTTAGTGAAAGTATAGATATTATTGAGAATACATTAATATTTAATAAATTCAATATAAAAGATATTAATAGAAGAATTGCAGACTATTTCTTAGAAAGAAGAGCATATAAAATATTTAATAATTTTTAGATGAAAAGAGGATCATTTAATTCAAAATTGGGTTTTATTCTAGCCGCTTCTGGATCTGCAGTAGGTCTTGGAAATATCTGGAAATTTCCGTTTGAAGTTAGTAATGGAGGTGGAGCAGCATTCCTAATAATGTACTTATTTTTCTGTTTTATTTTATGTTTTCCTGTAATTGTGTCTGAGATAGCAATAGGTAGAAATACAAAGAGGAACGTCATTGGTGCATTTAATGAAATGGGAAATAGAAATTGGAATTTTATAGGGAAGATGGGAGTTTTCTGTGGAGTACTTATATTATCTTTTTATACTGTTGTAGCAGGGTGGGTATTAGGATACGTAACTGAGATGTTAACAGGAAATTTTGCAATATCCGATGATTTTGGAGGATACGTTAATAACACTGAAAATGTATTTTTCTACTCTGCATTATTTATGCTTTTAACTATTTTGATAGTTTCAAGAGGAGTTGAGAAGGGAATTGAGAAAGCAGCTAAAATTTTGATGCCTACTTTAATTATCATAATTTTTTCCCTTATTATTTACGCGTTAACTCTGCCAAATGCCATAGATGGTATAGTTTTCTATTTGATTCCAGATTTCTCTCAAATCAATTTAACTATTGCTGGAAATGCTTTAGGTCAAGCTTTTTTTTCTCTTTCTCTTGGAATGGGAATGCTTATTACTTATGGCAGTTATATAAAAGATGACAATAACATAATTAGCTCAGCATCTTTGATTACGCTCACTGATGTAGGGATTGCATTTCTATCTGGTTTAATAATTTTTCCTTTTGTGTTCTCTTCAGGAATTGAAACTCAGGGAGGACCTGGTTTTATTTTTGAGGTATTTCCAAAAATATTTCAAAACCTAGGTGATGGTGTTGGAATTTTTATTGGTTCAACTTTTTTTATTTTATTATCATTTGCTGCAATAACTTCAACAGTGTCATTACTTGAAGTGCCAGTAAGTTATTTAGTTGATGAATATAAATTGAAAAGAAATTATGCAGTATGGGTATCCGGAAGTATTATTTTGTTAATAGGTGTCCCATCTGCACTCTCTCAAGGAAAGAGTGAGTTATTTACAAATTTTATTACATATTTTGGAAGTGAGAGACCTGTTGATTTTATGCAGCTAGTAATTGATATTTCTAACGATACACTATTACCTTTTGGAGGATTTTTAATAACTATTTATACTTCTTTTATCTGGAAAAAGAAAAATTTATCAAAAGAGATAGAGAAAGGTAATCCAACCTACAGGGGATCATTAATTGAGAAATATATTAATTTTTCAATTACTTATATTTGCCCACTTATATTAGGTTCAATATTTATACTTACCTTCCTAAATAAATTTTTTGGTATCTAAATAATCTGAAGAATTACTCCAACTATTCAAATCTGAGTGACTCAATAGGATCTAATGAGGCAGCTTTTCTTGCTGGAAGGAAGCCACTTAAAATACCAACAAGTGTACTTATTAATAAACCCATAAAAATCCATACCCATGGAATAATAAATTTTCCTCCTCCAACATATATTGTTACAATATTACCAAAGAAAAGACCTAATACAACACCACCAAAGCCACCAATTAAACATATTAAAATTGATTCTATAAGAAATTGATCTCTTATAATTTTTGGAGTAGCACCAATAGATTTTCTTAGTCCTATCTCTCTGGTTCTCTCTGTTACGGAGACAAGCATAATATTCATAAGACCAATGGAAGCTCCAATTAATGTAATAAATCCAATAGTAAACCCACCTATTTTCAAGTAAGTAGTTATTTCATCAAGTTCAGAATCTAATGATTCATTTCTTTCAATTTCAAAAGAATTTTCAGAACCAATTCTATCTCCACGAAATATTTTAAATAAATTTTGAGAATAAGTTATATCGCTATCAACTAAGTCAATATCATTAACTTTTATAGTAACTTCATAATTAGCTGATGGTCTAAGCTTCCTAGAGGTCTCTATTGGGATAATCACCCTATTATCACCCCCACCGCCAAATGAACTACCCTTCTCCTCTAAAATGCCAATTACTTTAAATTTATTTCCACGAATTGAAATAAACTTATTGAGAGGGTCTAAATTATTTTTAAACAAAGTTGATTTAATTTTTGAGCCAATAATAGCAACAAAAAGACCCCTCTCATTTTCAGATTTAGTAAAATTTCTACCATTTATTAGTTTCAACTGAGTGACACCAACTAAATTATGATCTCCTGCCTCTAAGAAAACGTTAGGATTTGTTACTTCAGACTTATATTTTACTTCAGCAATTCTAGTAACTGTAGTACTTACAGTGGGAACACCAACTCCATCATATTTCTTTAAAAACTCAGAAATTTCCCGGTATCTAAGAGGTGGATAGTTTTTCTTAACAATTCCTGCATCTCTGCCACGATCATTTCTAACACCTCGAATGTAATATGCATTTGAACCAAGCTCAGAAAAACTATCTGAGACAGACTTTCTTATACCATCAATAGAAGTTAATATTCCTACAAGAGAAGCTATACCTATAGATATAATAGCAGCTGTTAAGAATACTCTTAGCTTATTGGATTTAATTGAAGAAATTGCTTCTAAAACATTCCAATTGATACTTGCTAAAAAAGAAACAAATTTGTTCAATGTTGCGATTTTAGCAAATCTAAGAAAAAAATTATAGAGAACCTTTAGTAGTTGAAACTATAACTGATGCAATTTTGTATGGATCCCCATTAGATGCAGGTCTTCTATCTTCTAATCTTCCAACCCAACCATCTTCAACAGTTCCAATTGGTATTCTTATTGAAGCACCTCTATCAGATATTCCATATGAGAATTTATCAATTGACTGAGTTTCATGAAGACCGGTTAATCTTTGGTCATTATAAGCACCGTAAACATCAATATGTTTTTTAATATTTTTTCCTCCAAATCCTTCGCAAATTTTATTAAAAACATTCTCGTCGCCACAAGATCTCATAACCCCATTTGAAAAATTAGCGTGCATACCAGATCCATTCCAGTCACCTTTAATTGGTTTAGGATGAAGATTTATTGTAACACCCCACTTCTCAGCATTTCTTTCAGCTAAAAATCTTGCAACCCAAACTTGATCACCAGCATTTTTTGCTCCTTTTGCAAATATTTGATATTCCCACTGACCAGTTGCAACTTCTGCGTTTATACCTTCTACATTTATACCAGCTTCAAGACACTGATCTAAGTGATCTTCAACTATCTCTCTTCCAAAGGCATTTTCTGAACCAACACTGCAATAATATTGACCTTGAGGTGCTGGGAAGCCACTTTCAGGAAATCCAAGTGGCAAATTAGTAGCAGGATCCCATAAAAAATACTCTTGTTCAAAACCAAACCAGAAATCATTATCATCATCATCTATAGTTGCTCTCGCGTTAGATACATGGGGAGAACCATCTGCATTAAGAACTTCAGTCATTACTAAAAACCCATTTGATCTGTCAGGATCAGGAAATATAGCAACAGGCTTAAGTAGACAATCAGAACTGTTACCTTCAGCTTGCTTAGTTGAACTTCCATCAAAAGACCACATAGGACAGTCTTCTAATTTTCCAGAGAAATCTCTCTCTATTCTTGTTTTACTACGTAAATTTTGAGTTGGATTGTAACCATCTAACCAAATATATTCTAGTTTAGATTTTAGTGACATATTTTAATTTTTAAGTTAATATTTTAAATACGACACTAAAATAAAATTTAAAAATAAAGTAACTTTTTGTACCCCTAATAAATTATTAAATTTTTAAAATAATATATAATATTTTTAAAATAAGGTTAATTCAAGAATTTGAAATTATGAATTTTATAATTAAATGATTATTAAATTATTATTTCTTTAATAAATCTTTAAATACCTTTTTGAATTTATCAACCTTAGGAGAAATTACATATGAACAATAAGAATTGTTTGGATTTAACTCAAAATAGTTTTGATGATAGTCTTCTGCAGGATAAAATCTAGTAAATTTTTCAATTTTGGTAACAATAGGACTACTCCAAGCACCTGAGGCATCTAGCCTTTTTAATGTCTCTTCAGATTCTCTCTTCTGATCAAGGTCGTGGTAAAGAATTATTGATCTATACTGAGTGCCTACATCAGCACCCTGTCTATTTAAAGTTGTTGGGTCATGAGTTCTCCAAAACACTTCAAGCAACTCAAGGTAACTAACAACACTAGGATCGTATGTTATATTAACAACTTCTGCGTGATTTGTAGATCCAGACGAGACTTCTTTATACGATGGGTTCTCAGTATCACCAGCTGAGTAACCTGAAACAACACCTTTAACACCATCAACTAACTCAAAGATTGCCTCAGTACACCAGAAACAACCAGAACCGAATGTAGCAGTTTTCAATTCCATACTTTTAAAACTTAACGATAAGAATAAAACTAATAACTTCATTTAAAAACAGTATCTTTTCTGTATTTTAATAGCTTCTGCGTTGTTTAACGAGGAAGCAATTGAAAAGTTTTTGCATGCTTTTTTATCATTTTTTAATTTTAAGTAAACTAATCCAAGATAGTAGTAAGAATCAGAGAAGTCTGAGTTTAATGAAATTGAAGACTCGTATGATTTAACAGCATCAGAAAATAATCCTTGATATTGCTGTGCTCTTCCTAATAAAAAATAGGCATCGTAAATACTTGAATTTATTTTAATAACCTTCTTAGCATATAACTCTGCGTCTAAATACTTTTTTTCTCTAATACTATTTAATGATAAACTTAAAAGAGCATTAGTATTATTCTTATCTAAATCTAAGACTTTCATATAGTCATTTAGAGCGTCTTCAAAATCTCCTAATTCTTCATAAGATCTCCCTCTTCTAAATAAAGATTGAGTGTCATTAGGTTTAAGTTTTAAACTCTCGGAATAAAGCTCAATTGCTTTTCTATAATTTTTTTTTTGATAATAAGAATCTGCTAACCTTGACTCTTCAGATGTACATGATAAAAGAAATACACACAAAAAAATTTTTTTCATAAAAAAATATATAATTTAGACAAACCTAAAAAAAATATTTGATATACCTTAAATTAATTAAATGACACCTAAACAATTGTCTAAATCTGAAGAAAATTATTTAAAAACAATTTTCAATTTGTCAGATTCTGGAAACAAACAAGTTTCTACTAATTCAATCTCAAAGATATTAAATATTGAGCCAGCGTCAGTAACAGATATGATAAAAAAGCTTTCAAAAAAAAAACTATTATATCACGAAAAATACAAAGGAAGTGTAATTTCTAAAAAAGGAACAAAATTAGCCATACAAATCATTCGAAGACATAGACTTTGGGAGGTTTTTCTTCATGATAAACTTCAATTTAAATGGAATGAAATTCATGATATAGCTGAAGAACTTGAACATGTATCATCTGAAGAATTAATTAATAAACTAGATAAATATTTAAAATATCCAAAAATTGATCCTCATGGTGATCCAATTCCTAATAAACTTGGAGAAATTGATTTAATAGATAAAATTTCAATTACTGATCTTAAAATTAGTGAGAGAGGAATAGTTTCTAGAATAATTAAGGAGGATGAAAATTTCTTTAGTTTATTAAAAAAACTAAATATTGAGATTGGCACAGAAATACTTATTGAAGATATCATAGACTACGATGGATCTATTGAAGCAAGGATAGAGAATAAATCCGTCATTATTTCTAAAAATATTGCTGAAAATATTAAAATAACTAAAATTTAAATGAATCATTTTATTATCTTTTTTGAAACCATTTCATCCCCTATTCTTCAAGCACTTGTTGCTGGACTTTTTACTTGGATTTTAACGGCATCAGGTTCTGCTTTAGTTTTTTTATTTAATTCATCAAATAGAAAGTTTTTAGACGCATCTCTTGGGTTTACTGGAGGGGTAATGATTGCAGCTAGCGTCTGGTCATTACTTATTCCTGCAATTGAAACTGTAGAAGTTCAGAATGAACTTGGATATTCAAGTTTACCTACATTTCTTCCTCCCGCTCTAGGTTTTTTGTTTGGAGCAATTTTCATGTATTTCCTAAATAAGTCAATACCTCATTTGCATATTTTTGGAAAATTAGACGAAGCAGAAGGACCTAAGTCTGATCTTAAAAAAACCTCATTACTTGTTTTAGCAATTGCAATTCATAATATCCCTGAGGGATTAGCTGTTGGTGTTGCTTTTGGAGCACTTGCTTATGCTGACTTCTCTTCAGTGTTTAGTATTGGATCAGCAGTTGCCCTAGCAATTGGAATTGGTATTCAGAATACTCCTGAGGGATTTGCTGTCTCTATGCCTCTTAGAAGAGCAGGATTATCAAAATACAAATCATGGAAATGGGGTCAACTCTCAGCAATTGTTGAACCAATTTTTGCGGTATTAGGAGCTGCTTTTGTAATCTTAGTTTTCCCAATTTTACCATATGCACTTGCTTTTGCTGCAGGAGCAATGATATACATTGTAGCTGAGGAAGTTATACCAGAGAGTCAGAGAGGAGGAAATATTGATCTTGCGACAATAGGATTAATATTTGGGTTTATAGTGATGATGATTTTAGATGTGTCTTTGGGATAGCTTTGATAATTCTCTTATATCTTCATGTTTTTTATTTCTCTTCCTTATTTTTGATTGATGAAATTAAATGACACTATAGTTGCACAGTCAACACCAACTGGCAATGGAGCAATTGGAATAATTCGATTATCTGGAAAAAACTCCATCTCAATAGTCAATAAAATATTTCCAAAAAAAGATTTATTAAAAGTAGAATCTCATACTATTCATTATGGAAACATACAGTACAAAAATAAGATTTACGATGAAGTATTAGTCTCTGTTTTTAAAGAGCCAAATTCATACACAAAAGAAAATATAATTGAAATTTCATGTCATGGCTCAAATTATATACTCAAGAATATACTTTCCCTAGCTGTTGATTTAGGAGCAAGAATAGCGGAACCTGGAGAATTTACTTTCAGATCATTTATTAATGGAAACATTGACTTATCACAAGCTGAAGCTGTGTCTGATTTAATTTCATCAAATTCAGAAAATTCTCATAAAATGGCAATAAACCATATTAAGGGTATCTTTTCAAAGAAAATAAAACAGTTAAGAGATGACCTTATTAATTTATCTAGCTTACTTGAACTCGAATTAGATTTTTCAGAGGAAGATGTAGAATTTGCTAATAGAGACCAACTCCAAAAACTAATTGATGAAATATTCTCTTTTAATGCACTATTACTAGAGAGTTTTAAACTAAATAATGTTATAAAAGAGGGGATTAACGTTCTAATTCTAGGAAAGCCAAATGTAGGAAAATCAACTCTATTGAATGGTTTATTAAATGATGAGAAGGCAATTATTTCTGATATTCCAGGAACCACTAGAGATGTGTTAGACGATACTACCACTATAGGTGATAACTTAATTCGCTTTATTGATACAGCTGGTATAAGAAAAACTGATGATAAAATTGAAAATATTGGAATTAATAAAGCTCTTGAGCAAATAGAGAAATCCTCTCTAATACTTTATGTAATTGATATGAGTAATTTGGATATTAATTCACTAAATGAGGAATTAAATTCAAATTTTTTAAAAAATAAGAATGTAATTTTCATAGGAAATAAGAAAGACTTAAAAATCAGTAAAGAGGTCTTTAGATTCATTAGTGATAAAAAAATAATTAAAATATCAGCTAGTTGTGAAGATGACATAGAATTTATTAAGAAAGAAATTGATCTATTTATAAATGAAAATTTAATTAACTCAGAATCTACAATAATGATTAATGAGAGACATTATAATTCACTTAAGAAAGTAAATCAATCTATTGAGAAAGTTCGAAAAAACTTGAATAACAAATCAAATGTTGATCTACTTGCTATGGATATAAAACACGCACTAAATTATCTAGGTGAAATTACTGGAGAGATATCGAATGAAGATGTTCTTAGCAATATTTTTTCTAAATTCTGTATTGGAAAATAATTAGAGTTCCTGGGAAGGTCAAAAATCATCCTTTATTATTTTTTAAAAAGTAATTAACATCTTTTAAATGTTTTTTCCTTCTTTTCTTAGCTAATACTTAACTGAAGACGAAAGAACAACTCTCCTAAATAGAGAAGATGAATTATCAGGAATATTCTGAGTTTGTTTAAAAATAACACCTATTAATTTATCTTTAGGATCAGCAAAAAAATGCGTATTCCAATAACCTCCCCATGATATCGTCCCAACACTTCCCTGTCCCCCTATCTTCAAATCATCCTCTAAAACTATACCAAAAGCTAAACCAACTCCCCCTCCCCATCCAAAACCCTTAGGTAACTGATTTTCAAATATTAAGTCATTTGTTTGTTTCCCAATAAAATTTTTTCCCTTATAATTTCCATTATTAAGAAATACTGATAAAAATTTATAATAATCTTGGACTGTACTAGATAGACCACAACCTCCAGAAAAAAACTTTTTTTCACCTTCAATAGGATAATTTTCATTGAATCTATCATCTTCAAAGATTACCCAACTACCGTCTTCTTTAGTTTGTACAGGAACTAATCTATTTTTCTTGTTTTCAGGTAAGTAAAAATAGGTATCATTCATTTCAAGAGGCTTAAAAATCTCTTCATGAAAAAAAACGTCTAGTTTTTTTCCAGAAACTATCTCAATCATATATCCTAACACATCAAGACCAATACTATAAGTGTAATTCTCTCCTGGCTCATGGTGAAGAGGGACACTAGCTAAATTTCTTATTGCTTGTCCTATAGACACATCTTCATCGCAGAAACACATTACTCCATTTTTCATGAAAGATTGCCTTTTCTTATGATAAATTGATTTTATTGATTCTTTACTATCTATAAAATCATATCCTAAACCAGATGTGTGAGTTAGTAATTGTCTAATTGTTATTTTTTTTGTTGAAGGCTTTGAAGTGTATGAAGAATCTTCTTTATTAAAATTTTCAAGCACCTCAACACCCTTAAATTCAGGAATAAATTTTTCAATTGGATCATCCAGATTGATTTTACCTTGCTCCCATAACTTTAAAACAGCAATAGACGTGATTGCTTTAGTCATAGAAGCTATCCTAAAAATATCATCTACTTTATATTTATCTTTAGTGACAGGATTTTTAATACCATATGCTTTTTGAAAAACTATTCCATTTTCATTTCCGACTAAAACTACAGCTCCTGGTAAATCATTGTTTTTTATATGATCATTAATAAGATCATCAATTCTATTTAGTTTATCTAAATTATAAGTGGTGTTTTGTGAATTATAACATCCAATTAAAAATAATAAAAGGAAAATAGATAAAATATTTTTCACTTGAACTTTTAAGTAGATATAATTAATATATCAAATCTAGACTTTTTTTTTAAATAAATATTAAATGAGTAAAGGTCACATAGATCTCACTCATATATTCGAATGAAAAGCATTAATTAAATACTTCTTTGAAAAAGATCTGCATTTTTTCCCATGACTTTAAGTCTGCTTCTTCATTATATGATAAGCTTATTTGAAATTTCTCACCGTTAGCGGAAGCATGAGGATTTGTAAATCCATGAACACTATTAGGATAATTTACAAACTCATATTCAGCATTAATTTTATCCATTTCATCTTTAAAATTTTGAATAGCTTCATCATTTACCATTCGATCATCAGCACCATTACAAACCAATATTTTTGTCAAAGTTGGCCCAGAATATCCAACAGCTTTATTGAGAGATCCATGAAAACTCACTACACCTTTTAGGTCAATATTCATTCTAGCCATATTTAGAACGACTCCTCCACCAAAACAATATCCAATAGCTCCTATATTATTTTTATCAACAAAATCTAGATTTTTTACTACTTCCATCGCCTTAATAAATCTTTCTTTACTAATATCAAAATTTCTCATTACGGAAGAACTAAAAGCACCAGCATCTTTCGGATGCTCAGCAACCTTACCTTCACCATACATATCAATAGCAAAAGCAACATAACCTAAATCGGCTAGCATTTCAGCTCTTTTTCTAGGATATTCATTCTGACCCCACCACTCATGAACTACTAGAATAGCAGGTCTTTTTTCTTTTATAGATTCGTCATAAACCAGATAACCATTCATCTCTAAAGTATCAAGTTTATACTTAATTTCTTTAGAAGTAATAGTTTTTGTTTGAGTTTGTTCACAAGAAATTATTATCGTGAACAATAAAAAAAGTATTAATCTCATTATATAATTTATAAAACAAAAATATTATTTAATAATATAATGAGCAATACAATAAATAAGATTGATTCTTGATAAAAGAGAATTTGTAACTTAAGCTGTTTTTTTTACTTGAGCAGCTATTTTTCCTTTTTTACCGTCAACTAATTCAAATTCAACAGAGTCGCCTTCATAAATGCTATCAATTAAGCCTGATGAATGAACAAAATGTTCTTTCTCTGTCCCATCTTCAATAATAAAACCGTAACCTTTAGAATTATTATAAAATTTAACTTTTCCTGTCATAATTATTTAAAATAAAGTTGCAATCTAACATTTAATTATAACTTAAATCATAATTATTTAAATTTTATTTGATGTTTAGATATATATTTTACTACTCTATTTCTTTTAAATATTTTTTTCTTCTTTTTTTAGCTAGCTCTTGTAAGTCAACAACTGTGTCAGTTTCATCAACAATTTCTAAGCCTAACAAAGTCTCAATAATATCTTCAAGAGTAACAATACCTCTTATTGCACCAAATTCATCTATAACAAGAGAAATATGTTCTCGCTTTTTAAGGAGTTTATCAAATAAAATTGGAATTTTAGACTCATAACTTATTTTTATAATAGGTCTTTTAATTTCAGACAATTTACTTTTACCCTTATTCTGAATCAATTTTTCTAATATAGTATCTTTAAGTACATAAAAATCAATATTTTCTTCTTTTTCTGAATATATAGGGATTCTTGAAAAAGTAAGTTTTTGATTTTTTGAGTAAAAATCCTCAATTGATGAATCCATATCGGCTGAATTTATTACAGAAAAAGGAGTCATTATCTCACGTAATTTTACGTTCTGAAGTTTTACTATATTTTTTATAAAGTCAGAATCTTTTTCTTTTAAAATTCCTTGCTCCTCAGCAATTTCTGCTAAAGTCGAAATATCTTCTCTCTTAAATATTGAATTTCTTTTAGAAGAACCTGCGATTTTTGTGAAAAACTTAAGTAATGATAATATACCAGAGTACTTAAAAATTGGAATTATTGAGATTAAAATTATTGTTGTCAACCTAGCAAGTTTATCCCAGTATCTTGCTCCTATTGTTTTAGGAATAATCTCAGATAATAAAAGGATAAGAATTGTCATTATTGTAGACACAAATCCAATAAGAGACTCTTCTGTTACCTCTATACCAATGAATTTGTAACTATTATCAATATTTAATGCTGCATATGTAATTTTAGCTTGAACACCTACCATAATTGCTCCTACTGTATGCGCAATAGTATTAAGCGTTAAAATAATCACAAGAGGATCATCAATAGAATTTTTTAAATATTGAAGATTTTCAGCATACTTAAAACCATCTTTTATCTTAATCTTTATAAATGTTGGGTTAACACTTAAGAGGACAGCCTCTAAGATAGAACATATGAACGATAAGAGAATAGTTAGAAAACCGTAGAGTAATAAAAGACCCAAATAACCTTAATTATTTCATTAAAATAATAAATCAATACCTTAATCTGAAATCTTTTATTATGTTTAATAAAATAAGGATTAATATATGATATTCGTATTAGCTAATTAGTATTAATGAAAACTAAAGGAATTAAAAAAGTTGCTACACTATGTGTTCTAAAAAATGAAAAATATTTCCTCCTATTAAAAAGATATAATGAGCCAAATAAAAATATGTATGTTCCTGTTGGTGGCAAGCTTAAACCATATGAGACTCCCGTTGAGGGAGTAGTTAGAGAGACAAGAGAGGAAACTGGAATCCATATACAAAATCCTACCCTTTGTGGGGTACTTACTGAGAGTTCTCCTATTGATTACAACTGGATTTCTTATATTTTCTGTCAAGATATAGATATGATTATACCCCCTGAATCCGAAGAAGGAATTCTTGAGTGGATAAAATTTAAAGATATATCACGAATACCCACCCCAAAAACTGATCATTTCATTTATGAGTTTATCTTAAAAAATAAAAAATTTATTATTGATGCTCAATATGATAAAAATCTAAATTTGATAAGTATGAGAGAAGAAATTACTGATCAGTCACTTAAGTGAAAGTAATAAAAAGAATTTAAATTATATTCGCAGTATTAAAAACTTAAAAAAAAATGAAAAAAATACTTCTACTTTTATTGTCCGGTCTCTTTGTATTTGGAATCTATTCTTATTTAAAACCTCCACTAAGCCCTAAAGGTGCAACTAATTATTCTTTTAATTCAAAAGAGTTTACTGTTGATTATAGTAGACCTTATAAAAAGGGAAGATTAATTTTTGGAAAGAAAGAGGATGGTGCCTTAGTTCCTTTTGATGAATACTGGAGAACTGGAGCTAACTTCTCAACTGATTTAACAGTAAGTGATGATTTTTCTTTTGGAGATAGAGCAATAAAAAAAGGTTCATACTGGTTATATACTATACCTAGTGAAAATACATGGAAGATATTTTTAAATTCAGAGAGTAGCTCATTTGGTTATTTTGAGCCTGATGTTACTAATAATATCGCAGAAATAATTGTTGACTCTTATGAGTTAGAGAATGAACTTGAACAATTTACCATTAGTTTTGTAGAGCAAGATAATCAGTTATTTCTAAGGCTTCTTTGGGATAAGACTGGTGTATCAATTCCTGTAAATTAATTTGAAAATAATACTTAAAATACTTCTATCAGTTCTATTACTAACTGTTATAGTCTATTTCTCTATTGATACTATTCAATACAAATACAATCTTATGGATATAGAGGAATATGACCCTATTTCTACCTTGGTTGTAAAGGAGAATAAAATTAAAAGATCTAAATATCCATTTGTAGATGTTCATAATCATCAATTTGACATGCCATTGAAAGATCTCTCTAAGCTAGTTGATGAGATGGATTCACTTAATATGGGGTATATGGTTAACTTAAGTGGATTTAGAGGTTTATACTTAGAAAAGTCTCTTAAAAATATTCAAGAAAATTATCCAGATAGATTTGGATTATTTATAAATATAGACTTTGAGCAGATTGATGACCCAGAATTTGGAAAGAAAAACGAACTCCTTATTAGAGAGGGTGTTAAAAATGGAGTGATTGGACTAAAAATATATAAAACTTTAGGACTAGACGATAAAGATAAATTCGGAGAAAGAATAAAGATTAATGATAAAAGACTTAATCCTATATGGGACATTTGTGCTGAACTTAAAATCCCTGTCCTTATTCATAGTGGAGAACCATCTTCATTCTGGTTACCTAAGGATAAAAATAATGAGAGGTGGTTAGAACTTAAACAGAAACCAGGAAGGTACAGAGACCCACTCGCAAATCCTTCATTCGAAGAGATTCTTTCAGAACAACATGATATGTTCAGAAATAACCCGAATACAACTTTTATTAATGCTCATCTTGGATGGATGGGGAATGACTTAGATCGATTGTCAAGGCATCTTGATGAGAATCCTAACGTTATGACTGAAATTGGTGCAGTTCTTGCTGAGATTGGAAGACAACCAAAGAGAGCGAGAAAATTCTTTATTGAGTTTCAGGATAGAATTCTCTTTGGAAAAGACTCTTACAAAGTTTCTGAATATTATACTTATTTCAGGGTTTTAGAGACAGAAGATGAATATTTTGATTATTATAGAAAAAGACATGGGAACTGGAAAATATATGGTTTAAATCTGCCTGATGAAGTCTTGAAAAAAGTCTATTATGGAAACGCTTTAAACTTATTTCCTCATTTAAAAGATTTTAATATCTTTAAGAGCTTAAATTAATCTTAATCAATAACTTATGAAACAAGCTATATATTTAACATTTCTCTCTCTAATTTCTTTTTATGCTATATCTCAAGAAAGTTCTAATACAAATAGAGAAGGTATAAGAGAATTTCTCATAGAAAATCAAAAAAAAGTATTTGAGGATCAATCTGAATCGCTTTTGAAAGAAATAGAAAGATTAAATAAAGAATTTGAGGGAAAATTTAATAATTCAATGGACAAAATATTAAAAGATAATGAAGCACTCCTAAATCAACTTGAGAATGAATATTCAAATAAGTTAAAAGAAGAAAGAGATAAGATAGCTGACTTAAAAAAATATATTGATGATATTTTAAAAATTAAAGACTCTGAATTAAAAATCGCTGATAAAAATATTAGTGAAATCAATAAAAATCTAAAAGAGCTTTCTAGTGATGAATTTATTAAAAATTTTAAAAAGGATTTAAAGAGACAGCTAGAGGAATTTAAACTCACTTCATTAAAATCTTTTGAAGAGCAACTTAATATTAAATTAGACACTCTAAATAATGAAAAAAAATAATAAACCTGAAAGTCAGATGATGGGAGCTTCATATGACCCTCATCTTTCAGAGGGTTCTGCAAAAGTTCCTATTTTCCAGACTAGTACTTTTGTTTTTAAGAATGCTGAAGAAGGAAAATCTCATTTTCATATAGCCTACGGATTGAGGGAGAAAAATATTGGAGAATCAATGTCTCTTGCTTATTCAAGAATAAATAACCCTAATCTTGAGATTGCTGAAGATAGATTAAAGTTGTGGGATAAGGCTGAGGCTTGTGCTTTATTCCAAAGTGGAATGGCTGCAATAACAACTACAATACTTGAGTTGACTAGACCTAATACATTAATCATGCACTCTTCTCCACTCTATGGGGGAACGGACCATTTTATAGAGCATGTTTTACCTAAATACAATATTAAATCTATGTATTTTGACTCTTTTGAATCTATTGATAAAATTATTAAAGAGAAAGAAAATAAATTTCCAGGGTTGGAAGTAAGTCTAGTTTACATTGAAACACCTGCTAACCCTACTAATAGTATAGTTGATATCTCAAATTCTAAAAAGCTTGCTAACTCTTTTTCTACTGCTGAAAACAAAGTTTTTTTAGCAATTGACAATACTTTTATGGGACCTGTCTTCTCTCAGCCAATTGATCATGGTGCTGATGTAGTTTTGTACTCTGCAACAAAGTATATTGGTGGTCATAGTGATCTTGTAGCGGGAGCAGCGTCTGGCACAAACGAAGTTATTAGTCGATTAAAGAGCATGAGAGTATTTATGGGTAATATGGCCTCTCCATTTACCAGTTGGTTAATTACTAGAAGCCTTGAAACTCTTAAAATTCGAATGGAGAAAAGTGCTGAAAACGCAAATAAAATAGCTAATGTATTAAAAAATCATTCCAAAATTGATAAAGTTCATTATCTCGGCCTCATAAAAGAGGGAACTAAGGAGTATGAAGTTTATAAAAAACAATACTCCAGTAGTGGAGGAATGATATCGATAGATGTAAAGGGTGGAGAAAAAGAAGCTTTTAGATTCTTAGATAATCTTAAGTTGGTCAAATTAGCTGTAAGCTTAGGTGGAACAGAAAGCCTTGCATGTCACCCATTTTCTATGACTCATGCTGACGTAAGTTTGGAAACTAAAAATAAAATTGGAATGAGTGAGGCACTTGTAAGACTTTCAATAGGAATTGAAGATGCTGATGACTTAATTGACGATATAATTAATGCACTTGATAAGATTTAACCTTATCATTCTATGAAAAGGCTTCATTCTGGAATATTTCAATTTTTACTTGATCTTAAATCAAATAACAACAGAGAATGGTTTAATGAGAATAAAGCAAAATTTATTGATCATCAAAACACAATCAAAACATTTGCTTTAGATATTGAAAAATCATTAAATAAAAGTGACCAGATAGAGAAGGTAAAAGTTTTTAGAATATACAGAGATGTTCGATTCTCTAAAGATAAAAGTCCATTTAAAACAAATTTTGGTATTGCATTTTTAAGAAAAAAACCTTATTTACATGGTGGATATTATATTCATATCACTCCAGGTGACTGTTTTATTGCATCTGGTATTTGGGACCCAAGTAATAATGATTTGCTAAGAATTAGGAAAGAAATTGAGTTTAATGGAGAAGAGATGAACAAAGTTATTTGTCATAATAATATTAAAAATTATTGGGGCCCACTCAAAGGAGATGAGGTTAAGACATCTCCAAAAGGCTTCTCAAAAGATGATCCAAATATCAATCTCCTCAGAAAAAAACAGTTTGTCTTTATGAAGTCATTTAAAGACAATCGTGTAACTAGAAAATCATTTGAAGAAGAAGTTGTTAAGCATTTTGAAGTTGTGCGACCTTTCCTAGATTTCATTTCTGATGTACTGACAACAGACATGAATGGTGAATCTATCATTTAAATGAAAAAATCAATAAGAATCTTTATGAACTTTTTTTATTGATCTACCAGAAGGATCATTCATCTCTTGAAAAGATTTATCCCATTTGAGAGCCTCCTCAGTACTACATGCTACAGATTTTACTGATGGAACACATCTAGCACACTCATCTCCAGGAAAATATTTCTGAAAAATCATCCTAAACAAATATTCTTCTTTTGTTTTTGGAGTGTTTACAGGAAAATCTACTAATCTTTTTGAGAAAACTTCATCTGAAATAGACTTCTCAGCATACTCTTTAAGTGAATCAATCCAATTATACCCTACACCATCTGAAAACTGTTCTTTCTGTCTCCATAATATCTCATCAGGTAGATATCCTGTGAATGATTCTCTAAGAATATTTTTCTCAATTTTCTTAGAATTTATCATTTTAAGCTGAGGATCAATATTCATTGAGTAGTCTAAGAATTCAACATCAAGAAATGGTACCCTCCCCTCAACACCCCATGCAGATAATGATTTGTTTGCTCTAAGACAATCATAGAGATGAAGTTTGTTAATTTTCCTAAGAGTTTCTTCATGAAATTCTTTAGAGTTTGGAGCTTTATGAAAATAGAGATACCCACCGAAAATTTCATCAGCACCCTCACCTGATAAAACCATTTTGATTCCCATTGACTTAATATACCTAGCCATTAAATACATAGGAGTAGATGCTCTTACTGTTGTGACATCATATGTTTCTAAAAAATAAATGACATCTTCAAGAGAGTCTAGAGCTTCTTGAACAGTGAAATGAATCTCATGGTGTATTGTACCTAAATATTCAGATACTTTTTTAGCTGCTTTTAGATCCGGAGAACCTTCTAATCCAACAGCAAAAGAGTGTATTTGAGGCCACCAAGCATCATTTTTATCATTTGACTCTATTCTTTTCTTTGAAAATTTTTTAACAATTGATGATATTATTGAGGAATCTAAACCACCGGATAATAGAACACCAAATGGCACATCTGACATTAGCTGTCTTTTAACTGCAGCTTCTAATTTTTCTCTTAATTTATCAGTTGAAGTGTAATTATTTAACTTATCAAAATTCATCCAGCTTTTCTTGTAATAAGGAACTGGTTCAGCATGAGTGTTTATCATATAGTGACCGGGAGGGAACTCTTTTATATTTTCACAATTTCCAACAAGACACTTCATCTCCGAGGAAAAGTAAAATGTACCGTTTTTATCTTTTCCCATGTATAAAGGAATGACTCCAATTGGATCTCGAGCTACAAAAAATGAATTATTGCTTTTATCATAAAGAAAAAATGCAAAAATACCGTTAAGCTTATTAAGTAATTCTTTACCGTATTCTTGGTAGAGTGGAATAATAACTTCACAGTCTGACTCAGTCTTGAAGTTGTATCTAATATCTTCTGATTTCTTTAGCTCTAGGTGATTATAAATCTCACCATTCACTGTCAATATTATTTTCTCGTCGTTAGATAGAAGAGGTTGTCTACCAGATTTTATATCTACAATTGATAATCTCTCGTGAGCTAATATAACATTATCTGAATCATAAATTCCTGACCAATCAGGCCCTCTATGCCTTACCTTTTTTGACATGAGTAGAGACTTTGATCTCATATCCTTGTCAAATTTTAAATTGTTATTGTAAATTGCAACTATACCACACATTAACGTAAAATAAACATGCAATATAAAATCAAAAATTCACTTTTTTATATATTATTTTTCTCTATATCCTTTGTTTTTTCATGTACTGATAATCAATCTAAAAATATCTCAAAAAATGGGATGGTATCTTCTGCTCACCCACTAGCATCTCAAGTCGGAGTAGATATTTTAAAGTCAGGTGGAAATGCTTTTGATGCAGCTATTGCTGTACAATTTGCTCTATCGGTTGTCTACCCTACCGCTGGAAATATTGGTGGTGGTGGATTTGCTGTTTACAGACTCTCTAACGGAGAAGTTGGAAGTTTAGATTTTAGAGAAAAAGCACCTATTAACTCCAGTAGAGATATGTACTTGTCTAGTGAAGATGAAGGTGGAGTTGTTAATGATGATAAAAGTAAGTTAGGTCATCTTGCCTCAGGTGTTCCTGGATCTGTCGATGGGATGGTAAAATTATACCAAAAATATGGTTCATTACCCTGGGAAGATTTACTTGAGCCATCTATTATTTTCGCAAGAGATGGTTTTCAAATCACAGAGAAACAAGCAATAAGCTTAAATTATGCTAAATTATCCTTTGAAAAAGTAAATGATGAAAATATTCCTTTCATAAAAAATGGATCTTGGAAGAAAGATGACTTACTAGTACAATCAGATTTATCGAAGACATTGGAAAGAATAAGAGATAACAAAAGAGAAGGATTCTACTCTGGATTAACTGCAGAATATATTATTGCTGAGATGAGAGAAGGTAATGGGATAATAACCTCTGAAGATTTAAATTCATACTCATCTGTTTGGAGAGATCCTATTATTGGAAATTATAAAAATCATAAAATAATATCAATGGCACCACCTTCTAGTGGCGGAATTGCCTTGTCTCAGCTACTTTATGGTGCAGAGCTTCTGGAAGTAAATAAATATGTACATAACTCACTTGAATATATTAACCTGATAGCCGAGATAGAAAGCAGAGTCTATGCTGACAGAGCAACTTATCTAGGTGATCCTGATTTCTTTGATGTACCAGAGAATAATCTCCTTGATCCAAAGTACCTAGATAATAGATTTCAAAGCATTGAAGAACTAAGAAAAACACCATCAGATGAAATTAAAGAAGGTAATATAATCATTAATGAATCTAATGAAACAACTCATTTCTCTATTGTAGATTCATTTGGTAACGCTGTTTCATTAACTACCACTATTAATGGTGGGTATGGATCTAAAGTAGTAGTAGATGGAGCTGGATTTCTTCTAAATAACGAAATGGATGATTTTAGTGTAAAACCTGGTCACCCTAATATGTTTGGTTTAATAGGCGGTGAAGCTAACGCAATTGAACCAAATAAAAGGATGCTTTCATCAATGACCCCTACAATCATAGAGAAAGAAGGAAAATTATTTATGGTTTTAGGTACTCCTGGGGGTTCAACTATAATAACCTCAGTTTTTCAAACAATTCTAAATGTAATAGATTACAATATGGGAATGCAAGAAGCCGTAGACGCTAAGAAATTTCATCATCAATGGTTACCAGATGTTCTTGTATTTGAAGAAAACTCATTTTCAAAAGATTTAATTAATGATCTTACTAATATTGGTCACAAAGTAACTGAACGAGGAACTTTAGGTAGAATGGACTGTATATTATTAAAAGATAATGTTTTAGAAGGAGGTGCTGATAAGAGAGGTGATAATGTAGCTATAGGTTATTAGTAATATCACTTATTTATATTTTAAATCAATATTTTACTCTTTTAAGTACACTTTTAGTTCAGATATTTTTAGCTTTAGAGTATGAGAAATTTATTACTTAAGTTTAAAAACTTTTATAGATGTGAAATTAAAACCTTTAAAAGAATATTAAGCTTAAAATAACCTATGAGGTTATTAGTAATCACCCTATTTATATATCTAATTTATGACTGAAACTGAGGTCTCTAATTATTTCTTTTGGTTAAAAATTCAAATGGGAGGTATTGCCATTTTTATAATTACAATATTTTTTTATATAATTTCTAAAATTAATATCAAATAAATATTTTTATTTATGTTAGATTTTCTTTTGAGTGAAACTTTCTTTTTAGTTTTTGGAATATTAACCTTTATTGTATTATTTCTTCTTTATAGTTCAGAAAAAGATTAATGTTTTCTTCTTGGATTAAATCAAACAAATTAAATTAAAAAATTACTTTTTAAGAAATCAACCAAAATACAGATCATCTTTTAGTTTTATTATTTTAAAATTATGATAAATAAAAAAAATCTTCAACCAATTGAATTATCTGATTTAATAAGAGTTGGAAAAGATAATGATGGAGGATATATCATTCCTAAAAGAATTATAGATGAATGTGATGGATTATTATCATATGGTATTAACAAAGATTGGTCATTTGAGAAAGATTTTTATAAAAAAAAAGAGTTAAATATTCATTGTTATGATCATTCACTTACTATCTACTCACTAATTAAGTTTTCTATTAAATCATTCTTTTATTCTATATTTTATTTTCTTATTCTAGATAGTAAAAGACTAAATAGATCCCTCAAAGGAATTAATATAATTACTTGTTATTACAGTTTTTTTAAAAATAAAATTATCCATTTTAAAAATAAAATTTGGAATGATAATATAGGTCAAAATATTACTGTCCCTGAGACAATTAAGAAAATAGAAGATTGTGGGTCAAAAAAAATATTTATTAAGATGGATATTGAGGGAGCAGAATATAAAGTTTTAAATTCTATTATAGATTCAAATAAAAATATAATTGGTTTTGCAGTTGAGTTTCATGAAATTATTACCAATTGTAATATATTTAATAACTTGATAGATAATTTAAAAAAATCATATTATATCGCTCATATACACGGAAATAACTATAGTAAAATTGACAAAACATCAAATTTTCCATCATCTATTGAACTAACATTTATTCATAAATGTCTAATAAAATATCGTATTGTTAAGTCAAGGTTTAGTTACCCAATTGAAGGTTTAGATCAACCAAATAAACACTCAAAAGCTGATATTAAGTTGAATTTTTTGGATTAGTTATCAATAACTACCTCTACTCTCCTATTCTTTTGTCTTCCACCTTCAGAATCATTACTAAATCTAGGCCTCGATGAACCATAACCAATAGTTTTAATTCTATTGCTTTGAATTCCATTTTCAACAAGAAATTTCTTAATTGAATTTGCTCTATCCCTAGATAACTTGACATTTGCTCTATAATCTCCTGAGTTATCAGTATGACCCTCTATTAAAATTTTTATTTGGCTATCATTAAATAAATGTAACAAATTTTTTAGAAAAGGAATTGACTCATCGGTCAACTCAGTTGATGACCTTTCAAAATTTATTTTTGACAAAATTTTTCTTTTACCTATCTCAATTTTATCCATTTCTATATTTACTACTTCTGATTTTTCAATACTTATAACTGTATCTTTTAAAAAATAAGAATCAGCTTTTATAGTAAAAGTGTATTCTCCAGCATTATCAAGTTGATATAGTATTTTTGAAGATTTTATTGAATCAATTTTATTTATGTATGGAGATGTAATTTTAATAGTTCCTCTGTTAATTTCAGGTATAATATTAATTTCAAGTTTTAATTTTTCCTCAGAGTCTACGGATCTATAAATTGATAAATCATAATTTGTCTTACTATCTAAAGACTCAGATAGATAGAATGCTGAATTTATCAAATTTGATGATACTGACAATTTTGATGAATTTATATTGAAATTATCAACTAGTACTGGATTTGTCCATTTCTCATAAGTTCCCTCTTCTTTTACTGAAAAGAATAACTTGTATCCATCATTTAATCTATTTGAAATAAATAATATTGTGTCATTATTTAATAGGTATGGAGATAACTCCTGAAGATTGGAGTTTAAATTGGAACCACAGTTAGTAAGTCTACTCCAAGAATTACCTATTTTTTTTGAATAGTATATATCTTCAACTCCATAACTACCAAAACTCTCAATAGATAGGAAAATAACATTATTTGAAGGATCAATTGATCCGGAAACGTTTATGTTCTCCATGTCTAAACCTATTAATTCGGTCTCTGATATTTTTTCATATGGTTCTGAATTTAAATATGTTATGATTTTATTTTTTCTTAGAATATATAAATGAATCTTATCTATACCTAAAAGCAAATCATTTTCGGGGGTATTAACTTGATATAAGTTAATTGGAAAAGTCCAATAACCATTAATTTTTTTTCTGATCCATAAATCATTTAAATCATTTATTCCTGAATTATTATTAGGGTTTTTATTACTATTAAAAAAAATTGTTGATTCATCATGATTTACATAAATATTATATTCATTAAATATATAAGGAACTATATTACCCTCTTTAATTAATAATTTTTCAAAAGATTGAGCAAAAGAAAAAGATGATAGAAATATCAAAATAAAAGTTATCCTATATCTAATATTCATTTTTAATATTTACTTGATTTATGAGTGATTTTCCTTCTATTAACTTTCTATAATTATTAATTATTTGAGGAACTGCTGCCTCTTTATTAGTGACACTAGCATTATGTGGTGTAATTTGAATATTTTTATAATTCCATAATGGACTAGTTTTGGGTAATGGCTCTTCTTCAAATACATCTAAAAAAGCACCTGAAAGCGTCCCATTATCTATATATTTTAATATATCATTTTCATTTTGGACTTTCCCTCTAGATACATTTATTAAGTAAGTTCCTTTATTTAGCTTCTTAAATAATTTCTCGCTTAATAAATGTGATGTTTTAGATGTATGTGGTACAGTACAGACAAGAACATTTATTTCTTTTAAAAATTCATCTAACTCATCTCCATGATATAATTTTATAGTATTAGAATGCTTTCTATTTAAGGTATAACCCCTAACATCAAAACCTAAATGATTAAGTTTGGCACCTGCATCTGATCCCAAGGAACCATATCCTAAAATTCCAATTTTAATTGGAATTTCAGGAAATGTTTCGTTATCCCAAATTTTACTTGTTTTATCATCCATATACTTTTGAATTCTTCGATGATAAAAAAGGACAGCAGTAACTATGTAATTTGTCATAGAAAAAGCTAATTTTTCATCAGAAATTCTACATATAGGAATTTTTTTATTTAAAGAGAAATCATTCAAAATATGATCAACTCCTGCACCCATCGAATAAATTAATTTTAAATTTTTGAATTTTCTCAATAGTCCTATAGGATGTTTCCACAAGCAAACGCAATCTACTTTCTCATAATCTGTAATTTCAGGCCATATCTGAATACTAAGATCAATATCTGATTTATTAAATTCATTCACCCACGATTCAGTGTCTGTTTTTGGAGCTATAATTGCAATGTTCACTTTTTTACTTTTTGATTAAATAAAGAATATAGGAAATGGAAGATGTTAAAAAAGTACCAATAAAATTAAACCATAAATAACTTATATTTTTTTCATAAATATTAAATAAAACAAAAACCAAAATTTGGGAAATTATCGCAGCGTAAAAAATATGAAAAGATTTAATTCTATTTGAGAAAAATGCAACTAAGAAGATACCTAATACATTCCCATACAATAATGAAGCAATAATGTTTATAGACTCAATTAAATTCTCCTCTTGAGCAAAAAATAATGAAAAAAGAATGGCAATTATACCCCAACCCAAATTAAAAAATTTAGATGCTAATACATCATTTAAAGGATCCTCTTTTTTGTTAATAAATCTTTTATAAATATCAATAGTTGATATGGCAGATAAAGCACTTATCTCGGCTGAAGTTGAACTCATAGCAGCTGATAGAATAAGAGCTATAATAACACCGATCAGTCCTACAGGGAGATAATTTAAAATAAAATGCAAAAAAATGAAATCAGATTCTGCTTTTTCATAATCAAAACCATTTTCAATTGCATTTTCCTCAAAATTTTTTCTTAATTGATCTATCTCTTGATTATTTCGAATTATTTCATCAGAATTGGTTATTATATCACTTATAATTAATTCTTTTTTTTGATTAAATAAATTATCCATTTTTTGATCAATTTCTTGATATAGTTCATAGTTATTGTCTTGTTGGAAAGAAATAAGATTATCATTAAAATTAATTGGTGGTTTATATAGACTGTAAAAAACAAACAAAAGTGTTCCAATTAACAAAATAAAGAACTGAAGAGGAATTTTTAATATTGCATTGAAAATTAACCCAATTCTACTCTCTTCAATATTTTTTGCATTTATATATCTTGATACTTGAGACTGATCTGTACCAAAATAAGAAAGAGAAAGGAAAAACCCACCCAGTAAACCAGACCAGATAGTATATCTTTCATTGATATCAAATGATAAATTTATTGCATTGTTTTTATCAAAAGTTTTAATCAAATTAAAAGATTCGCCAACTGTCAAATAACTATTTATATAAAATAAAAGATAAAAAAAGACCACTACCAAACCAGATAATATTAAAATCATTTGATATTTATGAGTATAACTTACAGCCTTACTTCCTCCAATAACTGTATATAGAATAACCAAAAAGCCCACAAAAATAACAGTAGGTGTCATATTCCAACCTAAAATAGTAGTTAGTATGATAGATGGTGCGTAAATAGTAATACCACATTGTAATCCCCTTTGCAATAAAAAAAAGAAAGAGGTTAGAGCTCTTACTTTATAATCAAACCTTTCTTCTAAATATTGATAAGCTGTAAAAACTTTAGATCTATAGTAAATTGGTACAAAAAGAGCAGAGACTACAATTAATGCAAGAGGTAATCCTAGATAAATTTGAATAAAGCTCATACCCTCCTTATACCCTTGACCAGGTGTAGAAAGGAATGTGATAGCACTTGCTTGAGTAGCCATCACTGATAGCCCAATAGTAGACCATTTGACTGAATTGTCACCTAGAATGTATGATTTTAAATTTTTATTCTGTCTGTTCTTAATAGCACCATAAACTGCTATAGATATCAATATTGAAGAAAATACAACAAAATCTATATTTGACATATTATTAATTAAAAGTATAAATAGCCAATAGGATTATGTATGTAACTAAGGTAAGAAGTACTTGAATATAAATTTTTTTAAAATTCATTGAAATCAAATATATCAAATTGTATCTGAAAAATATGAATTAAGTGATTTTCTTAAATTATAATTTGAAGACATTGACTCACCATAAGCACCAGAAGAACAAATCAATAGAATATCATTTCTTTTAGTTAGATTAAGATCATAATTTTTAGCAAATACATCTGTTGATTCACAAATTGGGCCTACAATGTCATATATATTATTATTCTTATCTTTTGAAGATATGTTTATTATCTTATGAGAGCTTCCATATAAAGCTGGCCTTATTAGATCATTCATCCCTGCATCAATAATAAGAAAATTCTTATTGTATGATTTTTTATTAAATAAAACTTTGGATACTAAAAAGCCACATTGACCAACTATAGACCTTCCTAATTCGAAGTGAATCTCCTGATCTTTATTTATTTTTAAATTTTGCGTAAAAATTTTAAAATAGTCCTTAAAATTAGAGATATTATTTTCTATTGGATTTGTGTAATCTATTGATAAACCACCACCAACATTAATAAATTTAACATTTAAGCCTTTACCTAAAATTAAATTATTCACATGATTTGCTATTTTACATAATTCTATAAAAGGAGCACTTGTTTCTATTTGAGAGCCTATGTGAAAATGAAATCCCACTAGATTCAAGTTAGAATATGTATTAAAAGAATCTAATAGTTCATTTATATCATTTAAGTCAATTCCAAATTTATTATTTCTATATCCAGTTTCTATATTTTTATGTGTACCTGTTTTAATACCTGGATTAATTCTTATAGAAACTTTAGTTATATTATTCAGATTTTTAGAAATTGAATTTATTACATCAATTTCTTCAATAGATTCACAATTAAAGTAAGAAATATTATTCTTAATAGAATATTCTATCTCCTTATCAGTTTTACCAACACCTGCAAAGACTATATCTTTAGGAGAAAATCCAACTTCTAAAGCATGCTTTATTTCATTAGAACTAACAGCATCAACTCCAATTCCTTTTGATTTTATTACATTTAAGAGCTTAACATTAGAATTAGCTTTTAGAGCATAATGAACTTTACCTTTGCTACATAAATGCTTAGATAGATCATCTAAATTCTTATAAAGAACATCAATATCATAATAATAAAAAGGAGTTTCTAATTTTTGAAATTTGTTTAATAAATCTTTATTAAACATTAAAACTATATTATTAAGAAACTGATTTCACAATTTGCTTGAATGACTCAGGGTCATTCATTGCTATATCAGCTAATACTTTTCTGTTAAGTTCAATTTTAGCTTTTTTAAGCTTATCCATAAAATCTGAGTATGATAAACCAGATAATCTAACAGCAGCATTAATTCTTTGAATCCAAAGACCTCTAATTTCTCTTTTCTTTGTTTTTCTATGAATATACGAGTACTGTAGAGCTTTTTCAACAGCATTTTTAGCAACTGTCCAGACATTTTTTCTTCTTCCAAAAAATCCTTTAGCTAACTTGAAAACTTTTTTCTTTCTAGCTTTAGCAGCGACTATGTTTCTTGATCTAGGCATAATTACAAATTTAAATCATTCTTTTTATATTCTTTTCATCAGACTTGTTGACAATAGATGTCTTAGTCAGATTTCTTTTTTGTTTGGTCTCTTTCTTAGTTAAAATATGATTTTTAAAAGCATTTTTTCTTTTAACTTTTCCAGTTCCAGTTAATTTGAACCTTTTTTTAGCTCCTGACTTTGTTTTAACTTTTGGCATAACTTTATTTTTTTGGTGATAACATTAAAAACATTCTTTTTCCTTCTAATTTAGGCAATTCTTCAACATTTGCATATTCTTCTAAAGCTTGAGCAAGCTTTAATAATAAAATTTCACCTCTTTCCTTAAAAACAATTGTTCTTCCATAAAAATGAACATACGCTTTCACTTTAGCTCCACTTTCTAGAAACTTAATTGCATGCTTCAACTTAAAATTAAAATCATGATCATCAGTATTTGGGCCAAACCTTATCTCTTTTAAGAGTGTCTTTTGCGCATTAGATCTAATTGATTTCTGCTTTTTCTTCTGCGTATATTTGAATTTTGAATAATCAATAATTTTACATACAGGTGGATCTGAATTTGGTGATATTTCTACTAAATCAAGACCTAATTGTGTTGCCATTTCTTGTGCTTTGTATAAAGGATATATATTAGTTTCAATATTCTCACCAACTAACCTAACCATAGAAGACTTAATATTTTCGTTGATTCTATGAAGTTCTTCAGGTTTCTTCCAAACTCTTTTTTTAATCCTATTGATTATACCCTCCTTTTTTTATAAAATTTTTGCAAATATCTCAAATAATTAAATAAATAAAAGCAATTTTCAATTTTTTAAATTATGAAATTTCTTTATTTATTAATTTAATAAAATCATTTACAGACATTTCCCCAATGTTGCCTTTATATTTTTTTCTGATCGAAAGCGATTCTGTTTTCATTTCATTTTCACCAATAATAATCATATACGGAATTTTCTTTATTTCTGCATCTCTAATTTTTTTTGAGATCTTTTCATATCTCAGATCGATAGTTACTCTTAAATTAGAGTTTTCTAACTGCTTCTTAACAGACAAAGTATAATTATTAACACTTTCTGTAATTGGTAGAAGTATGACTTGTTCTGGAGCTAACCAAAGAGGAAAATTACCTTCACAATGTTCAGTAATAATTGCAATAAATCTTTCCATTGATCCAAAAGGAGCCCTGTGTATAATAACAGGAGTTTTTTTAATATTATCCTTGTCAATATACTCTAAATTAAATCTTTTAGGAAGTTGGTAGTCGACTTGAATTGTTCCTAATTGCCACTCTCTTTCTAGAGAATCATTAACCATAAAATCAATTTTAGGTCCATAAAATGCAGCTTCACCATAAACAATTTTAGATTCTACATCTCTTTTTTTAACTGCTTCTATAAGATCATTTTCTGCTTTTTCCCATAAAGATGTATCACCTATATATTTAGATTGATCATCTTTATCTCTTAAAGAGATTTGAACTTTAAAATTATCAAATGAAAGAGATTTAAATACTTTTAATATTAAATCCATAACACCGAGAACTTCTTGACCAACTTGATCAATAGAACAAAATATATGAGCATCATCTTGAGTAAATCCTCTCACTCTTGTCATTCCATGTAACTCACCGCTTTGCTCGTATCTGTAGACAGTACCAAATTCAGCAATTCTAACAGGTAATTCTTTATAGGAGTGAGGCCTGAATTTGTAAATTTCACAATGATGAGGACAATTCATTGGCTTCAATAAATACTCTTCATTATCTGAAGGAACTTGTATAGGTTGAAACGAAGATTCTCCATATTTTTCATAGTGTCCTGAAGTAACATAAAGTTTTTTTGATCCAATGTGAGGAGTAGTAACATGTTGATAACCTTGTTGAATTTGCTCTTTCCTCATAAAATCAATTAAATTTTCTCTAATAATATTTCCATTAGGTAGCCACATTGGAAGGCCTGAACCAACATTATCACTAAAGAAAAATAATTCTAATTCCTTTCCGATTTTTCTATGATCTCTTTTTTTAGCTTCCTCTAATTTATTTATATGATCATCTAATAACTCTTTATTAGGAAAAGAAATGCCGTATAATCTAGTGAGTTGTTTATTTTTTTCATTTCCTCTCCAATAAGCTCCGGCAACATTTAAAATTTTAAACGATTTAATAAATTTTGATGATGGAATATGTGGTCCTTTACATAAATCTGTAAAGTTTCCTTGACTATAAAAAGAAATCTCTCCATCATTTAAATCATTTATTAATTCTAGTTTATAAGGGTCATTTTTTTCTTTAAAATATTTTAAAGCATCAGCTTTCGAAACTTCTGATCGTTTAAAAGATAAATTAGATGTTGATAGTTCAATAAATTTTTTTTCAACTAATTCTAAATCTAAACTAGAAACATCATAATCAACAAAATCAATATCATAATAAAATCCATTTGATATAGAAGGACCAATACCAAACTTTACACCAGGATGAATTGATTCAATAGCTTCTGCAAGAATATGAGCAGAGGAATGCCAAAATGTACTTTTTCCTTCAGAATCATCCCAAGTAAAAAATTTAAGGTGACCATCAACAGATAGAGATGAAGAAAGATCAATAAGATTTCCGTTAAAAGAAGCTACTAAAACTTTTTTTGCTAAACTGTTACTTATAGATTTTAAAATATCAATACACAGAGTGCCGCTTTCAAAACTTTTGACAGAGGAATCAGGAAAAGTAATATTTATTGTCCTCATTTTTTAAACTTCTTTTATGAATAAATTACTATCAAATCTAAACTGCTTTCCATATACACCCTTAGGATCTCTCTTTCCAGTACCAATTACCATACAAATTTGAGCTTTTTTTGGAAGATTAAGAATTTTTTTAAGTCTAAACGAATCAAATCCTTCCATTGGACATGAATCAAATCCATAAGCCCTCATTGAGAGCATAAAATTTTGACAAGCTAAAGCGGTTGTTTTCTGCGACCAAACTTTCATATCACTAAATGATGTAGGTTCTCTTGGTATTACAATAAACAATCCAGCAATCGTTACATAAAGTTTTTTTAAGAATCCGAAAATATTTAGAAATCCTTGTGTATAGGCAATTTTAGTGATCTTATTATAATATTTTAAAACTGAAAGTGGTGGATCTTTTTTTTCTTTTAAATAGTCTAACATCATTTCATTATTTCTTTTCCATAAATCTGGCCGAGAGACAAATACAAATAATTCTTTAGCTGTCTTTGCAGCAGGTTGAGATAAACAAACTTCTACTACTTTAGACTTTATATCAAGTGACTTTATCCAATAAATTTCCCAAGTTTGTAAATTAGATGAGGTTGGAGCTTTTAATGAATTTTCGAGAGATTTTTTAATAATGCTATCAGGAATTTCATCATCTGTAAAAACTCTAATGCTTCTTCTAGTGTCAATAACTTTTTCAAACTCATTAGAATCAATCGAAGGTAATTTTACTTTATTGGGATTATCATTTCTAATTTGAGATAATATTGTAATTTTTGACATTTGCCAAAATTAAAAAAAAAAGATTATAACTGATTCTTGATGCTATCTAAATTAGCATATAGATTATTAATTTGATTTTTTAAAGATGAAAATTCTGAATTTGGATTAGGAAAATCTAAACTAAAAAAAGCAATAGCTTCCCAAATTTCTAAAATATCAGATTTAGGTACATTATAAGGTTTATATTCTTTGTTATCAGATATGAGTTTTAAAGAGTTTTCTAAAGACTCAACTCTTTTATAGACAATGCCATCATCTTTTGTTAAAAGGACATAAGTTTTATTATTCTTTATAAAAGATAAATTTTCAATAAATTTTGCAATGACTATACTTCCAGATGTTAGTGGCAGCATTGAATCGCCTTTAATCTCAAAAGCTCTATGTGTTCCACTAAAATTTAAAAAAGGTAGCTGAAACTTTGGTAAGCTTTCAATAAATTCAAAGTCAGAGTAAGAGTTTAAATAACCTGCCGATGCTTTTTGATTTATGAGCTCAATATTTTCATTACCAAACTTATCAACCGTTATAGATAAAACTTTAACATTATGATCTTCTGATTTTAGATATTGATCATTAGGTAACTTAGAAACATCCTTTTTAAGAATATTATCTAAGGAAATTGAAAACACATCACACATTTTTAGAAGATTATTTAGTCTCGGGTCCGATCTACCTTCTTCATAAGCACCAACTAGAGATCTTTTGATTCCTATCTTTTTAGAAAACTTTTCTTGAGTCCAACCTTTTTTCTTTCTAAGAAAACGTATATTTTCATTAACTTTTATCATATTAAATACTATTAATATTAGTAAAAGTACTAAATAAAATTTATTTGCTAAAATATTTAGTATGAATAATAAAAAAATTTTCTTCCATGTAGGTTTAGCTAAGACTGGATCAACATTTCTTCAAAAAAATTTTTTTCCTTATCTGAAAGGGATAAAATATATTAGCACTCATAAATACAAGAAATGTATTGATATAATTAATAATTCAAACTTTGATTCATATTTGATTTCTAGAGAATTTGATAGGCAATTAGAAGAAGAAACTAAAAAAATTTATTATCACTTTCCCCAAGTTAAAATTATTGTAGTTTTTAGAGAACATAAGAAATGGATCTCATCTCAATTTAAAAGATATTCCAAAAATGGCTATCATATTCCTTTTGAACAATTTTATGATAATAATGACAATGGATTTTGGAAAAATAATGATATGAATTATACAAAAAAACTAGATATCATAAAAAAATATTCATCATCTTCTCCACTAGTTTTAAATTTTGATGAACTTAAAACTAATTCATATTCATATCTTGATAAGATTGCTAATTTCACTAAATCTTCTTACGAAAAAAATGATATTTCATTGAATATTGTCCATAAATCTTACTCTGAAAAGCAATTAGTTTTTCTTAAAAATTTTTGTAAAATTTTTAAAAAAAATCCACCAAGATACTATACCAAAAATAAACTATATCACTGGTTGTTTTTTAGACCCTGGTGGTTATTATACCATTTAGTAATGTACTTTGCTTTATTAATTCCAAAAAAACTTATAGTAAAAAAACCATTAATAAATAGCGAATACCTGAGTAACTCTATGAAAATGTTTGATAGAGACTGGATAAATATTCAAAAATATTTCTAATATGAAATAAATTTGATATTGTTATCCTCAATCATAGTGTTGATCTGAGTGGTATATGTATTTAAAACCTTAATAAGGTTAGATTTTTCCGTATTTAGTTCATTTTTAATAGATTCAAAAAAATCTATAGCCTGTTGATTAGGTGAATGATCTCCTCTTTGAGAATCAGCCAATAGAAAAGCTAGTCTATTATTTATTCTTATCCCGTAATTTAAAGGATCCTGTCTACTTTGATTTTTGGTCATATGAATATTGTTTTCAACTAATTCTAATTCTTTATTAAATCTATTTATTATATCAATCAACTGCTCTTTATCACTCACTTTACTAGTAAGATATTTAAGGTCATTCTTAATTTTTCTTATGTCAATTATTGTTTTATTGGCAAGAGAAACTTGATCTCTCACCTCAAGTAAAAAACTAAGTTGACGAGCATAATCTTCCTGAGACATAGATAACCTTGGATCTTTTTCAATTTCAAATTTTTGCTCAAAAACTTCATCGTTAAAAGTCATTTCAATTGAATAAATTCCAGGTGTAACTTTAGGACCAACGTTAGGAGAAGAATATAATACCATTCCCTCGAAAGAAACAAAACCTGGATATCTCATATCCCAAATTAGTCTGTTCCCCCCTGAATTAGGATTTAACTTAAGAATATTAAAAGACTCGTTTTCATAGATATTAATTTCTGAATCTAATTTTGCTTTTTTAATATCATTAGAGAATACTCTAATTAAATTTTTATTTTCATCTTTAATTTGAATTTTTAAAAAATCATTATCCTTATTAAACTCTTTAAGATAATAATTAATAATAACTCCGTTAGGATGATTTTCACCATCTAATAAACTACTTGATCTTCCCCATCCTGACTGAGAAAGTCTAAAGGATTTATCAGGTTTAAATAGGATCGCAGATGATTCATTCATATTTTCCTTTAGTTGATGAAGTGGGGTAAGATCATCAATCATCCAGAAACTTCTTCCGTGAGTAGCTACAATAAGATCATTTTCTTTTACATGGAGATCACGTATAGAAACAATTGGTAAATTTAATTGAAATTCATCCCATGACTCACCATCATTAAAACTAATGAACATACCCCATTCTGTACCTGCATATAATAATCCTTCCCTAGTCTTATCACTTCTTACTACCCTTGAATAGTAATTAGTAGGAATTCCGTTAGTGATTAAACTCCAAGTTTTACCGTAATCTTCTGTTTTGTATAGGTAAGGTGTATAATCTCCAAATTTATATGAAGTTGCAGCAACGTATGCTTTTCCTTTAGAGAAAACACTTGGATCTATACTATTAATCATATTTAATTTTGGAGAAAGACTTCCTGGAGGAGTAACATTTTCCCATGTATTTCCACCATCTCTAGTAACATGAATTAATCCATCATCACTTCCAGTCCAAATTACTCCTTCTTCTATTTCTGATTCAGAAATAACAAAAATATTAGCATAAAATTCTGCTCCAGTATTATCTTGAGTTATAGGACCACCAGATGATTTTATAGTTTCAGGTAAATTTCTTGTTAGGTCACCTGATATGGTTTCCCAAGACTTTCCACCATTAGTTGTTACGTGCAGATAATTTGATCCAGCATATAATTTATTAGGATTATGTGGACTAAATGTAATTGGAAAGTTCCAATTAAATCTATATTTCATAACTTCTGCACCTGATCCAGCTGGGTTATCAGGCCATACATTTACAGAATGTGTTTGATCAGTATAATGATTCATTTTCATCATATAGCCTTTATATGTTCCACCATAAACTATATCATTATTTTTTGGATCTGGAGCCAAATGTGCACTTTCACCTCCAGCGGTTGGTTCCCAATCTCTTTCAGTGATAGATGAAGATGAACTCCTATGCTTAATTCTTACAGTACTATTATCTTGTTGTGCACCATATATTCTGTATGGGAACGAATTATCGGTAGTCACTCTATAAAATTGAGCAGTTGGTTGATTGTAATAAGTTGACCAATTCTCTCCCCCATCATTTGAAATTTGAGCACCTCCATCGTCTGCTATAGCTAGCCTCTTATTATTATTTGGATCAATCCATAAATCATGATGATCTCCATGTGGTGCATTTTTTAATGTAAATGTTTTTCCCCCGTCAGTAGAAACACCATAATTCACATTTAAAACATAAATTTTGTCTTCATTTTGAGTATCCGCATAAATTCTAGTATAATACCATGCTCTTTGCCTCAAAGCTCTATTTGTATTAATTTTTTTCCAAGTATTTCCACCATCATCTGATCTAAATAATCCACCATTTAATGCTTCAATCATTAGCCAAATTCTTTTAGAATTTACTGGAGATATAGTTACACCCACTATTCCCCATGGAAATGATGGTAATCCTTGAAAATTTGAAATATCTTCCCATGTTTCTCCAGCATCAAAACTTCTAAACACTTTGCTATCTTCACCCCCACTATCCATTCTAAAGCCATTTCTTTTCATTTCCCATGTAGAAGCATAAATTATCCTTGAATTATTAGGATCTAAAGTAAAATCTCCAATCCCGGCCTTATCAGAGACATATAATATTTTAGTCCAGTTTTTTCCGCCATCAATACTCTTATACAAACCTCTTTCTTCATTAGGTTTCCATAAATTTCCTATAACTCCTACGTAAACAACGTCAGGATTTTGAGGATGAATTTTAATTCTTGAAATATGCTCAGATTTAGGTAATCCAATAAATTCCCATGTTTCTCCAGCATCATTACTTTTCCACATACCTTTACCAGATGATACATTTCCTCTTAAAGTTTGTTCACCCTCTCCAACATATATGATATTTGGATTAGATTCACTTACAGCTACAGCACCTATACTCCCACCAAAATACCCATCAGAAAGAGATTCCCATGTATTTCCTGCATCTTCAGTTTTCCATACTCCACCACCTGCTGTTCCCATATAGTATAAGTTTTCATTATTCAGAACTCCTGTAACTGTACCTGCTCTACCTCCCCTAAAAGGACCAACAAGTCTGTATTTGATAGAACTGTAAAGTTCCTTGTTAAAAAATTGATTTTTTTTAGTATTTAATTTCTTTTGACTTTCTGCAGAAAATGTCAAAGAAAGCATAAGAAGAAATGATAAAATAGTTTTCATAATTGAGTGTTTAATAGTTGAATCAATTTAATAATTTTTTTATAAATAACATCATTGACATTTTGTCATGCTTATTGTAAATTTGTCGAAAATTGAAATGAAAAAATTATATATTCAAAGTTATGGTTGTGCAATGAATTTTTCAGATAGTGAAATAGTTGCTTCCATTTTAAAAAAAATGGGATATTCAATTACAAATACATTTGAAGATTCTGATTTAATTCTATTAAATACATGTTCAATTAGAGAAAAAGCTGAAGAAACTATACGTAAAAGATTAAAGATATTCAATAATTTAAAAAAAAATAATCCTTCTATTATAATAGGAATTTTAGGTTGTATGGCTGAAAGGCTAAAAGAAAAGCTTTTGGAAGAAGAAAGAATAGTTGATCTTGTTGCAGGTCCAGATTCATATAGAGACTTACCTAATCTCATTAACAATATTATTGAAAATAAGGAGAAGTCAGTTAATACCATACTTTCATTAGAAGAAACATATGAAAATATTGAACCAGTTAGAATTAACTCTAATGGCATAACAGCTTTCATATCTATTATGAGAGGATGTGATAATATGTGTTCATTTTGTGTAGTTCCATTCACGAGAGGAAGAGAAAGAAGCAGAAATCCTTATAGTATAATTAATGAAGCAAAAAATTTATTTTCAAAAGGTTACAAAGAAATAACACTACTAGGACAAAATGTTGATTCATATAAATGGTCTCCCGATGAAAACAACAAGAAAAGACTTGAAAAAGATTTTGAAAATAGTGAAATAATAAGCTTCGCAAATCTTCTTGAAATGACTGCTAAAATTAGCCCAGATTTAAGAATAAGATTCTCTACATCTCACCCTAAAGATATAACAATAGACGTATTACAAGTTATTAAAAAATATGAAAATGTATGTAATTATATTCATTTACCTGCACAAAGTGGAAACTCAAGAATTCTAAAAAAAATGAATAGAACCTATGATAGAGAATGGTATTTAGATAAGATTAATGATATTAAAAAAATAATTGGTGATACATGTGGAATTTCTTCAGATTTCATTACTGGTTTTTGCTCAGAGACGGAGGAAGAACATAGAGACACACTTTCTCTTATGGATAATGTTGTATATGATTACTCATACATGTTTTATTATTCAGAGAGGCCAGGAACATTGGCTCAGAGAAAATACGTTGATGATATATCTCTTGATGTTAAAAAAAGAAGATTAAGTGAAATAATTGAAAAACAAAATGATCATTCTTTAAAAAGAAATCAAGACACAGTTAATGAAACTTTCAAAATATTAGTTGAAGGTTACTCAAAAAAATCTAATAATTACTTAAAAGGAAGAACATCAGAAAATAAGATGGTTATCTTTCCAAATAAGAATAATTTAATTGGAAAATATATTGATGTTAAAATAAAAAATTGTAATTCAGCAACACTTTTTGGAGAGTTATGTTAGATAAAATAAGATCTGTTAAACAAAAATTTGGGATTGTTGGTGATTCCCCTTCTCTAAATCACGCAATTCAAGTTGCAATTCAAGTTGCACCTACTGACATGACTGTGCTAATTAATGGAGAAAGCGGAACAGGTAAAGAATCTTTCTCAAAAATTATTCATTCAATGAGCAAGAGAAAACATGGTCAATTTATAGCAGTAAATTGTGGCGCTATCCCAGAAGGAACTATAGACTCAGAGTTATTTGGCCATGAAAAAGGATCTTTTACTGGGGCAAATGAATCTAGAAAAGGTTATTTTGAGGTAACTGATGGTGGCACAATTTTTTTAGATGAAATTGGTGAGATGCCACTCTCAACTCAGTCAAGACTTTTAAGAATACTAGAAAATGGTGAATTTATTCGCGTAGGTTCATCTAAAGTTCAAAAAACAGATGTTAGAATAATTGCAGCTACTAACGTAAATTTAGGTGAAGCAGTTAAAAAAAGAAGATTTAGAGAAGATTTATTCTATAGATTAAATACTGTTCCTATTATTGTCCCCCCACTTAGAGATAGAGGAAATGACATCTCTCTATTATTCAGAAAATTTTCCTCTGACTTCTCTGACAAAAATAATTTTGATCCAATAAGGTTGGATGATGAGGCTAAAAATATCATATTAAAATACAGGTTTCCTGGAAATATTAGAGAATTAAAAAATCTAACAGAGCAAATTTCAATTTTAGAGTTAGATAGAACTATTAACAAAGAAACTCTTGAAAAATACTTACCAAATAACTCAAACCTACCTGTTCTAAGTAATTTATTTGAAGATAAAAAAGAAGAAGGTTATAACGAGAGAGATATTTTGTATAAAGTCTTATTTGATCTTAAATCTGATGTTAATGAAATGAAAAAAATTATTGATTCAATTATTGGCAATCAAAATAGCTCTTTTCAATCTGAGTCAAATAATATATTAGAAAAAAATAATTTAAATACAAGCAATATTCTTATAAAAGAAGAGGTCAATCAATTATCAGAAAATTATCAGGATATTACTGAACTAGTTTCAGAGAATGAATCATTAAGCATTGAAGACAAAGAAAAAGAGCTCATAATTAAAGCTTTAATTAAAAATAAAAATAAAAGAAAGTATGCTGCTAAAGATCTCGGAATATCTGAAAGAACACTATACAGAAAAATTAAATACTACAAACTTGAAAAAGATTTTTAATTTTTTATTAATAACTACTGTAATCTATGGTTGTGGTGTTTATTCATTTACAGGTGCATCAATATCTCCAGATATTAAAACAATTTCATTCGAAAATTTTTTTAATAACTCACCACTTGGCCCATCAAACATGAGTGTTTTATTTAATGAAAAAATTAAAGATTATTTTGAAAAGAACACGAGTTTAACAATAGTAGAAGAAGATGGAGATTTGCAGTTTGATGGATCTATTGAAGATTTTTCTTTGTCTCCAGTCGCACCAACAGCCGAAGGTGGAAGAAACTCTCAATTTTTCTCTGGCTTAACTAGGTTAACAATTAGGGTTAATGCCACATATTTTAACAAATATGATGAACAATTTAATTATGAAAATAAATCTTTCTCATTTTACAGAGATTTTGATCAAAATAATGAAGACTTATCGTCTAATGAACAAGATTTTCTTGAAGAAATATTTGATCAAATTATACTTGATATCTTTAACGCATCAGTAGCAAATTGGTAATATGAAATATATTGATATTAATGAAGTTAACAATTTAAAAGAAAAATATCCGTATCT
Source organism: Marinoscillum sp. (assembly GCA_038134805.1). Taxonomy (GTDB): domain Bacteria; phylum Bacteroidota; class Bacteroidia; order Cytophagales; family MED-G16; genus MED-G16. The sequence goes on along the minus strand of JAYPVV010000004.1, from coordinate 14,488 downwards.
ATTTATACCCTATATTTTTAAATTGCAATTATCATCTTCTGTTGATTTTAATAATACTTTAAACTCTTTATCTATTCGCCATCCAAAAAGAGATGTTTTAGAATCATTTATAAAGAAAAACAGCATAAGCACATCCCAATTATTAGATAATTTTATTATTGAAAACCCTAAAATAACAAAAGCGAAATCAAAAACTACAAAAGAAGATTTATCCGAAACACATATAATCTCTAAAAAATTTTACTCCGAGAACATAGCTAAAATTTATATCAAGCAGAAAAAAATTAAGGAAGCAATAAAAATTTATGAAAAACTTATCTCTTTGAATTCAAAAAAAAAGAGTTACTTTGCAAAAAAAATTGAAAACTTAAAAAAATAAAATGTATTCAATAATTGTAGGTATAACAATTTTCGTTTCAGTACTTTTAATTCTTGTTGTTTTAATTCAGAATTCTAAAGGAGGAGGCCTCTCATCTCAATTTGGTGGTAATAGCACTAACCAGTTTATGGGTGTTCAAAAAACAAATGATCTGCTGGAAAAGTCTACTTGGACTTTAGCAATCATTGTTGTAACTCTAACTTTGCTCTCAAAGGTATTTATTTCATCACCAGATAATGCAATTAATGAGTTAAGCCCTAATATTAATAGAGCAAACGAACAAAATATAATTCAAAATTCTCCCAATTTTGACAATATAGATGAATCTAATGAATTAGATTCATTGATATAGTGCCAATATGTCAATTTTTATAAAATTGGCATGATTTATGCTAAAATGATTAATAATTAATTTATAATTTTTTTAAAATTAAAATATGAGTAAAATAAATTTTAAACCCTTAGCTGATAGAGTTTTAGTAGAACCTGAAGCAGCTGAAGAAACTACAGCATCTGGAATTATAATACCAGATACTGCAAAAGAAAAACCACAAAAAGGTACAGTTAAAGCCATTGGAAATGGCACGTCTGATCATAAAATGAATGTAAAAGTTGGTGATAAAGTCCTTTATGGAAAATATTCAGGAACAGAATTATCAATTGATGGTGTTGATTATTTGATCATGAAAGAATCTGATATTTTTGGAATTGTTTAATAATTTATAATATTAAAAAAATGGCAAAAGAAATACATTTTAATACAGAATCTAGAGATAAATTAAGAAAAGGAGTTGATATCCTTGCAAATGCTGTAAAGGTTACTCTAGGACCTAAAGGCAGAAACGTAATTTTAGATAAAAAATTTGGTGCACCGACTGTTACTAAAGACGGTGTGTCTGTAGCCAAAGAGATTGAGTTAAAAAATCCTGTTGAAAATATGGGAGCTCAATTAGTCAAAGAAGTTGCTTCCAAAACTGCAGATGATGCTGGTGATGGAACAACTACTGCAACAGTATTAGCTCAAGCTATTTTTAATACAGGAATTAAAAATGTAGCAGCAGGAGCTAACCCAATGGATCTTAAAAGAGGTATCGACAAAGCTGTTCAGACAGTTGTTGAGAATTTAAAGTCACAGTCAAAAGACATTAAAGACTCTAGTGAGATATCTCAAGTAGCTACAGTTTCAGCTAATAACGATCATGAAATTGGCAAAATGATTGCTGATGCTATGGATAAAGTTGGAAAAGATGGTGTTATTACTGTTGAAGAAGCTAAAGGTACAGAGACAGAGGTTAAAACTGTTGAAGGTATGCAATTTGACAGAGGATATCTATCCCCTTACTTTGTCACCAATAGTGATAAAATGGAAGCTGAGCTTGAAAATCCTTACATTTTAATTTATGACAAGAAAATTTCTTCTATGAAAGAACTTCTTCCTGTTTTAGAGGCAGTATCGCAAACTGGAAAGCCATTACTAATAATTGCTGAAGATATTGAAGGAGAAGCCTTAGCTACAATTGTAGTTAACAAAATTAGAGGTGCCCTTAAAGTTGCTGCTGTTAAAGCGCCAGGTTTTGGTGATAGAAGAAAAGCTATGCTTGAAGATATTGCAATTTTAACTGGTGGTACAGTAGTATCTGAGGAGAGAGGTTATAAACTAGAGAGTGCTACTATTGACTACCTTGGTACTGCTGAAAAAGTTAATATTGATAAAGATAATACTACTGTAGTTAGTGGTGCTGGAAAAAAAGATGACATAGTAGCTAGAGTTAATCAAATTAAGAAACAGATTGAAACAACTACATCTGAGTATGATAAAGAGAAATTACAAGAAAGACTTGCGAAGTTATCTGGTGGAGTTGCTATTTTATATGTTGGCGCAGCTACTGAAGTTGAAATGAAAGAAAAGAAAGACAGAGTTGATGATGCACTTCATGCAACAAGAGCTGCAGTCCAAGAAGGAATTGTTGCAGGTGGAGGAGTTGCCTACTTGAGAGCTGTATCTTCTTTAGATAAGTTAAAGCTTGATAATGAAGATCAAAATACTGGTGTTTTGATTGTTAAAACTGCTTTAGAGGCACCTCTAAGAACAATAGTAGAAAATTCAGGTGGAGAGGGATCTGTAGTAATCCAAAAAATTAAAGATGGAAAAGATGATTTTGGATATAATGCTGCTACAAATTCTTTTGAATCTATGTTTAAAGCTGGAATTATTGATCCAACTAAAGTTTCAAGATTAGCTTTAGAAAATGCAGCATCTATTGCAGGATTATTAATAACAACAGAGTGTGTTATAGTTGATGAGCCTGAAAAAGAAGGAGCTGTTCCACCAGCTATGCCTCCAGGAGGAGGAATGGGTGGAATGATGTAAGAGAATTTTGTCTTATTTATCTATAAAGAGGTTAATATTTTAACCTCTTTTTTTTTAAAAAAAATCCCTTCTCTTTCCATAATATTATCCCGCCTTCTAAATTAAAGGCTTTTTCAAAACCTAAAGATTTTAATTTTTCAACAGTTTGTGAAGATCTATTTCCACTTCTACAATAAACATAATATGTTAATTCTTTATCAAGCATTGAAATAGCTGAGTCAAAATTATTATCATAAAAGTTTATATTAATAGAATTTGGAATATATGATTCATCTACCTCTGATTTAGTTCTAACATCAAGTATTACTGTGTTTTTGAGGGTATTTTGTGAGATTAAATTATTTAATAATTCAGGGGTTATATTTTGCTGGATAAGAAAAAGAAAAAATAAAACTATATTAGACACTAATTGAATTGAATTAATTTATTTTCTAACAAACCATTTATTCCCTCAGAAACATTGATAATATTATTTATATTATTTTTTATAAGAAATGAACTTGCAACACTTGATCTATAACCAGATTGACAATAAACTAAATATTTCTTACTTTGATCAAAATCAGACAACCTATTTCCAATATCAAATAAAGGAATATTTATTGCATTTTTTACATGTTTAGTTTGGTACTCACTTTTTGTTCTTACATCTAAAAATGTATAATTATCTAATAGATGACATTCAGAAGATTTTTCACTTGGTAAGCTTCTCATATAATCAATAATCTTATCATTATTTTTATTAAATATATGATAACCTAAAATATTTTCATATCCTACTCTATTTAGCCTATATACTGATTCGTTCTGATCGCCTTCGGAGCAAACTACGATTATTTTAGAATTAACATTAATTAAATTGGCAGCAGTAATTGCAAACCTTCCTGTTAAAGAAATATTGATAGAATCTTTTAAATGAAATTTAGAAAATTCTTTCTGTGGCCTAGTATCAATTAATAAAACATCATCCAGGTATAATGAAAGTAATTCTAGTTCATTAATAGATTTCAAACTTTTAGAATCAATTTCAAGCTTTGATTTATATCCATTTTTATTTAATAATGCAGAATCTCTAAAATAATCGGGAGCAGGCGGTAAATCACTTGTAATTGATGAGATGAACTCAGCCTTAGAATTAAACTTCAAGGCATAATTTGATTTCTTTTGTTCTTTTAAACTAGAAAATGTTTCCTGACATAAATTTTTACCGCATTGTGTTCCTGGTCCATGAGCAGGGTATATAATTATATTTTCATCTAATTTTAAAATTTTATTATATAAAGAATCATATAACATAGATGCTAAATCTTGCACAGACAAATTATTATCAATTGCCAAATCAGGTCTACCAATATCTCCAATAAATAAAGTATCACCTGTAAATAAAGCTTTCTGATTATTTTCTTCATCAAAGAGAAGATAACACACAGATTCCAAAGTATGACCTGGAGTGTGCATTATTTGAATTTTTACAGCTCCAAGATGAATAAAATCACCATCATTTTTAACAACAGATTCAAAACTTGTCTCAGAATTTGGACCAAATACAATTGGCACATTATACTTATTAGATAGTTCAAGATGACCAGAAATAAAATCAGCATGAAAATGAGTTTCTAAAACATATTTTAAATTGTAATTATTATTTTCAATAATTTCATCATACTGATCAATATCTCTTATCGGATCAATTATCAAGCAATCACCCTCTGACTCTATAAGGTAAGAAGCTTGTGATAGACAATTCGTATAAATTTGTTTAATATTCATAGTTATTGATTTTCATTGATATACTCTTCCCATGACATATTTTTCCAGATATCTTCTCCTATATATTTTAAGACAAAATTATAAAATTTAGGTTTATGATATCCTGGTAAAAGTGTAATTAATTGATAATTTTCATCAAGAAATACAGTCATAGGATATGAAAGATTTCCATTTGTAAGGTAGTAAGCTAATTCATTTATTCCCTTTCTACCAGAATTTACAAAATTATAGGAATTATTATTAAATAAAACAGTATTTTGATATTCAGCATTAAATTTAACTGGAATAAAATTTTCATTTATTTGATTAATTACTTGGGGGTCAGTGAAAGTATTATTATCCATTACTTTGCACCATCCACACCAGTCAGTGTATAAATCAATGATAATTTTTTTTCCATTGTTTTTAATTTCAGTCTTATTATCTAATTCAATCCATTGTATATTTGATTGACATTTTATTTCATACAAAGATGAGTTTAGAAACAATATTATTAACAATATCCTCATAAAACTAAAAATGGATAGAAATCAGGCAATTATACTATTAAATGAAATGCTTTCAAACAAAAGTCTCATTATTCACTCTTACAGTGTTGCTTATGTGATGGAGTATTATGCAACAATTCTTGATGAAGATAAAGATCTTTTTTTTATTGCTGGCTTATTACATGATGCAGATTATGAAAAATATCCCAAAGAGCACCCAAATATAATCATTGAAGAATTATCCAAATTAGATCAAAACGAAATTGCTTACGCTATTTCATGTCACTACTCTAAATGGGGTAAAATTCCACGTTCTTACCTTGATAAATATTTATTAGCGTGCGATGAGTTAACAGGTTTTATTATTGCCTGCTCAAAAGTAAGACCAAATGGGATAAAAGATCTAACATCTAAATCTGTAAAAAAAAGCTTAAAGAAAAAATCATTTGCTGCATCAGTTGATAGGAATGAGATTGAAATTGGAATCAACCTCATAGGAGAAGACTTAGATACTCATATCAATAATATTATTTCTGTATTGAAGAAAAATTCTTTATCTCTTGAGCTAAAAACTTAAGTTAATTGATACTGGACAGTGGTCTGACCCAAAAACATCATTATAAATTTCTGCTTCCTTTATATTATCAATAAGTTTTTGTGATGATAAAAAGTAATCAATTCTCCACCCTACATTTCTTTCTCTCGATCTAAACCTATAATTCCACCAAGAATATTTCACTTTATCAGGATGAAAATATCTGAATGTGTCAATAAACCCATTAGAGAGAAATGCTTCTAACCCATCTATCTCAACTTGAGTATAACCAGCAGACTTATTGTAATTTGCTTTTGGTCTTGCAATATCTATCTCTCTGTGAGCAACATTTAGATCACCTGTGATAACTGTTGGTTTCTTTTTTTCACTTTCCAAACAAAATTGTAAAAAGTCTTTGTCCCAAATTTTTCTATAATCTAGCCTTCTAAGCTCCTGCCCACTGTTTGGAACATATACATTTATTAAATTAAATTCATCAAATTCAACTTTTATTACTCTACCCTCCTGATCATGCTCAGATATTGATATATCATAATGAACATTAACTGGCTCTCTCTTGGATAATATAGCAGTTCCTGAGTACCCTTTTCTTGCTTTTGATGAATTTGTAAAAAGATTATAACCTTCTAAAACAGATAACGAGTTGATTGTGTCTTGATCTGAAGCTTTTGTTTCCTGTAGACAAATAATGTCTGGATTAATTTTTTTAATATCACTAAAAAAATCTTTTTTAATAATAGCTCTAACTCCATTAACATTCCAGGAAATGATTTTTAATTGCTTCAAAGCTTTTACAATTTACCTTCTTCTCTAAGCTTCTTTCTGATCTTCGTTGCACTTATAGAATGAGTAGCATCATCAAATACTTCCTCATCAAAAGCATATCCCACCCCTCTTCCGTAAGTAATATTGACAATATTTGGAACTAACATAATTTCATACTCAACACCTCTCTTAAAATTATCTTTCAAAAGACCATCTTCAATATTTTTACATACAGCATCCCAGTCAAAAGGATTGTCGTCCTGACCAATTCCCCCAGAGGCACCTTGTACGTCTCTTACTTGGATTATAACTTGTCCAGTTTTTGCCACACATCTTTTGAATAGGGCTTGATGTCCATCATGCCAGGGCTGCCATCTTCCGAGCATTTGAACAGTAGGTTTTTTCCAATCAAACATATTATTAAATTAAATTATATTAAAATGCATATTTACAATAAGAATTTATATTTTTCAAATAAATTAACAATCTAATAATGAATATCGAAGAATTTAAAAAATATTCTCACGAAGTAGTTGACTGGATGTATGAATATTTCAAAGAAATAGAGACATATAAAATAAAACCTGATACTCAACCAGGTAAAATATATAGTCTTCTCCCCAAGAAACCACCTTCAGAGGGTGAGTCATTTGATAAAATTCTTGACGATTTTAATAAAATAATAATGCCTGGAATAACACACTGGCAAAGTCCAAATTTTTATGCGTTTTTTCCAGCAAATAATAGTTATCCTTCAGTAATAGCTGAGATGTTAACTGCAACTCTAGGGGCTCAGTGTATGATGTGGGACACTTCACCAGCAGCTGCAGAGCTAGAGCAGAAAGTCACCGATTGGATCAAAGATTCTATAGGATTACCCAGCTCTTGGTCTGGTGTTATAAATGATACAGCTTCTACTGGCACTATTTGCTCTCTTCTTACGGCGAGGGAAACTCTATCAAATTTTAATACAAATAAGAGAGGTCTTGATAAAAACATTTATAGAGTTTATTGCTCAAAAGAGACACATAGCAGTGTAGAGAAGGCGGTAAAAATAATTGGGATTGGGTCTGATAATTTAATAAAAATTGATTGTGGTTGTGATCTTTCTATGGATATTCATAAACTGGAGGAACAGATTAGAAAAGATATAAAGGAAAATTATATTCCATTAGCTATAGTATCAACATACGGTACAACTGGAACAGTTGCATTTGATCCCATTAATGAAATCTGTTTATTAGCAAAAAAATATAAAATTTGGCATCATGTAGATGCTGCCTATGCCGGAAGTGTACTTTTTTTAGATGAATTTAAAGATGACATAAAAAATATTAAGTATGCAGATTCATTTATTTTTAATCCTCACAAGTGGATGCTTACAAATTTTGACTGTAGTTTATACTATGTTAAAGATAAAAGCAGTCTTATTCAAACTCTTGAAATTCATCCTGAGTATCTAAAGACCTCAATCTCTAATATTAATAATTATAAGGACTGGAGCTTACAGCTAGGAAGAAGATTTCGTGCATTAAAGTTGTGGTTTGTTATCAGGTCCTACGGAGTTGATGGAATAAAGAAATATTTAAAAAATCATATAGAGTTAGCTAAAGAGCTAAGCAATAAAATTTCAAGTAGTAAACATTTTGAGCTAACTACAAAACAAAATATAAATATGATAAATTTCAGATTTAATCCAGATAAAAGAAGCAAAATAAAGGATTTAAATAATCTAAATGAGAAATTAGTTAAAAGGTTAAATAAAACTGGAAAAATATACCTTACACATACCTTAGTTGATGGAAAGTACTCAATTAGAATGCCTATAGGAAATACACTAGTTAATAAGAGACATGTAGAAGATTCATGGAAACTTATTAAAAAAGTATCACAAGAGATCATCTAACACAAATGTAAGATAATAGAGTCCACCTACGCTTGCACTACCAAAACTTGTTATGTGATAATTATTTAAAATATTTGATCCACCAAGTTTAATCTTTGACTTTATCTTAGGTATGCTGTAAGTTATCTGCGCGTCAATATTATGAATTTCAGGAATATCACCTACCCCAAACGAGGACTCCCATAAAAATGAGTTTTGCCATCTATAATTTAAATTAAAACCTAATCTATTTGTAAGTTTTCTATTACCAAAAGATAAATTGAATCTATAATCTGGAGTATTAAATTGAATTTGAAAACCAGGCTTCATTACAGTGTTTACATCATTATATGAAATATTTGAAGAAAGTTCAAAATTGTTAAGCATCCTATAGTCAATACCTAGAGCCCAACCGTAAGAGCTAACAGCTTGATCTAAACTTATAGTTGTAATAAATCTTTTCTCTTCAGACGTATTAGGGTTTTGAGCTAGTAATTGAGATGCTAAAAAACCATTATAATTATTATAAAAAAAATATCCATCTAAAAGAATCTTCCTGTTGTTGTAAAGACCTTTGTAGCCAATCTCAAACGCTCTAACTTGCTCTGGTCCGAATGTCGGTATCTGGAACTCATTTGATAGGATGGGTCTTGAGAGCACAGGGTTATTTCCGTCGAGAGCATAAATACTAGATCCGTGTAAGTTATAGATATCTTGAAGTACTCTCTGGCCACCAACTACATTGACAGGTGCAACAAATAAATCTGTCCACTGATCAACTACTGAAGGAAATCTAAATGCAGTCTGGGCAGAAGCTCTAAAAAATTTTTGATTTGAGTTATCAACTGCATACACTAAAGAAAATCTAGGAGTGACCCTAACAGGGAAATATTCATTTTTGTCCATCCTCACAGAAAAATTAGGAAAGAGTTTTTTCGAAGCCCACTCGTCTGTAAACTGCGCAAATGCTCCAATCTCAAATATCTCCAGAGGATCATCAGGCTTATCATAAAAAATTGATCCCTCAGAATTAATAACTGTTTGCTTAAAATTAAATCCAACTAATAAATTAAATGACTCAATAATCTCATTAAAATTGTAGTTAACATCAAAGTTATACATTGAGCTCTTGTCGATGACTCTTGCTCCTCCCTGAGCAATATTTGTTGAAACTGCCTGATTTTTAAAAGAATTGAATATATCTGTCCCTGGCTTTGGGAGAGATGGTTTTGATTTATCTAAGATATTACCAAACTCATCAACGTTATCTGCAACCATCCTACCATATTTTGATGCTTCGTCATTATCCATAGCAAATGCTAGCTTTCCAGTAAGAAAACCTGTAAAAAAATCTTGATACCATAACTCGCTAGGTTTCCAGAGTTCATTTATTCTGAGTGCGAGGGTACCTGCGTCGTATGTATCACCTGAGTTTTCATTAGCTCCTGAAAATCTCACCAATAAATTTTTTGACTGTATCTCTGCTTTATAGTTGAATATTGAGAAATCATTAAGTGAGAATCTATTCTGTGCTGAGTAGACACTACTACCCTTGGCATAATTCACCTGTAAGACAGATTGCAAATTTTCACTGAAGTTATGGTAAAGGCTCCCTCCTATTTTCATATTTTCAGCATTATAATCTACTAAATCTGTCTCCCTAAAACCAGTTCTCGTTAGTTCTTGGCTCGGTATAATGCCTTTAATCATGGTAATAGCGTCAAGATACTCTTGAGTACCTTCAGAATATCCCAAATTAGATGCAAATCCCTTAGCAACATCATCCTCCACATCCTCTAAATTAATAGATACTTCGTCTCCGTAGACATTTACTCCATCGTAACCTGAGTCGGTCCACCTCGAGCTATTTTTATTATCTAAATCTCTTTTATTTCTGTAATCGGTAGCATTCCAGTCGTCTGCTTTCAGGTACCCACCAGTTATTTTGAGAGCGGTCTTTTCTGATAATTTTTTCCCATATCTAAAGCTCATGTCTCTCATTAGCGAGGGATCTTTCCCGTAAGAGTTCTCTACGTGCATGACTCCACTTTGCAGGGAAACAGATAACCCCTCGTACTCGAAAGGGTTTTTACTAGTCATAAGAAGTGTGCCATTCATTCCTCCTGGGCCGTAAAGAGCAGAGGAGGCACCTACAACTAGCTCAACTGATTCCACATCAAGTTGAACAAGACCAAATATATTTCCTGGGGAGAAGCTAAGTCCAGGAGCCGAGTTATTGACACCATCAACAAGCTGATTAATTCTATAGTTTGTGTTTCCATTGAAGCCTCTTGTATTAGGAAATCGCATAGAGAGACTCTGAACAACCATATCGACACCTTTTATTTTGTAGAGCTCATCATAGAAGTTTGCTGCTGAAGACTGCTCAATGTCTAAAATATCTAACTTTTCAATTGATACTGGAGCAGTAAGGATATTTTGTTCAAATAAAGAGGCAGACACAACGACTTCGTCTCCAAAAAGTACTGACTCTGAAAGCCTTACCTCAAAAAAAAGTTCATTTTCAGATGATATAGATAGTATTTTCTTCTCAAAACCTACCCCAGAGAGTGTAATGCTAATCGGAAAATCTTGTGATACTAAGAGAGAAAATTCTCCATCAATACCAGAAGTTGTGCCAAGAGAAGAGTTTTCAGTTAAGAAAATATTGATTCCAACTAACTTCTCTCCAGAATCGTCAGATACTACACCCGAAATGGTCTTTTGTGAGAATACATTTGTAAGAACACATAGCTTAAAAAAAAGAATAAGTACTAGTCTCATTTATAAAATTTATTAAATTTATGTAAAACAAATAATAATCTCATGAAGAATTCTATATTCAATTTATTCCTAATATTTTCTCTTGTTTTTATCGCCTGTGATGACGAGGCTGATAATGTTAGTAAGGAGCCTTTAGTAGGAACTTACACCATATCTAAATCAGTACTCACATCTGACGCAACTTCAGCTAATGGGCTAGTAAGTATCGCATCCGGAACAAATATCACAGCAGCTATAGTTACCGCTTTCCTGAGTGAAATTGAGTGTACTAGCTCAGCCAACAAAGCAATTGAAATTGCTGAGAACAATAAAATAAATTTTGTTTGTAGACTTGAAGATAAGACGCAAGAGCAAGGTTCATGGGCAATTAATGAATCTCGAACTGAGTTTACTCTGACTCTTCTAATTCAAGGAACTCTTGTCCCACTCAAACTTACTGGACTCCAGGAGTCTTCATCAAAGATATCAGGGAATATTGCTTCTATACCTGTGCCTCCGCTTCTTTTATCTACTATCAATAGTCAGTTCTCTGGTGTTACAGATCAAGCAATCCTCATTAGTATAGATATAGAGTTAGAGAGGCTTAATTAAGAACTCTCAAGTTATCAGGGAGGGAATAATTCATTTTTTTTATTGAGAGTTTGAATTCTTTTGTAACCAGATAGAGAGTTTTTGATTTAATCTGGTACGTATTCATTTTATGAGATTTCTGTTGCTTGAGATAATTTCTATAATTTTTCTCAGTAAACTCATTCAGATCTAAATCAAATTGTGAATGGATTTTCTTCAAATAGCTGTACGAATCTTTCTTAAAATCTTCAAATTTGATCTCAATAAGGTTTTTTTTTGGAATAAGGTGCTTCTGAGCGTAATAATCAGTATACATCTCCCTGTAGTTATGTAGAATCAACTTCTCTAGAAGATCACTACTGCACTTTTGAAGATTAACTGAGGGAAAGAGCTCATAAAAAAATTTATAGGTGGAGAGGTAAACATTTACTGGATTTCTGTAGATATGAATAAATTTTGCATCTGGAAATTTCTCTAGTAAATACTTTATTCTAGCTGTATTCGAAGGGTTTTTTATAATAAGCTGCTCTTTATTTGTGTAGATTTTTACTCTATCTAGAAGTTTCCTGTAGGAACTTAGCCACTCGGATGACTTAGAGTTCTCAAATCGAACAGCTTCAGAGTAAAACTTCTTGTACTCTTCAGGGAAGAAGAAGAAATTGTAGTGAGATAAGTTAGTAATGTTGGATACTGCAAATTCATCCTCCTGGGGGAGGTCAACATCAAGCCTAATTCTATCACTAGGCCTCTCACTTGGCATAATAAATTTCATTAAAGTTTTAAGTAAGTATTTACTATATATATTATTGATAAAGAGAGAGTTATATGTATTTAAAAATCCAAAATTTTGATTTTTACATAACAAGTTATGGAGCAATGTTGTGCCGCTTCTCCAGTGACCAATTATAAATATAGGATCCTTTTTTTTGAGAGATTTATTTTTAAATAAATAGATAACTTTATCTATGAGCTGGAAAGGAGAAATTAGAACAATAACACAAAAAGTTAACACCACATGAAGGTAGAATCTAGGACTCACTTTATTAGACGAGATAACTTTAATATAATTTATTAAAGTTGAGCCCATAAGGGGTGAGATAGGAATTTTTAGAAATTTTGACATAAGAGACTACACATTAAACCTAAAATGCATAATATCTCCGTCTTTTACAATATATTCTTTACCTTCTATAGAGAGCTTCCCAGCTTCTTTACACTTCATTTCTGAGCCTAATGATATAAAATCATCATATTTTATAACTTCTGCCTTGATAAAACCTTTCTCGAAGTCCGTATGAATAACTCCAGCCGCTTGTGGCGCTAAGGAGCCCTCCCTAACAGTCCATGCCCTAACCTCTTTCTTCCCAGCAGTAAAGTATGTGATAAGATTTAAGGTGTCGTATGACGCCCTAATGAGCTTATCTAAACCAGATTCGGTGATTCCGTAATCATCCAAAAATAACGCTTTCTCTTCATCTGTAAGATCATAGAGCTGCTCCTCTAAAGATGCACAAATTTTAATGAGAGATAAGTTCTCTTTGTGAGCGAGATCTCTGAGGCTTTTGACATGTTGATTATCTTCTAGAATAAGTGACTCATCAATGTTTGCGACGTAAATAAGAGGCTTTAGTGTGATAAGGTTAAGATGTTTAATCCACTTCATGTCATTACTTTCAAGGCTGAGGTCACGAAGACTTTTTCCAGTATCAAGACAGTTTTTGCACTTGAGAAGGATATCATACTCTATCTTACTCTCTTTATCCCCAGTGACAGCCTGTTTTTTTAATTTATCTATCCTCTTCTCCACAGTCTCCAAATCCTTTATAATGAGCTCATAATCAATTATCTCCTTGTCTGACACAGGGTCTACTTTCCCGTTGACGTGCACTATATTGTCATTCTCAAAGCACCTGACAACGTGAATGAGAAGATCAACCTCTCTCAGATTTGAGAGGAATTTGTTTCCTAAACCCTCACCTTTAGAGGCACCTTTTACAAGTCCAGCAATATCTACAAAATTTATTGTTGTTGGGATTGTTCTCTCAGGATCAACGAGTTTTGTGAGCTCATCAATTCTCTTATCTGGCACAGTGACTACACCTAGATTAGGCTCTATTGTGCAGAATGGGAAATTTGCAGCTTCTGCCTTACCAGTAGAAATAGAATTAAATAACGTAGATTTTCCTACATTAGGAAGACCTAATATCCCACACTTTAGACTCATGTTTGATTAGTTATTCGTCAGATGAGGACTCGTCGTACTCTCTATCAAACTCAGAAAAATCAACATCTGGCATGAGCTCCTCTTTCACGTGGTTAAGAGTGTCATTGACAGCATCCTGAAATTTATTAAAATCTTCTTTATACAAGAATATTTTATGTTTTTGATAGTGAAAGCTCTCGTCGTTGTAGACTTTTTTACTTTCAGTAATAGTAACGTAGTAGTCACCTCCCCTTGTTGTTCTCACATCAAAGAAATATGTCCTCTTTCCGGCTCTCACCCTCTTCGAGTAGAGCTCTTCTCTTTCGTTTCCTTTGTTATCTTCCACAGTAGTTAATTTAAATTTTTGTGTAATTTACTAAATAAAAATATTGTTTAGTTATTTTCTATTAAAATCATCTTGCACTCGGACTATGTCATTCTCATCTGATGGGCTGTCTGCGTCTGTATGTATCCAGATTTCGGCTACTAGAGCGTAGTCATCTGTCCCAATGATCCTGTGCCTCTGACCTTGATAGAGCTCAATTCTCTCTCCCTCCTTTAGTGTAATCTCTTCCCTCTCAGTGTCGTCGGGACTGGTAATAACTTTGATAGAGCCTTTATGGACTTGCCAGATCTCACTTCTTCTGTGGTGGTACTGCCACGAAAGTCTTTTATCTGGCGCAATAACAAGGATTTTAGGAGATAATTTTCCTGATA
>JAYPVV010000003.1:38086-101153 GCA_038134805.1 Marinoscillum sp. | reverse complement strand
AGACAAATCTCTTTTTAGCTCCACTATTTCTAATAATTTGTTTTCAGATGGGAAGTTTACTGTTTTTACCAGTCAGATATTTATTAAATTCATAATCATTTTATGATTCCTGGAAAAAGAAATAATATACAAAAAAACCTACCCTTCTAATTTTGTTTTTTTAAACTATATACTGATATTGGACTATTCTTTAATGAAGTGAAAAATGTTTTTAGAACGATCAATTAATCAAGCAGATAATATTGGGTGGATTGAAGTAATTTGTGGCTCAATGTTTTCCGGAAAGACGGAGGAACTTATAAGGAGAGTAAAAAGAGCAAAGTTAGCTAAACAAAAAATTAAAATATTTAAACCAAAGCAAGACACAAGGTACAGTGTTAAAAAAGTTATCTCTCACGACAATAACTCAATAAAATCAAAACCTGTTAAATCTAGCTCAAAAATACTAGAGTTAGCTTCCAAGTTTGATGTCATAGGAATAGATGAAGCTCAATTTTTTGATGAGAATATTGTTGATGTATGTAATGAACTTGCAAATTCTGGTAAAAGAGTAATAGTTGCAGGGTTAGATATGGACTATAGAGGAAAACCCTTTGGTCCCATGCCGAATCTTCTGGCAATTGCTGAGTATGTAACTAAAGTTCATGCTGTTTGTACTAGATCAGGAAAGATGGCTTCGTACACTCATAGAATGGTAAAAAATGAAGATCTTATTTTATTGGGAGACGTTAAAAAGTACGAGGCACTAAGTAGAAAGGAATTCATAAAATCTAGAACTATAACAACAAATAAAAATGGAAAAAGTTAAATCATATGCAGCTCTTAGCTCAGACTCTCCTCTTCAGCATCACGAAATATACCGAAGAGAGTTAAATCAAAATGATATAAATATCGATATTATGTACTGTGGTGTTTGTCATTCTGATATTCATATGGCTAGAAATGAATGGAATAACACTTCTAAATATCCAATGGTTCCTGGCCACGAAATTATAGGGAGGGTTAGAGAGGTTGGGGCAGAAGTCACTAAGTTTAAGAAAGGAGATATAGTCGGGGTTGGAGTATATGTAGACTCCTGCGAAAAATGTGATAATTGTAAGACAGGAAAAGATCACTATTGTGAAAATGGGATTGTTTTAACATATAATTCTTATGAATATGGCACTAGTAATATAACATATGGAGGATATTCAAAAAGTATTATTGTAAAGGAAAATTATGTAATTCTCATACCTGATAACATGAATTTAAAAAAAACAGCGCCTCTTTTATGTGCAGGAATTACTACATACTCTCCACTTAGATATTTTAAAATTGGGCCTGAACATAAAGTTGGGATTGCTGGACTAGGGGGGTTAGGACACATGGGACTAAAGTTTGCTGCCTCCTTTGGAGCAAATGTCGTAGTTTTTAGTACCTCTGACTCAAAAAAAGAGGAAGCCCTTTCTATGGGAGCAAATCACTTTGTAAACATTAATAACCGTGATGATGTAAACAATCATTTAAATTCATGTGATTATATTCTTGATACGGTATCAGCAAATAGAGATATGGCTCAAGTTTTTTCTTTCTTAAAGACAGATGGAAGGATAATGATTGTTGGTCTTCCAATGGAGCCTTTATCTATTTCTAGTTTTTCACTAATAGACAAGAGAAAGGGAATAGTTGGATCGGCTATAGGGAGCATATCTGAGACACAAGAAATGATTAATTATTGTGGTGAAAATAATATATATCCAGAAGTTGAATTAATTTCAATCTCAGAGATTAATGAGGCCTTTGACAGAACAATTAACAAAGACGTAAGGTATAGGTTTGTAATTGATATGTCAACATTATAACTATCTCCCTCCGGCAGGACAATTTTTTCTCAGAAAGTCAGTGAACATAAGTCTTACATGAGGATAAGCCCCATCTTCTCTAATCCCATGTGATCTATTAGGATAAGAAAGCATATAGAAAACTTTCTTGTGTTTTATTAACTCATTAGCTAACATCTCAGCGTTTTGGTAGTGAACGTTGTCATCTCCTGTCCCATGTATATATAATAAATTTCCCTTTAAGTTTTTAGCGTATTTTATAGGTGACCCATCAACATAATCTTGATAACTTTCTTTAGGATCACCCATATACCTCTCTTGATATATGTTGTCATAAGTTAACTGATTAGCGACAGCAGCCACAGCAATTCCAGTATGAAATATTTCTGGATATTGGAACAAACAATTGAGAGTAGCTGTTCCTCCACCACTCCAACCGTGAACAGCTACACGAGATGTGTCTATGAAATTATACTTTTCAAAAACTGCTTTTGCTCCCATAGCCATATCTCTGACATTTATCCTACCAATATTTCTGTAGATAGCTTTTCTCCAAGCTCTTCCTTTAGGAGATGGCGTACCTCTGCCATCAAAAGTGACATATACATAACCATCATCACCTAAATTGCCATCATATAACCCATTTGTTCCTGCACCATATCTATTCACACCTGTTTGTCCTGCTGGTTCGCTGTAGAAATAAAAAAGCACAGGATATTTTTTGTTAGGATCTAAATTTTTTGGTTTTACAATCCACCCCTCCATTGTCACATTATCTACAGTTATTATTTGAAAAAATTCAAGAGGATGATTATTTTTTTTTGTTATGTCAAACTTTCTTAACATGTTTTGATCTTTATTTAAAAATGAATGATCAGGGAGAGAAACAACTGCTTCCATAGGTTCTGTGTAGTAGTTCGAGAAGGAATGGAATGCGTATTTAGCTTGAGAACTAATTTGATAGGAGTGAGAACCCTCAAGAACTGAAGGAGTAATTTGTTCTAAAGACCCATTCCCATCTACAGACATCTTATACAAGTACCTTTCTGTGGGATTATCTGGAGAGGCAATAAAATATACTTCCTCATTTTTTTCATCGTACGCTAAGGGTCTTATAACATCAAATTCCCCTTTAGTTACAAGATATTCAGTCTTTTTCTTCATATTAAATCTGTAGATATGGGACCAACCATCCTTCTCAGTAGTGTAAAGGAATTCTCTACCATCATTAATAAATTTCCAACCAGCCTGTACTTGATATGGCCAAGAACTTCTTAAATCTACCCATGCATCATCCTTTTCTTCCATCAGTAGTTCAGTTTCGCCGCTTTCAGAATCTGCAATATATATTTTGCTGTGATTTTGTTTTCTGTTGAGTTGCTGAATCATCAAATTATTTGTTTTAGGAACCCATGTCATTCTTGGTAGGTAAAATTTATTGGATTCGCCAGGGATACCAATCCATGTTGTTTCACTATCATTTAAATCAATCACTCCTATTCTAGCGGGAGATAAATCTTCACCAACTTTCGGGTATTCAACAGGAATTGTAAATGAGTAGATAGAGTCTGTATTATTAATCATATAAAAATCTCTAACCTGATTAGCATCTATCTGCCAGAAAGCAATTTTACTTCCATCATCATTAAAGATAAAGCCATCTCTACACCCAAACTCTTCTTCGTAAACCCAATCAAATGTTCCATTTATTAGTTTATTTGTTCCGTTTGAACTAGTTAATTTTTTTATTTCACCTGAGGATAAATTTTCAATATATATGTTAACACTAGTGCTAGAATTTCTTACCCCACTGTCTGTTTTTTCTTTCGATACATAGGCAACATTATTTTCATCAGGGGAAAATTTTGCAAACATCAAGCTTGACTCAGACATTTGTTTCCCAATTTTTTTTAGATTATTAGTTTTTAAATCATAGACCCAGTAATCACCTCTTGTATTATATCGCCAAACCTTCACAGAATTTGTGAAAATAAGAATTTTATTTTTTGAATTTGAAAAAAAGAACGACTCAATATCTATCTCTTCAATATCTGAAGACGATAAAATAATTTCATCTTTCCTTCCTTTTGTGCTTACTAATACTATGTTGTTGTCTTTGATAGTATAGTATCCGGTTTCATTTTCATTCCAAACAACATCATTTGGAAGGACTCTTCCAAAAGCACTTGCAGAAAAGAAAAAGAAAAAATAAAATAGAGATTGTAGTAATTTATGCATTGTGATTATTTTCTATTTAATAAAATTAAAAATTATACTAAATTGTTAATAATTACAATTTAAATAAGATGAATAGAATTGGGTTTCAATTTAGTAATTCTGAAAATGAAGATATTTTCAGAGTGTTTGATACTTACGTAGATGATAGTAAAGAAAAACTCACAAAGGCTGCTGATAACTTAATGAAGTTATATAAGTCAGAAGATCTTGATGAAAAAAACAGAAAGACATTAATTGATTTTGAAAAAAAGCTAAGAATGATTTTCAAGCAGGTTGATGAGATAGATAAAGAGGTTGAAGAGATGGCGAGAAGAAAAAGAATTTCTCGGGACTAATTCATAAACCTCTCACTGTATGTCATATATGTTGGTCTGAGTGGACTTTTAATTTCAAATATCTTAGAATTAGAAGTAGAATTAAAAGTTATTTTTTCAGCCTCAGATACTATAATAAAATCTCCTTTTTCCATGTTATTATCATTCAAACTAATTTCTCCATCAATAATAAAATAAGAATAAATTGATTTTGAATCTAAATCTAAATGAACTTCCTTAAGTGATTCAATAGCATATGAATTGATTTCAATCCCTTCAGACTCAATTACCATAGGAGCACCATTTCCTGCAATTCTTTTGATACTATACCCATCTTTTTCAACAACCTCAAAACTCTTATCTTTATAATCGTCATAAGTTGCTTCTTTTTGCATAGAAAGTTGAATGTTTGGATCAAACCAGATTTGAAATATTTCTGAATGTTTATTAAGTTCTTCCGCATGAGATATGCCGTTACCAGCTCTAATAATTTGAACATCTCCTTTCATTAAAGGAATCCACTTTTCCTGTTTTGTGTCATAATGGTTAATTGACCCTTCTAGAACAAAACTGCAAATTTCAAATCCCTGATGTGGATGTAATCCAATAGTACTTTTTTGGTCTGGAGTCCATGCGTGCGCCCAATAAAATAAGTTAGAATAAGGCCTAATTTTTCCACCATCTTGCGGAAACCCTATTGGTTTTTTTTCTAAAATTTCTCCGTGATTAAAATTACCATCAGCTTGTTCTTCTTTCTTAATTAACTGTATATTCATATTTTAATTTTTCTAAAATAAAACTCCAAAGTTTTATTCTCATTTCAATTGATTTTTTTGCAATTTTTTTTACATCTTCCCATTTATTAATATCATCTCCACATAAACTTTCTATCATCTTTAATGCTATAGGTCCATGATCATCCCCATCCAGCTCAATATGTCTCTCAAGATAATACACAAAAGTGCTAGCCTTATTGCTATTGGTATGATTTAGATTTTTTACAATTTCTATAAACATGTCTGGAATAACATTCTCTCTGCCAAAAGTAAAAGCTGAAGCTATTTTATGTGGCTCCCCAGATTCAATAACATCAAACGTAAAGTTTAAAAAATCTTTTATTTCTTCAGGAATATTACATTCATTTATTACTGACCTGTAATTTTCCCCTTGTTTAATTTTTTCTATCACGGTATATATTTTAGACGTGTTTGCTTCAATTTGATTCATGGCACTTATGTATAGCTCAAAATGGCTCATCACATCTCCATTTTTTAATTCATCAGTTTCTTCTTCTAACACAATTTCATTAATAAATCTTGCTGCTTTTGGATTTGAATTTGGAACCCAGGGATTATTAATATTGGTAAGATTTACTTGTAAAGCTTTTAGCAGAGACATGAAGTCCCAAACAGCGTAAATATGAAATTCCATAAATATTTTCAAATCATCAAGAGAAGAAATTTTTCTATATAACTCATGTTCAACAAGAAGTTTTTTGGACGACTTGATATGGTTTATAATATTTTGTAAATTCATGGTTTATTCTTACGATTATTGAAGTATATTGTTTGAAAAAAAATAACATGAGTATAAACAAATTAAATTATAACGAAGAAGTAATTAAAGGTGGCCTTATTATTTCAGGGGTCTCAATATTGATGACCATGATTATATATATTATAAATATTGAGCTTATGGTTGAGTGGTGGTTTAGTTTAATTTCACTTCTTTTATCTATAGGACTAGCTATATTTATAGGTGTAAGTTTTAGGAATGCCTCGAGTGGTTTTATGTCTTATAAGGAAGCATTAAAGTTTACTTTTTTAGTCCTATTAATTGCATATGTTGTTGGTGCTTTTTTTAACATTATGCTATATAATGTCATTGACCCAACTCTACCTGAAGTTATTAAAGAGTTGACAGTTGAGAAAACTATTGCTATGATGGAGTCTTTTGGAACGCCCCAGGAAGCAATTGATAATGCTCTTCCTGAAATAGAAGAGTCAATAATAAAAAACACTACTCCTAGTGGAATTATGAAATCAACTCCTATGGGAATTCTATTTATGTTTTTATTGGCTTTGATTGCTTCTATTTTTGTCAAGAAAAATATACCAGTATCTGATAGAGTTAATTAAAATTTCTTATAATATAATTTAATTCTCTTGCTATTTTATAAGAGGTTTTAAAATATTCATCCTCTTCCAAAGATGATCCATCAAAACGTTTTGGATCTTCGTATTTCAAATTAATGTTTGCAATTGACCTAAAATCAATTGGGCAATTTTTTTCCGCATCTGAGCAGTTAAAAATAGATATAAATGATTTTAAATGTATTTCCTCAAGAGTCTTTGATTCTAGTCTAATGGATTTTTTTTCAACTATTAATTTGTTATTTAATCTTTTAATACCACACCGTAAAAGAGCTTTAAAAACTCCATTATAAACTTCTGTCTTTTCTACTCCTGCAGAATAAAAGTTTAAATTTTTTTCATAGTGGTTTGAAAAATATTTTGCCCAAAACTCACAAAGTTGACTTCTTCGAGAATTATGAGTACAAATAAAAACTATAGACCTTGAAGTGTCTAGTAATTTATTTATCTGATTAATTACTTTTTCTAATCGCTCTCTTTGTTTATGACTAGGTTTGAATTCTGCAATATCTACTAAGAAAGAACTGAATTTTTTTTTCATTGCTTGACAATTTTAACAAATTTTAGCATCCAAACGAGTTAGTCAAAGGTTATTAAATAATTAAATTTGTTTAAAATTTTTTACAATGAGTAGTAACTATTTAAAGATTCAAAATGCAATTAGTGAAGTAAGTAAGGTTGTTGTAGGACAAGACTACATGATAAAAAGACTTTTAATGGGATTATTCACTCAGGGTCATATCTTGCTTGAGGGAGTTCCTGGATTAGCTAAAACTTTGACAGTTAATACCTTATCTAGTGTTTTAAAATTGGATTTTAAAAGAATTCAATTTACTCCAGATCTTCTTCCTTCTGATGTAATTGGTACAATGATATATAACCAGAAGAAATCTTCTTTTGAAGTGAAGAAAGGTCCAATTTTCTCAAATATAATCTTAGCAGATGAGATTAATAGAGCCCCAGCAAAAGTGCAATCAGCTCTTCTAGAGTCAATGCAAGAAAAACAAGTTACCATTGGTGAAAATACTTTTCAGTTAGATCTACCTTTTCTTGTTCTTGCAACTCAAAATCCTATCGATCAAGAAGGAACGTATCCACTACCGGAGGCCCAGAGAGATAGGTTTATGATGAAATTAAATATCGATTATCCATCTAAAGAAGATGAATTAAAAATAATGCAGAGGATGTCAAATCTTAATTTTAAAAAAGCAACAAAAACTGTTCTTAATAAAAAAGATATTCAATCAATTCAAGATGAAATTAATAATGTTTCAATCTCTGAGTCAATAGAAAAATATATTATAGAAATTGTTTCTGCATCAAGAAAACCTTCATTAATAAAACTAGATGATTTAGAAAATTACATTTCATTTGGAGCATCTCCAAGAGCTAGTATTAACTTATCTCTAGCATCAAAAGCAAATGCATTTTTTTCAAATAGAGATTATGTGGCCCCTGATGATGTAAAAGAAGTGGCTAATGATGTCCTTAATCACAGAATAATATTAAATTATGAAGCAGAGGCAGAAGCTGTAAAGTCTTCTGAAATTATTAAAAGTATTTTGGAAAGAGTAGAAATAAATTCTTAATTACTTAATAGAAATATAATCAACTTTTGTGTTTTCAAGCTCATCATAAAGTGTTTCTAAAGCTGATTTATAAGCAGTTTTTTTAGCCTCGTTATTTTGATAAATTTTATAAAAAAATGAGGAGCCCATCATAAGATTATTAGGGTTATTTCTAATTATTCTATTATACTTTTTATCTGTTTTTTTTATCTGTTTCTCTAGCTGAACAATATAGTCATTTATGAGCCTCTTTTTAAGAATTTTAATAAAAGTTAAATGAATGTTTTTTAAAGATGGTTCATTTTTTAGTTGGTCTTTATCTGAGGCATAAACGAAAGTTCTCTTATTTTCTTTTTTTACCATAGCTACTATTGAAAGAAGCTCTCCTTTTGTTTGAACTGAGCTTTTATATATCTTTTTTTCTAAATCGAAAGATCCAAGATTTTCAAGTAAAATTTCAAGCTCATCTACTACAATATTCTTAGGGATAAGAGTAGAAAAATATAGAGATTCAAATAAATCTTCACCATAAGAATATTTTTTTTGTTGAATCTCAGAGAAAACATTACCAGGCATGTTTCGAATTTTTATTTCTTGTCCAAAGAGAAAATTCGTAATAAAACATAATGGAATTAGCAAAGAAAGTTTGAGCAATGATATCATTAATTTAACTAACTACGTATTAGAATTATTTGCAATATTATGAAATCTATTTTAATTACTGGCGGAACAGGTTTGATTGGATCAAAATTAATAAAAGCGCTAGATAAGTCTGCATACAATATATATGTATTAACCAGAGGAAAATCTTCTTTTATAGATGGAATTCATTATTTAAACTGGAATCCTAATAAATTCGATCTAGATTTATCAAAAATCGGAAAAATATTTGGGGTAATTAACCTTGCTGGTCAATCAGTTGACGGCGGCAGATGGACTTCAAGTTATAAAAGAAAAATTATGAACAGCAGAGTAAACTCCACAAAGACTTTGTATGATCAACTTAAAAAAATTAAAGTTAAACCTAAAGTTTATATAGCTGCATCAGCAACGGGTTACTATAAAGAAAATACCATCACTCCTCAACGAGAAGTTGATACCTCAGCTAACTCATTTCTTGGAGATGTTACTTCCATGTGGGAAAATGAATCAACAAAAATTAAGAGTTTGGGGATTAGAACAGTTATACTAAGAATTGGATTGGTGCTATCAAAAGATGGGGGTATTTTAAATAAGTTATATCCTTTGTTTAAGTTTTTTTTAGGGGTGCCGGTTGGTAAAGGAACACAGCTTATTAGCTGGATACATGAGAAAGATATGGTTAATATTATTATAAATGGCATAGAAAACAATAAAATCGAAGGAGTTTATAATGCCGTCTCCCCACAGGTAGTTGACAACTCTTTTTTCACAAGAGCACTTTTAAAGTCAATAAACAGATTTTCTTATCCATCTCTTTTTAGAGCACCTTCTTTTATTGTTAAATTACTTTTTGGAGAGCAGTCTACTCTAGTGTTGAATGGACTTAATATATCTTCAAAAAAGATTGAAAAACACTATAAGTTTTACTTTAAAAATCTTGATGAAGCGTTGAGTAATATTTTTCAAAAAAAATAATATGCAGAGTAAAGTTGAAGTTTTTGGGGCCAGAGAAAATAATCTAAAAAATATAGATCTTGAATTCAAAAAAAACACTTTAGTAGTTATTACTGGTGTCTCAGGATCTGGAAAAAGTTCTCTTGCATTTAACACAATTTATGCTGAAGGACAAAGAAGGTATATGGAAAGTTTCTCAGCTTATGCTAGATCTTTCATAGGGTCTATTGAGAGGCCAGATGTTGATAAGATAAATGGTTTATCTCCTGTTATCTCTATTGAGCAAAAGACAACATCAAAAAATCCTAGGTCTACAGTTGGCACATTAACAGAGATCTATGATTTTTTAAGATTATTGTTTGCTAGAGCTTCTATAGCATATTCATTTATCTCAGGAAAAAAAATGATTAGACAAACACAGGAGCAGATAGTAGAAAATATTAAAAAAGATTTTTTAGACTCAAAAATCATAATTACTGCTCCAGTTATTAAGGGAAGAAAAGGACATTATAAAGAATTATTTCTTCAAATTAGAAAGAAAGGATTTTCCAAAGTAAGGGTTGATGGTAAGATTATTGAAATAACAAAAAACTTACAATTAGATCGATATATGATTCATGATATAGAGGTGGTTGTAGATAAGTTGATAGTAAAATTTGATGATAATTTAAGACTTGCAAACTCTGTAGATATTGCTATCAAAAGCGGTGATGGTACTCTTTTTATTATTGATGAAGATAATAACTCAAAATTTTACTCTAAAAGCTTGGTAGATCCTGACAATGGGATTTCTTATGAAGAGCCATCACCAAATAGTTTTTCATTTAACTCTCCTTATGGTTGGTGTGAGGCTTGTAAGGGTTTAGGCACTCAGGAGAAAATACTCAAAGAAAATATAATTCTTGACCCTAGTTTAAGTATAAGTAGAGGAGGCATTGCACCTTTAGGACAGTACAGAGATATGTGGATTTTCAAAAAAATAGAATCTATTCTAAAAAAGAATGGACTAAAAATTTCAACACCAATTAATAAAATACCTCATGAAATTTTAGATCAAATTTTATTTGGAAAAGATATAGATGTTTCGGTGGATTCTACTAAATATCCCGGAACATTATGGCATACAAGTTATAATGGAGTAACTGAATTTATTCAAAAAACTATAAAGTTCAGGTCTGGTAAATCTAAGGATTCTATGGATGATTTTATTACGGAGACACTATGCGAAACATGTATGGGATCAAGGCTTAAAAAAGAATCATTAAACTTTAAAATTGATAAATTTTCCATATCAGACATAAATAGAATGGATATAAATCAACTGCAACAATGGATAGAGTCTATTTTTAAATATTTAAATAGTGATCAAAAAATTATTGCCGAACCTATAGTTAACGAGATAAAAAAAAGAGTTGATTTAATATGTGATTTAGGCTTAGGATACCTAACTCTAGATAGACCACTAAAAACTTTATCTGGTGGCGAAGCACAAAGAATCAGGCTCGCTACGCAAATTGGGACAAGACTAGTTGGAGTGATGTACATTTTAGATGAACCGAGTATAGGTCTTCATCAGAGAGATAATCATAAACTAATTCAGTCCTTGAGAGAGCTTAGAGATTTAGGAAATACAGTGATAGTTGTTGAGCACGATAGAGATATGATGGAAAAATCTGATATCGTAATTGATGTAGGTCCTGGGCCAGGTCAAAAAGGAGGTAAAATTGTTGCAAAAGGCACCCCAAATATGCTTTTGACTCAGCAATCATTAACTTCTAAATTTTTATCAAGAGAGCTTGATATTGAAATTCCTAAAACAAGAAGACTTGGAAATAATAATCATATTAAAATAATTGGAGCATTAGGAAATAATTTAAAAAACGTTAATATATCAATTCCTTTAGGTTGTATGATATGTGTTACGGGAGTATCAGGCAGTGGAAAATCTTCATTAATACATGGGACATTATCAGCTCACATAAAAAGAGTATTATACAATTCTAGAAAAGACTCTTTGCCCTTTAAAAAAATTACAGGAATAGAAAACATTAATAAGCTAATAGAGGTTGACCAGTCCCCTATAGGAAGAACCCCTAGATCTAACCCAGCTACCTACACTGGAGTTTTTACAGATATTAGAAATTTATTTTCAGCTCTTAATGAGGCAAAAATTAGAGGTCTAAAGCAGGGGGCATTTTCTTTTAATGTTAAAGGGGGAAGATGTGAAACATGTAAAGGTGCAGGCGTGAGGTTAGTAGAAATGGATTTTCTGCCTAATGTTTTTGTTAATTGTGAGTCTTGTTATGGACTAAGATATAATAGAGATACTTTGGAAGTTCGGTATAAAGGTAAATCAATTTCCGATGTTTTAAACATGACAGTCTCTGATGCTGTAGATTTCTTTAAAAAGCAGCCTAAGATATCAAATAAATTGAAAGCATTAGACGAAGTTGGATTAGGATATATAAAGTTAGGTCAGCCTTCTACTACTTTATCAGGAGGTGAGGCTCAGAGGGTTAAGCTAGCCTCTGAATTATATAAGAAGGATACTGGGAACACCTTATTTATTCTTGATGAACCAACAACAGGTCTTCATTTTTTTGATATTAAAAATTTAATGATTGTTTTAAATAGGCTTATTGATAAAGGAAATACTGTTATGATTATTGAACATAATATGGATGTGATAAAATGTGCTGATCACATAATAGACATCGGGCCAGAAGGTGGTGAGATGGGAGGTGAAATTATTTGTGAAGGCTCTCCAGAAAAAATCATCAAAGAGAAGAAAAGCTATACTGGAAAGTATTTAAAGAAAGAATTAATCAATACATAAATTTTTCAGTAATATAATCGGCAATTTTTTTTCCTTTATTTGTTAATATTAAATTAGTATGATTTTTTTTCAACAAGTTGTTTTTTTTCATCAATAGAATCTCGTTGTTTTTATCTTTAACTAAATCAATCTGAAATTTTTTATGTAGCGTGTCTAGGTCAACACCTTCAATAGTTCTAATTTTTGTAATAATATATTCATTAATCTTATCAGTAAAAGTTAATTTTTCTTTTTCATAAATATCTTCATTTTTATTAATGAGTCTAATATAATTTAAGTTATTGTTTGTATTCCAGTAGCGATAACTTTTATCATATGAGTGAGCGCTTGGCCCATAACCAATATACTCTATATCGTTCCAATAATTAGAATTGTGTTTAGACCTAAATCCTGGTTTAGAATAATTTGAGATTTCATAGTTTTCATACCCTAACTGCTCCAAAGAATTTAAAATAAGATCGTACTGTTTTAGTATTATCTTTTCTGAAGGAAGTGAAAGCTTATTATTTAAAAAAAATTTATAAAAAACTGTTTTTTTTTCTAATGTCATATTATAAATAGATATATGAGGAGGAGAAATTGTTTTTATAAACTCAAGGTCAGACGCCACATTTTTAGTTGAAGAGTAGGGCGTTCCAAACATTAAGTCAATGGAATAATTATTAAAAAAACCTTTAATGATTTCTATTGCCTCTAATGCCCGAGATGAATCATGATTTCTATTTATTCCATTAAGAACTCTGTTATTAAAAGATTGAACACCAAGACTTACTCTGTTAATTCCTAGATTTTTCCAAAAAACAACTTTTTCTTTAGATATATCATCTGGATTTGATTCTATAGTAATTTCACAATTATTATTGATTCTAAAAGTTAAGTGTAATTTATTTATAATATCATTTAAAAGTTTATTGTTGATTATAGAAGGGGTGCCCCCTCCAAAATAAATTGTCGATATGCTTTCATAATTAATTTTTTTTTGATTCATTTCTATCTCTTTTAGGATTGCACCAATAAGAGCGGTGTGATTTTTTTGAGTGCTGAAATGGAAATTGCAATAATAACAAGCTTGCTTACAAAATGGGATATGAATATATATGCCGGCCATTTATTTTTTTCTTTTATACAAATACAAAAAAAATCATTTTATGACTATAACTCAATTTTGTTGTCATTTTTAGTTATTGTCATTATTCTAGCGTTTTATAAAAAAAATTACCCATTATATTTTAGAAAATACTTCAGCTTTAAAAATATTCTTTATCTAGGTAATCATGAAGACTTTTTTTTCAGGAGTAACTTATTTTCCTTTGGAAATATTATACCTCTAATTTTATATTCAACTATAATTTCATTTTTTACCATATTTGTTTTTGAAGATGTAAACCCTTTAGTTCTTGAGTCGATTATAAATCTAAACCTATTTTATAAATGGCTTCTTTTTTCAATCCCATTATTTAGTTTAATTTTTTTAAGAATTTTAATAATTCTATTTTTTCTAAAGTTCATTGTTTTATCAATAAAAATTAAAAAAATATATCTTTTGAATTTTTTGAGGCTAACAATATTGTTAACTCTCTCTAATATTTTTTTGTCTTATTTAGTTTTTGAGATCACGTCATTTCAAACTGCAATTTTTTTTTTAAACTCTATTAAGTTTATAATTATAATTCTAAGGCCTATAATTTTATACTTTTATTTTAAGAGAACTCTTCTTGATGATATGAATAAAATAGTGTATTTATTAATTTTTTCTGATGTCATTCCATCTCTTTTACTTTATGATAGTTTCTTAGTAATTGATTTCTTTAATTACATAATTGATCAGTTTTGAATTCATTTAATTAACTTTGCACAAAAAATAGGCATAGAATGAGTGAAATAAAATATGACAAGAAAAGATTAAATACTGTAAAATCAATTTTGGTTTCTCAGCCTGAACCTAAGGATGAAAACTCTCCCTTCTTCAGATTAGCAAAAAAATATGATTTAAAGATTGACTTTATCCCATTTATTAAAATTGACCCAGTATCTATCAAAGAGTTTAGAAAGCAAAAAATAAATATTTTAAACCATACGGCAATAATTTTTACTAGCAGAAATGCTGTCGATCATTTTTTTAGAATAGCAGAAGGAATGAATATTACTGTTCCAACAGACATGAAATATTTTTGTATTTCTGAACAAACTGCAAATTATCTCCAGAAATATATCGTTATTCGTAAAAGAAAAATTTTTATTGGAAATAGAACAATAGCAGAATTGTTAGATGTTATAAAAGAGACTATGGCAAAGTTTCCTAATGAAAAATATTTATTTCCTTGTTCTAATATCACTAGAGAAACTATTTCTGAGTTTTTAAAGGAAAATAATTGTTCTTACTCTGAAGCCATCATTTACAATACTGTCCCAAGTGACCTAAGTCACTTGAAGAAAGTGTTTTATGATGTATTAGTTTTTTATACACCATATGATATTGACTCTTTAGTTAAAAATTTTCCTGATTTTGAACAAAATAATACTAGAATAGCTGGATTTGGAACGAATACAGCAAATTCAATTAAAGATAATAACCTGAAATTAGACATTAAAGCACCTTTGAAGGAGGTCCCCTCTATGATAAGAGCTATTGAGCTTTATGTTAAAGAAGCTAATCAAGTTAATTAGTGAAAAAATTACTCTTTTTGTTATTTGGCATATCGTCTCTGATTTACCAATCAAAAGCCCAGCAGTCCCCATATTTTAGCACGTATTTTTTTAATCCAACTCTAATTAATCCAAGTTTATCTCCTCTGTATGAAAACAATAATGCGATCTTAGTATATAGAAATCAATGGACTGGTTATAAACCAAATAATTATTCAGCTTCTAATGATTCGCCAAATACTGGTATTTTCTCTTTGAATTTACAAAATAGAGACAAGACTCTAGGGTTTGGAATTAATTTGATTTCTGATAACTTGGGGCCTAAAGAGGTTTTTGATCTTTCTCCATATTTTTCAATTAATAAAAAAATTAATAATTCTTTATTAAGCTTTAGTCTGTCTCCAACCATAAAAACAACAACCTTAAACTTTAGCTCATTAATTTTTGTTGACCCTAATGACCCATTTAATATTGGAGGTAAAGAGTCTCAATCTAAACCAGATTTAGATTTTGGAGTATCATTTATTAATGATAAAGTTGTGCTGAGTAGTTCAATTAACAATATAACTCAGTCATCTTTTAGTTTTGGTTTGAACGATTTGGAAAATATTAATAAAATGAATTTTTCCTTTTTAGGAAAGTATAGAATTGAAATTGATAGAGATCTTGATATTGAACCATTAATTTTATTACGATCTGATCTGACATCATTTACTTTTGATCTAAGCTCAATTGCTACTTATAAAAATAATTTAAAATTAGGTGCATCTTATAGATACGATGAAGCAATAATTGCTTTCATTGGATCTAATTTTTTAAAAAATAATAAACTTTTTGTGGGTTATTCTTTTGATTATGTGGTTCATAATGTTTCTGTCAAAGCACCAGTGTCTCATGAGTTAATTTTGAGGTATGATCTTCCAACGCCCCAATTAAAAAAACCTATTAGAACACCTAGATTTTTTTTCTAGATTTATAATTTAATAGTATTTATTGAAATTACACATTTGTAGTTGTTTTCATAATATTTGTTTAACTTTCTATCAAAAAAAACAATTCATATAAAACAATAAATTAGATATTTTAAGGTTAAGTTTTAACTTTGCATTTAATTATGTTTACTTCCAAGAATATTTTTTCTGTACTATTTTACTGCCTCATAATATTATCTATTGGTGCATGTGGACTTTTGGGAGGAGGTTCTTCTAAGAAAAATCCTCGTGGACAATTAGTTGGTACTCTTGATAGAGATGGATTTGAGATGTCTGCTCAGTATGGAATGGTTTATATTCCGACAGGAAGATTTTACATGGGTCAAGCTGATGAGAATATACAAGCCGATCAAAGTAATTTTAACAGACAAGTTACAATTAGTGCTTTCTACATGGATGATACTGAGATAACAAATGACGAGTACAGACAGTTCATTCAGTATCTAGAGGAAAATCCTGATTATGAGTTAACTGAGGGAATGACAATAGAGTCTTTAAAGCCAGATACTACAGTCTGGACAAGTGATTTCACAAATCATTATGGAGATCCGTTGCTTGCATACTACTGGTCTCATCCTGCATTTGATGATTACCCTGTAGTTGGAGTTTCTTGGGAATCAGCAAGAGAGTTTGCAAGATGGAGAACAAGCTTTTTAAATAGTTATAGAAAAGAAGAGGGTTTATTACCTTTCCCTTCTTTCAGGTTACCAACAGAGGCAGAGTGGGAATATGCTGCAAGAGGAGGAAGAGATAATGTTAAATATCCATGGGGAAACCCGTACACAAGAAATTCTAGAGGTTGTGTTCTTGCTAATTTCAAGCCAGGAAGAGGAAATTATGTAGATGATGGATACGCGTATACTTCTCCAGTGGGAGTGTTCTTTCCTAACGATTTTGGTCTTTATGATATGTCTGGAAATGTTGCTGAGTGGTGTGAAGATGCTTACATTGATTCATACAATCCTGTTGTTTGGGATTTAAATCCAATTTATAGAGATGAAACAAATGACAAGAAAGTTATAAGAGGTGGATCATGGAAAGATATTGCCTTCTTTATTGAAGTTGCAACAAGAACATTTGAATATAAAGATTCTACTAGGGCATTTATTGGATTTAGGACTGCAATGCCGCATTTAGGTAGAAACTTAGAAGGTTTTTAAAAAAAAATTTAATTTTATAAAAAAATAACTTAAATACTAATTGAATGAGAACTACTAAAAAATCAAGTAACCCTCTTTTGGCATGGATCCAGAATGAGGATAATATGAATGTTATATATGGTTTAGGTGCTGCAGTCGTTATTTTGGGTGCTCTCTTTAAACTTCAGGGTTGGCCAGGAGCAAACATAATGTTAATTGTTGGTCTTGGAGTTGAGGCACTAATATTTGTCCTAAGCGCTTTCGATCCTCCAACTAAACATGAGTGGGATTGGAGTAAAGTTTACCCTCAGCTTGATAGAAATGCAAATGCAGGAGGCAATGCAAAACAGTTTTCTGATATAATGAAAGAGGCTCAGCTAGATTCCTCTGTATTAAAAAATTTGGGTGATGGAATGAAAAAAATGGCTACACAAGCTAATAATATTAATGAACTTGCTGGAGCTTCTCTTGCCGCAAAAGAATATTCTGATAGTATAAAGAACGCAACAGAGTCTTTGAAATCAGTCAATGAATCTTATGGTATGATTTCAGCTACAGCTAAAGATCTTGCTTCGTCATCATCAAGCGTAAAAGAAGCTGTAGGTTTAACTGAAGAATATAAAGAAAGTTTAAAGAACGCATCTAGCTCTCTTGGAGCTATAGTTACTGCTTCTGGGCAGATTACTAGCACTGCAGCTAACATGTCTAAGGCACAAGATGATGCCCTAAAGCTTCAAAAAGAGTTACAAGATTTAACTGAAAACTTAAGTAAGCTTAATAAGATTTATGTTGGCATGTATGACGCTATGCACAAATAGAAATAAATAATACTCATAAAACACAAATAAAATGGCAGGAGGTGATAGTCCAAGACAGAAAATGATTAATATGATGTATATCGTATTAATTGCTATGTTAGCTTTAAATGTTGACACTAAGGTTTTGAAGAAGTTTATTATGATTAACGATAGCTTCGAATCAACAAATTCTGAAAAGGTTGTTGAAAATTCTAATAAAATTGAATCGATAAAGGTCGCTGTTGATGATTCAGGAAATAGGACTGAAGATGTTAAAGTATTGAAGTTATCTGAGTCAGTTAGAGAAAAATCTAACTACATAGTAAATTTTTTGGCAGATATAAAAAATACTATAGTTGAAGAGACAGGAGGTAGAGATTCGAAAACTGGTATTAAAGGATATAAAAATATAGACTTCGTTTATAGTTACATGCAAAAAGATGAAGATAAAAATGGATTAAGATTTGGTGACGAGTTACAAATTCTTATAAATGATTTCTCATCATTCATTCAAGATTCTGTTTTTAATGGCGATGAAAACTCTGGTGTGCATGATTTAGCAAGAAATGCTGATCAAATACCTATGTATGCTGATGATCCTCCAACTGACCCATCTTTCACAGCACTTAATTTTGGTTTTGGTACTTCTGCTGGAGCTGGACTTGCTACTATCAGTCAACTTCAGTCTGACGTTATTAATCTTGAGATAAAAGCTTTAGATAAACTAGCAGCATCAGTAGGTGCAGCAGATTTAAAGTTTGATGTTGTTTCTCTTACTACTCTTCCTGAGCAGAAGGTTGTTGCTGCAGGTGCAAAATACAGAACGCAGCTATTTTTATCAGCTGCCTCTTCTGCTATTGTGCCTACTATGACAGCTGATGGAGACACACTTGAGGTCTCAAATGGCAGAGGGTATTATGAGTTTACTGCAAAGGGAGGTCAGTACGATAGAGAAGGATTATCTAGGCAAAGTTATGTTGGTACTATAAGTGTTACTCTTCCTGGGGGAAGAGATACCACATTTATTGATACAGTTGAATATTTTGTTGCTAGACCTGTAATTCAAATTCAATCTGCTTCAGTTCAAGCTCTCTATTTAAATTGCGGAAATGAGATTACTGTTAATGTTCCTGCTCTTGGTTCTGAGTATAATCCATCTTTCTCTGCTACAGGTGGTGATGTAATTAGAGGATCAAAGCCAGGAGAAGTAACTGTAATTCCTAAATCTAAAAAAGTAGATCTAAATGTTAGCAATGCTGGAAACTTTATAGGATCCCAGTCTTTTGGAGTTAGGCAAATACCTGCACCTGAGATTAAAGCTACTGTAAGAGGGAAAGAAATTGATGCAAAATCGGGAATACCGGTTAGCACTCCTAGTTTTAGTTTAGATGCAATTGCTGACCCAAGTTTTGCTGAATTTTTACCTAAGGATGCTAGATTCCAGGTTAGAGAAGCTGAAATTAATTTAGTTAGAGCTGGCAGAGGAGTTTCTAGGCAAAGAGTAAAT
Source organism: Marinoscillum sp. (assembly GCA_038134805.1). GTDB lineage: Bacteria > Bacteroidota > Bacteroidia > Cytophagales > MED-G16 > MED-G16. Next base: position 81,547 of record JAYPVV010000003.1, on the reverse strand, counting down.
AGTAAAGATGTCAATCTTAATAGTTTGGCTGGAAAAAGATCAGGAGATAATATAGTGATAGAAATTAAGCGTGTTGCTAGAGCAAACTTTAGAGGTGATGTTGAAGATTTTAAAAATTTTACTCCTAGGTTTATAACTATACCATTAAATTAGTTTATGAATGAAACATTTTAATAAAATTTTTGTATTTTTTATTTTGCTCTCATTTTCATCTGTAAATGAAACATATTCTCAAGTTTCTTTCCAGGAAAGAATTGGTGCAGAATCCGATGGATATAACCCTTTATCATTAAGAAAAGTACATGAATCTTATTTAATGTGGAAAAAAACTTTGTGGCGAAGAGTTGACTTAAAAGAAAAACAGAATAAGCCTTTTTTTGCTAGAAATAGAGAGATTTCAAAAATAATTATTGAGGCTGTTGAGAGAGGAGTTTTAATACCCTACAACAGTGACTCTGTAAATGATAGTAATGTTATGTCCAGAGAAGAGTTTGTTGAGAATATACAACAAGCAGATGAAGAAGTAGCTGAAGAAGAGGATAGCTTTGGATTTGATGATCCTTTTGCGGCATTTGAAGAAGAAGATCCCTTTGCAGAGACTTTTGCTGAAGAAATTCCTGTTGGGCCAATTTATATTCCTAAAAGAGAGTTCTCAATATTTGAAATTAAAGAAGACTTATATTTTGATAGAATTCATTCAAGAATTTATTTTGATATTCAAGCTATAACTATGTATCTACCTGGAGATAGCTTTTATAATCCTGGAGGTTTTGAGAAGCCAATTGCTTCTTTTAGATTCATAGATCTTTATAATTTATTTAAGTCTCTTCCAAAAGATGCAATATGGTATAATGAAAACAATATTGCTCAACATAAAAACCTTGGAGATGCTTTTCTTTTAAGATTATTTAAGGGAATTATTGTGAAGATAGCTAATGCTGATGATATTAGAGTATCTGAGTTATATGCTAAATCTAGAAAAGAAGGTATAATGGCGAGCTTTAAAGTAGAGCAAGATCTAATGGAGTGGGAATCTAATCTCTGGGAGTATTAATATTTAAGTGTTTCAAAAGCAGCTCAGCTTTTTTTTCACCTATAATTTCTGAAATTCTTTTTTTGTCCGATTTGATTATATTCTGAACGGACCCAAGTTCCTTTATAAGCTTTACTCTTGTTTTCTCACCTATACCATTAATTTCTTCAATTTTTGAATTCAAAAAACTTTTACTTCTTAGAACTTTATGGTAAGTTATTGCAAACCGATGAGCTTCATTTCTAATATTTTGAATCATTTTTAGTCCTTCAGATTTTTTATTTAGATGAATTGGTAAGGAGTCATTTGGAAAGTAAATTTCTTCAAGCTTTTTAGCAATGCCAATAATATTAATTTTATTATATATGTCTAGTTTTTTTAGGATAGTACAAGCAGAGCTAAGCTGACCCTTACCACCATCAATGATTATAAGGTCAGGAATTGGCTTCTTTTCATTAAGTAATCTTGAATACCTTCTTGAAACTGCTTCTCTCATAGACTCAAAATCATCTGGTTTATTTACTGAGCGAATCTTAAACTTTCTATATTCCTTTTTTGATGGATATCCATCCTTAAAAACTACCATTGAAGCAACAGTACTCATCCCCTGAAGATTAGATATATCAAAACATTCTATATAAAAAGGAATTTTTTTTAGTTTTAATTTGTTTTTTAGCTCTATTAAAACTGATAACTTCTTTGTTCTTCTCTCTTTTTTTTCATTATATAATTTTTTTTTAAAAAAAAGAACGTTTTTTAGACTCATGTCAAGAAGTTTCTTTTTCTCTCCTACTCTCGGAATACTAGACCTGAAACTTGTGGGTAATGTTTTTTTTAGGTTAATGTTTGATATTGTCTCATTATTTTGACTTCCATACTTTATTTTTATATCTAGAAGTATTTGAAAAATTTCTTCGTTATCAAAGCCTAATTTTTTTTTTACTTTATTAGATTCTGAACCAATTATCATACCGCTGTTAATTTTCATATAATTTATATAATAATGAGTTTCATCATCTATTATCCCGAAAACATCAATATTTTTTAAATTTATATTTACAACAATTGATTTTGAAACAAATAAATCAATTTGGTCTATTTTTTCTTTAATTTCTTGTGCTTCCTCAAACTGAAGATTTTTCGATAATCTATTCATTTCAAAGTTTAGAGTATTCCTTAATTCAATAGTTTTCCCTTTTAGAATATTCCTAATTTCATCTATTTCGTGTTTATAATTTTTTTCTGTCTGATAACTTTCACATGGACCTTTACAATTTCCTATATGATACTCAAGGCAAACTTTAAATTTTTTCTCTTTAATGTTTTCTTCACTCAAATTCAAATTACAACTTCTTATGTTGTATAATTTTTTTATTAATTTGAGAATGCTTCTCATAGATTTCACATTTGTGTAAGGACCAAAAATTTCTTCTTTTTTTAAATTTATTTTTCTTGTAGTATAAATTTTTGGGAATCTTTCTTTAGAGATGGCTATATATGGAAACGTTTTATCATCTCTTAATAATATATTATATTTTGGCTTATTTTGTTTAATTAAATTGTTTTCAAGGAGAAGAGCATCGTGCTCTGATTCCGATATGACAAAATCAATTATTGAAGTTTCTCTAATCATTTTAGCAATCTTATTATTTTGATTTTTCTGAAAATAACTCTTAACTCTTTTTTTTAAATTTTTTGATTTTCCTACATAAATTATTTTTTTTTCAGAATTACAGAACTTATAAATTCCTGGAGAATTTGGAATGTCAATTTTTTTAATGTCAATCATATTAATAGATGTCTGAAGCATCAATTCTATCCAAAATCATATTGAGTGAGTCACTCTTTAGTACTTTATCGTATAAAGAACAATCTATTTCTACATTAATGGATTTTGTAGGTTTATCAAAACGTCCTTTTTTAATATCTAATTCACTATCTGAATAAATATCTAACATATATTGCTGCCAAATAGGCATTGCAGTTCTTGCCCCTTGACCGTAAACCCAATCTCGAAAATGGATACTTCTATCATCACCCCCAACCCATGCGCCAGAAACTAAATTATGAGTTACTCCTATAAACCAACCATCTGAAGCATTTTGAGTCGTTCCTGTTTTTGCTCCCACATCATTATCTGTAGTTAGTTCAGGATTTAAACCTCTAGCTGTACCTCCCTCCTCTTCTTTAGATCCTTTTAACATGTGTAACATTAAATAAGCAGTTTCTTCGCTCAAGGCTTCTTGTTTTGTTGGAATAAAATCTTGTATTAAATTTCCATATTTATCCTCTATCCTTGAAATAAAAAAAGGTTCAGTCCAAATTCCTTTATTAATAAATGTGCTGTAAGCCCCAACTAAATCGAAAAGAGAGACATCACCTCCTGCGCCTAAACATACTGCTGGAACAGCTTCAAGAGGGCTTTGGATTCCTAGTTTTTTTGCATAATCTACAACTGTCTTTGGTGAAAGTTTTTTTGTCATAAATGCAGTAATTGAATTTACTGATTTAGCCATTGCTTTTCTTAGTGTCATGGTTTCACCTGTCCATTTGCCATTATGATTGTCTGGTCTCCAGTATGGTGGATCTTGCCCTGGTAGTTCAAAGACAACAGGAGCATCGACTACAGGGTAACATGGTGAATATCCATTATCAATTGCAGCAGCATAAACTATTGGCTTAATTGTAGATCCAGGTTGTCTTTTCCCTTGTTTTACATGATCATATTTAAAATATTTATGATTAATTCCACCTACCCAAGCTCTAATAAATCCTGTTTTTGGTTCTATAGAAATAAACCCTGCCTGAAGAAAATTTTTATAATATTTTAAAGAATCCATGCTACTAAAAACAGTATCAATTTCCCTATTCCACCCAAAAACTTTCATTTTTTTCTTTTCATTGAGTTTGTTAAATACTAAAATTGTATCATTATTATACTCTTTTAATAAATTTTTAAAATAAGAAGTTCTCTTAATTGTTGTTTTTAGAAAATCTTTTATTTCAAATCCCTTCTCATCTATCCAAGGATTTCTGCCTTTCCAATGATCATTAAAAATTGCCTGAAGTCTTTTCATCTGATGATTTACAGCATTCTCAGCATGTTCTTGCATTTTGCTGTTAATGGTTGTGTATATTTTTAAACCATCAGAAAATAAATCATACCCATTTTCTTTAGCCCAATCAACTAAATAATTTCTTACAACAGTTCTGAAATACGTTGCTTGACCTTCATTCTGATTTTCAACCTTATATGATAAATCTAAATCCATTATCCTTAAAGAGTCATAAGTTTTCTGATCAATAATATTATACTTATAAAGATTATAAAAAATTTCTGATCGTTTATCTAGCGCATTTTCTGGGTTAAAATAAGGATTATATTTTGTTGGCTTATTAAGCAGACCAACAATGATTGAAGATTCATTATAATTAAGCTCTGATGGTAGTTTATTAAAATAAGTTTTAGCTGCTACTTTAATTCCATACGAATTGCTTCCGTATTCAGCTGTATTAAGATACATTGCTAAAATTTCTTTTTTAGTATAATACTCTTCAAGCTTTACAGCAACAATCCATTCTTTAATTTTAGAAATAACTAATCCCAAAAAAGGTATATCACTAAGTTTTCCTTTATTTTCTTTCCTTATTTTAAATAAGTTTTTTGCTAATTGTTGAGTTATGGTACTTCCTCCCCCCTCTAACCCACTTCCTCCCAATGTTAAAATATTTTTAGTAACACCGTAGCTAGCACGAACTAATCCCTTAAGGTCTATACCTGAATGATCATAAAATCTAATATCTTCTGTAACTAATAGTGTTGTAACTAATTCTTCAGATAACTCACTAAACTTAACTGGAGACCGGTTAAATCTAAAATATTTACCAAGTAATTTATTATCGCTAGAATACAACTCGGATGATAATTCTGATTCGGGTTTTTCTAGATCTTGAAGACTCGGCATCCCACCAAAAAGATTAAAAAAATTATAATTAACAGAAATAATTAATAAAAACAAAAACAGTAATGCGCTTATAAGAGCGATCCAAATTTTTATAGTTACACTTTTGATCTTTTTCATTTATTATAAAAATTTTCAAATTCAATATAGTTTTTTGAATTAAAAATTAGGTTTAAATTTTTTTCTCCTACAACAAAATTAGCATTTACAATTGATTCTTCTATACTTAATAATTTATTGAAGTTTAATTCTATTTTTTTTAATTCCTTAATATCTTCTAAAGTTATGGCGTGAAAGACGATGTTTTCATCTAGCTCAAAATCTATAATTTCAGTTTGGTAATTCATCTCATTTAAAAATTCCTTTAATTTTTGAGAAATATTAATTTGTTTGTTTTTTTCAAGAAATATTACAAAAAAATATTTGGAATCTTGATTGTTTTTAAACTTTGGAAGGCCACTATAAATAAAATTTTTATGAACACTTATTGCTGAATTTAATAAAGAATGAGCATAATTTTTTGCGGATTCTAATTTTGCATTAACTAAGAATTTTTTAATTTCAAATTGTAAAGAAAAATTTCCTTTTATTTTGCCTTTTGCAATAGACTTAAGTAGAGATAAGTTCTCAAAAAAACTGTTAGATGAAAACTTTTCGCTTATTGAGTCAATATAAGAAATTACATATTTATTTTGTTCAATTTTTAGTTTTTCATAAAGTTCACCGTATATTTTTTTTAAAAGATTAAGTTCTTGAAATTCATCAATCTTGTAGTTTGGATTATTAATTAATTTAAAAAACTCAGTTTCTGAATAAGAGGTTAAAATTAGGTTCTTATATTTTTCTTTCTCATCACCTATGAGATAAAGCTGATAGTATATTTCCGGTAGAAATTTTGAGTTATTAAATCTATCGATTAAAATTTTGTAAAACTCAATTCCTTTTTCTTTTTCATTTAATTTTTGAATATATATTTTCCCAACATTATAAAAAGCTTCTTCAATCTCTTTCAATATTTTACTTTTATCTTCTATACTAAATGGTAAGCTTTTTTTTAATTCCTCGACATCATTTTCTACATATTCTAAATTTGCGTTATTGGTTTCATCTAAATTATTTTTAAATTCTACATTATCAATTATTTCATTATTGTAACTTGACTTTGAAATCAATCTCCAATTATCCTTTAATTCCCTATCTCCCCATTTACTTTTAAATTCATTTAAACCTATACTGACCATTGATTCATTATCAAAATACCAATCACCTTCACTCCTTGAATTAATTATGATTTTGGATTCATTATTGACAAAGTTTCTTGCATTTGAGTTTCTATTTTCCCTTGATTTTTTTAATTTATTTTGATTCGAGGCTTTTTCAATTATCATATTTAATTCATTTTCAGGTAGAGTTGTTAAATAAATTAAGCTGTCATTATTTTTAATTTTTTCCAAGTTGTTAACTAAATCTGTTAGAACTTCACTTTTATTTTTAAGTTCATTATAATCTTTATATTCTCTATTTATATTAGCTATTGCACTGTCGTAATAAATTTTTGACATTTTGTAATCAACTAAATTGTCATAGTATATATCTCCAATAATTTTATATGAGAAAAAAAGTAAACTTTTATTTGATTCGTTTTTTTCAATTGATGATTGAAAATTCTCTATTGCACTTAAAAAATTATTTTTATAAATATCAAATAATCCTTTTTCATAGTAAATTTTATCGAGCTGGAAAATGTTTTTTTTGTCTTTAATTAGCTTCGAAAAATATTTATCAATTTGGTTTTGATTTTCATTATATAAAGTTTTTGCATAAAAAATTTTAGCATTTAGTTCCATTTCAAATGATGGATTGTTTTTAAGGCACTTATTAAAATATGTCCTAGCTAAATAAATATCATTCTTTATTAAATTTATTTGACCTATAGCAAAGTATATTTTATTAAGAAGTTTTCTTTTTTTTGCTATTTTTTCAAGTGCATATAATTCATTTTCAAGGTTAGAATAGTCTTTTATAGATTTAAATAAGTGATATGAAAATAAATGAAACTCTTCAAGCAAAGTCTTATCTATAGAATTTTTTTTTAAAAAATTATACACCTCTAGAGCATTACTATATTCTTTTTTTTCAGTATACAATCTCATTAAGTAGAGCATCGACATCTGTTTTGCAATAACATTATTTGATTTAGAATTAACGTATTTGAGCGTTGTTAGAGATTGATTTAAATCTAATGTAATAAGTCTTATTTTCCCTATTAAGGCATAGCTCGGATATACAAACTTTGATTCTGGTTGTCTTTGAATTAGAATTGAAAGTTTTTTTATTATATCTTCCTTTTTTTCTTGTATTCCAGAAATTTTATTTGTGTCTATTTCATAAATTAAATTAATTAAGCTGTCATAATTGTCTGTTGTTGAAGAATAAAGTTCTTCTTCTATAGAATTTATTGATTCAGCAGCTAAAAAATATGCATTGAATTTTGCTGCTGTATCATAATAGGCTTGGTTAATTAAAGAATTACAAGAAAACGATATGAAAATTATAAAGATTGCAAAAAAAGGTATTCTCATATTTTTATTTAAATATTAGCTAAAACGTAGCTATTAAATAATTATTTTTATTCTGATTTTAAGACTAATTAGCATCTTGAGAGACAAAGTTATTAAATGGTTCAGATATAGACTTCAAATAATCTTTAGAAATAAAAGAGATTTTAAAGATATTTCCTTATTTGAGTTTACAAATTTTAGTTTAATAATCTTCTCTCTTTTTTTTCTAGTTGTAATCTTCTCTTTTTCTTTTTTAATGTCAACGACTATATTAAGTAAATGGTTTGATCCAAGATATGTAGAAAAAAAAGCAAATGATGAATTAATAAAACTTTCTAATTCAATTGATTCATTAATTTATGAGTCAGAGATAAAAGATCAATATATTGAAAATATTATGATTATTCTTTCTGGTGGTGAAAATGAGTTTATAGAAAAACTTAGTGAGGAAAAAGAGACTGAATTACAGGAAGTCTCAAATGATTATTCTGCAATTGATTCTTTTTTTAGGCAAGATTTTGAAAATAACTTTTTATTTTCTGAAATAATCAAATCTAATAATGCAGATCAAAATATTTTATTAATATCTCCTGTTTCTTCTGGTTTAATTTCTTCAGGATATGACCCTTCTACTTCTCATTTTGGTGTAGATTATGTGTGCAAAAAAGAGGAACCTATAAAGGCAGTTTTTGATGGGACAGTTTTATTATCTTCTTGGACTAAAGATAGTGGTTATGTAGTAAGTATCGTTCATCCAAATAATTTTATTTCTGTATATAAGCACTGTTCAAAGGTATTTGTCGAACCTGGTCAAATTGTTGAAACGGGAGATGTAATTTCTATTATTGGAAATACTGGTGAACTTTCTTCAGGGCCTCATTTACATTTTGAGTTATGGCTAAATGGTAAATCTGTAAATCCTTCGGAATTTATTTCATTATAGTTAAATTTGTAAAAATTTAAAATAAAAATTTATGGCTGCGGATAATAATGGATCAAATAACATAATAGGAGAGGGAAGTGTATTAAAAGGAAATCTCAACTCGTCAGGAAATATTAGATTAGAAGGGAAAGTTATTGGAGATATTTCATCTAGCTCAAAAGTAGCTTGCGGCGAGACATCCGTTGTAGATGGAAATGTTGTAGCAGAGAATGCTGAAATTGCTGGAAAAGTTACTGGAAAGGTTTCTGTTTCTGAGCTCTTAATTTTAAAATCTACTGCTTCAATTGACGGAGATATTACTACTTCTAATCTAATAATTGAATCAGGCGCGAGCTTTAATGGATCTTGTTCTATGGGTAAAGAACTAATTGAAGTTGATCAGTCAGAAGATGAGAAAGAGTAGTTATCTCAAGTATATTAATCTCAGTTTTCAGTTTTTTTTGGTATTGTTTTTCTTTGGTCTAATAGGTTACTTTATTGATGTTTTTATGCTAGGAAGGCCACTTATTTTTGTATTCATTTCCCCAGTAATTTCTCTCTTTTTTGTTCTTTACAGGATCTATAAAAATGAGAGTATGTGATGTCATCTATTAAGATCAATATTACTTTTTATTTGCTTTTCTTTTTCCCCTTTTTTCTTTTAAGAACATTTTGTAATGAGTTAATTAATAGCTACATATATATAATCATTATCATTAATATTTTTTTAGATATTATTTTTAAAATAATAGCATCAAAATTATTTATGAATATAATTCTCAAAGTTTTTACAGCCACCTTTATTCGTCTTGTTTTATCGATAATTATTATTTTAATATTCCACCTTTTAGGCATTGATAGTTCATTGAACTTTATATTAAATTATTTAATTGTGTATTTATTATTTATAATATTTGAAATATCAATTCTATTATTAAATTTGCAACATATTAAAAAATAGATGCATTTAAGCCGTATTTTATTTGTTGTAATTTTATTTTTTAGCTCATATTTTTCATTTTCTGCTGATAAAGAAAATGAAAACTTTAATATGGGTGAAATGATTATGCATCATGTCCTTGATGATTATCAATATGAAGTTATGCACGGACTGGTTATTCCGTTACCCGTAATACTTTACTCAAACAATGAGCTTTTAGTATTTTCTTCTTCTAAGTTATTTGATTCAAATCATCAGCCTTTAGAAGAGGGCTATATGGGGTTTAAATATGACCACGGAAAGTTAAAATCATTAAATCCTGAATCTTCTTTTATTGATCTCTCAATAACAAAAAATGTTGCTTTTCTAATATTAACTGCTATTGTAATGCTTTTTGTTTTTTTTACAGTTGCTAGAGGTTACAAAAATAAATTATCTGTTCCAAAAGGAATTCAGTCCATTTTTGAGCCAATTATTATGTTTGTGAGAGACGATATAGTAAAGCCTAATATCGGTCATAATTATGAAAAATATTTACCCTATATGTTAACCTTATTTTTTTTCATTTTTTTTGGAAATGTAATGGGATTATTACCTGCTGCCGCTAACCTTACTGGTAACATTGCAGTAACTTTAACTTTAGCAATTTTTACTTTTTTTATAACTAATTTTTCTGGTAATAAACATTATTGGAAACATATCTTTTGGACTCCAGGAATTCCTTTAATCATGAGGGTTATAATTCTTCCAATAGAGTTAATTGGAGTTTTTTCTAAACCAATTTCATTAATGATTAGGCTTTTTGCTGCTATTACAGCTGGACATATTGTTTTATTAAGTTTTATTGGTCTAATTTTTATATTTAAAAGTTATGGTGTAGGTGTTTTCAGTTCGTTATTCGTTGTTGGGCTTAATTTAGTTGAGTTAATGGTTGCGGGCATTCAGGCTTATGTTTTTACTATGTTTTCTTCTGTTTACATAGGTCTAGCCATTGAAGATGAACATTAAAAATATTATTATGTTAAATTTTAAAATTAATTATTATGCTTAGTTTTCTATTATTAGACATTGGAATGGCTGCTATTGGAGTTGGATTAACTACTATTGGTGCAGGTATTGGTATCGGTTTAATTGGAGCAAATGCAATGACTGCAATTGCTAGACAACCTGATGCTCAGCCAAAAATCTTTACAACTATGCTTATTATTGCTGCTCTCGTAGAGGTAATTGCATTAGTTGGAGCATTAGTTGCTCTTTTAGTATTATTTCAATAATAAACTCATAAGTAGATTATGGAATTATTAACACCAGGAACTGGTCTTATTTTTTGGCAAATTGTAATATTTCTTTTGTTATTCGTAGTACTTTCAAAATATGCTTGGAAACCAATTACGGAATCTTTAAAAGAAAGAGAAAAGTTTATTTCTGATTCGTTAGAATCTGCAAAAAAAGCTGAAGAAGAGTTAATAAATATTCAGAAAAAGAATGAAGATCTATTAGCTCATGCCAGAAAAGAAAGGGAAAAAATTCTTTCTGAAGCAAAAAAGCTTTCTAATGAGATGAAAGATGAAGCAAAAAACAGTGCTAAAGAATCAGCTGATAAAATTATTAGTGACGCTAAGAAAGTTATTGAAACGGAAAAAAATAAGGCTTTGAATGATGTTAAGAATACACTTGCAGAATTATCAATTGATATTGCTGAAAAAATTATTAGAAAAGAATTAAATAAAGACTCTTCTCAGAAAAAATTTGTTGAAGATCTTATTAAGGATTTAAATAAATCTAAATAATGAATAATTCTCGCGCTTCATTAAGATATGCTAAATCTTTACTCACATTATCTCTAGAAAAAAAAATATTAGAGATTGTAAAAAAAGATGTTGAGATAATTAGTGATATTTTCAGATCGTCGAGAGAAATATCTAACTTATATTTAAGTCCTATAATTCCAATTAATCATAAATTAAAAATCACTAATAAAATTTTTGAAAAAAAAATTAATCAAAATACCTTGAATTTGCTCAATTTTCTTGTTTTAAGAAAAAGGGATAATCTTATTGAATCAATTTTGATAAGATTTAAAGAGTTATATAATTCTTATCACAATATTGAAGAATCTCATATTTACTCTACATCTAAGTTAGATGAAAAGGAACTAGATATTATAAAAAAATTTGCAGAGAACCTCACTAGTAAGAAAATTGTTTTAAAAAATAATATTGATGATACTTTAATTGGAGGATTCAATTTGATAATAGGTGATAAAATGATTGATTGCTCTGTTTCTAGCAAGCTCAAAAATTTAAGAAAAAAATTAATTATTAACTAAAAATAAAACAATGTCAAATATTAGACCAGATGAAGTTTCATCAATTATAAGAGACCAATTATCAAACTTTAAATCCACATCTGAATTAGAAGAGGTTGGAACTATTCTTCAGGTTGGAGATGGTGTTGCCAGGATTTACGGTTTGTCAAATGCAAAAGCTGGTGAGCTTTTAGAGTTTGATGGGGGCATAAAGGGATTAGTATTAAATCTTGAAGAAGATAATGTTGGTGCTGTTTTAATGGGAGATTCAAGTAATATTAAGGAGGGGGATACAGTTAAAAGATCAGGTGAAATTGCATCTATAGATGTAGGAGATGGTGTTTGTGGGAGAGTTCTCGATACATTAGGCAACCCAATTGATGGAAAGGGACCGGTTAAAGGCAAATTGTATTCGATGCCTTTAGAAAGAAAAGCTCCTGGTGTGATTTTTAGACAACCTGTAAATGAACCACTTCAAACTGGAATAAAGGCTATTGACTCAATGATTCCTATTGGAAGAGGGCAAAGAGAGTTAATAATTGGAGATAGACAAACAGGAAAAACAGCAGTTGCAATTGATACTATTTTAAATCAAAAGGAATTTTATGATAAGGGGAATCCTGTTTATTGTATTTATGTTGCTTGTGGACAAAAAGCATCTACTGTTGCTCAGGTCACTAACATTTTAGAAAAAAATGGAGCTTTACCTTATACCACTGTTGTTTCAGCTCCATCTTCAGCTCCGGCTCCAATGCAATTCTTTGCTCCATTTGCAGGCGCTGCAATTGGTGAATACTTTAGAGATACAGGGAGACCAGCTCTTGTGATATTTGATGATTTATCTAAACAAGCTGTTTCATATCGGGAAGTTTCTCTTTTGCTTAGAAGACCTCCAGGAAGAGAAGCTTATCCTGGTGATGTATTTTATCTTCATTCAAGGCTTTTAGAGAGATCTGCAAAAATTATCAATGATAACAAGCTTGCTTCAGAAATGAATGATTTGCCTGATTCATTAAAAGGTATTGTTAAAGGTGGTGGTTCTTTGACAGCTCTTCCTATAATTGAGACTCAAGAGGGAGATGTTTCTGCTTATATTCCAACCAATGTTATTTCAATTACAGATGGTCAGATATTTTTAGAATCAAATCTATTTAATTCTGGAATTAGACCTGCAATTAATGTTGGTATCTCCGTGTCTAGAGTAGGAGGATCTGCTCAGATTAAGTCAATGAAAAAGATTGCTGGAACTTTAAAGCTAGATCAAGCTGCTTTCAGGGAACTAGAAGCTTTTTCTAAGTTTGGTTCAGATCTAGATGCAGCAACTCAATTAATCATAGATAGAGGTCAAATTAATCAAGAAATATTAAAACAAGCTCAATATTCTCCTCTTAGAGTTGAAGAGCAAGTTGCTGTTATTTATTGTTCTTCTAATGGATTTTTTGATGGTGTTGAGCTAAATAAAATTTCTAAACTTGAAGAAGAATTTTTGCAATATGTTAACAGTAAATGCAAGAAAGTTCTAGATGAATTAGCAGAGGGAGTTATTAATGATAGTAGTCTTAAAATTTTAGAAGATTCAGCTAAAGATATAGCTAAAAATTATAAGTAATGCCTAGCATTAAAGAAGTAAAAAATAGAATTGGATCAGTTCAATCAACTCAGCAGCTTACTAAAGCTATGAAAATGGTAGCTGCTGCAAAACTGAAAAAAGCTCAAGATAAAGTAATTCAGCTTAGACCTTATTCCTTAAAGTTAAATGAAATTCTATCTAATTTATCTGGTTCTGTTAGCAATGAGTTATTTAATGAAAGAAAAGTTAATAATTTATTAATTGTAATAATTAGTTCAGATAAAGGATTATGTGGAAGCTTTAATAGTAGTTTATTTAAGGAGTTTAATTCATTTATTAATAGCATTGATAGAAGTATTAAAATTAGTGTTCTCCCAATTGGAAAGAAAGCTTACGATTTTTTTAAAAAATTAAATTATAATTTAATCTTAGATTATTGGGAGGTTTTGAATGGTTTTAATTATGAAAAATCTTCTGAGATTTCAAATTTTATTTTGGCTTCTTATTTAGATCATAAGTTTGACAAGGTAAATATTATATATAATGAATTTAAAAATGTAGCTGTTCAAAAAACAGTTACTGAGAATTATATTCCTGTCCAACAAGAGGCATCTAATGGATTATCTAATAACTATATTTTTGAGCCTGAGAAAAATAAAATAATTGACAATTTAATTCCTCAAACCTTAAAAACTCAATTTTTGAAAGCAGTTTTAGAGTCTAATGCCTCTGAACAAGGTTCAAGGATGACTGCTATGAGCCAAGCTACAGATAATGCAGGTGAACTTTTAAAACAATTGAGATTAACTTATAACAGAACTAGACAGGCTGCAATTACTAAAGAAATTTTAGAAATTGTTGGTGGAGCGGAAGCTCTTAATGGTTAATTATTTTTTTACTATTCTTTTTACAGCTACTGATCGATCAAAATTATAACGATAGGTATGATGGATCTTGCCAAGTTTTACTTGAACTTGTTCAGCTACCTTAATCATACTTGTATTGAAATCTGGAATCCAATTTAATTCTAAATCTTCATAAGATAGCTTTTCTTGGATAGTCTCTCTACTTGCCATGATTAGAGCTCCATCAACTCCCTTTCCTTGGTGTTTTGGAACAATACCAAATACCAATCCCATCATTTTTTTACATGATTTTTTAATTTTAAGATGATAGAAAGTTTTTAGCTTACCAATAAAGTCTAATTTTCCATTTACATACCTAAATATCTGATTCATCTCAGGAATACTTATAAAAAATCCTACTGGATCTCGATTATGATAAGCAAACCATAAAATTTTTTCATCAAGAATTGGTTTAAGCTGAGAAAATAACAATTTTGCCTGCGACAATTCCAGCTTTGAAACTCCAGGGTATTTTGACCAGGCATCATTATATATTTTAGTAAAGTCTTCAATATACTTATCAATATTTTTTTTTTCCAATGTTTCAAAATGATAATCAGGATCTTTAAGTGCTTTTTCTGCTTTTAAAGCTAATTTTTCTGAAAGAGGAGTTCTTATTTTTTTTAGAAATGTTAATTGTCTAAATAGAAGTTTAAATCCATAATTTTCGAATAAATTCTTGTAGTATGGCATTCCATAATTTTGTAGGTAGTTAGGATCAATTTCAAACCCTTCTACAAGACATCCCCACCACTTATCTCTCTCACCAAAATTAATGGGACCATCCATTGATTCATACCCATTTTCTTTAAGCCAATTTTTCGAAGTATCAAATAAAATATTAGCAGCTTCTTGACTATTTATACACTCAAAAAAACCACATCCTCCAACTTTAAGCTTATTATTATCACTATTATTTTTTAAATAAAATGCAGCTATTCGACCAATTAACTTATTGTTATCTAGAAGAATCCATCTCTCTACATGACCTTTTCTAAACGCTTTATTAGTTTTTTTATTAAATACAGATTCTATGTCTTTGTCAAGTGGTCTTATCCAGTTTTTTTGATCCTTATAAATAATGCTTGCTACTTTTATAAAATCTTTTTTTTCGTTGTTAGAAGTTACTTTTATAATATTCATTTAATAAAAAATTATCTTTTATTAATTTAAGATTCAATAATTTAGTTCATATTTTTGCCAACTAACACTAACCATAAAAATATTTTTTAATGGAAAATATTTCAAGTCTGTCAGATCTATTTAATATACTATTAAATGGAATGTTAACAGTTTTTCTAGTTTTATTTCTTGTCTATTTTTTGGGAAAAGCTCTAATTTATTTTTTTGATTCGGCATCTTCATTAGAAGATAATGATAATAAAAGTAATAAAAGTAATAAAAGTATAGAAGAATCTTTAAAAGAAAAAATAAATGATATCTCAGGGGGAAATGCTACAATAATCAATATCAGAAAACTAGAATAATATGTCTAGAGAAGTTAATCTTTGTTTGGTTTACAGAGATATGTGGCAATCTTCTGGTAAATATATGCCTAACTCGTCGCAGTTAGAAAAGGTTTCTGATCCAATAATAAAAATGGGATGTTGGGATAGAATTGAAACTAATGGTGGGGGTTTTGAACAAATTCAGTTATTAGCAGGAGAAAATCCAAATGATACTCTTAGAAATTGGACAAAACCATTCAATAAGGAAGGAATTCAAACACAGATGTTAGAAAGAGGCCTAAATGCCTTAAGTATGTCACCTGTATCTAAAGATGTAAGGGAGCTTATGTTTTCTGTTAAGAAAAAACAAGGAACAGATATTTCAAGATCATTTGATGGTCTAAATGATATCAGGAATTTAAAATTATCAATTGAGTACTCCAAAAAAGCAGGTATGATCTCTCAATCATGTTTGTGCATAACTCACTCGAAAATTCACACAGTTGATTATTATATTGATCTTGCAAAGCAGTTAATTAATCTTGGAACAGATGAAATAGCAATTAAAGATATGGCAGGAATTGGAAGGCCTTCTTCTCTAGGTAAAATTGTTAAGGGAATAAAGAAATATAATCCTAATATAATAATTCAATACCATGGTCATTCAGGGCCCGGATTTTCTGTAACTTCTTCACTTGAGGTTGCTAGAGCGGGAGCAGATATAATTGATGTATCAATGGAGCCTCTATCTTGGGGAACAACACATGCAGATCTTCTTACTGTTCATGAGGTTTTAAGAGATGATGGATTTTTACTTAAAGACATAAGTATGGACGCTTACATGGAAGTTAAAAGTTTAACTCAAGAGTTTATTGATGATTTTTTAGGACTCTACATAAATCCAAAAAATAGATTAATGAATTCTCTTTTAATTCAATCAGGTCTTCCGGGAGGTATGATGGGAAGTTTAATGAATGATTTAGAAAAAAGTAATGCGAGTATCAATAAATGGTTAACTAAAAATAATAAAAATGAAATTAGTATTGATGCATTATTTTCATTGTTATTAGATGAGGTAAAATATATATGGCCAATTATGGGTTATCCTCCATTAGTTACTCCTTATAGTCAATATGTAAAAAATGTAGCTGTAGTTAATGTTTTGAATAAAATAAAGGGAAAAGAAAGGTGGAGTTTAATTGATGATAATACATGGGACATGTTACTTGGAAAATCAGGAAAACTTCCAGGTCCGTTGGGCAATCAAATTATTGATCTTGCTAATACTTTAGGTAAATCATTTTATAAGGGTGAGCCTCAAAATCTTGTGGAGGACTCATTGGATAAAAATAGAGCAGAAATGAAAAAACTTAATTGGGATACTGGAAAAGACGAAGAGGAGCTACTCGAATACTCTTTACATAAGACTCAATATATTGATTATAAATCTGGAAAAGCGAAAAAGAATTTATTAGACGACATAAAAAAGAAAAAATTCAATAGTGAAATTAACCAAAGTGCTAATAGAAATATCAAAAAACAAATCATTCAACTAGGTTTAGATAAGTATGAGGTTGAATATCGGATTGAATCAGACACATCTAATAATAAATCAGATGAAATTATAGGAACTAAAATTTATTCTCCTATTGAGGGAAGAATCTTTTTAACAAAAGATAAAAATGAGTTTCCTGTCAAATTAGGAGATTATATAAAAAAAGGAGATGTTATTTGCTATATTGAATCTATGAAAGTTATAAATGCTATAAAATCAGAGCATGAAGGTAAGATTCAAAAAATTTGTTTTAACGATGGGGATGATGTCTTTGATGATGATGTTTTATTTGTAATTAGCTAATGATATGGAGTTTTTAGATAAAATAATTAACATGACGAGTTATAATGAAATCATATTAGAACCATATTATTTAATAATGATTTTTATTGGTTCATTTCTTCTCTATTTGGGAATATCAAAAAAGTATGAGCCACTTTTATTAGTTCCTATTGGATTTGGAATTTTAATTTCAAATATTCCAGGATCTAATCTAGGTGTAGTAAAAGATCTAGATTCGTTATCCTTAATTGAAATTGCTCAAGGTTATGGAATAGTTAATTTTTTATATTATTCATTAATTAAAACTGGGTTTTTACCACCTTTAATTTTCATGGGAGTTGGTGCTCTTACTGACTTTGGTCCTATGATAAAAAATTTAAAATTAGTTTTTTTTGGTGCAGCTGCTCAAATTGGAATTTTTAGTGTATTAATTATCGCTAGCTTATTTGGTTTCACAAATCAAGAAGCAGCTTCTTTAGCAATTATTGGAGGAGCTGATGGTCCTACAGCTATTTACACATCAATTATTTTAGCTCCCCATCTTTTAGGGCCGATTGCTATTGCTGCTTATTCTTACATGGCTTTAGTTCCGGTTATTATTCCATTTATTGTTAAATATTCAGTAACAAAAAAAGAAATATTAATAAATATGAAAGAGCAAGATGAAAAATTTCCAAATTCATTTGAAATTAAAAATCTTGTAAGGATTAAAATTCTATTTCCAATAGTTATGACATTAGTTGTTTCTATGATAGTTCCATCAGCAACTCCTCTAGTTGGATTTTTGATGTTTGGAAATCTAATTAAAGAAATTGGTTCTAGTACAACAAGATTATCAAAAGCAGCTTCAGATAATATATTAAATACTAGCACAATTTTTTTGGGATTATCAATTGGTGCAACAATGACTCCTGAATCTTTTCTTAATACGCAAACTATAGGTATAATAGTAGGTGGACTTTTTGCATTTTTTATTTCAATATTAGGAGGGATATTTGCTGTTAAAATTTTTAATTTATTTAGTAATAAAAAAATTAATCCTCTTATAGGTGCAACTGGATTAAGTGCAGTTCCAATGGCTAGTAGAGTTGCTAATGAAATTGCCTTAAAACATGACTCTAATAATCATATTTTGCATTATGCTATGGCTAGTAACATTTCTGGAGTTATTGGATCTGCTGTTGCCGCAGGTGTACTCATTTCATTTTTTGGGTAATACTATAAATGCCTAATTAAATCCTTAGCTGAATTTAAAATTATTATATCTTTTAATATATCTGAATATAAAAATTTTGAATCAAACATGATTTTAAATTGATTAAATAAATTATTATAATATCCTTTAGTATTTAAAACAATTATTTTTTTATTGATTATTCCTAGACCTCTCCAGGTTAAGACTTCTGCAAATTCCTCTAATGTTCCTACTCCTCCAGGTAATACTAAAAAAACATCTGCAAAATCATACATTTTCTTTTTCCTTTCATGCATAGACTCAACTACAATTATCTGAGAAAGATTATTGTTAATTATTTCTTTAGTAGATAAAATTTTAGGGATTATACCAATAACTTCCCCCCCTTTTTCCATCATAGAATTTGCAATAATTCCCATTACTCCAATTTTTGCACCTCCGTATATCAAACCAAATTTTTTCAAAATTACTATATCAGTAATTATTTCAATTTCACTTTTTATTTCTGGTAGTTTTATTGGTAAACTGGATCCGCAAAAAACACATATTTTTTTTTTATTAAACATACTCTTAATGGATAAATTATTTTTCTATTTTTTCAATATATAATTTATGCAATAATTTATTGCATTAAATTCAAGTAATATTAACATTAAGATTTTATAGTTAGCTAATAAAAAATTGTAAAGTTATATTTGTCAAATGGATAATAATGATGCACTTAAGAGAGTTATATCTCACTCTAAATCTAACGGGTTTATTTTCCAATCAAGTGAAATTTATGATGGTCTTAGTGCCGTATATGATTATGGGCCAAACGGTGTAGAATTAAAAAATTTATTGAAAGAATACTGGTGGAAGTCAATGACTCAGCTACATGAAAATATTGTAGGAATTGATTCTGCTGTTTTTATGGATCCAACAACATGGAAAGCTTCTGGACATGTAGATGCTTTTAATGATCCCTTAATTGACAACAAAGATTCTAAAAAAAGATATAGGGCTGATGTTTTGATTGAGGATTATATATCAAAAATTAATTCAAAAATAGAAAAAGAAGTTAATAAGGCCTCAAAACGATTTGGTGAAAAATTTGATGAAAATACTTTTAGAGCTACAAATGATAAAGTGATAAAATATTTAAATGAGATTTCAGATATAAATAAAAATATGAATGAGGCACTGAAAAAAAATGATTTAGTTCAGTTGAAAAAAATAATTGAATCTCTAAATATTAATGATCCTATATCTGGAACATCAAACTGGACAGATGTAAAACAATTTAATTTGATGTTTTCAACTGAAATAGGTTCAACTACTGAATCATCTAAAAAAATTTATTTAAGACCTGAAACCGCACAAGGAATATTTCTTAACTTTTTGAATGTGATAAATTCCACAAGAGTTAAAGTTCCTTTTGGCATTGCGCAAATTGGAAAAGCATTTAGAAATGAAATAATTGCAAGGCAGTTTATTTTTAGAATGAGAGAGTTCGAACAAATGGAAATGCAATTTTTTGTTGAGCCAGGTTATGAAATGGAGTGGTATGAATTATGGAAAGAAAAAAGAATGAAGTGGCATCTTTCATTAGGCCTTGGTGAAGACTTATATAAATTCCATGACCATGAAAACTTAGCTCATTACGCTAATGCAGCTTGTGATATTGAATTTAAGTTTCCTATGGGATTTAAAGAATTAGAAGGTATTCACTCTAGGACAGATTTTGATTTAAAAAATCATCAAAAGTTTTCAGGAAAAAAAATAAATTATTTTGATCAGAAATCAAGTAAAAGTTATGTTCCGTATGTAGTAGAGACATCCCTTGGACTTGATAGATTATTTTTAGCAATTATTTCAACTTCTCTAAAAAATGAAGTATTAGATGATGGATCAGAAAGAACTGTTTTAAAAATTCCATATGAATTGTGTCCTGTTAAGTTAGCAGTTCTTCCACTCATTGCTAAAGATGGCCTTCAAGAGAAAGCAGAAGAAATATTTAATGCATTAAAAATACATTTTAATTCACAATTTGATTTTAAGGACTCAATAGGTAAAAGGTACAGAAGACAAGATGCTATTGGCACTCCCTTCTGTATAACAGTTGATTATGATTCATTAAAAGATAATTTAGTTACGGTAAGGAATAGAGATTCCATGAAACAAGAAAGAATAGGTGTTGATAAGCTAAAAAATTATATTAGTTCATTTACCTCTATAAAAAATTTATTAGAGAAAATATAATGGCAGAGAGATTCGCTCATTTCGTCTTAAAATACAGGAAATTATTTATTTTAATCTTTCTTTTATATACCATATTTATGGGGTTAAAGGGTCTTGAAGTTGAGTATAATTATGATTTTTCGCAGACAGTCCCAGATTCAGATGAAGAAATGATTTATTATAAATCATTTAAAGAAACATTTGGCGAGGATGGTAATGTTTTTGCTATTGGGCTAAAAGATTCTTCCATTTTTCTATTTAATAATTTTATTTCTTATAATGATTTTGTTCATAAAGTTGAAAAAATTAATGGAGTTAAAGGTGTTCTAGGACTTTCCAAATTACAAATTCTTCAAAAGAATAATGAAAATAAAAATTTTAATTTCGTTGATTTATTCGATCCGTTACCAAGATCTCAATTTGAGTATGATAGCATTATTCAAATAATAAAAGCTGAAAAATTTTATGAAGGAAAAATTTTAAATGATGAGGGTGCGCTTACCTTATTGATTACTATTGACAAAAAAATTTTAAACTCTAAAAGCAGAAATAGTTTAATGATGAGTTTAATAAATTCTGGAGAAGAATTTGTTAATAATACAGGAATAAAACTCCACTATGCAGGGTTACCTTATTCTAGATATGTTCTGGCAGAAAGTGTGAAGAAAGAGTTAACTTATCTACTTATTTTATCAGTAGTAGTACTCGGTATTATTCTTTTTATCTTTTTCAGATCTATTGATACAGTTATTGTCCCATTACTTATTATTGGAATTGTAGTTACCTGGGTTTTTGGATCTCTGGCACTACTCGGATATAAAATAACTTTACTAACTGGATTGCTTCCACCTATTATTGTAGTAATTGGAATTCCTAACTGTATTTACATGTTGAATTATTATCATTTCTCCTTAGAAAAATATAATAATAAAACTGATGCAATTGTCAATGTAATTAAAACTATAGGTTTAATAACATTGATAACCAATCTAACGACTGCTGTTGGATTTTTCGTTCTATCAACAACGGATATTAAAATTTTAACAGAATTTGGAATTGTTGCTGGAGTTAATGTTTTGGCTACATTTATAGTGAGTATTTTTCTTCTTCCATCTATTTACTTAGCTCTTCCAAAACCAAAACCAAAGCAAATAAATTATTTAAATTATAAATTTATTAATTCTCTAATTGGATTATTTAAAAATTTCTCATTCAATCATAGCAAAGGTGTCTTCTTTATTTCAGCTATAATTATCTCAATCTCTTTTTATGGACTCTCTAAAATTAGATCTGTTTCATTTTTAGTAGATGATGTTCCTGCAGAGAGTTCTCTTATGCAAGATTTAAAATTTTTTGAATCTAATTTCTCTGGAGTCATGCCATTAGAAATTGTTGTTGATACTAAAATGAAAAGAGGAATTCAGAACCTTAATCTTCTAAAAAAAGTTGACTCTTTTGAAAAATTCTTAGCTGAAAAAGATTATGTCTCATCTCCTGTTTCATTGGTTACTTTTATTAAGGCTGCTAGACAAGCATACTATAATAATAATCCAGCATTCTATAGTCTTCCAAATAATAGAGATAAGAACTTCATTTTAAGATATGTCTCTGATGGGTATCAAGAAAATATTTCAAGTGATAATTTATCTAAATCATTTGTTGACTCAACAGGACAGAAAATGAGAATATCGTTAAATATTGCTGATCTTGGATCATTTAAGCTTGACTCTGTAGTAAATAATGTGTTTAGGCCAGAAATTGAAAAAATATTTTCAGATTCCAAATCTGAGGTCAATATGACTGGAACCACTTTAATTTTTATTAAAGGAATTAATTTTTTGGTAGAAAATTTATTACAAAGCATGATTCTCGCTTTTTTTATTATAAGCATAATTATGTCATTTTTATTTAAAAACTTTAAAATGGTGATAGTCTCTCTTATTCCTAATATAATTCCTTTAATAATTGCAGGGGGTATTATGGGGTTTTTTAATATTCCTCTTAAGCCCAGCTCAGCACTTGTATTTAGTATTGTTTTTGGAATATCTGTTGATTATTCTATTCATTTTCTAGCTAAGTTTAAAAATGAATTAATAAATAATAATTTAAATGATTCAATTATTAATACTATTAACCAAACAGGTAGATCAATGATTTTTACTTCTTTTATTTTATTCTTTGGTTTTATAATTTTTGCTTTTTCTAACTTTGGGGGTACTATAGTTTTAGGTGTATTAACCTCAATTATTTTGTTCGTTGCAATGGTTACTAACCTTACTCTCTTACCATCTATTATTTTAAAGTTCTACAAAAATTAATTTTATGAGTTCTAAAAAATTTAATAGTAATACGTCTCTTGATTACTATGTAATTAGTCGAGAAATTATCTCGTTTTGGAATGAGAATAAAATTTTTGAAAAATCTATATCTTCAAAATCTAGAGAAAAAATTTTCCCATTTTATGAAGGTCCACCATCTGCAAATGGAATGCCTGGAATTCACCATGTAATGGCAAGAACAATTAAGGATATTTTTTGTAGATACAAAACTCTAAAAGGATATAGAGTTTTTAGAAAAGGGGGATGGGATACTCATGGGCTTCCAGTAGAACTTCAAGTTGAAAAAAAATTAGGTATTACAAAAGACGATATTGGAGATAAAATATCTATTGAAAAATATAATCAAGAGTGTAGAACTACTGTAATGCAGTTCAAAGAAGTTTGGGAAGAATTAACTGAAAGTATAGGATATTGGCTAGATGTTGATGATGCTTATATTACATTTAGCAATGAATATATAGAATCTATTTGGTGGTCTTTAAAAGAGCTTTATAAAAAAGGATTGTTGTACAAAGGCTATACTATTCAACCGTATTCTCCTGCAGCAGGAACAGGCCTCAGCTCCCATGAATTAAATATGCCTGGTGCATATAAAGTAATAAAAGATACCTCTTTAACTGCTCAGTTTGAAATTGAAAATAACGAAAAATCTGCCTCTCTAATAGGAGATAGTACTTGTTATTTTTTAGCGTGGACCACTACTCCTTGGACCCTCCCTGCTAATAATGGTCTAGCTATAGGCAGAAATATAGATTACGTTATGATAGAAACTTTTAATAAATATACTCAGAAGAAAATTAATGTAATTCTTGCTGAAAAATCTATTGATAAATATTTTAAAAGAAAAAATCTTATTCAGTCAGGTGAGATAAATTACAATGACAAAGACCTCAATTATAAAGTCATATCTAAATTTAAAGGAGAGTCTCTAATAGGTTTCGATTATCACCAACTCTTGCCTTATGTTAAAGCAGAAAAACCAGCATTTACTGTAATAAGTGGTGATTTTGTAAATACTGAAGAGGGCACAGGTATTGTACATATTAGTCTTACATTTGGATCAGATGACTTTATTGTTTCCAAAAAAAATAATCTTCCTGGAATCTTTGTTAAAAATGAAAAAAATGAGAGTGTGCCAATTGTAAATAAATCTGGAAAATTTGTTAGTCAAATTATAGATTTTGCAGGGATGGAAGTTAAGTCATTCTCTGAAAAAAATGATTTAACCACTGATGAAAAGATAGCAATAAAGTTAAAAAAAGAAAATAAAGCATTTGATGTTAAAAAGTATGAGCATAGCTATCCCCACTGTTGGAGGACTGATAAGCCCATTTTATACTACCCATTGGAGTCTTGGTTTATAAATTCTACAAAACTAAAAAAAGAGCTAATAAGCAAAAATAGAGACATTAATTGGCAACCAGAATCAACTGGTTCAGGAAGGTTTGGGAATTGGCTTGAAAACTTGGTTGATTGGAATTTAAGTAGATCAAGATTTTGGGGGACACCGCTGCCAATATGGAAAACTAAAGATGGTAAAGAGGAGAAGTGTATTGGAAGTATAGAAGAGTTGAAAATGGAGATAAAAAAATCTAATGAATTAGGTTTTACGAAATTAATTGATACTGATAATTTAGATCTTCATAAGCCTTATGTAGATGATATTGTTTTATCTTCTGAAAATGGCAAACCTATGTATAGAGAAAGTGATATTATTGATGTATGGTACGATTCAGGATCGATGCCATTTGCCCAGTATCATTATCCATTTAAAAATAAAAATATTTTTGAAAGTATGTTTCCAGCACAATTTATTGCAGAGGGTGTTGATCAAACAAGAGGATGGTTCTTTACCCTTCACGCTATATCAATAATGCTTTTTGGAGAAGTTAGTTTTAAAAATGTCATTTCTAATGGATTAGTTCTTGATAAAGAAGGTAATAAGATGTCGAAAAGATTAGGAAATGCTGTAGATCCTTTTGAGGTAATAAAAAAATACGGACCAGATGCTACTAGATTATATATGGTAATTAATTCTAATCCATGGGATAACTTAAAGTTTGATATAGATGGGATATCAGAAGTTCAGAGAAAATTTTTTGGAACCCTTAATAATGCTTATAATTTTTTTGCTTTATATGCAAATATTGATGGTTTTACTGGTAAAGAAGAATTAATCCATTATGACAAAAGAACATTTGATGATAGGTGGATAATTAGTAAGCTTAACTCTTTGATTTTAATGGTAGAAGAAAAATTAGATAGCTATGATCCAACTAAAGCCTCTAGAGAAATTAACAGGTTTATAAATGATGATCTCAGTAATTGGTATATTAGACTTAATAGAAAAAGGTTTTGGAAGGGGGACTTAACATCAGATAAATTGATGGCTTACCAGACATTGTTTGAATGTTTAATGAAAATCTCAATAGTTTCCTCACCATTTATTCCATTCTATTCTGAAAAGTTATTTACAGACTTAAATAAGTTTAAAGCAGTCAATTCTACTTCTGTCCACCTACTTGATTTCCCTGAAGTTGATCAAAACCTAATCTCTCAATCTCTAGAAAGAAAAATGAGCTATGCTCAAGATATCTCTTCTCTAGTCCATTCGATTAGAAAAAAAGAAAAAATAAGGGTTAGACAACCCTTATCAAAAATATTTATTCCTATTTCATCAAAAGAAATGGAAAAAGAAATTCGATCTGTTGAAAATATTATTCTATCAGAAGTTAATGTGAAGGAGATTGAGTATGTATATGACACCTCTAAATTATTTGTTAAAAAAATCAAACCAAATTATAAGCTTTTAGGATCATTATATGGTAAAGATATGAACCTAGTGGCTTCCAGAATTATGAATATGACTCAGGAAGAAATT
Source organism: Marinoscillum sp. (assembly GCA_038134805.1). Lineage (GTDB taxonomy): Bacteria > Bacteroidota > Bacteroidia > Cytophagales > MED-G16 > MED-G16. The sequence goes on along the minus strand of JAYPVV010000003.1, from coordinate 55,426 downwards.
TTTAAAATTGAAAATGATGGATTTCTAAATATTTCATATAATAATATTTCAGATATTGATTTAAAATTGAATCAAGTAGAAATATTATTTGGAGAGATTGAGGGTAAGCAAGTTGCAAGTAACGAAACATTTACTTTAGCTTTAGATGTTACATTAAATGATGATCTTATTGGAGAAGGAATAGCTAGAGAGTTTATCAATAAAATTCAAAATGAAAGAAAAAATAGTAATTTAGAAGTTACTGATAAGATTGAGATATATATTAAAGATCAAGTGCCTGAAATAAATAAATTTTTGTTATTTCACCAAGATTTTATTTGTAACGAAACTCAATCTCTTTCTCTATCAGTAATTGAAACTCTTGCAGATAGTAAAAGAATGGATTTTAATTTTGATATAAATGGATTACAGGTTAGTGGGCTTAATTTTAAAATATTAAAAAAATAATATGAGAGTTAAATATCTATGGTTTGTTTTTACTCTTATTTTTATTGATCAATTGGTAAAATATTTAGTTCATGTAAATATGCCAATCCATTCGGAAATTCGAATTATTGGTGATTTCTTTAAACTTTATCATATTGAAAACCCAGGAATGGCTTTTGGGATAAATTTTGATTATAAGTACTCAAAATTAATTTTATCAATTTTTAGACTTTTTGCCTCAGTATTAATAGGAGTTTATTTATTAAATATTATTGATAAGAATAAAAAATCAATCTTGATTATTTCTATTTCTTTAATTTTTGCTGGAGCTATTGGTAATGTTATTGATAGTGTTTTTTATGGATTAATTTATAATAATGCCCCATTAAATGCCCCCTTTTCTCTTTTTAATGGGCAGGTTATTGATATGTTTTATATTGATATTTGGGAAGGATATTTGCACGATTCCATACCTTTTTTAGGAGGAACTTACTTATCTCTTTGGCCTGTTTTTAATTTTGCTGACTCTTTTATTTTTGTTGGTGTTTCTATCCTATTTATTTTTCAAAATAAGCTTAAGAACGAATATTAATAAAATACAATTTCTTTCACATACTTATGTGTTTTCTGAATTTCAATTAAGTATTTTTTATTGTTATTATCAAGTTCATTTTTTAAAGGAGCTGAAGTTATTTTAATGAATAATCTTTCTTCCTTGAAATAGATGTTTTCTGTTCTTTCTAGGGTTTTTTCGTTTGTAATTTCTCCCCATGTTTTTAAAAGTGATGTGTTTTGGATGCCTTTTTTTAAATTATCTTCTTTATAGAATTCGGAAGTTAGGTCTTTTATTGATAAAGTTTTAGATTTTCTATTTTCTTTCATTTATATCTCCATTTTTAATATCAAAAATTTTTAATTCGGGTATTTTAGTTTGAATTTTATTAAGTCTATTTTCTATAGAATCTGAAATTATAATTTGTTCAAAATTGTCTTCTAAGATTAATTCAATTAGTAAATTTATTTTTGAATCATCTAACTTATGAAAGATATCATCTAAAAGCAGTATTGGTGTCTTTGCTAATTTAATTTTTAGTGTCTCAAATTCAGCCAACTTTAAAGATATAATAAAAATTTTCTGTTGACCCTGTGAGCCTACTCTTTTAATTAGTTTATTATTTATATAAAAAATGTAATCATCATTGTGAATTCCTAAGTTTGTTTTTTTTGTATAAAAGTCTTTCTCAAGATATTTTTCAAATAAAGCTTTATTTAGTTTTTCATCAATGTTTGAAGAGTAACTTATTGATAAAAGTATACCATCGTCCATAAGCTTTTTTGAAAAAGAATTAAATTTTTTATTCAATTCATCTAATTCTTTTTTTCTTATTTTATTAATTATATTATTCAATTCGATAAGTTTCTCATTATAACTATTTATCAGAGTAGTGTCAATTTTATATATTGATGGAACTTTTTTTAGATATGTATTTCTTTGTTTTATTAATCTTTTGTAAGAGATTAAAGAGTCTAGATATTCTGAGTTGATTTGAGAAAAAATTTGATCAAAAAATTTTCTTCTATCTTGACTATAATTTCTTATTAAGTTTATGTCATATGGATTAATAAATACTGAAGGTGTTTTTCCAATATGTTCTTTTAAACTTTTATATTTTATTTCATTTTCGTAAAATACCTTATTGCCTGATTTATCAAAAACACATTTATATTCATTTTTATTATTAAAAAAACCACTTATTGAAAAAAAAGACTCTTTATAATTTATGTTATCAAAATCAAAACTATTAACAGCACTTTTCCCATAAGAGAGGTAATAAATTGAATCTAATAGGTTTGTTTTTCCAGCACCATTTTTGCCAAATAAAAAATTTATTTTTTTTGAAAAATTGATCTGTGCTGTTTTATAATTTTTAAAATTATTAATCTTTATTTTATCAATATGCATATATATTTGTGCAAAAATAGAAATGATTTTTATGTAAATAAATAAATTTTTATTTCAGAAATTGATTTTATAGTTAAAAATGCCTGCTGCAAAAACAAAAAATATTAAATCTAAAATAGAAGAAGAGTTTAACTCTACAACCTATATATACTGGTTAAAATCCATGTTATTGATGAGAAGGTTCGAAGAGATGGCGGGAAGATTATATGGTCAGCAAAAAATTAGAGGATTTTGTCATTTATATATAGGTCAAGAAGCATGTATTTCAGGTTGCGTAAGTGCGTTACGAGATGGAGATAAATATATAACTTCATACAGGGATCATGCTCATCCTCTTGCTTTAGGAACTAGTCCAAATAAAATTATGGCTGAACTATATGGTAAGGCAACAGGTATTTCAAAGGGAAAGGGTGGATCGATGCATATGTTTGATAAAGAAAAAAATTTTTTTGGAGGACATGGTATTGTTGGTAATCAAATTCCTATGGGAGCAGGAATAGCCTTTGCTGAAAAATATAAAAAAACGGGTAATGTTTGTTTAACTTTTCTTGGAGATGGTGCTTTAAGAATTGGAGCATTTCATGAGGCGGTAAATATTTCAATGTTTCTCAAACTTCCTGTAATTTTCATTATCGAAAATAATGGTTATGCTATGGGAACTTCAGTAGATCGCACATCCAATGTAACTGAATTATATAAGTCGGGGCTTTCTTATGATATTCCTTCTGAACCTGTAGATGCTATGAATGTAATTAAAGTACATAGGGCAGTTGCTAAAGCTGCTAAAAGAGCTAGAGACGGTGAGGGGCCATCTCTTCTAGAGTTCAGAACCTACAGATATAAAGGACATTCTATGTCTGATCCTGCTAAATATAGATCGAAAGAGGAAGTTGAAAGTTATAAAGAGAAAGATCCTATAGAACAAGTTAAGAAAATGATTCTTTCTAAATCTATTTTAAATTCAGAAGACATTGATGTAATAGATCAAAATATTAAAGAGCAGGTAAAAAAATCAGTCGAATTTTCTGAGAATTCTCCTTATCCAAGTCCTGAAGATGCTTACAAAGATATTTATGTACAAGAAGATTATCCATTTTTAAGAGAATAAAGAGATATGGTAAAAATTAAAAAGCATAAGAATTCAAAAGAAGATATTCTACCTATTGAAAATACGAAAGCTATTAATGAAACAATTAGTAGATCAGAAGAATTTATAAATAAAAACAAAAGTGGCATTGTATATTTTCTTAGCTTTATTACTGTTTTGGTTGTGAGTTTCTCTATATACTCTTATGTAAAAAGTAATCAAAATTTATCTGCACATGAGGAAATGTTTCAAGCAGTTTATTATTTTGAGAAAGATTCTTTAGTTAAAGCTCTGAATGGTGATGGCAATAATTATGGATTTTTAGAGATAATTGATGAGTATAGTTTATCTGAAGCCGCCAACTTAGCGAATTATTATGCTGGAGCCTCATATCTTAAGCTGGGTAATTATGAAAATGCTATTAAATATCTTAAAGACTTTTCTTCATCAGACTATTTAGTTCAGGCTAGAGCTTTTTCATTAATTGGTGATGCATATGTTGAATTAAAAGATTACAGTAATGCAATAAATTATTTTGATAAAGCAGCAGCAGAGTATCCAAATGAATTTTTTACTCCAAGCTATTTATTAAAGCTCGCATTAGTTTACGAAGAAATTTATGATTTAGAGGCTGCTTTAGAGGTATATGAACAGATTATTAATAACTATAAGAATTCACCGGAATTTCAAACCTCAGTTAAAAACAAATCAAGGATAGAAGGGCTTTTATTATGAGTATTCACTCACCTGATTTTACTGATTACCCTAATATAAATTTTAAAACTTGCAAAATAGGAATTATAAAGTCCCTATGGAATTCTAGAATAACAGATTTATTATTTAATTCTGCCTATAATTATCTTATAAGCATAGGTATAGACAAAAAAAATATTGTTATAAAAGAGGCCCCCGGTAGTATGGAATTGGTATATGTTAGTGATTATATTTTATCTAAAATGAAGTTAGATGGTGTCATTGCGTTAGGGTGTGTAATTAAAGGCGAAACAGATCATGATATTTATATATCAAATGCTGTCTCTAATGGATTACTTAATGTTTCATTAAATAACAAAAAACCTGTTATTTTCGGTGTTCTTACAACAAATAACTTTAATCAAGCTATTGAGAGAGCTGGAGGCAAACATGGTGATAAAGGAATTGAATCTGCCCAGACTTTGCTTAAAGTGTTAAGTGAGTGCAATTAAGTTCAAATCGTGTTCTGAAAAACATACACAGCGGCTCCACATAAATATCCAATCACTGCGTAGATAGATATTTTTTTGAGATACCAGAAGAATGGTATTTTTTCTAGCCCCATAATAGCTACCCCAGCTGCTGAACCAATAATTAACGCGCTTCCACCAGTACCAGCACAATAGGCAAGAAACTCCCAAAATAATCCATCTTGCATGAAAAATCCAGCTTCTTCTAAAGGATACATTCCTATTGCAGCTGCTACAAGAGGAACATTATCAACAATTGAGGATAGCAATCCTATGATTAATCCAATTATATATACTCCCGTTGGTGTATCTGTTCCTATTTGATTATCTAAATAAGTAGCCATAACACCTAGATGTCCTGCAGCCTGAAGACTTCCTACTGCAAGTAAAATACCTAAAAAGAAAAGAAGTGTTGGTACATCCATTTTCTCAAGAGCGTGATAAGCGGAGAAATGCTCTCTTGTATCTTTATCTTCTTTTCTATGTAATATATCAGTTAGTAACCATAAAAATCCAAGACTAAGCATCATTCCCATGAACGGAGGATAATGAGTGACAGACTTAAATACAGGTACAAATAGAAGACCTGCTATTCCACTGAAGAAAACAATGTTTCTAGTTTTAATAGTAGTATGGTGGGAATTTACCATAAAATCTTCATCAGGTTTTATAATACTGCCTTTTATTTTTGGAGACATTATAAGCAGTGGAACTATTAAGCATATTAGGCTTGGAATAATTAATTTAGTTACAATAGCATACGTTGTTACTTGTTTTCCAATCCATAGCATAGTAGTAGTTACATCACCAATTGGTGACCATGCACCTCCAGCATTAGCAGCAATTATAATCATCCCAAGGAAAAGCCATCTGTCTTTTTGATCTGCAAGAAATTTTCTTGTTACTGATACCATAACAATAGATGTGGTCAGGTTGTCTAAAAGAGCAGAGAAAAAGAAAGCTATAAATCCTAGTATCCAGAAAAGTTTACGTTTACTTGTCGTTCGAATTAAATCAGTGGCAACTCTAAAACCACCATGAATATCAATGATTTCTACAATAGTCATAGCTCCCATTAAGAAAAATAAGATGCTAGATATCTCAGATAATATTTCAAAAAGTTGAACTTCTGTTACATAATGTTGAATTATTTCGGAGGTTGATTTTTCAATAGTTTCAGATGTTTGAATAATTTCATCTGGATATATATTTGAAAATTCGGTTTCAGCGTAATCCTTTACATTATCTAAATCAATAATTTCTTCTTTACCAAAAACATAGATTGTCCAGCAAAGAATACCAGTAATTAATGCTATTGCAGCTTTATCTATTTTAATAGTGTGCTCAACGGTGATAAAAATATATCCAATAACAAAAATAACAAGCATTAATTCATACATATCAAAAAAATTTATTATTAATCAAAACGCCAGATGATGTTGAAAGTTTAGATCCAGTAACAGATTTATCTATATTTAGTTTATTTAAAAATCTTAAAAGCCCTAAAAACCCAAATATTATGGCCTCCTTAAAAATAATTAATTTTTTTTCAGGTACAATAAAATTTATATCTTGTTTGTTGTACTGATTTATTTTCTCAATAAGATGTTTGTTAAAAACTCCACCTCCAGTCAATAAGACTTTTGTTTGTTTTTTGATATTCAAGTTGATCTGGTGAGCTATATGATTTATAAAAGTATTCATTACATCTTCAGGGCAAATATTTTCAAATAAAGGATAAAAATGTTTTTCAATATATATCAAATCAAGACTTTTAGGTTGTTTTTTTGAATAGTACTCTAATTTATTAAGTGAGTTAAACAAGGAATCATTAAATCTCCCTTTTTTAGATAAGGTCCCATCTAAATCAAATTCTTCATTCAATATTCTAGAATAATGATTTAAAATAATATTTGAAGGACAAATATCGTAACCTTTAAGTTTTTTCGATTGTAAAGAACTAATGTTTGTAATTCCCCCAATATTTATACAGTAATCATAAGAGTTAAAAAGTTCTTTTTCACCATATGAAACAAGTGGAGCTCCTTGTCCACCCATAATAACATCTAATTCTCGAAAATTAGAAACAACTGGAGTGTTGGTTAATTTATAAATCAAAAAAGGGTTGCCAATTTGATGATGAATACCTCTAGATATATCATGGAAAACAGTATGACCGTGAGAAGAAATTAAATCGATTTTATTATTATATTTTATAATATATTTTTTAAGTCGTGTCCCAATAAATTTTCCTAAATCAATATCAAGACATTTCAACTCATAAGAATTACTTGAAGAACAGCTTATAAGTTTTTCTCTTAAATAATCTTCATAGGGTATACTTGAAGAGTCTAAGACTTCATAATGCCATTTATTATCCTCATGCCAAAAACGGCAATATGAAATATCAAGCCCGTCACATGACGTCCCAGACATAACTCCAATTACATTAAATTTTTTTACTTTGTTCAAACTCTTATCTTTTTTATTTATGAATTAAAGAATGCATCTTTGCACTCAGTCAAATCAATAGGAATGCAAAGTTTTTTTCATAAATCAATCCTAATATACTTTTTTTTTCTAAGTAATTTTTCATTAGCTCAAGTTACAACCCCCTTTAGTTCATTGATGCCTATTGGAGAATTATCAGATAATTCTTTTGCTAATAATTTAGCTATGGGAGGTGTTGGTATTAGCAATGGTTCATACTGGCATCTTAATAATCAAAATCCTGCAGCATTGGTATATAATAGGTTTACAACATTTGAGATGGGAATAGCATCAGATGTTAGGCAATTAATTAATAATCGAACAAAAGATGTGTCAGGGAATGGGAACATTAATTATTTTGGGTTTGGAGTTCCGATAATTAAAGGTGGAAAATGGGTAGCATCGTTTGGTTTCAATCCTTTTAGTAATCTTAATTACAAACTTTTTAACGAAGAAATGATTTTTGATAATAATGGGAACCCAACTTCTGCATTAGTTAATTATAATTATGACGGCTCGGGAGGATTAACTCAATTGTATTTCTCTAATGGAATTAAGCTTAGTGATGAGTTTTCTTTTGGAATGAAAGGGGCATATATTTTTGGTAAGCTTATATCTAATATTTCTTCTTTTGTTTCTAATGAGAAACAGTTTTATTCAAATCTTTACGAGAGAGCATCTTTCAATGACTATTCACTATCTGTAGGGATGTTTTATAAAAAGGAAATAAATGAGAATAAATTTATTAAAGTAGGAGCTACTATTGATTTATCATCTTCTCTTAACTCAAATAGATTTTCTCAATTAGAAAGGAAAACGCCAAACTCATTAACAGTTCTTGTTATTGATACTTTATTAAATAATTCAATTTCAGAATTTATAATGCCTTCCTCTATCGGTTTAGGCGTCTCCTATGAAATAATTGATAAATTATCGTTGGGGCTTGAATTTAAAAGTGATAATTGGGATAGTAATGATGGATATCTTGATGATTCGTTTAAAAATTATAATAATTCCTATCAGATATCTTCTGGAATTGAGATAATTCCTGATGCCGAAAGTGTTACAAGTTTTTTTAGAAGAGTTACATATAGAGCTGGATTACTTATAAAAAAATCTCCTATTTATATTAATTCAAATACTTTAAATACTCGAGCTATAACTTTTGGACTCTCACTGCCTGTAGGGACGATATCAAGAATTAATTTTGGGTTTGAGATGGGTAAGAGAGGAAATCTTGAAAAAAATAGTGTTAAAGAAAACTATCTTAAGTTTTTAGTTGGAAGCTCAATTAATAATGTTTGGTTCATTAAAAGAAAATTTGATTAATTTTAGATTATGAAAAAATTGATATTTATATATATATTATCCTTGTGTTCATTTAATGTTCTTTCTCAGCCAGGATGGAATTGGCCAGAAAACAAAGCAGAAGCTGAAGAAAAAAACGTTTTATATACTGACTATCTAAAACAAGAAAATTGTAAAGCTGCTGTTGGACCCTTGAACTGGTTGCTTGAGAATGTTCCTAATCTTCATGTTTCTATTTATCAAAATGGAATAAAAATATATAGCTGTTTGATTGATAATGAGCAAGATCCAATTATTAAAAATGAGTTAATAGAAAAAGCTTTAAAAATATTTGATGGTAGGATAGAAAATTTTGGAAGAGAGGGGTATGTTAAAAATAGAAAAGTGGCATTTGCTTATACTTTTTATCGCTCTGAAAAAGAAAAATATGAGTCGCTTTTTAATATGTTCAAAGATGCATTTGAATTAAATGGAAATAATATAGGAAATAGCAATTTAGTTGCTTACATGGATATTGTTAGAAAGCATAAGCTTACCTCGAATTCTATTTCTGATGATGAGGTATTAGATATTTATGATTTAATATCAAAAATCATAAATTATAAAAAAAAGGAAGATTCTAAAAATGAATCTCGATTACTTAGCTATCAAGATAACATCGATAAGCTTTTAACTGCTACTATTACAGTTGACTGTAATTTTGTAGAAAATACACTTGGACCAAAATTATTACTGCTTACAGCTGAGCCAGATAATGAGATTGTCCAAACTGATTACGATAACTTGACACCAGTTGATGTAGGTTATTCGGATGAGGCAGTTAATTTGGCTAAAAAAATATTTCAGTTAAGTATTACTGGTAAGTGTACCACATCGGATATTGCTTTAGAGGCTGCTAAAATAATGTTTACTAAAGAAAAGGATTTTGCTATTGGAAAATATATAGCTATCAGAGAACTATCTCTAGAAAATTATGAAAGCTCTCTAAATTATTGTGATGCTGCTATTCAATGTACTGATGATAATTTGCAAAAATCTGAAATTTTATTAAGAAAAGCACAGGTGTATCAGGTTATTGGCAATAAAATTAAAGCTAGAGATAATGCTAAAAGTTCAATATCTTACGATAATACCAATTCAGATGCATATAAATTAATAGGCAATCTATATATGTCTTCATATGAAGATTGTAAAGAAGGAAAAAGTAGAGTGCAAGATAGGTTAGTTTTTATTGCAGCTTACAATATCTATAATAGAGGAGGTCTAACTACTTTAGCAAATCAAGCTCTAGAGCAGTTCCCTTCTATTGAAGAAATATTTAATGAAAATTTAGAAGTAGGAGAGTTAATGAATACAGGATGTTGGATTAATGAGACAGTCACACTTAATAAACGTCAATGAAAAACCTTAATTTAGAACAATTTATTTCTAATGTACCAGTCCTTAGGATATTAGCAAAAAACTTAGCTCTTAATGCAGGGATTGCTTTTGTTATTCAAGATTTTTTAATTCCATTATACTCAAATTATATATATAATATAGTTTTTGGTTTGTTTTTATTTGGAATTCTTGCGCTTGGATATTGGTTTTATATCTTTAAAAATAAAGAAAAAAAACTATCTCATTATTCCTTTCAATTATTTATAGTAAGTGTAATACTTTCAGTTATGGTTGGTGCTTTGAGCTCTGTATCTAAAGCTCTTTCTTCTGATGACAGGGGTATTTTAGCATCAAATGTAGATTTTGTCGCTAACTTACAAGATAACACAAATATTTATAAAGAAGATATTCAATCTTTAGGTAGAGATATTTCTAAAGTATCTGATCAATTTTCAGAACTTCAGGATAATTTATCTTCCTTATCACAACAAATTTCTTCACAGTTTTCAGAGACTGGTAATACATCTATTGATGAGGAGGAATTTTTAAGTAAAATTTCATCTCTTATTGATGAAAAAGGAAATACAAGAGAAAAAATTGTTGTAAGTGATAATGATTCTGAAGAAGTTAAAGAGCTAAAGAGAGATCTTGATGTTGCAACTGAGCTTCTCAGACAAGTAACATTAGCCAATGTAAATTTACAAAAAAGAGAAAATGAGAGTTCAAGTGAACAGCTAAATTCTGACAGTATAGTTTATTATATTGATGATTTAAAGAAGGATGTCGGTGACTTAAGAAATTTTTCTTTGCAACTTTTAGCAAATACAGCTCTTGCTGACACAAGATCAGAATTTAATGCTTTTAGGAATGAAACTAAAAAGGATTTAGATGAGTTTAAACTTTTTACAACTAAGGAAATAGAGGAGATTAAAAATCTTTCAAATGAGATATTAGAAATTTTTAGTAAATCATCAACTATTTCTAGTAATAATTTATCCAAAGACCTAAAAGATTTATCTAAAGCAATGGAAAAAACTAATTCAAAAAGTGGATCTATTGATGAAAGTTATCTTGAGGAGATTGTTGAAACATACCAAGAGCTAGCAAAAAAAATAGATAATAGTTCATTTCAAAATGATTTAAATGATATTAAAAAAGAGTTAGCTAATTTGTCCTCTAACTCAAGTTCTGTGGATAAATCTGTTTTACAGTCTTTGGAATCTTCTCCAGAGGGTATTGTAGATAATAATGCCAGTATTTCAGAATTAAAATACTATATAGTTGAGCTAATGAAAGATCAAAATGAAATTAGGCAAATTGTAAAAGATCTTAGAGAATTGCTTGAAAAAGGTGAAAAAAATTAATGCCTCGATATATTATTTTTTTCCTTTTTTTTTCTTGTTCATCAGATACTCAAAAGAACTTTGATGAGAGTTATGAGGGACCAGTAATAGAAATTAAAGAATTCATAACTTTTTTTTCAGACTCAGCGAAGGTAAGATTCAAGTTAAGTTCTGATATTTATGAGGTTTATTCTTCGGGCGAAGAAATATATCCTAGTGGATTATACATGGACATATATTCAAAAAAATCAGATTCAGTCTCTGCTTCTTTTAGTGCTAATTATGTTATAAAGTATATAGATGAAAATTTTTATAAGGCAACGGGTAATGTTATTCTTCATAATTTTAGTTCAAGTGATGAATTACGAACTGAGGAATTAATTTGGTATCCTAATGATGAAAAATTTATCTCAGAAAAATTTGTTACTATAAAAACAGGAAGTGAAATTCATACTGGAGAAGGAATGGTTTCTAACCAAGATTTTTCAGATTATCAAATTCTTAAACCTTCAGGCATCATAGAAATCAATGAAAATTAAATTTACACTTTTAATTTTCTCAGTTGCATTTTTTCTTTATGCAACATTTTTAACATTTGAAAATGGATTTATATCATCCTATGGTTTTTTCATGATCTCCTTTGCTCTATTTTTTTTATTTAAGTTGAAGTAGATGTTCTCAACCGAACCTGAAATTCTATTAATTTTAATCTGTTTACTGTTATCTGGTTTATTTTCAGGATTAGAGATAGCTTATATTTCTAGAGATAAGTTAAATTTTGAAATAAAGTCAAATTCCCCTAGCCTTTTGGGAAAAGTTTATAGAATTATAAATAAAAAAACATCTGAGGTTATTGCAACTCTTCTTATAGGAAATAATCTTTCATTAGTTGTATATGGGATTTTAATGGCTCAATTTATTGAGCCTATTTTAGTTGAAATTCTTCCTTCTTTTTTAAATGATGAAATATATGTTCTTTCATTACAGACCATAATATCAACATTAATTGTTTTAGTTACAGCTGAATATATTCCAAAAAGTATTTTTCTTATCAACGCTGATAAATTACTTGTTACATTTTCAGTCCCCTTAATTGTTATATATTTTGTTTTTTATCCTTTAGTTTATATTATAATTAGAATCTCAAGGTTTTTTATTGAAAAAATATTAAATCAAAATTATTATGATAATAGACCTGTATTTAAGTTGACAGACTTAAATGAATATATAAAAAAAATTGTTGTATCAGACTCTAAAAAAGAGCCTAATAAAGTAACTGAATTTTTTAAAAATGCCCTTAACTTAAAATCTGTAAAAGTTAGAGATTTTATGATACCTAGAACAGAAATTATTGGCATAGATGTAAATGAATCTATAGCTGAACTTAAAAAAATAATTGAAAATTCAGGACACACAAAAATTATAGTTTTTGACTCCTCCATTGATAAAATTATAGGGTATTGTCATGGATTATCTTTATTTAAGAACCCTAAGAAAATTAAAGATATAACTAGACCGATTAGTTTTGTAAATGAAACAAACCAAGCAAATGATTTACTTTTTTCTTTTATATCCAATCAGATAAATATTGCAATCGTTATAGATGAGTTCGGAGGGACCTCAGGGCTTATTTCACTAGAAGATATAATTGAAGAAATTTTTGGAGAGATAATTGATGAATTTGATGAAAAAAAGTTTTTAGAAGACAAAGTAGATTCAAATTCATATAATTTTAGTGCTAGGTTAGAAATAGATTATTTAAACAATAAATATGGCTTAAATATACCCAATGGGGAATATGATACACTTGGTGGTTTTATATTGAGTTTTAATAAGAATATTCCAAAAATAAACGAGGTATTATCACACGGAAATTTTTCAATAAAAGTATTATCAAAAACTAACAATAGGATTGATATTGTTTTTTTTAGAAAGAATGTCAATATTTAGTTATAAAAAAATTAATTTTGGCATCCAAAATATAAAATATGGCTATTATCACTACTTTAAGAGAGAAGATGGGAAAATTTCTTGTCTTTGTTGTTGGTTTCTCAATAATTGCATTTGTGTTAGGAGATATTCTTGGGCCTAATAGCTCTCTAAATAATCAGAATCGAAATATTGTTGGTGAGATTAATGGTGAGGAAATTGATTTAATTCAATTTAATTCAGTTTTTGAACTTTTATCTTCTAACTTCTCAATAAATAATGGTAGGTCTCCAAATAATCAAGAAATAGCGAGTATTAGAGATCAGGCTTGGGAAAAGTTAATTAATGATATTAGCTATAACGAGCAGTATCAAGAGTTAGGATTAACTGTTACAGATAAAGAATCTGTTGATATGGTCCAAGGTGATAATATTCACCCAATGATATTACAGGCCTTTACGGATCCCTCAAATGGTTCTTTTAGTGTTGATAACGTTATTGGATATTTACAAAATATATCTAACCAACCTATCAATCAGCAGCAGGCATGGTTTTCTTTTGAGGCTAATCTTAAACCAATAAGGCTAAGGACAAAATATGATAATTTGATTGGTCTAACTACTAATATTAACTCTTTACAATCTAAATCTGAGTATTTTAATTCTTCTGATGTAATTGATTTATCATACTTTTTTATTCCTAATTACAATATATCTGATACTCTTTTTTCTGTTTCTGAGAATGAGATGAAATCATTCTTGAGAACGAATCAAGATGATTATAAACAAGAAGAATCAAGATCTATAAGTATAGTGCATTTTCCTCTAGAGCCAACAAAAGAGGATTCATCATTCTATCTATCTGAAATGAATAATATTAAAAATCAACTTCTTTCTGGTAATGTTAATGACTCAACTTTTGCATTATTAAACTCAGATGGGTTTAATCCTTACATGAATTTTAATATTGATGAACTTCCAATTGAGTTGGAAAATAAAGAAGTAGGGTTTGTCTCTGATTTAGCCTTTAAGGATGGTGGAATGGTGATATATAAACTTTCTAAAATTAAAAATGATCAAAATTTTAAAGCAAGAGCAAAACACATTCTGCTAAAATTTAATGATCAAAATAAACAAGATATAAGACTTGAAGCTCAGAGAATTTTATCTTTACTTAGAAATGGCAGTGATTTTGATGAAACTGCTCGAACATATAGCGAAGATGGATCAGCCTCAGCTGGTGGAGATCTAGGGTGGTTCTCTGAAGGTGTTATGGTCAAGCCTTTCCAAGATGCTGTCTTCTCAAGATCAAGATCAGGACTTATTCCAAGAGTGATTGAGTCAGAGTTTGGGTTTCATTTGATTTATGTAACCCAACCAAAAACCAAAAATACATACTCAGTGGTAACAATTTTAAAGCAGATAGTGCCGAGTGATAATACAAGAAACAATATTTTTAGAGATGCAGAGATGTTTAAAATAGACGCTTTATCATCAGACCTCTCATTTCAAGAGTTAGCAGAGGAGATGAAATATGATTTAAAAACTGAATCTAATGTTGGAAAATTCACAAATCGAGTCTCAAATATTCAAGAAGATGCTAGATCCATAGTATTATGGACTTACGATGACTCAAGAGATAAGGGAGATATTTCTGATGTTATAGAGCTAAATAATAGCTACGTAGTTACATACTTAAAAGAAATTAAAAAAGAAGGCACAAAAAACCTTGATGAAGTTGAGGTCTCAATTAGAAAAAAGATTCTTGATAATAAAAAGTTTGATTATATGTCTGCAAAGATGAAAGATTATTCTTCTTTGAATGAATTAAAAAATCAATTTTCTGAGGGTCAAATTTACAATATGCCTTCACTGGATTTTAATACAAACTCTTTACTTAATGTTGGTTTTGCTCCTGAGGCTGTGGGTGTAGCGTTTTCAATGGAACAAGGAGAACTTACTCAACCAATTAAAATTGATGATGGTATCATAGTTGTAAATGTAAACAGCATTATTAAGGCAGATACCTTAAACGATTACAGTGATTTTGGATTAACTCTTATGCAGGCAAATAGATTTGCCTCTTCTCTTAAAATTGATCAAGCAGTAAAAGAATTTTCTAATATTGAAGATTTTAGATATAAGTTCTTCTAGTAAATGAAAAGCTCAGATTCTTTCAAAAAAACACTTGAAGAAGAATATAAGTTCCCTGCTTTATATAGTTTCAAATTTATAGTTTTATCATCCTTAAAAAATAAAATAATTTCCCTTTTACCTAATGCAATTATTAATGAAAAGCTTTCTAAGAATGGAAAATATATATCAGTAACCCTTACTCAAACAATGAATAATTCTTCAGAAATAATTTATATTTATGAAAAAGCTTCAAAAATTAATGGAGTTATTTCATTATAATTATGTGGATAGAATTAGATAACAAATTAATTAAAGAGTTTAAGTTTAATGATTTTAAAGATGCTTTATTATTTATAAATAAAGTAGCTGATATCTCAGAGAAATATAATCATCACCCTGAAATTTATAATGTTTATAATAAAGTGAAACTTTCATTATGCACTCATGATAAGGGCTCTATTATTACAGATAAAGATTATAATTTAGCTCAAAAAATAGATGAACTATTATGAATAAAAATAATGTTTTAAACATTGTACCTACACCTATTGGAAATTTGGAAGATATAACTTTTAGGTCTTTAGATACTTTAAAAAATTCTGATTATATACTTTGTGAGGATACCCGTGTCTCAAAAAAATTATTAAATAAATATAAAATAGATGCTCAATTAGTTTCATTTCATTCTTTTAACGAGCATAAGACTGTCCAAAAACATATTGATCAAATTCTTGATGGAAAGGTAGTTTCATTAATATCTGATGCCGGAACACCTTCAATTTCTGACCCAGGCTTTTTAATAGTTAGAGAGTCTATTAAAAACAATATCGAAATTAATTGTTTACCGGGCGCAACTGCTCTAATTCCTGCTATTGTCAACTCAGGCCTTTCATCTGAGAGATTTGTTTTTGAAGGTTTTCTGCCTGTAAAAAAAGGTAGACAAAAACGACTATTATCTCTTGTTGAGGAGCAAAGAACAATTATTTTATATGAGTCTCCAAAAAAAATAACACGTCTATTAAACGATCTTATTCTTGTTTTAGGAGAGGGCAGAAAAGCATCAATTTCAAGGGAACTATCTAAAATTTATCAAGAAAATATTAGGGGTACTCTGAAAGAATTATGTGATGAATTTAATAATAAAAATTTTAAAGGTGAGTTTGTAATAGTTATAGATGGAAATAAAAATTAAACGAATATTTCTAATTTGTTTTTTATTTGTAATGTCTTTTTCTCTTAAGGCAAATGATGATGTTCAGTTTTCTATAATTACTATTGGACCTTATGAAAATGAATTATATAGCGCATTTGGTCATAGTGGGATAAGGTATTTAGATAAAAATAACAATATTGATCATTTCTATAATTATGGAATCTTTGATTTTAATCAACCGAATTTTTATGTAAACTTTTTAAATGGGAAGCTCCTTTATATGGTTGCTAAATATGACTATAGGTCTGCTGAAAAATACTATATTAATCAGGATAGATACATTAAAGAGCAAGTTCTTTACCTTAATGAATCCGAGAAAATTTTATTATATAATATTCTAGAGCAAAATATCAGGCCTGAAAATAGAACATATTTGTATAATTACGTCTATAATAATTGTGCTACTAAAATTAGAGATGTTCTTAATAATGTATATGGAGGAAGTCTAAGCTTTACATCTGTGCCAGAAAAAAAATCGTTTCGTCAGCTTATGGATTTATACCTAGAAAATAATAAATGGGGAGATTTGGGAATTGATATTTGTCTTGGGCCTGAAATTGACTATAATGTATCTTTCGATGAGGAGATGTTTCTTCCAGAGTATTTATACAAAGGGATAGAAAATGCTGTAAAGGATGGGAATAAAAATATTGTATTAAAAACAAATATTATTAACCTACAGAAAAAGGAGTTTCAAAGTTACTCCTTAAGTCCTTATTATATTTTTTTGATATTTTTTGTTATCTCTTTCTATTTATCATTTAGACAAGTTAAGTATGGAATTAAATATTTTATTTTTGATTCTATACACTTAATGATTTCTGGAATAATAGGATGTCTTTT
>JAYPVV010000003.1:0-37986 GCA_038134805.1 Marinoscillum sp. | reverse complement strand
GGAATACTTCTTAGAGTAATATCAAACTATATTGTCTTAATTAGAATCTACCCCAGATAGAGTTATATTAATAATTTGAATCTCATAACCTTTACTAATCAAGTGATTAATTAGCTTATTTCTATCTTTATTTTTATTTAATTTAAGAAAGATCTCTATGCTTTTTTTAATTGAATTAATATAATCTTCTTCTTCAATACAATTGAGACCATATTCAATTTCTTCAGAGTTAAGACCCTTAGCTAACAGATGATATTTAATTTTTTTTTTACCCCACCTATTGTTTCTATTTTTACCCCTTGCAAACGACTGAGAAAATCGAATATTATTAATAACATTCAACTCTTTAAGTTTTTTAATACAACTTAAAATAATGTTTTTTGATATTTTTTTTGATAAAAGTTTGTCTTCAACTTCTCTCTGAGATCTTTCTCTATAATTACAGTAATTTAAAGCGATTTGAAAAGCTTCATGGGAATCTATATCATTTGACATAACCTTTTCTATTCAGCACACTTTTTAAAAATCTAATCTCATTCTCATTGTTAAATACTTTAAAAGGAAACATAATAAACTGAACAATATTTAATTTAAAAAGAAAGCCATCTTTTTGGATGGTGACTTTTTTAATAGTATCCCATTTAATGGGCATTCCTTGCTTATTATTAATTTTCATCATTATCTGAGAACTAGAGATCTCATATGATAATTTTTCAAACATGTAACTACTTTGCTGAACCTGTGTAACTCCAAAAAATTGAATTAGCCAAAACAATAAATAAATAATTAACAAAATGCTTCCTCCAATTAACCACCAAACAGATGGAATAAAATAATGCATGCTGCAAATACCTAGATAAATTAATAGTACCCACCACTGTTCTTTTAATAGATTAAAAAAGCCTTTTTTTATATACTGACTTTTATTCATTTGAAATTTTTTTGTTCTAATTATCATGTCTCTTTATCAATTTTTAATCTTAAAACAGAATAAGATTTTTTATTAAAATGTAATGTTAAAAATACTTTATAAATATTATTTTGTGAAGAATACTCTCCAAGTAAATAAATTAAATTATTATTTGCTTCTCCTCTATGAATTACCTTAAACTGATTAATTTTTTCTTCTTCAAAAAAACTATCTAATACTTTAGACATTTGAAAAGAATTACCCTTACTTAAACTTTCATTAATTATAATTTCTGATTCATTATTAATAAACTCTGAAATTACTTCACCACTCATACTTTCTAGTGATAAAATAATTTTTTCAATAGAATCAATATTGCTTAGTAATAAAATAATGGAGATATATAGGCCCTTTATCATTTTTATAAATCTTTTAAAAAATTATATAAATACCTAAAATTCAATAATTAATTTTACAATTATGAGTGATAAAGTCATTTTGATGATAATGGATGGGTGGGGAATTGGGAAAAATTCAGATGAATCTGCTATTTATAAAGCTCATACTCCTTTTTATGACTATGCTATAAAAAAATTTCCTAATTGCAAGTTATCTGCTTCAGGTCTAGATGTTGGATTACCTGAAGGGCAGATGGGAAATTCAGAAGTTGGTCATATGAATATAGGCGCAGGCAGAGTTGTTGATCAAGATCTTGTTAAATTGAATAAAGCCCTCGCTAATAATGGTATTTCATTAATTAAAGAATTTGTAAAAGCTGTTAAATTAGCAGAACAATCACAAAAGACCTTTCATATAATGGGTTTATTTTCTTCGGGAGGGGTCCATTCTCATTCTGATCATTTATTTTTAATATTAAATTATCTAAAAAAAGTAACCAAAATTAATGTGGCTCTTCATCTCTTTAGCGACGGAAGAGATTGTAACCCTAACTCTTTTTTAGATGATATTTCCGATATTTTATCATTAATTAAGCACACAAATATTTCTCTTGCATCAGTTTCAGGGAGATATTATTCAATGGATAGAGATAATAGGTGGGAAAGAATAAAACTTTCATATGATGCTATGGTAAAAGGAGAGGGTATATATTCTACTGATATAAAAAAATCTATTAAAGATTTATATAAAAATAAAATTACAGATGAGTTTATTAAACCCATTGTTTGTGTGAGTAAGACTAATAATCCTATCTCAACCATTAAGAATAATGATATTTTATTTTGTTATAATTTTAGGTCTGATAGAATGAGACAGCTTTCTAAGGTTTTAACTCAAGAGGATAATCTGAAATTTGGAATGAAAAAGTTAAAGTTAAATTATTTAACTCTTACTGAATATGATCAAAGTTTCTCTAACATTTCAGTCTTATTTAAGAAAGAAAATATCAAAAACTCATTGGGTGAGGTTCTTTCAATTAATTCAAAAAAGCAGTTGAGAATTGCTGAAACTGAGAAGTATCCTCATGTCACTTTTTTCTTTTCTGGAGGTAGAGAGAAAGAATATAATTTAGAAAACAGAATTTTATGTCCTTCTCCAAATGTTGCTACTTATGATTTCAAACCTGAGATGAGTGCTCAAGATATTTCAGATAAATTTATACATGAGATAAAAGTAAAATCTTTTGATTTTGCATGTTTAAATTTTGCAAATCCTGATATGGTAGGTCATACTGGAGTTTTTAATGCTGCAGTAAAGGCATGTGAAATTGTAGATAAAGAGGTATCTAGAGTTGTGGAAGTTGCATTGAAAAACAACTATTTGGTTTTACTTACTGCTGATCATGGAAATGCTGAAAAGATGATAAATGAAGATGGTTCACCTCATACTTACCATACAACAAATCTTGTACCTTTTATTTTTATATCTAACAATAAAAATATTAATCTAAAAGATGGAAAATTAGGAGATATTGCTCCAACAATTCTAAAAATGATGGGAATTAAAAAACCCTTAGAAATGACAGGAAATGAATTATATTAAAACAATATTTTTTTACTATTTTCGTTTCCGAAATATTAAATATTAATATATGAAATATCTCATATTTGTTTTTTTTCTAATTTCTTGTAATTCTTTTGAGGAAGTTACTCCAAATCCTGCATCTATAGAACTCTCTAATGCTTTAGAAATATGGGAAGATAAAAACCTTAATAATTATATTTATACTTTAACTGTTAATTGTTTTTGTCTTCTGAGAGGCCCAAATGAAATTGAAATTAAGAATGATAATATCATTAAAGTGAATGGAAAATCAGTATCATCTCAAGAGCTCCAAGAACTATGGGATGTTAAGTCAATTAATCAGATTTTTGAAATTATAGAAGATAAGTTAAGCAGAAATCCCCATCAATATACTCTAAAATTTGATGCCGATTATGGATATCCTATTGATGTGTATTTTGATATGGATGAGATGATTGCTGATGAAGAGATTGGATATCTGATTACTAACTTTAAAATTAAATGAAAAGAGCACTTTTATTATCGTTCTTGCTAGTTAGCTGTGAAGATGAAAACACTTTAAACACATGTAAATTAGAATCTGATCCTAATGCGGTGTGTATCGAAATTTATCAGCCAGTTTGTGGATGTGACAATCAAACATACTCTAACTCTTGTTATGCAGAATCAGCTGGCATTACTTCATGGACAGCTGGTGAATGTACTTCTGGATAATTTTTAAATTTTTAATTTAAAAAGTCTAGGATATCCATTTCCTTCATCTTCAGATGTAGCCCAAAATGAGTTTTCATCTATTATTTTAACAGCCTCTATCTGAGCTTTTTCAATTGGAATTGAAAATTTTTCTATCACAGAATTATCTAGATTTGTAAGATCAAAATTATTTATTGTATAGAAATATTGATTAAAATTAAAATCATATCCAACGAGCGCTACGAGCTTTAATTTTTCATTATAATCCGCACCAGTGATAAGAGCATTTACTTTATAAGAATATATTGGCTCAATTTTATATTCTCCTGGAATTTTAGGTAAAGAATAAAGCTCTGTAATAAGATTCTTTCTGTCTTTTGAAAATAAAACTAAACTGTCTCCTGCAGAGATTATTCCTTCTGAGTCAAAACGATGTTTGTTCCTTTTCTTAAAATTTTTTTGTTCTTTGTAAACAAATTTAATTTCTCCTTTACAGGTAAAGTTATTTTCTTTATCAAGAATTAATATATTTAAATTATCTCTTGTCCCATAATTATTTCCTGTATTTGCTATAAATGTGTATTTGTTGTCTGATGTTATATCCTCCCAGTCATTGTTATCACCACAGCTCATAATGAAATGTTCATTAATTATTTCCCCCTTTTCTGTAAATTCATATAGTATTGTCTCTCCACCAGAGTCATTATGGGTTATAAAATTTCCATTGAAAAACTCTAGACCTGAAGTCTCATTTATTTTAAGAGGAAGAAAAATTTCATATATAGTAATTTTTTCTTTACAAGATGAAAATAGAAAAAATAGGGCTAGGATATAATAATTGAATTTCATTATCTTTTCATTTTTACTTTGAAATTGTTTTTTTATACAATTTATTTATAATTATTTTTTTTAAACAAAAACAAATTAAACTATTATGAAACAATTACTTATTTTATTATTATTTCTCTTAAGCTTTAGCTCTTTTGCTCAGCAAGGTGAAAAAAGATTTGTATATGAGTTAACATTTGAGTTTTCTCCTAATGCTTCATTTGCTGATGCTGAAAAACAATTTTTTATTTTTTATGATGGATTTAAGCAAAGTTCGTTTTCTACAGGAGCAGTAGCATTACAGCATCATACTGGCGATAGAATGGCTTATAAAATTTTAGCATACACTGATTTATGGGATAATATTGATGATATGGTTGAAGATGCTCAAAATTATTTTGCAGAAAAAGACCCAACTATGTTTACTGAGCCGTGGAAAATAATCCATACAGCGGATGCTATATATGCAGTTAGAAATTCTGCTGAAGAGGGATATATAACTAAATAATTTTTTGATGAAAGAATTGATTTTAGAAGCTCAAGATAAATGGGCTAAAGGGATTATTTATATTGGGGAAGAAAAAGATAATATTAGTGCTGCAAGATTGTTGTCAATAGATTTTTTAAATGATCTCTATGACTTTCAAAATAATAATGTTCAGTTTAAGCCAACTCTAGCTTCTAAAATTCAATTCAGAAATGATATAGATTCAGCACTCTCTTATTTTATTGGAAATAATAAAAATTTTCCAGAAGATATAGGTTTTGCTATAAGACCTTGGATAAATATTGAGTTTAATAATAATAGCATTAATATTATTGATGATATAGGGATAGCCATGGGTAATTATTATTTTACTGATTTAAACAATCAAGAAATAAAAGTTGAGTATACTTTTGTTTATAAAAAAATTAAAGACAAACTAAAAATTATCTTACACCATTCATCAATTCCTTATGAAAATAGTTTGTAAGAATAGAATCTATATTTGACTTTCCATCTATTATATAATTAATTTTTTCCCAAGTTTCTTCCTTTAAAACTTTACGTAAGGGTTGGTTTAATTTATTTATTCTACTAAAAACCCTACTAATTTTTTATCCCAAACATTATAGTATTTTAACAAGTCATCAGGATACACAACTTTTCTTTTTGTTCCCTCATTTACTCCTCTAAATGGTTTTGATATATTGAGATAGCCATAATCATCAGTTAATTGTTCTCCTGCATGAATATCTCTTATTGAAATTTCAAAGTCATAAGCAGTTGTTAAACAATTTGCGTTAAAACTATGATTTATAAATTTTCCGTTATCCCAACAAAGGACAAAATTTCCTTTGTTGTCTCTGAAAGTATAAGTTTCTAAGATATCTTGATATATTGGGTCCATTTTTTCAAAATCAATTTGAGAAAATTCCCTATCAAGTTTATCCATAACTCAAGTAATTGTTCCTTTTGGAATGAATTGAGTTGCTACAACTCCAAATCCAACTTCATTACTAATAAATTTAAGTTCAGTATGTGGGTGAATCATAAAATAAAAATATGAACAAAATTAAATTTGTTTTATGAATTATTTAAAAGCTGAAATCACAATTTTATTAACAGTAAAAAATTGTATTTTTAGTAAAATTGGTAAGTTTAAAGTTCTTTTGAAGATGTGTGGGTGATACTGGATTCGAACCAGTGACCCCTGCCCTGTCAAGGCAGTGCTCTGAACCAACTGAGCTAATCACCCATATGTTAAAATTACTTAAAAAAGTCTACGAAATTAACTCTAATTTTTAGATTAAGTAAATTTGTAAGATGAACAGAAAAAATTTTTTGTCTATAATATTACTTTTAGCTATTTCATTAATTTCTATCCTTTTTTTACAATTTAGTTGGATTAATGATATTAACAATCTGAATGAAGAAAGATTTAAAAAAGACATTCAAGATGTACTATATTTTATAAATGAAAGATTAGAGGAAAAAGAAATAATTAACTTAACTAGAGATAATCTTCAAGCAAAATTTAAAATAAGAAGAAGTACTGAAAGTGGTGAAGTTGAACTTATAGAGTCTACGTTTAATAAAAAAACTATTGACTCTATAGATATAGACTCAAACAAAAATTCTTTTCAATTTGATATTGAATCTGGGAATGATGATATTGATAATTCAAGTATTAACGCATCAATACAAATAGAAAATTTAGATGATATAACTTTAGATTCTTCAGTTCAAGATCAGGTAAATAAAATTCTAGATCGATCTGAAATGATACAAATCATTTTGAATAAACTTCTCACTAATGACAGAACAATCAAATCAGATTTTGATATTAAACATTTAGATAAACTAATTAAGATTGCTTTAGCCCAAAAAAAATTAAATCTTGATTTTGAATTTTTAATTTATAATAAGCAAACTAATATAATTGAAATATCAAATTCAAAAAATCCTGAAATATTAAACTCAGAATTTAAAATTAATTTATTTCAGAATGATCTTATTGATTCTAATCTTGATTTTTATTTGTATTTTCCCAATCAATCTGAATATTTGAAGAATAATAATTTTTTTAATATTCTCTTTTCAATTATTTTCCTTTTCATAATAGTATTCTGTTTTTATTATGTGCTACTTAAGGTCTTTGAATTAAAAAAACTTTCAGATATTAAAAATGATTTTATTGATAATATGACTCATGAGTTAAAAACTCCTATATCTACAATATCTCTTGCATGTGAAGCATTATTAGATAAGACATTAAAAGTAAAAAAGGAAAAATCAAAATATATTGAAATTATAAGTGATGAAAATAAAAGATTAGGAATACAAGTTGAGAAAGTATTAGACGTTGCAAAAACGGAAAGAGATAATTATAAGATAGAATTTGAAAATTTAAATCTCCATGAAGTTATCAATGAATCCATTAAGGTTAATAGTTTCAGGGTTGAAAAAAATCAAGGAAAAATCAACCTTAAGCTTAAAGCAAAAGACTATTTAGTTAAAGGAAATTATTATCATCTTCTAAATGTTTTTAATAATTTAATTGATAACTCTATTAAGTATTCTAAAAAAAATCCAATTATTCATATCTCAACTTATAATAATGATAAAATGTTAGTAGTAGAGATAAAGGATGAAGGAATTGGAATTTCAAAAAGTAATATTGATAAAGTCTTCGATAAATTTTTTAGAGAACCTCAAGGTAATATTCATAATGTAAAAGGTTTCGGTCTAGGATTATCATATGTAAAAAATATCTTAAATAAACACAACTCAACTATTAAAGTTGAGTCAAAGCAAGGGAATGGTACAATATTTATAATTAACTTCAAGAATAATGAGTAATAAAGTAAAAATACTGATAGTTGAAGATGATCCAAATTTAGGTAAATTATTATATGAATTTTTAGATGCAAAAAATTTTCAAGTTAATCTAGCTAATGATGGGGAGGATGGTTTTAAACAGTTTGTTAATGAAAGCGATTGGGATATTGTGTTGTTAGATGTTATGATGCCAAAAAAAGATGGTTTTTCTTTAGCAAAAGATTTAAGGAAAGTTGACAGTAATATTCCAATAATATTTTTAACAGCTAAATCGCAAAAAGACAGTGTCATTAAGGCTTTCAAACTTGGTGCTGATGACTATTTAACAAAACCTTTCAGTATTGAAGAATTACTCTTAAGAATAGAGGCTATACTTAAAAGAATGCCTGAAAAACATACTAAAGAGCTTTCAAAAAATATTGCTTTAGGGAGCTACCAATTTATCCATAACCAGAATTTATTAATTGATAAAAACAATAAAGAGTACTCACTAACCACCAAAGAAAATGAGTTATTAAAACTTTTTTGTATCAACATTAATGAAAAAGTTGATAGAAATGAAGCTCTTATGAAAATATGGGGCGATGATTCTTATTATAATGCTAGAAGCATGGATGTATATATTGCTAAACTTAGAAAGTATCTAAGATTAGATTCAAATATTGAGATTAAAACTATACATGGATATGGTTTTAAATTGCTTATTTTAGAATAATTACTTGTTTTCAACTTTTTTTTATTATAATTAATAAGTTATGAATTTGATAGCATCTATTTATATAAAGGATAATAAAACTGTGAATATAAAATCTGGTGATTTTAGAACAGTAAAAATCCATCCAGAGTCTCCTATTGATCTCATTAAAAAATTTGAAGATAATGGAGTAAAACATATTTACTTTGTTGACTTGGGTTCTGCAAAATTTCATGAGAAGAATAACTATAATCTTCTTGAGATTATGAGTCAATTCAGTAATATTAAAATAAATTATTCTGGGGGATTGAGGAGTAGTGAACAAGTCAGTAATGCTTTTATAAATGGTGCAGAAAAAGTTACTTTAGGAAGTATGCCAGTTTATGATAAAAATATGTTTTTAAATTGTTTAACTACTTGGGGGTATAAGAAAATAGTTTTAGCTGTTGATGTTTATGATAAAAAATTAAAAGTTAATGGATGGAAATATCAAACTAAAATAGATCCTTTAAATCATATAGACTATTTCCACAACAAAGGTCTCAAGTATATTAAAGTCACTGATATTTTAAAAGATGGGAGAATGATCGGTCCTCCTTTCTCATTATATAAAAAGATTTTAGATAGATTTAAAAAAGTTAATTTAGCAGCTGGTGGAGGCATTAGAGGTCTTAAAGATTTGATTAAACTTAAAGAAATTGGAGTACACAATGCAATTTTTGGTAGAGCGTACTACGAAGGAAAAATTAATCTAAAAGATCTAAAAAACATATAATTTCAATTTACTCTCATTAGATTAAATTCTTCTTAATTTTTTTAAAGTAAAAATCGTCAAAATAAAATTTTTTACTTTTGCAGCAGTGAATTCAGATTTAAACAGTATAAAATTAGGAATTATAGGCGGAGGACAGCTTGGAAAGATGTTGCTTTATGAATGTATTAAAATGAATATTAAAACATTTGTTTTAGACGCTAATAATGACTCTCCATGCAAAAAACTTTCAGATAGATTTTATTATGGTGATTTTAAAGATTTTGAGACTGTTCTTGATTTTGGGAAAAAGTGTGATATTATAACTTTTGAAATTGAACATATAAATATACAGGCACTAGAAGAATTAGAAAAAATAGGCAAAAAAGTTTTTCCGAAATCAAAAACTCTTAAAATAATTCAAGATAAAAATCTTCAAAAATCATTTTTTAAAGAAAATAAAATTCCCACTTCAAATTTTAAATTTTTTGATTCAATAGTTTCTTTAAAAAAATCTGTTCAAAGAAATGAAATCACATTTCCATCAGTATGGAAAAAAACAAAATATGGATATGATGGATTTGGTGTTAAAGTTCTGAGATCTCCCTATGATATTGATCAATTACCAGATTGTGAGATGATTATTGAAGATTTTGTTTCATTTGAAAAAGAGCTTAGCGTGATTGTATGTAGAAATGTTAGTGGTGAGATAAAGACATTTAAGACTGTTGAAATGGAATTCAATAATAAAACAAATCAGGTAGAGTATGTTATTAGCCCTGCTTTAATTCCTGAAGAAATTGAAAAAAAAGCTGAGAAATTAGCAATTCAAATAGCAAAAAAGATTGATTCTGTTGGTGTTTTAGCAGTAGAAATGTTTTTAAGTAAAAATCAAATTTATATAAATGAATTGGCACCTAGACCCCATAATAGTGGACATCTAACAATTGAATCATGTAGCAGCTCACAATTTCAACAACATATTAGATCTGTACTAAATTTATCTCTTGGTAATACTGAACATTCTGGTGTTGCTATAATGTTAAATTTAGTTGGAGATGAAAATTTTAATGGCCCCGTGTATTATGAGGGTCTAGAAGAAGTATTTAAACAAAAAACAGCAAATCTTCATTTATATGGAAAAAAAGAAACAAGACCTAATAGAAAAATGGGCCATGTGACGATAATTTGTGATAAATTTGAAGAAGCTTATAAAAAAGCTAAAATATTAAAAGAAGTAATTAAGGTTAAATCAAAATAAATATGTCAAAAGTTGGTATAATAATGGGAAGTAAGTCAGATTATCCCGTAATGGAAGAGGCTGTTAAAATATTAGATGAATTTGATGTTTCTTATGAAATAAATGTAGTCTCTGCCCACAGAACACCAGATATTATGATGGATTATTCAAAAAATGCTTATAAAAATGGGATAAGAGTTATAATTGCTGGAGCTGGAGGTGCCGCTCATCTTCCTGGAATGGTTGCTTCAATAACTACCTTGCCAGTAATTGGGGTTCCTGTCAAGTCAAGAAATTCAGTCGATGGATGGGACTCTATTCTTTCTATTTTACAAATGCCAGCAGGTGTTCCTGTTGCAACAGTTGCTTTGGATGGAGCAAAAAATGCTGGTATTTTGGCTGTTCAAATTTTAGCAATTAATGACTCTTCTTTGCAAGAAAAGTTAAAATCATTTAAAAAAAACCTCTCAGATAAAGTTATCAAAGACAATAAGACTTTATAAAAACTTCGATGCATAACTTAGATTCTACATTTATCAATGATAATTTCTTAGAACAAATTATAAAATCAGATTTAAATCTTGGATTTAATAAAAAACAATTAAGATTTAGATTCCCTCCTGAGCCAAATGGATATCTTCATATAGGTCATGCAAAATCAATTTGCTTAAATTTTGGTTTAGGTAGAACTTTTTCTGCACCAGTGAATTTAAGATTTGATGATACAAATCCTGAAAAAGAAAATATAGAATATATTAATTCTATAAAAGAAGATATTAATTGGTTAGGATTTAAGTGGGATTCAGAGTGTTATGCGTCTGATTATTTTGATCAATTATATGATTGGGCTGTTTTTTTAATTAAAAAAAATAAGGCTTATGTAGATTCTCAAAGTCAAGAAACTATTTCTATACAGAGAGGTGTGCCAACTTCTTCAGGCACATCAAGTCCTTTTAGAGAAAGAAGTGTTAAAGAAAATTTAAACTTATTTAATAAAATGAAATTAGGTGAGTTTTCTCCAGGTGATTGTGTTCTCAGAGCAAAAATTGATATGAGCTCGCCCAACATGCATATGAGGGATCCAGTTCTTTATAGAATTTTAAATCATAAACACCATAGGACAGGGGAAAAATGGAAAATTTATCCTACTTATGACTGGGCTCATGGGCAATCTGATTATATTGAAAATATTTCTCATTCTTTTTGTACTCTAGAATTTGAGGTTCACAGAGAACTATATGACTGGTTACTTAATAATATTGAAAAATCAAAAGATTTAGTGCCCAAACAAAGAGAGTTTGCTAGGCTTAATTTATCCTATACAATAATGAGTAAAAGAAAATTATCAGATTTAGTAAATGATAAACTGGTACAAGGTTGGGATGATCCTAGAATGCCAACCATATCTGGGTTAAGAAGGAGGGGAGTTCCGCCTGAGGCAATTATTTCATTTTGTGATAAAATTGGTGTTTCTAAAAGAGAAAATATAATTGATTATGCTCTTTTAGATTTTTGTACTAGAGAAGTTTTAAATAAAATTTCGTACAGAGTTATGGTGGTAATTAGTCCAGTTGAACTAATTATAGAAAATTACCCTGATACAAAAACAGAAATACTCATGGCTGAAAATAATCCAGAGGATTTATCTTATGGTGAGAGAGAAATTACATTTTCAAAACATTTGTTTATAGAGAGAGAGGATTTTTTAGAAGAAGCTAATAGAAAGTTTTTCAGATTAACTCTAGGTAAAGAAGTTAGGCTCAAGAATGCTTATATTATTAAAGGAGAAAGGGTAGAAAAAGATAGTAAAGGAAATATTAAAAAAATATACTGTAGTTATGATCCAAAATCTAAAAGTGGATCAGGATCGTTAGAAAGTTTGAGAAAAGTAAAAGGTACTATTCACTGGGTTGATAAAAATAATCATGAAAATATTTCTATTAAATTTTATGATAAATTATTTAATGTAGAAGCTCCAAATGAAGATTTTAAAAATCAAATTAATGATAATTCATTTAATGAAACTCATAATGCTGTTGCTGAGAAGAGCTTAATGAATGCAGATTTCAATTTTTATTATCAGTTTCAGAGGTTGGGATATTTTAAATTAGATAAAATTGATTCAAAAAAAATCTTTAATAGGACGGTTACATTAAGAGATAATAAGAAAATGTAGGCAACATTTTGCATTATAATTAGTATAAATTAACTAAAACTTTTATAAAATGGATACAAAAAAAATTGAACTCATAGGCGATAATCATGAATATTTTTCTTTAAAAACTCCTCTCAGAAAAGATGCTTTTGCTAAAACAAATGATGAAAAAATTAAAAAGATAGAAAAGCATTTTGCAAAAATTGTAGACGCGTTAGGTTTAGATTTAAACGATGATAGTATTAGTGGTACTCCTTATAGAGTTGCTAAGATGTATGTAAAAGAAATATTTAAAGGGTTAAATCCAGAAAACAAACCAAAAATTTCATTATTTGAAAATAAGTATAACTATAATAAAATGCTTATCGAAAAAAACATTAATGTTAACTCTACGTGTGAGCATCATTTTCTTCCTATTACTGGTAAGGCTCATGTTTCCTACATATCTAGTGGAAAAGTAATTGGTTTGTCCAAGCTAAATAGAATAGTAGATTATTATTCAATGAGGCCCCAAGTTCAAGAAAGATTAACAACTCAAATTTATGATGAGTTAAAAAGTGTTTTAGATACTGACAGTGTTATGGTTGTGATAGAAGCAAAACATTTGTGTGTATCTTCAAGAGGTATTAAAGATTACTCTAGTTCCACTATAACAGAAATGTATGGTGGTGATTTTAATATCTACAATAAAAGGGATGAGTTTTATAAATTATTAAATTCTGTTTCTATTTAAGAAATATAATCAGTAAGATAATTATACCTCTCTGTTAGTTTCCCATTAAATGCAATTGTAGCATTCTCAAGAATTTTTTCCTTATCATTTTTTAAAAGTGGAATTATTTCTTTTCTTAAAATTTCTCCAAAAAACTTAGATGAGTCTCTAGGGAGCTCTGATGGAAGATTATCAATAGACATTATAGTTATATTTTCTTTTTTAGAAAATGCTTTAACTATTTCTTTAGACTTAATTGAATAATCAAAGAATGGGTTTTCAATAGAAGATGCAGTTTTAGTCAATGGTATTGCTCCATTTATATCACAACTTATGTCACCAATAACTTTTATTTTAAAGTTTTCATCAACTTCATTTTCCTCAAATAATCGTGGATATCTTTTGTCCCAGTATGCAGTATTAATAAGGATATCAGCAGAAGATTTAAAAATATTAAAATTAGATTCAAAATTATTGGGATATAAATAGTACTCATTTTTTGAGAACTTTTTTCCATTTTTTGAATTTATATAGTCTTTTGATGATATCTGGCAAAATATAGGATAATCAAATTTATCTTTAATGAAATGAGATTTATTTACTTTTTTAATATTAAAAGATTCTAATAGTTCTGTTGCTCCTTTAGCTACTCTCCCACCTCCTGTAATTAAAATTTTGAATGGTTTTTTATACTTAAGATTCGAGCCAAATTTATAGAGAGCTTTTGTGTTTTTAAAATGACTTAATCTATTTAAGATAAATGAATTATTTTTAATACCATAAGCAATTAAAGTGTTGTAAGCCCCAGCAATCCCTGCATGTTTCCCAAACGCAATTATTCTTTTATTATTCTTTTTTAAGCATTCGTAGTCCACAAGTCTTATGTTTTTTTTTAAGATGGTTTGTAGTAATCTTTTGTTTTGAGGTTGTTTTTTTATTGTGTGAGAAAACATAAAATAAGTTTTGTTTTTTAATAATTTATTTATTGGAACTTCTTTTATTCCAAAAATGACATCACAAGACTGAAGATCATCAACCACTTGTATTCCAAGATTTTTATATTCTTGATCATTATAGCATCTTATCTCACTAGACTGACATCTAACATCAAAATTTAAAGATTGATTTATTTTTTTGCATTGAGTTGGCACTAAGGGAGCTCTGAAGTCATTAGGGATTTTATATTCCTTTATTATTCCAATTTTAATCATTAAGTGTAATTAAGCTTTGATTTAATCTTTTAATAATAACTTCTTTCTTCATTACACTAATTATTTTGAACAGATCAGCCCCATTGGTTTTTCCTGTTAGAAATAATCTTAAAGTTCTCATGCCCTCTCCAATTTTAATATCTAATTTGTTTATTTTACTTATATATTCTTCTTTAAGCTTATCATTACTATTTTTCTTTTCTAGAATATTTAAAAAACTTTTTATTAGCTCTATAAGCCTTGAGTTTAATTCAATCTTTTTAATATTTTCTTTAAATTCTTTTAAATTATAAGATAAAATATTATCTATTTCAATTAGTAGTTTACCTCTAAATTCAATTCTTTCTCTGGCAAGTTCTATCAAAATATTAATTTTTGAAGAGTCAATTATCTCATTGTTTTTATCTAATATTTTGGTTTGAAATTTATTTATTAGCTTATCATTTCCTATCTTTTTTATGTGTTCTTTATTAAACCATTTTGCTTTTTCAAAATCATACTTTCCCCCACTTTTAATAATTCTTTTAATATCAAAAATTTTTATAAGTTCATGAATTTCAAATATCTCATCTGCTGTTCCAGGGTTCCACCCTATCATACAAATAAAATTAAGGAATGCTTGTTTTTCAAAACCAATTTCTTTGAATCCTTTATAAGAAAGTTTTTCGTCCTCAATCCAGCTTATTGGGTATATAGGAATGCCAAATAGCTCACCATCTCTTTTGCTTAATTTTCCTTTGCCTGTTGGCTTTAAAATTAAAGGTAAGTGAGCAAAAATAGGTTTTTCCCAGCCAAATGCGTCATAAAGTAGATAATGAAGAGGTAGAGATGGTAACCACTCTTCACCTCTTACTACGTGAGAAATACTCATAAGATGATCATCAACTATATTAGCAAGATGGTAAGTTGGCATTCCATCACTTTTGAAAATTATTTTATCATCCAAAAGTTTTCTATCAACAGTAATTTTTCCTCTTATCTCATCCTCAATCCTTATTTGTTCATTTGTAGAATTATTGGGATATACATTAAATCTAATAACATAATTTCCATTATCTATTAAACTTTTTGTTTCTTGTTCATTTAGAGATAATGAATTTTTTAATTTTTCTCTATTTTCCCAATTGTAAATAAAAGTTTCTCCTTTCTTTTCTGCAGATTTTCTTAATTTTTCTAATTCTTCTATATTATCAAATGCGTAGTATGCTTTTTTTTCTTTTATTAAAACTTCAATATATTTTTGATAGATTTCTTTTCTTTCTGATTGCCTATATGGTCCAAATTTTCCGGGTTTTTGAGGACTCTCATCTGGGTCTAATCCTGCCCATCTAATAGAATTAATTATGTGCTCTTCTGCATTTTTATTAAATCTATTTAAATCAGTATCCTCAATCCTTAAAATAAATTTTCCATTTAAATTTTTAGCAATTAAATAATTATATAGTGCAGTTCTTAAACCGCCTATATGTAAAGGGCCAGTAGGACTTGGTGCAAACCTTAATCTAGCGTTAGACATTTATTTTTTAAAAGCTATGCAAGAAATTTCAACATTTACATTTAATGGTAACTTTGAGACTTCAACTGTTTCCCTTGCAGGAGGAATGCAGTTATCAAAATAATTTCCATATTCAGTATTTACAATAGAAAAATCATCCATATTTTTTAAAAATATTGTTGTTTTTACTATATCATTAAAGTTCATTCCTGCTTTAGATAAAATTGCTTTTAAATTATTCATGACCTGAATAGTTTCTTCTCTAATTCCAGTTTTTATTAGCTCTCCTGTTACTGGATCTAAGGGTATTTGCCCTGAAACAAATAAAATATTATCATATTGGATAGCTTGATTATATGGGCCAATCGGCTTTGGTGCTTGAGAAGTTAGTATAGCTTTTTTCATTATTTTACTTTATTACAATTTAATATTTATTTTTTTTTTAAAAAATTTTCAGCAATCATGCATCTTGCACTTCCACCTCCTAATTTTTCTATAATACTAAGATCTGAAAAAATAATTTTATTATATCTAAGGAGTGTTGTAACCTGATTTTGAGATAAAGAGTCTAAAGCTGATTTGCTCATAACTAAAAACAATTCATTTTTTGTATTTTTTACTTGGAGCATATTCCCAGCAAAATTATTACATTGGCTCTCACTAATTTCAATAATTTTTTTATTTGTTTTTTCTAAAGTTTCAATAACCTTATTTTTTTCTTTTCTATTTTTTATACTTTCAAGACAAATCACAGAATATTTATCACATATATTCATTATTACATTTGTATGATAAATTTCTTTTTTAGATTTTTTTATATTGTGAAATGCTTGAAATGTGATAGGTAATAACTTTTCTTTTTTACAGAAATCTTTTACTAAATTAAAATTTGTTCTTTGAGAAATTGCTGCATAACAAATATTGTTTTCTCTGTCTAAAACCATACTTCCGGTTCCTTCTAAGTATATTTTATTTTTCTCATGATAAGAGAGATCTATTGTTTTATTTATGATAAATCCTTTTTGTTCTAGATCATTTAAAATGTCTTTCCTTTTCTCTTTTCTTCTATTTTCTGAAAACATTGGATATATATACGCTGTTCCATCTTCATGAAGTGAGAACCAGTTGTTTGGAAAGACACTATCTGTAGTAATTATCCCGTCCCTGTCATCATATATGTTTATATCAATATGATTCTCTTTTAGCCTATTAACAAATGAATCAAACTCTTTTACAGATTTTATCTTTATTTGTGTGGCGGTTAAATTTTCATCTTTTTCTTGAAAGAAATTATTTTCAGATGTTTCAGTGTTATAATTAAAATACTTGGGTCTAATCATTATATAACTACTAGCTACTTGCTTCATATTTAATATTTTAATTTTAAATCTATTTTAATTGATTTTAAATGAGTTTTATTTCATAATGTATCCTATAATGTATCCTTTTTATGAGTTATTAATTTACCCTTTTTAAAAATTTTATTATAATAATTTTTAGTTCCTATGCCTTTAGATGATATATGAAGCTCTTTAAGAAGTATATCATTTTCATTCATATAAGGAAATTTTTCTTTTGTTTTCTTTATCGAATTATATCCTAGGATTGCTGAAACTAAATAAATATTTTGAGTCTTTCTATATAGTTTGTCCAAGAAAGTGTGAACTCCATCATTATATTTTTTGTGAGAGCTAATTTTAGTGATTCTTAAAATATTTTTAAAAGCTTTTGATTTATTTATTTTTTTTAAATCAAATAGATACGGTTTATTACTTTTTCTTTTTAATAATATTTTATGTGATTCTTCACTTAGAGGAAATACATATTTTTTAATATTATCTGTATATTCTATATAATGATGATTCTTATCATTTATTTTAATATTTTCCCATTTTAAATTTTCAATTATTGATAAATTGATTCCTGATGAGCATGTAATTAAAAATGCTTCTATAATTTCTTTGTTTTTAGCTGTCAGTGCGGATTTTATTTTATCGATTTCTTTATCTGTAAATTGAAGGGCTTTCTTTTTTTTGTGAAAATGCTTTATGCCCGAAACATTTGGGTATTTACATAGATTTTTTTTATTTAAAGCTATTAGTAAAGATTTAAAATCATTCCAATACTTTGTAGCTGTAGTCCCTTTTGTTTTATTTTCATTTATATCAATTTCGATTTTATTTCTAATTTCATTTAGTTTTTCATTATTAATATCCTTAATATCTATACTAAATATATTTTCATCATATTTATTAATAAAGTTTAATATTGGAGTCTCATTTGTTGAATTTAAATACTTGGAGATGGCTTCTTTAAGTAATATTTTTTTCTTATTAAACTTCTTTAAAGATATTCTTCCGTTTTCATAATCATCTTTTGTTCTTCTAATTATCTCATGGCAAGCAGTTTCAACATCTTTATTATGATCCTCCTCCAATTGATTTTTTGGATTTATCCATTCCCAAATGTTAAGACTTTCTACAGTTGCTGAGTTTTGATTGACCCTAAAGCGTATATATAAATTATACTTATCTTTTTTATAGTTTTTTCTTTTCCAAAGTTGAATATTCATTAATGTATCCTAAGAAGTATCCTTTAAAAATATTTAAAAATAATTTAAAATAGCAAAAAAAAGACGTTTTTTTATCTTCTTGATAAAGGTAAAGTTGAACATCTAAATAAACCTCCAAATTTAGAAATTTCTCTATAATAGACTTCTTCAGTCTGAATATTTAGATTGTTTAATATTGAATTTAGACGAGTAAAAGTTTTATCAGATACCACTCTTTCATTATTTATTGAAAAAATATTTGAGAAGCCTTCATACATTTCATGTTTGTCTATTTGTATAATATTGCTCTTCCCAAAAATATTTTTTAATTTCTCGAGTTCATTTATCTTTTTAAATCCACCTTCATAAAGAATAAGATTTTTTTTGCCAACGGGTTGCATTGCACAATCAAGATGAAGTATGTTGTTATAGGGATCATTATCATTTTTAATTAAATTAAATCCTATTACTTCTTTATTTGGAAAATGATCTTGAATGAATTTTATTGATTTATAGGAAGTTCTAGATGCTTCATGTTTATCTATATATTCTGAATATCCTATAAAGATAAATTCATTGTGAATAATTATATCTCCGCCTTCAATTTTTATTTCATTTGGAATTAGTATTTTTTCATTATCTTCAAGATTATCAATAAAGTATTTAATTCCATCTTTTTCCCGATTTCTAGAATCAATAATTTCTGGAATAAAAATTTTATTTTCTATAACAAATGATATGTCTCTTGTGAAAATCTGATTCAAATTCTCGATGTTATTGGGTCTTAGAACTTCAACATTATTTTTAATTAATACCTCATAAAATTTTTCAATTTCGGAAATACAATCTTCTTCTTTTGGATATGAATTTGATTTAATATGGTATTTTGTTTTAGGATCAATACATTCATTTATTGATGGTTTAGGTCCCATCTCTTCTGCAATTCCCAAAATCACAGAAATTAAATTATTTGTCTCATTTTGAATATTTAACCCCATAAATTATTTAATTAATGGAATTGTAATTTCAAGATATTTCTTTGGTCCAATAATACCATTAAGAACTTCAAAGTGTAATTCTGTTAATTTTTTATTATCTGTTTTTATTGATAATGTGTGAGTTGAATTTGGGTTAATATTAATTATATGACTATTGGTTTCAAACGTAAATGGACTTCTATTTTTTAAAATGAATGGAGCATCAGATATATTTTTTATCTCTATCTTTTTGATAGATGATTTACCATCTTCAGAATATCCAAGCTCTAAATCTTTAATATTATTTATGGTTAAACATTTTTGAACTAATGGTTTAAGATTTTCTTCTTTTCCAATTAATAACTCATTATAAAAGACAGCTGTTCTACCAGAAAAAAGTGCTTCTTTAATACTTTCTATACTTTTATCTTTTGAAAAAACAATTGTTATTGGCCTGTGATTTAATTTTTTTGAATGAGAAACTTCCTCGTCATCAGATACATTAAATAACCAATCAATCAAACCATGAACATCAGAAGTCCCCATGATAGTTAAATTATTTTTTAATGCTATATCTAACGCTTCCTCAGAATAGTAAAGCTCATTAACTACTTCAATCCCATGCAATAATTTTTCTTTAATTAAATACTCATGGAAATCATCTAGTTTGGCAATACCATTACTTCTTTGTGCAGGCCAAGCAGGATGATTCCAGAAAAGGAACGCACCTTGTTTATTTGCTTCTTCTATTCCTTTAAGAGAGTCCTCAAGGTATAATAAATTATTTGCATCTTCTACAAAGATCGCATTAATATGTCCAGGAGGCATAGACCTTGTGATCTCTTGTCCATTAATAATTATTAATTTCTTTTCTAAAGATTTATTTTTAGAATTAGTAAACCCATATGCAATTTCATATGCTCTATTTCTATCTGGATGAGGAATGTCTTTAGAGTGAGGTTGGTATTCAAGGTGTTCCGTTAATGATATTGCATCTAGACCATCTTTAATCGCCTCTTCAACTCTTATAGTAGGCCAAACCAGACCGTCCGAGAAAACTGTGTGCTGGTGAAAATCAGTTAGGAGAGACATATATTTATCTGTATCTGGAAAATATAGTTTTCTCTCATATTTTTTTTCAATTTGCCCATTTAACAAGAATGAGAATAAAAAGAAAAAAATTGATGAAATGAGTTTTTTAATTTGTGACATTTTAGCAATCTAATTTTTAATATTGTAAATAATTTCTCTTTTACTAATTTATTAAAATTATGAGAATATTTTTTTTAATTATTTTTTCTCTTTTATTAATTAGCTGTACATCCTCTAGATATATAGTTTCATCTACAGGTTATCCAAAATCACCTGATTACAAATTTTTAAAAAATTGGATTTCTTCTCCAAAAAAAGAAATTCCTTTACCTTTAAATTATGTCGATAGTTTATCTGATTACAAATCAAAGGTCGATGTTTTTTATGTTTATCCAACCGTCTACTATTCTGGCTATAACGGAAACTTTTGGAACTCAAATCCTGAGAGCAGTGAACACCAGAATAGGGTAGATGCTCTTGCAATTAAAAATCAGGCTTCAGTATTTTCTGGTATAACAAATGTATACACTCCTTTATACAGGCAGCTTTTTTATGATGGTCTTGTTTATCATAATACCAATGAATTGTTAGAAAGAATTGCTTTGGATCCATACCTAAAAAAAGATTTTAGAAAATACAAAGAAGAAATTTATCAAAATAAATCTCTCAGCCTTTTCTCATTTGAAAATAATAACTTAAAGAGTTATGCAAAAGAAGCCTTTGATGTTGCTTATAATGATATTAAAAGAGCTTTTTTAACATATCTTGAAAATGAAAATAATGGAAAGTCAATAATATTAGCTGCTCATAGTCAAGGAACTTTACATACTGCTCGTTTAATTGAGGAAGTGATTTTACCTAATAGAGACCTTAAAAAAAAATTAATATTAGCATATTTAGTAGGAATGCCAATTAATGACAGATTTAAGGATTTTCCTCCTTGTGATGACCCTCTTCAGCTAAATTGTTTTATGTCATGGAATACTCACGGAGATAATTATTATCCATATAATAATGACGTTTATAAAGATATTATAGTAACTAATCCTATTACATTTTCTAATGATAATTCAACTAGCAAAATAGAGCTACATAAGGGTATACTAATGCCTAGTTTTATTCAGATGTTAAAATATCAATATTTAAAACAACCAATTGGACCTCTAAAATTAAAAAATAGAAATAAAATATCAGCTCTAGCACACAAAGGTTCCCTTCAGTTAATAAATTTAAATATTCCTTGGATAAAAATATTTGAGAAAAAAAGTTTTCATGCTGGAGATTATAACTTTTTTTGGCTGAATATTAGAGAAAATTTACATGATAGACTTTCAAATTATTTTGATTGAAAATAGCTAAATCAGTTAAATAATCTTTTTTTATATTTAATCTGTGGGTTATAATATTGTGATTTTACTTCACTTAAATTTATTCTAGAAATATTAAAAAGATCAGGTATTTTCTTTCCATCAAGTAATATTTTAGTTACTAGCTGACCGAGGCCAGGGCCTAATTTAAATCCATGGCCTGAGCTTCCACCCATAACTAAGATATTATCATTTTCTTCATGGAAATTAATAATAAAGTTTCCGTCCAAGCTGTTTTCATATTGACAAATTCTTGTCTCTGTTATAGGCTGTCCTTTAAGAAGAGGAAATCTATGATGTAAATATTTTTTTGTTCTATTTAATAGTTCTGGCAGAGGAATTCTATCAGTTTTTTCTGGATCAAATAATGTAGATCTTTCATCATAAGCTATTTTAAATCCTTTATTTAAGTGGAAGGGGATACCATAATAAGATGGGTTATTTTCATTTAAATCTAACCAACAGGGCATTTTACTTAAACTAAAATCAAGTACTTTATTATTAGGGACTGAAAAGTAGTAGACTTCTTGTCTTGAAATAAAAGTTTTTTTCCCCAACATTTTTGGAAATATTTTTCTATTCCATGGCCCACAACAAACTATAAATTTATCAGCTTTAATTTTTTTCCCATTAAATTGAAAAGCGCCGTCTGAACTTAATTTTTTTTCATCTACTTTAACCTCTCCAATATAAAATTTTCCTCCATTTTTTTTGTATTCTCTTACAATCCCATTCGTGCATCTGCTAGCCATGAGAGCTCCCGCTTTCTTCTCGAAGTAGATTTCTTTAATATCATCCAAATTTATAAATGGATATTTTTTTCTAGCATCTTTTTTATTTAATCGAATAAGAGAATACCCAAGTTTTTCAATATGCTTAATAGAGTTTGTTACATAACTGCTATCATTTTGACTAACAAGCCATATCATTCCACACTCATTATATAATGAATTATTATATTTTGCAGATAATTCTTCCCAAAATGGAAATGAGTCATTAGTTAATTCAGTATAAATATCATCCTCTCCATATATTAATCTAATAATTCTAGAAACTCCCCCAGATCCTGACCTTGAATTACCTGGCCCCCACATATCATAAAGCTCAACATCACACCCTGATTTATTTAAGTAATAAGCAGCACTTGCACCCCAAACACCAGACCCTATAACTGCTATTTTCATTCTCTAATTTAATTTATAGTTTATATAAATATAGATTTATTATTTTTAAGAGTGAGAAATTTTATGCTAAAACAAGGTTATTTTGGAATTCTAATTTTCATAATATTTTGTGTATTCTCTATGTATTATTATCCTGGTGGAACTATAATTGATCCATCTACGGTTGGCTATCTTTTTTATTATAATTTTTTGAGCAATTTAGGTGAGTGGACTGCTCAAAATGGAGAACAAAATTTTATCTCAGCATATCTTTTTAATTTTTCATTGATCACACTTTCTTTTTCATACATTATTTTTTATTATAATTTTTTAAGAATTATTATAAATGAAACTACTAAAAAAGTATTTAAATTAATTCTAATTTCAAGTATTATATTATCGTTACTTGGGTTTGTTTGTGTAGCTATTTACTCTGCTGATCAATCAACATTCGACTTACATTTACTTTTTGTTAAAATAGCATTTTACTCTTTACTATTCCACTCTTTCTTTCAAACAGTGGTTATTAAATCAATTAAAAAATTTAGAAGAATCTTGTTTTCAATTACTTTTTCCTTCACTATAATTTTATTCTTATTTATATTAATTATGGAGTTTGGACCAAGTCCATTCGAGGGGGAGCAATCTCTATTTATTCAAGTTACTTCCCAAAAAATAATTGTTATTAGTATTCTAATATATTATTACTTTCAAGTAAAAGAGGCTTTGAAGTTTTTGAATTAATTAGCTTTTATTTTGTTTAATAGAGATTGTAATTCTTCTTCACAAAATTTCTCATTTATATAGCATGAAGAATGAAAATCTGTAAAAAGATTATTGTTCAAAAAGTAATCAATATTTGATGATCTTAATTTTAATCCAGGCATAATAGAAATTCTTTTTTGACTTTTTTGAGCAAGCTTTTCAATAAGCTTCTTGCCCTTAATTGCTTCAGTCTGTTTACCAGATGTTAGAATTCTCTGAAAACCAAGATCAATTATTTTTTCCATAGACTCAAAAACATCTGAAGTTAAATCAAAAGCTAAATGAAATGTAGAAGACATCCCATCTGCAGCATTAATAAATTTTTTGCATGAAGATATGTCTATTTCATTATTAAAATTTAGAGCTCCTACAACTATACCTGCACATCCTATCTCTTTACAACGCCTTATAGATTCAATCATCTTATTAATTTCATATTTATCGTAAATAAAATTACCAGCTCTTGGTCTAATGATTGGATGAATAGGTATTTTAGAATTAACAGCTAATTGTAAATCATCAAATGAGGGGGTTATTCCTCCAACTTCTTTATTTGAACAAAATTCAATTCTTGATACATTATATTTAATAGCTTTCTTAAAATCTAGAGTATTAAATGTGCAGACTTCTAAATTCTTGATCAATTTTGATTTTTAAATTTAGTATAGAAGACTTTAAGATAAATATTATTTTTATCAACGATTAATTTTTTAAATGTATTGGGAGACTCAGGGTAAGCTACTAAGCTATTTGCATTAATATTTTTCAGTGCTAACTCCTGAAAAAAAACAGTAGATTCCCCCTTGTAAGAAAAAGAGATTAAACTGTCGTAATTATGCTCGGATGCGTCTGTATCTTCAGTGTAGTATGCATTATCTTTCATTACTACATTTTCTTCAGGATTAGAAATAATTCCTACAGGATCAATTTTATTATCTTTAGAAATATAAAATAAAGCTTTTTTTGGTGGAAGACTGTTTAGATCCCTATCTATAGGACCAATAACTATCTCAGCTTTATTAAGTACAATGTTTTTTGCTGTATCTAAAAAATTATAAAAATTTTCTAGATTTATAAGGGGATGAATTCCAGAAGCTGATTGCCAATAAATATTATTGTTAAGATTAAATTTTTGATTTTTCCCTATAATATCTATGATGGAAAGTTCAGAAGCTGACCTATTAATATTATAATAACTGTAGTGTTTAGTAAGAGGCGAATTAAACCTAAACACATATTTTAATGAGTCGTCAGCTGGACTATTTGCATCTCCTTCTTCTGGATTATTAAAATAAAGAACAAGTTTTGAGTCTTCATGCTCAAGGTCAAACCCGACTATTTTATTATTAACTCCTGAAGGAAGAAGAGCTAAACCTCTTGTTAAATCAATGAGTTCTACAGCAGAGGTTCTATTAATAATATTATTAAGTAAATACTGACCATAACTTTCTTTGATTTGTACAGTCAAAAATGTATCAATCTCATTATCTACTTTGAATCTAGTAAATCCTATTATTCCACGTGGGGGACTAATTTCAGTATATCTATTTGAGGTATATAGAGCAGAAGAAAATAAGGTATCTTGAATTTGAGATATAGTCATCTCCTGTTCATCAAATTCTGACCCTCCATAAGAATTAGAATATTTTAGATAGAGAACTACTGAATCTAACTGAGATGATGGATTAGGTAAGTAATAATTTTCATTAGATTCTCCAGGTAAAGGAAGTGCATCAGAGCCATCTTGATAATCAAACTGAGCATATGCAATTGCTTCTATATCTCCAAAAATTTGATCCTTTAAAAAACCAAAATATAATTCTTTGTCATCCGTTCTTACTGAGTCAAAAAAAACATTTGATGATTCTAAAGGTATTTCAGCATAGTGAACTTTTATTTTTTCTTTTTGAGAAATTAATAACTCATTTATGCCAACTTCATTGGATTCGTCACAGCCTATTAAACAAAAAGATAAAATAAAAACTATTCTACTTAAGAATTTCATTATATAATTTATAATGTGATTCAATGGATTTTTCATCATCATTAATTGTATGCAATTTCTTCTTAGGCGATACCTGCAATAAAACTTTTTCAATATTAGAACTTAATTTTTCATTAGTTCTAATTATAGCATCAGAAAATTCACAAGCTATTTTAATTAAACCTTCATAGTTAAGAGGAGAAAGTGACGAAAGCATATTTAAATCAATTTCCTCATCATCAGCAATTTTTTCAATCATTTTACTATCAAAGTTATCATTAAATTCATTATTATAAACAGAGTAAATACACTTAGTGTTTTGAAATAAGTGAGATTCAGAAAAAGATGATTTTAGTAAGAATGGAACTAATGAGCTCATCCAATCATTACAATGAATGATATCTGGAGACCAACCTAACTTTATTACTGTTTCTAATACTCCCCTACAAAAGAATAATAGCCTTTCGTCATTATCCTTATGAAATTTTCCACTTTTATTATTAAAGACAGATTTTCTTTTAAAGTAGTCTTCATTATCAATAAAATATACCTGGAGTTTTGCTTGAGGTATTGATGCTACTTTAATAATTAAAGGTTTATCTTCATCAGCTATTGATATATTCATGCCGGATAATCTAACAACTTCATGAAGTCTATTTTTCCTCTCATTAATTAGACCAAATCTTGGAACAAGAATTCTTATTTCAAGTCCTTTTTCTTGCATTTTTTCAGGGAGATTCCTTACTATATTTGATACATAAGATTCGTTTAAGAAAGGTTTGATTTCAGATGCAACATAAAGAACCTTAAAATTTTTAGCCATTTTTAATAAGAATATTAGAAGTAAAATTGAAGCACAAATTTAATCAAAATAAGTCATTTTTCAATTTTATATTAGAATCATTAATGAATTAGTAATATTTCATAATTTATAAGAATTAAATTTGTTATAAAATAAGCTCTCTTGAGAAAAAGTAAAATTATTCTTAATACATTTCTATCAGTTCTCTTTGGTTGTATTCTATTTTATATAGTTTTTAAAAATATTGATCTTGAACTTTTTATTCAAAAGCTAGACAAAGTCAACTATAACTGGATTTATCTTTCAATGTTAATTTCTGTTTTTGAACATATATTAAGAAGCTACAGGTGGAATATTTTAATGAAAAAGTCTACTTATCAACTTTCTACTTTTATAACAACTAATATTATTATTGTCTCATATTTTTTTGCTTTATTTATCCCAAGATTTAATGATATTGTTAGGTGTTATTTGATTTCTAAGACAAATAAAATTAAAGTTTCTACTTCATTAGGCACTGTCGTTTCAGAAAGAATTTTTGATCTTTTTTCCCTACTAATTATCTCAATACTATTTATATTAATTGAATATGATCTATTTTATAATTTTATTATAACGTATGTATTTAATAATTTAAGTTGGAGTCAAAATAGAATAATTTTAATTGGATTAATTATTGTTATATCAATTCTATTTTTTATTAAATATGTAAAAAGATCTTCATTTTTTTCTTCGAGATTTTTAGAATTTAAAAGTGGTATTTTAACTATTAAAGAGAATTATAAAAATCTTAATTTTATTATATCAACTCTCTTATTA
The DNA here is from genome assembly GCA_038134805.1 of Marinoscillum sp. Classification (GTDB taxonomy): domain Bacteria; phylum Bacteroidota; class Bacteroidia; order Cytophagales; family MED-G16; genus MED-G16. The sequence goes on along the minus strand of JAYPVV010000003.1, from coordinate 10,472 downwards.
TGGATTACTTATTTGATGATGGGTTATGTTATCTTTTTTTCATTTGCTGAGACTGAAAATTTAGGATTTAATGCTGCATTAGCAATCCTTATTGCAGGATCAATAGGAATGATTGTCCCCGTTAATGCAGGAATAGGAGCTTATCATTTTCTTGTAGCTTCTATTTTGTTAAGCTATAATATAGATTATGATACAGGTTTATTTTTCGCTACTGTACTTCATACTTCTCAGATAGTATGTTTAGCTATTTTAGGTATATTTAGCTCAATAGTTCTTTTTTTTAAAATTCGATTAAATGAATAAAAAAATTATAAGAAATAATTTAAATGATCAGCTAATTCATCTAAGAAATCAAGGGAAGAAAATTGTTTTTACTAATGGATGTTTTGATATTTTACATGTGGGTCATATTCATTTATTAAGGGAATCAAAAAAATTAGGAGACATTTTGATTGTTGGATTAAATTCTGACTCATCTGTAAAAAAAATTAAAGGAAAGAACAGGCCAGTTATCAATCAGGTTGATAGAGCAAAATTATTAGGAGCTATCAGATATGTTGATTTTGTTGTAGTATTTGAAGAAGAAACTCCATTGACATTAATTCAAAAAATAAAACCACATATATTAATTAAAGGGTCAGATTATGATTTAAAAATGATTGTTGGTTGCGATGATGTATTAAAAAACGGAGGTGAAGTCAAAACAATTGAATTATTAGAAGGATATTCATCTTCCAATTATATGAATAATTTTAAAAATTAATTGTTTCAATTTATTCTATTTCTTTTACATTTGATTTTCCGTAATTATGGATTCTAGTTTTTTAAATATAATTAATAAGCATCTCTCAATAACTTTAAAAAAAGTTAATGTAATTCATGTAAAAAAATCTTTTACAATTGATAACTATTATGATATTGACAATACTTTAATTTTTCCAATTTATAGTAAGTTAAGATATGGAAAATATAAAAAAAATATAGATATAGATTCTGCTCTTTTTATTCCTGCTCATACAACAATTTCTCTTTCTTTTGGATCAAAAAGGTCTTATACTATTGCCTATGAAGATTTTATAGATAAAAAAGAGAAATATCTTTTTGAACAAGATAATTTTAACACTAGATCTAAAACTGATAAATATCTTATTATTAATTTTCAAACCAAAGCATATAATCTAATTAATATTTTTCATAGCAAATATTTAGCTTTTTCAGAAGTAAAAAACTCAAATTTTATTTTACTACTAAAAAATATAATTAAAGAATTGATAGTTAAGCTTCCTGGATCTGATCAAGTTATCAGCTCAATTGTTCATCAAGTTGTTTATGAATTAATTAGAGATATACTTTCCAAGCAGCCTTTATTTTCAAGTATAGAAGAAAATTTCAAATTCTTTAATGACAAGAAAATTCTGGATCTTTTTCAGTTTATTGATGAAAATCTTAGTAAAGAATTATCTAATAAAGTTGTTGCAGAAAATTTAAATATATCCGAAGATTATGTTGGTCAGTTTTTTAAAAATAATATTGGGTTTTCACCTCAAGACTATATTGAGCACAGGAGGATGGAGAGAGCAATAACTATTCTTAGAGAAAAAACCGAAGCAATAAAAGTTATAAGTAATGATGTTGGATATAAAGATACAGCTTATTTCTGTAGGAGATTCAAATTGATGTTTGGGGTTCAAGCTGGTAAAATGAAAAAAAGATTGAACGAAATTTAATTTCTTGTGCCTCTTTTTAACTCCTTTTCAATAATTTTTTTCAATTTTCCAGATCTAGATAAATATAATATACTTATAAATATACTCAGGTAAAATAAAGTAATTATTCCGTAACCAAGAAAACTGCTATTCAACAGTTCATTAAAGTAATTGCTAAGGGTAATACTGCCAAATCCAATAACTAGCATTAGTATAATAAATAAAATTATGAAAGAGATAAGCTTTGATATTATAGATGAAATTTTTTCAATTAAATCTCCTTTCATAAATTCAAATCTTTCTTTTAAAAAGGAAGTTATAGCTTCAGTTATTTTATCAATTTTTATCATTTTAAAATTAAAATTAGCTTTTTATTTATATGGATTAAAAATTAAAAATTTAATGAATAAATAAATTATTATTAACAAATTAATAACATTTTCTTAATATGTATTATAATTTCTTTATTTCAAGGTATTTCTAAATTTGTTTTATGAATAAAATTAATGAATTTAAAATCCCCTTATTATTAATAGTAATATCTTGGTTTGTTTATCCTTATCCAGAGGTTGCAATGTGGTGTGTTTTCTTTATGGCATCTTACTCTGCAATTGCAAATGATAGCATACAAACAATTGGAACATTTATCGCTTCAAATTCTGATAGAAAATGGTATTACTTATGGATTTATATGGGTGGAATTTTTTTAATCACAGTCACTTACAGCTGGTTAAATTATGAAGGTGATATAAGTTATGGTAGGTTGGCATCAAAGGGTCTTAATGATGCCCCTGAAAGCTTTAAATTTCTACAAGTATTTGCACCTGTTGCTTTATTAATGATGACAAGGCTGAAAATGCCTGTTTCAACTTCAATTCTATTACTTAGTGCATTTGCAACTAAAGCAAGTTCTATTACCAGTATTTTATCAAAAAGCTTATACGGGTATATGATAGCATTTGTAATTGCTATTATTGTTTGGTCATTAACTACAAAATTGTTTGAAAAATATAAAAAAACTGAACCCTCCAAAATTTGGCTGCCATTACAATGGGTGTCTAGCGGAGCACTCTGGTCAACTTGGATAATGCAAGATATGGCAAATGTAGCTGTAGTTCTTCCCAGAACTCTTTCATTTAATCAATTTTTAATTGTTTCACTATTTATATTTCTTGGGCTTGGATTATTATTTTATCTGAGAGGTGATAAAATTCAACAAATTGTTTTAGAAAAATCTAATATAATAGACGTGAGAGCCGCAACAGTTGTTGATTTTATTTATGCATGTCTTTTATATTACTTGAAGGTTTTAAGTTCTATACCTATTAGTACAACATGGGTTTTCATTGGATTACTTGGGGGTAGGGAATTAGCAATTAATTTCTATAAGAATGATGGAAATGTCAAAAAAGCAATGAAGATGTTAGGTAAAGACACTTTGTTTGCAGCTATTGGCTTGATTATATCCTTAATTTTAGCTTTAGCTATTAATGATAATATGAGAAATCAGTTGTTTAATTAAATTTAATTTTTTCAGGAATTATTATCGCGTTGGGAAAATTTTTCTTAAACCTCAAAAATTCTTTGTTTGCATCAAACCTATCTATGAATTTACCTACCTTGACCCTGTAATTTGGTTGAGTGAAGACTGTATTTTTATAAATTAAACTATCAATTTCTTTAATTTTTTTTATAACACTATCAGCATCACTTCTGTTATCACCAAGATAGAGCTGTATTGAGAATCCATCGATATAAAGATTTTTTTTACTGTTATCTATTATTATGCTTAAAACGCTATCTAATTCTTTGCTTATATTATTATTTATATTAATTGTGTCTAGAGTTATTACAGATTCAATATTGTCATTTTTTGAATTTATTCTAACAAATGATAAGTCTTCATAATATCTTCTCTCTTCATTTTTAGAGATATTTTTTTTTTGCAAACTGCAGGCATAAAAAATTGACACTAATGATAATAAAATTAATTTTCTATAATTACACATTTTTCTGTAATAATATCATTTTCAACTTTTTTAAACTTGACATCCTTTTTAATTGTACCGTCGGAGTACTGAACAGAAACTCTTGAATTTCGTCCATAAGTTTTATCAGATTTTAGAGGTTGAGTTTTTTCTACACTAGATGTTCTGTTTCCAGTTAATAAAGACCTTGACTCTTCTTTATTTGTTTTATAATTATTTTCAGTTTTTTGTAAATTTTTATTTTCTTGAATTTGATCCGATTTTTGTACTGGTATTAAACATTTAGTAAGAAAAGCGATTGTGTCTTGATTTACTTTTGCTATGAATTTTTTAAATAGTTCAAAGCCTTCAAATTTATAGATGACCAAAGGATCTTTTTGCTCATATACTGCGCTTTGCACAGATTGTTTTAAATCATCCATTTCTCTGAGGTGTTCCTTCCAGTTAAAATCAATCATTCCCAATGAAACAATTTTTTGCATTTCTTCTATAATTATTTTTCCATCTCCATCTATTGCTTCCTCTAAATTTATAGATACACCTATATGCTTATTCCCATCAGTAAACGGAATAAGTACATTTTTTACAACTGCACCTTTTTCTTTTTTAATTTTTTTTAGGATAGGAATTGCTGAAGATTTTATACTTTGATTTTTAAGTTCATAGTTTTTAACAACACTTTCATATAATTTTTCAGTTATACTATCAGTATCTAACTTGAAAAATTCTTCATTATTAATTTCATTAAAATCTAATCCTAAAATAGTTAAAACATTAAGTCTAAAATCATTATAATTTTCAGACTCTTTAGTTGTTAAAACAATATCTTCACATGTATCAAATAACATGTTTAGAATGTCAACATCTAACCTCTCACCATTTATTGCATTTCTTCTTTTTTTATAAATAACTTCTCTTTGAGAATTCATAACATTATCGTATTCAAGAAGTCTTTTTCTTATTGCAAAATTATTTTCCTCTACTTTTTTTTGAGCTCTTTCGATTGATTTTGTAATCATACTATGCTGTATAACTTCATCCTCATCCATATTCATTCTATCCATTACTTTAATCATCCTATCAGAGCCAAATAATCTCATTAAATTATCTTCAAGAGATACAAAAAACTGAGAAGATCCAACATCACCTTGTCTTCCAGAACGTCCCCTTAGCTGTCTGTCTACTCTTCTAGATTCGTGTCTTTCAGTTCCTATTATAGCTAATCCCCCGCTATTTTTTGATTCTTCAGAAAGCTTTATGTCTGTTCCTCTTCCTGCCATATTTGTGGCAATTGTTACTGTTCCAGGCTTTCCTGCTTCTGCAACTATATCTGCTTCTTTTGCATGTTGTTTTGCATTTAAGACTTGATGTTTAATTTTTTTAATATTTAACATTCTACTTAATAGTTCAGATATCTCAACTGATGTAGTTCCAACAAGAATCGGCCTTCCATTATTTTTAAGTTCTTCAATCTCATCTATGACTGCATTGAATTTTCCTTTTAATGTTTTATAAACTTTATCCTCCATATCTTTTCTCGATATTTCTTTATTTGTTGGTATAACAACACAATCGAGTTTATATATTTCCCAAAATTCTCCAGCTTCAGTTTCAGCAGTTCCTGTCATTCCAGATAGCTTTTTGTACATTCTAAAATAATTTTGAAGTGTTATTGTAGCATATGTCTGAGAGGCATCTTCAATTTTAACATTTTCTTTTGCCTCAATAGCTTGATGAAGACCATCAGAATATCTTCTCCCTTCCATTATTCTTCCAGTTTGTTCATCAACAATTTTAACTTTTGAATCCATTACTACATATTCTTGATCTTTTTCAAAAAGAGAATATGCTTTTAAGAGTTGATTTACAGTATGAATTCTTTTTGTTTTAATACTATAATCTTGTATCACTTTCTCTTTTTCTTGAGAAATTTTTTCAATTGATTTTCCAGATTTTTCTATTTTATCTATATCTACTCCAATATCAGGCACTATAAAAAAATTATTATCATCTCCAGAGCTAGTTATTGTGTCAATCCCTTTTTCTGTTAACTGAATGCTATTACTTTTTTCCTCGATTGTGAAATATAGAGGCTTATCTGCTTCAGGCATAAATTTAGAGTTATCTTGCAAATAATAATTTTCAGTTTTTTGCATTATAGCTTTAGTCCCAATTTCACTTAAATATTTAATTAGAGGTTTATATTTTGGTAGACCCCGATATGCTCTAAATAGAGAAAGTCCGCCTTCATCATTTTTTCTATCAGATATTAATTTTTTTGCTTCTGCTAAATATTGGGTAACTAATTTTTTTTGAAGTTCAAATAACTTTTGAATTCTTGGTTTTAGATCAAAAAATTCATGATCATCACCTTTAGGGACTGGGCCTGATATTATTAATGGAGTTCTTGCCTCATCAATTAGGACAGAGTCAACTTCATCCACCATTGCGTAATAATGTTCTCTCTGAACTAATTCATCTTTTTCTCTTACCATATTATCTCTCAGATAATCAAATCCAAATTCATTATTTGTTCCATAGGTAATGTCAGCATTATAAGCATTTATTCTTTCTTTTGAGTTAGATTCATGTTTATCAATACAATCTACTTTTAGTCCATGAAATTCAAATATAGGAGCATTCCATTCTGCATCTCTTTTAGCTAAATAGTCATTTACAGTAACTATATGTACGCCCCTTCCAGGAAGAGCATTTAAATAAGCAGGTAATGTAGCAACTAATGTTTTCCCTTCACCAGTAGCCATTTCAGATATTTTTCCTTGATGTAATACAATGCCGCCAATAAGCTGAACATCATAATGAATCATATTCCATTCAATTTCAATTCCAGCGGCATTCCATTTGTTTGTCCAAATAGCTTTATTGCCATTAATTTTTATATTTTCTTTTATTTTGGATAGTTCTTTATCAAAATCTAATGCTGTTACCTCAAGTTTCTTATTCTCTGATAATCTTCTAGCAGTTTCTTTAATAACAGCAAAAGCTTGTGGTAAGATTTCGTTTAAGGTATCTTCTATTATTTTAATTTGAGAGTATTTAATAGAATCGATTTCATTTAATAAATTTTCTTTGTCAGATAAAGATCCGCTTGAATTTTGATATTTGTTTTTTAGTTCTTCAATAGTGCTGTCACTTATCTCTAAATTATTTTTAATAAGTTTTTTAAACTCTAAGGTTTTATTTCTTAATTCATCATCTGAAACCCTTCTGAGTAAATCAAATTCAAAGTTAATTTTTTCAACTAATGGGTAAAGATCTTTTAGATCTTTATCTGACTTTGATCCTAAAATTTTTTTAAGAAAACCTAACATTATTTAGTTCAAATTTAATGAATTGAGATACGAAATAATGAATTCTTTTGATAGAATTAAAGTAAAAATCAAAAAAAACACCAGAGTATCAAAAAAAATAATAAAACTCAACAATTAAATTGTAAAATATAAAAATAGAGTATATTTGCACACTTAAAAAAATATGTCTTCACATAACATAAATCTTAGTAAAGAAAATAATGAGCTTAAAAAATCATTTCCTGATTTTGGAGCAGGTGATACTTTAAATGTTCATATAAAAATTAGGGAAGGGGGAAAAGAAAGAATTCAACAATTTCAAGGTACTGTTTTACAAAGAAAGAATGTTGGCTCAAATGGAGAAACTTTTACTATAAGAAAAATTTCTGACTCAATAGCTGTTGAAAAAATTATTCCTATTTTTTCTCCAAACATTGAAAAAATCGAACTTTTAAGAAGAGGTAAAGTGAGAAGAGCACGAATTTTTTATTTAAGAGATAGAAAAGGTAAAAGTGCTAAGATTAAAGAAAAAATTTAAATTTAAGCCAATCATTAGATTGGTTTTTTTATGCCTATTCAATTTTACAAATATCAATCATCTGGTAATAATTTTATTTTGATTGATAATATTTCTCAAAAAAAAAAATTAAAAACAAAACTTTCCCAAATATTAAAACATAAAGAAGTAAAAAATTCAGATGGACTTTTGGTATTAGAGGGGTCTAAAAAATATGATTTTGAATTGATTTTTTTTAATCCTGACGGGTCAAAAAGTTTTTGTGGAAATGGTAGTTTATGTTCTTTACATTATCTAAGGTCAGTAAATAAAATTCAAGGTTTTTCATCATTTTTTTCTTATGGTAGAAAATACACAGCTCAGATTGACTCAGAAATTTCTATAAAAATGAAAGACATTAAATCATATGATTGCTTTAATAATGAGTATTTTATAAATTCAGGAGCTCCTCATCATGTAAAATTTGTAGATGATGTTAAAAAATATAATATTAATGAAGAAGCTGATTCAATTAGAAATCGTCCTTTTTATAGAAATAATGATTGCAATGTTAATTTAGTTTCAGTGTCAGAAAATAATTCAATCTCAATTAGAACTTTTGAAAAAGGAGTAGAGCGTGAGACTTTAAGTTGTGGTACAGGAGCTGTTGCATCAGCTGTAGCATATTCATTGCATAAAAATTTAAAAGTAAATAAAGTAAAAACTATTGGAGGTGAATTAAATGTTTTTTTCAATAGAACAGATGACCTTCATTTTTTTGATATTTTCCTTAAAGGAAACCCAAGTCTTGAGTACAAGGGATGGATTTATTTATGATTTAATAATATTTTATTAATAATTTATTTATAAAAAATTTTAAACTTTATATATGTTAAATATTCAATTTAAAACATCTTTAAGATTTTTAATATTTACATCATTTTTAATTTTTTCTTTCATTGATTTAAAATCTCAGTCAGTTTTTCATGTGTGGCCAACAATTGATCTTCAAGGAGAAGTTTTTGATGATGTTGAAGTAAAATTTGAATATAGAAATAAATATGATATTACCTCTGATGAATCTAAACAGGGAAGAATTGATTTGGGATTTGCATATAAAATAAACAAATTAAAAATTGGGATTTATTATAGAGAAATTTATGATCTTAAAAATGATGTTAGAGTTTCTGAATTAAGACCTCATTTGGACATTACTTATAAGATAAATGATTACTCAAATATTAGATTAAGAAATGAATATAGATTAAGAGAGATAGATAATAATATATTCAGATATAGATTAAGGTATTCTTACAGTTTAAAATCTTTTAAAAATTTCAACCCTTTTATACAGAATGAATTTTTCTTTTCAGAAAATAGCTTTGTTAGAAATAGAATAAATATGGGGTTAAATATTAAGCTTCATGATTCTCCTATTTCTATTAAACCTAGTTATATATTAGAATCAAATAGAAAAGTTACATTCGAAAATATAGATTGGTCTACAAAAAATATTTTTGTAGTAGCTCTCAGTATAAAACTTTAATTATTTCTCATTTTATTTTGAAATTAGTTAACAATTTCTTAACATTAAGGTAACATTAAATTATTGTTATGTATATTCCCTCTCTTAAAAAATCATTTACTAGAAAATATTTATTAAAAATATTTATAGGGTTTTCTTTAATATTTACATTATTTCTTCTTTCACTCTAATAGATCCGGTCTGTTTTTTTTAGTTTTTTCATAGGATTTGTTTAATCTCCATTCCTCTATCTTTTTTTTATTGCCAGATAATAAAATTTTTGGAACACTTAGTCCTTTAAAGTTAGCAGGTCTGGTATAATTCGGATGTCCTAATAAATTATCTTGAAAAGAGTCTGATAATGCTGCTGATTCATTTGACACAACTCCTGGAATAAGTCTAACTATTGTGTCAATTAGAACAGCTGCAGGAAGCTCACCTCCAGTGAGAACATAGTCACCAATACTGATTTCTTTAGTTATATATTTTTCTCGCACCCTCTCGTCAATTCCATTATAATGACCACATAATATGATTATATTTTTTTTTAATGAAAGATCATTGCTCACTTTTTGTGATAGCTTTTCTCCATCCGGACTCATAAATATTATTTCATCAATTTTTTTATTTTTTTTTATTGATTCAATGCAATTATAAATTGGTTCTATTTTTAAAACCATTCCTCCACCGCCTCCAAAGGGAGAATCATCAACTTTTTTGTGTTTGTCTTCTGAATAATTTCTAAGATTATGAATAGATATTTTAACTTTTTCTTTTTCTTTAGCTCTTTTGATAATACTATGGTCAAATGGACTTCTTAAGAGTTCTGGCTGGCAAGAAATGATGTCTATACTAATCATTTATAAATCTAATAGTCCCTGTGGAATAATTACATGAATTTCTTTATTAACATAATCAATTTCTGAAACAATTTCTTTTTCATAGGGAATTAAAACTTCTTTATTATCTATTTTGCAAAATATTATGGATTGATTTTTTTCATGAAAGTCATAAACTTCTCCAATTTTTATTCTTTTTTCAATTACTGAAAATCCTATGAGATTTGAAAGATGTTTTTGATCATAAATAACTTTTTTATTTTCAATAAAAACCTCTTTTCCTATTATATAAGAGGTTTTTTCTCTTGAATCATGATCTTTAAATTTGACCAGTAAATGTTCTTTATTTAAAAAAGATAGTTTTTCAACTACTATAGGAATTAAATTGCTTTCAATGTTTAAATAAAAAGATTTTAAATTATTTAAATCTATTTCAATTCCAGAATTCAACTTTAATAAACATAATCCCTTAAGCCCTTTATGTTTAGAGATTTTACCAACATGGGTTAATCCCATATTAATTAACTTTTTTGATCTTCTTCTTTAGCTTCTTCAGCGGCAGGAGTCTCTTCAGATGCAGCAGGAGTTTCTTCTTTAGCTTCTTCAG
>JAYPVV010000002.1:0-209982 GCA_038134805.1 Marinoscillum sp. | reverse complement strand
TGCAAGCATTTGATAAATTTAAACTATCAATTGTCTTTATAAATTTCTAGAATCAATTTCAGAGCTTTTTGATAATTTTTTTCATCTACCAAAACTTCATGATATCCAAAATTATTATATGAAGAATCTATCTTGTTAATTGACACACTATTTATTTCATTCGATTCAAGAACTTGTTTTACTATTTCTGCTTGATATGATATTTTTGTTTTATAAACCTGAACCCATCTATCTTTTTTCATCAACTAAATCTAAAAAAATCTAACCTAAAATCAATTTTCTCATACTTGAGATAAAAAAATAATATTATTTAATTTACACTCTCAACCTCTTCATCTCCTAACCTATCAATAATCTTATCAATTTCAGAGATAGCTTCCCTTCGTTTCTTTCTTGCAAGAAGTATAACTTCCTCTGAATTATTTTGATTTGCTATCTGACTAGTAAAATAAGATACAAGTGTCTGTAGACCATTTAATTTTGTCGATAGTTTTAATTGAAAAGCTTGTTCTTCTAAAGCTCTCTCAGATTTCTCTTGTATTTTTCTTGATTTGATAAGTTCTTTCCTATTAATTTCAATATCATCCCTCTGATCAATTATATCCTTCCTACTTATATAGGTTGTGTAGATAAGTCCTGCTAGAGCTAATCCAGAAAATAATGAATTTATAACTCCAAAAAGATCCCCAAATGTTCCCCTATCAGACCAATTATCAAGCAGAAAATAAATGATTACACCTGATAAAGCCCATAAAATGAAAATAGATATTGTTATTGTTACTAGAAATTTTAGATTATTCATAGTTCTATTTTTTCAAAGTATATTAATTTTTAAAAAGATTACTTGTTAGTAAGTTAAATTTTATAGAAATTAAAAAAAATTAATCCATGAAATCATTTTTCTCTTATACTCTAATTTCTGCTTTTTCAATCATTTGCTTTTCTTGCTCAACAGCAAAGAAAGAACCTTTAAATGATGAAATAATTTATGAAACTGTAGATACAATGCCCCAACCAACTGATGGAATACAAACTTTTTTTAGTTATATAATGGACAATTTAAAATATCCAGAAAAAGCAAAAATCATGGGAATAGAGGGAAAAGTTTTTGTTGAATTTGTTGTTAATAAAGACGGCTCAATTTCAGATGTTCAAATCATAAAAGGAATTGGAGCTGGGTGTGATCAGGAGGCTAAAAGGGTTGTCTCTGAATCAAAAAATTGGATTCCTGGTGAAAAAGATGGGAGCCCAGTTAATGTCAAACTTACTCTACCAATTACATTTAAACTTAGTTAAATTCTTATTCAAGATTATAGAGAACCCCCTATATTTTTTACATAAAAAAATATTCAAGTAAGTACACTGAAAAAAATCCCCATAAAGTTCCAGTCATCATGCTTAGTATAGCTAAAAAAATAGCATGAGGCATAAGATCTTTGTTATATGCAGAAGTTACTGCTGGGGCAGTAGAAATTCCACCAAGATTAGCCATATTTGAAATAGCTACCCAAACAATTGAAATTCTAAGTAAATAAGCTATTAATATTGAAATTAAAAATTGAGACAAAATCCATATCAAAATAAAAATTATAAACTCTAATGGTAAGTTAAAAGATGTAAAATTTAACTTTAGCCCTAATGTTGCCATTACTAAAATGATAGAGACACTACCAATTTTTAAAATCTTTTCATGATCCCAGAAAGAAAAAAAATTACCATATACTAATCCAGCAGCTGAAAGAACTAAAACCTTCATTATAAAAGAAAGCTCGAAGAGTACTGTAATTATAAAGATTGAAAAAAATATTATAAGAAAAGTTAGTAAAGAGTTTTTATTAATATTTTCATTATTAAATGAGAACAGAGAGGTTGTCTCTGGAAGGTTGAAAAATTTATTAATTTGGTAACTTCTTTTTATAAATTGAAACATAAATAAGGTCCACACATTTACAATAATATTATCAAATACTAAAATCGATAAAAATAAATTTTCACTTGTACCTACATACTCTTTTAAAACAATTTGACTAGAGCTACCCCCTATCCAACTCCCAATTATTGGGATTACACCTTTCCAGTACCCTTCCTCTACAAATAAACTATAAGTGGAAAAATTTATTTTTTGATAAATAAAAAGAATTATTAGAGGAAGTGCTGCTATAGTAAATGAACCAATAAGAAAATGTAGGACTGGTTTTATTCCAACTGAATATAACCCTTTTAATGGAAAAGAAGACATTATTGTGACAATAGCTAAAGGAATAATAAATTTCAAATTCCAAGAATGAATTTCATTGTCACTTAAATCAATCTGCAATAGAGAGGAAAAAATTGCAGGGATAATATATGCAAAAAGAATTGCAGGTACCCATTGAAGAAATTTAATGACATACTGATTTTTATAAGACTCAAGAAATCGAACAATTACTAGAGTTATAAAAACTATTATTATAGCCAATAAGGTTTGATGATTCATTATTAATATGAATTTTTTAGGTACTCCTAAAAAACAAAAAAATCAAAGTAGCTAGAATAACTACTATTCTAAACAGTAATCTAAATCTTTTAGGAACTAAATATCTTAACATCTTCTCAAGATATATAAAAGTAGAAATAATTAATAAATCAATTGAAAATCATTATCAATTAATTTTAATATTAATTAACATTTTAATTTTTTGAATTTTCAAAATCATTAAGTTCATTTGTAATAAAAAACAACTATGGAGACATTAAACAAAAATTGGTTTGCTATCACTTTAGTAGCAGTAGTATTTGGAACTTTAGGGTTTTTACTCGGCAGTAGAACTTCTCACAACTCTTGTCCAATGATGGGAAACCATCAGGGTATGGTAAGAATGATGGGGTCATCTCTAAAAATGGGAGAGAATAATATGATGTTTATTCCCGATGGTAAAGGTATGATCGAAGACATCGATATTCAGAGGGAAGATGGTGAGGATGGAGAGAAAAAAATTAAAGTTACAGTGAAAGGAAAAAAAGACTAAGTGCTACTTATTTAGGTTATTATTTTTTTTTAATTGCTAATTTAAGTAGAAGAAAATAAGATAAAATTAATAACACTATTCCTAAGAGCTGTCCACCAGGTGAATCATCATATTCTGAGAAAACTAACATAGCTCCTCCGAAAGCAGAAATAACTATAGGAAAAATTAACTTTATTCTAAATTGTGACATTATTTAAATTAATGAATTTTATATGAAAAAAATAAACTTAAAAATTATCGCCCCTCTCTTTCTCTTATTAATACCTTTAGTAGGTATTTTATTTTCCGATCAAGTGAAATGGAGTTTATTTGATTTTGCTGTTATGGGAAGCTTACTTTTATTGCTTGGGACAGGTATAGATTTAATATGTAAAAAAATTACAAAGCAAAGCAGTCGATTAATATATATTAGTATATTAATTCTTTCATTTCTTGTCATTTGGATAGAAATGGCTACTGGAGTATTTAACTCTCCTATAGCTGGATCATAATTTTATATGAGAGATAAACCTAAATCTGTAGATGCTTACTTAGATCTTTACCCGAACGAAGTAAAAGAAAGACTCATTCAAATTAGAAAAATAATTTTTGATATAGTTCCTGATGTAAAAGAAAAAATTGGATACGGGATGCCCTCATATAAAGCATATAATAGACAGTTTATGTATTTTTCTGCATTCAGTAAACATATAGGCCTCTACTGCTATCCTAATGTCTATATAAAATTTAAGAATGAACTAAAAAATTATAAGACCGGTACAGGCTCTGTCCAGTTTCCACATGATAAAAAACTCCCTACTGAATTAATTAAAAATATGATAAAGTTTAGATTCAATGAGATGAAAAAAATCTAACTCCTTTCATCTTTCCAAACAAGAGATTTTGTAATATTTCCGTTTAAATTTGAACATTTACCATCACCCATTCCCGAAAAACCACCATCAGGAGCACAAATTTGATTACATTTATCATCATAGAGGAAGTTAAATTTATCACAGCATCCTGAAGTGATATAATAATATACTACATCATCAACTATCCATTTCCATACCTCGGAAGGTGGATTTTGAACTTCATCTTTTTTAATATCACTAATTAATTGATTAATGCATCTTGGAGTACCCTTCTCTAAATCTAAATTATCACAGGATTGAAATAATAAATAAAAAAACAAAAAAAATATTTTAATTATATTTTTCTTATTCATGAGATTTCTACCAAATTGATACTAGCTCTTTGTGAGATAAACTTGATCCTTCTAAACGTTTAAAATTTATATCATTTATAGGGTCTTTGAAGAAAAAAATATCAGTCATTACTAACTCACCATCATTAAAAAACAACTCCATTGATGTTTTATCAATTACTAGATCAAGCTTGTTAACTTTTTTATCAAGTTTTGCTCTCTGGATTGGAATAAATTTTTTTCTAAATACTGATAAGGGTATATCTCTCTTACTATCTTTATTTATAGGATCATTTGCAGTAAGAAATTTACTTCTATCAATTACTACATCTCCTTTATTTTTTTTAATTATTATTTGCTCATTATCATTACTCAAAAGAATTTCAAAATTATCTGATTTAATATCACTCAGAGTAACCCTATTCAATTGAGAATGTAGATCATTCAAGTTTTTTATAGATCCCGAATATTTTTCTACTTCAATAGGCTCTAATGAAATTGGAGAAAATCTCAATCTATATCTCTCATTAGTTTTATATAAAGTCATTTCTCTTGGAAGAGTCATTGAACTTCTCCATTTATAAGTTGGGACTACTTCTCCATATTCCCAGTTACTCATCCATCCAATAAATACCCTAGATTTCATATCACTAGTAGTATTGTTCCAAGAAACTCCTGCATAGTTATCGCTTCCATAATCAATCCACACAGACTCTTCATCACCCAGAAAATTACTGTCAGCAAAAAAATTCTTACCATCAAAGTCTCCAATCACATACTGAGTCCCACTCCCACCGTTAGGAGAACTTTTATTAATACTTATAAAGAGGATCCACTTCTTATTTCCCTCATCATCAATTAATGGGAATAGATCAGGACACTCCCATACCCCATTCATTTCTCCATAATTTGAGAACTCAGAAATTAGTTTCCAATCAAGTAAATTATAAGATTCATAAAATAAAATTCTATCTCTAGCTGCAAGAGTTATGTACCATCTTTGGTACTCATCAGACCATGTAACTTTCGGATCTCTAAAATCCCTAAACCCAGTATTTGGAATTACAGGGTTTTTATCATACTTCTGCCATGTCAATCCTTTATCATTACTGTAAGCAATATGTTGAGTCTCAACATTAATAAAAATTGAGTCATTATCATCATTCCACCTTCTCTCTAAATACATATCATGATTTGTGTAAAATGAAATAATTGGTGGATTTTCAGCAGACCCAAGACCAGATTTATTATAATAATCAACTATAGCAGATCCTGAGAAAATATAATTATTTCCATCAGGGTAGATAGCAATTGGCATATGCTCCCAATGTATTAAATCTTTTGATTTTGCATGACCCCAGTGCATAGGACCCCAGACATTATCATCCGGAAAATGTTGATAAAACAAATTGTATTCACCATCATAAAAATACATTCCATTAGGATCATTCATCCATCCAACCTCTGGAGTAAAATGAAATTGAGGTCTGTAGGCTTCATTAAATAGATTTGAGCTATCACTATCATTCTTGTTGGGAGAACATGAAAAGATTACTAAGATTAAGAAAGTAAAGTATTTCATTAAATTAAAAAATGAAGAATTATTATTCTAGATCAAGCCATGATCCTCCATTAGTTACCTCAATGCCATTTTCACTTAGAATCTGCTGGGCTTGACCACTTCTATTTCCACTTGCACAAACAACAACAATATCTTCAGAGTATGACCTTATTTTATCAATATTGTCTTGAATAGTATTTAAGGGTATATTAATTGAGTTTTGGAAGTTCCCAGAAGAATATTCTTCAGGAGTTCTTACATCAATAACAATTGCACCTTTATTAATTTTTTCCATAGCTTTTTCTGTTTTCTGGTTTGCATCATAAAAATAATACACGATACCAATTCCAATAATTAAATAAAATAAATAATCTTTCATATCTAAAGGTACATTATTTCAAAAAAATTAGAAATAAAAAATTGGGAAATACATACTACTTGTTTTTTATTTTTTTTATTCCTTTCTTATCAAATATCTCTATTGACTGAGTTTTCCCTCCTACCGTTAACCCTTTCTGACTAAGAACTCCATTTTTAAAGTAATATTCAAATCTACCATCCTCAAAACCATTTTTGTGACCATGTGAGAATTTTTTTATTCCGCTCTTATAATACCCTTCATGAATTCCATCCATCTTACCACTCAAATAAGTTTCAATATATTTTAGTTTACCATTCCTAAAATTTTCAAAAATTTGACCTGAAAAAACTTTGCCCTTATATTTTAGAATACCATTATCACGCCAAAAAAAACTTTTTTCATTTTTATAGTCTACCTTCAGATAATCCTGAGAAAATAAATTTTGAAAGTGTAATAGAAAAAAAAGTAGAAAAAAATTTCTCATTAATTAAGCATTTATATTTTATTGTTCTAAATCTTCAAGTTGTAAAATAATCTCTTTCATCAAAGCATCATATTTTTTGAGTAGCTCAAGATAGAAATAAACTATTTTTTCAGCATTATAATAATACCCAAGAACAAAATCATTTTGTCTGTATTTATTAGAAACTTTATAATCTGTAACAGAGGTCACTAAATCAACAGAATTATCTACCTCAATCATTTCAATCCTATATTTCACAAGATCAATTAATGCTATATCAAACTCCATATTGAATTGATCAAATTTTAGACTTCCTGAATTATTTCTATCGTCTAAGTGTTCATACAATGAGCTTAAATTTCTTTTTAATTTTTCATCACCTATCAATTCTAAATATTCTGATTGAGCAATCTGGTTATAAATACTTTTTTGAGGGAAAAAAGAAATTGACATTTTAGAGGCAACATTTGAAAAGTGTTTAGCTATTAGAGAGTCAGATAAATTTTTCATTTTATAATCATCAATTAATATCGAAACTGATTCGAGACAATCTCGAAGCGTATTCTGTACTATTGATAGCTGCTGCTGATCTTCTTTAATGATCTCTCTCAACTGGCTCAAAAGAAAATCTTTATTTGAGACTTTCTCTGAATATTTAAGCCTGTTATCTATCATAAATGACAAAAGAATACCTAAAAAAACGACAAGGAACTCAAAAAAATATTTTTTCATAAGTCTAATATAAAATTTTTAGAAGAAAATTTCTTGAGCAAGTCTAAAAGTATTAGAATGAGCTTCAATGATATCCTTTAATTCTTTAGAATAACCACCTCCCATACTTATTTGTACTGGTATTTTATTCGTTTTACATAAATCTAAAACTAATTTATCCCTCTCTCTACATCCCTCCATCGAAAGGCAAAGTTTTCCAAGTTTATCATTTTCTAAAATATCTACCCCTGATAAATAAAAAATAAAATTTGGTTCAAACTCTTGAATAACTTTGGGTAAAATTTCTTTTAAAGTTTTTAAATAAAAAAAATCTCCTACACCATCTTCAAATGAAATATCTAAATCGCTAATCTCTTTCTTAAAAGGATAGTTGTTTTTTCCATGGAAAGATAATGTAAATACATTATTGATATTTTTAAAGATTGAAGCTGTCCCATTCCCCTGATGAACATCAAGGTCAACAATTAAAATTTTATCACACAATTTTTTTTTTAGTAAATAATTTGCAGCTATTGCTTGGTCGTTTAGCATACAGAAAGCTTCACCTCTGTCATGAAATGCATGATGAGTTCCACCAGCTATATTCATAGAGACACCATGCTCAATTGAGAAGAGAGCACTTTGAATTGTACCTTGAGAGATAATTTTCTCTCTTCTAACTAACTCCTTACTCATTGGAAAACCTATTGGTCTCAGCTCCGATTTAGTTAATTGTTGTTTTACTAATCTTAAATAATAATTTTTATCGTGTGTAAGCAATACATCTTCATCTTTAATTTCACTGGGAGAGAAAAAGTTTTCTTGTTTACATGTATTTTCAAATAATAACTGCTCTGGAATCAACTCATACTTTATCATTGGAAATCTATGATTTTTATCTAAAGGATAGATATAAGATTTATCGAATGAAATTTTAAGCATATAGTAAAAAAATGCTTTAATTAATTTTATTTAGGATAATTTTGCAAATAAATTATGAATTTAAAATACGTAAAAAATAAAATTGAGTTCTTTCAGGACTTCCCAATTGAAGGAGTAGAATATATTGATTTAAACCCAATTTATAAGGATGCCAAAGCAAGATCAATGTTAGTTGAAGATTGCCTTGAAAAAATAAAAAATGTAGATTTTGACTATTTAGCTCTCATTGAATCTAGAGGTTTTTTAATTGGGTCCATTCTCGCAGACAAATTAAATAAAGGAATAGTGTTATTAAGAAGTAAACCAGATAGATTACCTGGAAAAATACAAACCGTTAGACATAAATTAGAATATGGAGAGGCAGTTATGCAAGTTCAAGAAGGACGGGGTAAAGTCTTAATTTTTGATGATGTACTTGCAACTGGAGGTACTGCAAATGGAGCATTCAAGGTTTTAAATTTAGGTGGTTATACTCCAGTATTTTCTCTCTTTTTGGTCCAATTATCTCAGTTTGATGTAAAGTGTGATACTGAATATAGCAGCTCTATTATCTTATAGATAAAGATGCGGAGAGAGGGGGATTCGAACCCCCGGTACGCGTATTCACGTACGACAGTTTAGCAAACTGCTGGTTTAAGCCACTCACCCATCTCTCCTTATTGAATGGCAAATATAATTACATCATTTTCTTGATATTAATTTTTTCTAATATTTCTAATTGTGAAAAAGGGTTAAATAGCAATTAGAGTTTTTTTTAAAAATTTTCAAATTCTTAGCTTTACAAAATGAACTTTATAAAATCAATAGAAGGAACCGAATTAGTTCTTATTTCATGTTTTATTTTATTTTATATTATCTATATATTAAGACTCCACTCCATTAATAAGTCTATAAAAGTCTATAAAAGGAAAGTCTTTTATAAATTTATTTTAAGATCATTCTACTTTACTTTATTAATAATTTCTCTGCTTGGTCCTTCTTTCGGAGATAATAAAAAAGAAATAAATGTTGTAGGAAAAGATATAATGCTCTTAGTTGACCTATCTGAGTCAATGAATGCTGATGACATCAAGCCAACAAGACTAGAAAAAATAAAGTTTGAAATTAAAAATATAATTAATGAGTTTTCCTCTGATAGAATTGGAATTATAATGTTTTCAAGTGAGGCTTATGTACAGTGTCCAATGACATATGATAAAAATGCTTTAAATCTATTTACTGAAACTTTAAATACAGGACTTGTTCCAAGTTCAGGGACAGATTTCGGGCCCCCTCTTGAACTATCATTATCGAAACTAATTAATCAACAAAATCAGAGTGTAGATTTAAATTCTAAAATAATTATCTTAATATCAGATGGAGAAGATTTTGGAGATGATACTCAAGTATCTTTAGATAAGATAAAAGAATCAAATATAAAACTGTATACTGTAGGTGTTGGCAGTGAGATAGGCAGTAAAATTTTAGATAGTAACGGAAAATATAAAAAGGACATGAATGGGAATGACGTCATTACAAAATTGACATCTAATTCTTTAAAAAATGCTGCAAGAGAAACAGGAGGATCTTATTTTGAGATATCAAATAATATTAATCAAACTAGCGAACTTATTTATCAAATTAATAATATTGAAGGAGATATCATAGAATCAAAAGTTATTGATGTAAGTGATAATAAATTTTTTTATTTTCTCTTAGCAGCCTTAATTTTGATGCTCATAGATTTTATTTTTAACCTTAAAATAATTCGATTGTGATTTTTATTTTGAATATTATATTTTCAGTCATTATCAACGATAGAATTGACAAGATAAATCAGTTGACATCATCTGCTGAAAATGCTTTTATAAATAAGGATTACAAAACTTCGATAGAAAATTATAGACAACTTATTGATTCATTAGATTATTATAATGAAAAAGTATATTTAAATCTTGCTCACGCTTATCTTTTATCTAATGATACTCTAAATGCTATTGAAAACTATAATTTTGCTTCACTCACTGATGATCAAAAAGTAAAGTCAATTGCACTTCAGCAATTAGGAAATATAAATGAGAAAAAATCAAAACTGGAAGAAGCACTTAGCTTTTATAAGCAATCTATTATTTCAGATAATGATAATGACGATGCAAAATTTAATTATGAGTTAGTAAAGAAAAAAATTCAGCAAAATCAGCAAAAAAATAATCAGGAGAAGAATGATAAAGAAAACTCAGAAAAAAATGAGAAACAAAACTCTTCTGACAATAAGAATCAAGATCAAGAAGGACAGAAAGACGAGATGAAAAATAAGGAAAATGAGAAAAATGAAGAGAAAAATGAAGAAGGAGAGAATAAAAATAATGAAGAAACCGTAGAGGAGAGGTTAAAAAAAATTAATATGAGCAAAAAGAAAGCTGAAATGATCCTTGATGCTTTAAACAACAATGAATTTCAGTATATTCAACAACTAAAAAGACAACCTACAAAAAAAACAGACAAGACTAAACCAGACTGGTAGTGGAAAATGCTATAAAGAATACTGATTTTAATTTTCAAAATTTATTATATAAATATATTGGAAAAGTTAGAGATGTTTACCATTTTGAAAATAAGCTAGTAATGGTGGTTACAGATAGAATTAGCGCTTTCGATGTAGTTCTTCCTAGACCCATACCATTTAAAGGTCAAATTTTAAATCAAATTGCTGAAAAATTTTTATCTATGACAGAAAATATTGTTTCTAATTGGATTGATTCTGTCCCTGACCCAAATGTAACTATTGGCAAAAAATGCACAACATTTCCTATAGAAATGGTTATTAGAGGATATTTATCTGGGCACGCATGGAGAAAATATAAAGAAGGGAATAGAATAATTTGTGGGGTTGAAATGCCTGATGGAATGAGAGAAAATGATAAATTTCCCGAACCAATTATTACCCCAACAACAAAAGCATCTGTTGGTCATGACGTTGATATTTCTAGGGAAGAAATAATTTCTAAAGGTTTAGTCCCGAGGAAAGAATATGAAGAACTTGAAGAAATTACAAGAAGTCTATTTCAGAAAGGATCAGAATATGCTAAAACAAAAAATTTACTTCTGGTAGATACTAAATATGAATTTGGAAAACACCATGGGAAGACAATTTTAATAGATGAGATTCATACACCTGACTCATCAAGATACTTTTATTCTAAAACATATGAAAAATTACAAGAACAAAATATGCCTCAAAGACAACTTTCTAAAGAATTTGTTAGAGAATGGTTAATGAGTAATGGGTTCCAAGGAAAAGAAAACCAAAATATTCCTGAGATGTCTAATAAAATCGTTAATTCTATATCTGAGAGATATATTGAGTTATATGAAAATTTGATAGGTGAAAAATTTAAGAAAAGAAATACTGAAAATATTTTGAATGATATAGAATCGAATATTAAAATTGCATTATGAAATACGAAATAGAAAAAAACGATTTGTATTATATTATAACTCCTAAAGAAGAAAAAATTGACTCTGTGATAGCCCCGTCATTGAAAGCTGATCTTATTACATATGAGATAGAAGGAGCAAAAAATTTAATACTTGACCTTAAAAATGTAAAATTCATGGATTCTTCTGGTCTGAGTGCAATGCTAGTTGGCAATAGAACCTTTAAAGAGAAAAATTCTTCATTTATCATTTGCAACATAAGTAATCATATTGAAAAAATTTTAAAAATATCTAAACTTGATACTGTACTAGAGTTAATCCCAACACTACAGGAGTCAATTGATGCAATTCAGCTTAATGAGATTGAAAAAGGAATGAATTAAGGTTATCTGATGAATAACTTTAGTATTTCTGAAAATAAAAAACTTGATAATTTATTTTTGATATTATCAGGGTTATTTATAACCAATGCTATTCTAGCTGAAATATTAGGAACTAAAATTTTCGATATTTTTTTATTTAAAAATTTTAGTCTCTCAGTTGGTGTTCTTATCTGGCCAGTTGTTTTTATTACAACTGATATAATTAATGAATATTTTGGACAAAAAGGAGTAAAGAAAATTAGTTATTTTACAATTCTATTGATTCTTTATGGATTTGTTATAATTTATTTATCCACAAAATTAGTGCCAAATACATACTGGCAAGAAGTAAATAAACTTGATAATTCAGGTAATAGTTTTGATATTAATTATGCCTATAATACTATCTTCCTACAGAGCACAGGAATTATAGTTGGATCAGTAATTGCTTTTTTAATTGCTCAGCTACTTGATGTAATTATATTCCAAAAAATAAAAAGAATTACAAAAGGAAGATTTATCTGGCTTAGAGCTACTGGATCAACACTTATTTCTCAATTTATAGATAGTTTCGTTGTACTGTTCATTGCATTTTATTACTTGGCTCCGTACGGTAAGGAGTGGTCCTTTGAACAAGTTTTAAATGTAGGTTCAGATAATTACTTGTTTAAATTTATTGTTGCCATAACTATTACACCATTAATTTATCTGTCCCATTTTATTATAGACTCTTACCTTGGGAAAGGTCTAGCTGAAAAAGCAAAAGAGTCGGCCTTAAATTAAAAATAATTAATTTCTATATTTGTAATATGAAAACAACTTTTAGAATAGTTTATAAGCTTGTAAGCTTTATATTATTATTTTTTATACTTGGAACTTTGTTTGTTTACATAGAAACTGTAGCAATTGAAGCAAATATTGAGACATTTATTGATGAGTCAGGAATTCTACAAAATAGATATGAAAAGAGTATAATACCAGTTGTAGCCTCAACTATTATGTCATATATTTTTATCTTTCAAACCCCTTGGTTCAAAAGAAAAAGCATCTAATTATTTTTTATTTGATTTAATATAATCCCCGTTGATACTGACACATTTAAAGATTCAGCCTCCCCAATTTTTTTTATAGATATCCAATTATTAATAAATGGTATTAACTTTTTATTTATTCCTTTTGACTCATTCCCAAATAAAATAACTCCATCAAATTTGTTACTAAATGTAATAGAATTATTTCGATGAGAAGAAGTACCCAATACTTTCAAATTATTTTCAGAAAAAAACTTAACTAAGTCAGTATAAAAAACATTTACCCTTGTAAAAGATCCCATACTTGACTGTATTACTTTTGGATTGTATAAGTCTACTGTATCTGTAGAGCAGATAATGTTTTTAATACCAAACCAATCTGCATTTCTAATTATTGTCCCTAAATTACCAGGATCACTGATAGAATCTAATGCTAGAGTAATTCCATTTATCTTACTTTTATCTAATTTATTCTTTACTAACTTAACAACCACAAACCCTGCCTCATTATTTTTTAATGTACTAAGTTTTTTTATTTCATGAGGTGGTAAAATATAGACGTATTTATTTTCAAATTTTTCTTTGTATTCAGCATGAACTTTATCAGAAATTACAATGTACTCAATTAAATATTTAGATTTTAATACCTCTAATATTCCTTTTATACCTTCAACTATAAAAAGATTTGATTCTTCTCTTGCCTTCTTATATTTAAGTGATTTAATTAGTTTAATTTTTGATTTAGAAATCATATCTTCAATTTAAAATAAATTTAGTCATATTGTTTGAATACTTGGAAGGGATAGACAAAGAGATAACCGTTTTTTTAAATAATCTATCTCATGAAAATATAGACATATTTATGATATTACTTAGTAATAAATATATATGGATACCCCTGTACTTATTTTTAATTTTTTGGTTATGGAAATTTGATAGAAAAAATTTTGGTTTAAACTTGATTATCTGTGTAAGTACTGTAATTATAGCTGATTTTATTACAAGCTCGCTCATGAAACCATTTTTTGAGAGATTAAGGCCATGTCAAGATAGTAATTTAGTTGAGCTTATAAATATTGTTTCGGGATGCGGAAAAAAATTTAGTTTTGCTTCCTCACATGCTTCAACTACATTTTCACTTGCTTCAATATTTTATTTGATCTCTAGCAAGAAAATTAAAATACTTTTTCTTTGGAGCTTTTTAATTGGTTATAGTAGAATATATCTTGGAGTGCATTTCTTTCTGGATGTAATTACTGGATTTGGCGTTGGATTATTAACTTCGCTTATTATTTTTTATACATATAAAAAAATTATTTAATTGCGTTTATTATTTTTAATTACTTTACTTCTCTCTCAATCTTGTATAAATGAAACAAAGAAATTACCTATTTATGGTAGGTCAGAAATTATACCTAAAGAGGTTAATGAAAAAATAATAAATGACACTCTACACCATAAGATAAAAGATTTTAGTTTTTATAATCAAGATAGTTTACTTGTTACTAACAATACTTTTAAAAACTCGATTTATATAACTGATTTCTTTTTTACTTCCTGTCCAACAATCTGCCCTATTATGAAAAGTAATCTATTAAAAGTTTATAATTCTTTTAAGAATAACAATAAGGTAAAGTTTTTATCTCATACAATTAATCCTGAATTTGATACTGTAGAAATTCTAAATCAATATTCTCAAAAACTAGGTGTTAACTCTTCAATTTGGCATTTCGTAACTGGTGAATACTCTACTTTATATGATTTAGCTCAAACAAGCTATATGGTTTCTGCTTTAAAAGATGAAAATGAACCAGGTGGATTTCTTCACAGTGGAACTTTTTTATTAATCGACACAAACAGACATATTAGAGGAATATATGATGGAACAAGTGATCTAGAAATCAATAGACTTATTCAAGATATAAATACTCTTCTTAATTCTATCTCTGAGTAGCTTTTTGAATATATTTTCCTAGAATATCAAATTCTATATTAACGATATCCCCTATTTTCAAAAATTTAAAATTGGTATTTTCGAATGTATGAGGAATAATTGCAACCGAGAAAGAATCAGGGGTAACATCAAAACAAGTTAAACTTACACCATTTATACATATGCTGCCTTTTTCAATTACATAATTTGAAAATTTTTCAAGGATACTAAAGGTAAAAATCCATGAATTCTCATTATCTATTTTATTTATACATTTAGTAGTGCAGTCAACATGTCCCTGAACTATATGTCCATCTAATCTTCCATTTACCTTCAAACTTCTTTCTAGATTAAGAATAGAACCTACTATGATATTAGAAAAACTTGATTTTTGGAGAGTTTCATTAACTAATGTAGCTGAATGAGATATTGAATCAGAATGTGTTATTGTAAGACATACTCCATTATGGCATAAACTTTCATCAACTCTCAAATATCTACTAATTGGACTTTTAACAACAATATTCAGATTTTCTCCATTTTTCTTAAGAACTTTTACAATTCCAGTAGTTTCAATTATACCTGTAAACATTTTTTTATATTATTGCTAAACAAAAATAGAAGTTAAATCTGTGACTAAAAATAAATTTATGAAAGATAAAATAATTGAATGCAGTAAAACAAAAATTAGTATGAGCGAAATGGTTCTTCCTAATCATACGAATAATTTAAATACATTATTTGGAGGAAAATTAATGTATTGGATGGACATGGCTGCAGGAATCTGTGTGTACAAAAACACAAAAAAAATGTCAGTGACGGCTTCTGTAGATAATATATCATTTAAATCACCAGTATATAAGGGAGATATTGTAACAATAGATGCATTTATTACTAGAGTTTTTAATTCTTCTATGGAAATTTATCTTGAAGCAACTACTCAAAATAGAAAAACTGGAAAATCTATTATTAGCAATAATGCTTTTTTCACCTTTGTCACTCTCGATGATAAAGGAAAACCTATCAAGTCTATAGAGGTTGTACCAAAAACAGAAGAAGAAAAAAAACTTTATGATGGTGCATTAAGAAGAAGGCAACTTAGACTTATTTTAGCTGGAAAAATGAAACCTAATGAGGCAGATGAGCTTAAATCCATTTTTAATTAAAAATTTCTCTTAATTTATTATCTAGATTTATCCCTCTAAGTTGGGTGTCTTTCGCTATAATTCTCCCATCTGGATCTAGCAAAAATGCACTTGGAATTTTATTAATACTATACAACACTGCTGCTTCAGACTGATAATAATTTAAATCAGAGACATTTATCCATGGTAAATTATCCTGTTTAATTCCTTTCACCCAGTCTTCTCTTTTCCTATCTAAAGAAACTTGATAAACTTCAAATCCTTTCTCTCTGAATTCATTATAGTTTCTTACAATATTAGGATTTTCTTCTCTACAAGGCCTACACCATGCAGCCCAAAAATCTAATAAAACATATTTTCCTCTTAGGGAAGAAAGAGAAACTGGATTTCCTGTTGTATCATTTAATATAATTTCTGGAGCAATACTTCCAACAGAAACAGCTTTAATTTTTTTAAGATCATTTTCAAATTTCAGGAAATATGTATTGTCTCTAAAATCAGCAAAATATTTATCATAAATTTTTTCCCAAAAAATTATATGCTCACTAATTGGAAGATAGCTAGAGGATGATGTTAATAAAACACTAAGTGAATTATCTGCTTCTTCTAAATAATTTTTTAATGCAAGCTCAAATTGATTTCTTTTGAATGAAACTTCTTCAGTTATGCTATTAATCTTTTGAATGTTTTTTTCCTCATTTGCCTCAATAAATTCTCTATTTAATTCTCTGACCTCATTTCTATAGGTAGTAATAATTTTTCCTATTTCAGACAATATGTTAGTATCAGGAGATCCATCAATATCAACTTGAACCCCTGAATTCGAATCATAAATAATTAAATTTATATCACTCTTATCAGCAACAAGATCAACACTTGTTTTACCAAGAATATCCAAACGATAGAGAGAAGCTTCATTATTAAAGACAATAAATTCAATTTGATTATCATCAAAATTTTTTGATTGAATTATTTCGATCGAATAATCAGAATTTACTCTCTGTAATCTAACTTCACCCGAATTGTCATCTGAACGAATCTCTAAAAAAATAGATATTTCTTTAGATCTATCATATGAGCTTGTGCATGAAAGAACTATTGCTGATATAAAAGATAAATAATTTAAATACTTCATATAGAACAAATAACGAAAAAACAACTATTTAGTTAGGATATCATTCAATAAAGACTTTCCTTCTTTTCTTACTAGTTTCAATCCATTCAAATTCTTTCCTCCAGCAGTAGAAAGGAAATTTTGCCCTCCACCTGAGCCTTCAATATACTCAGATAGCTTTTTAATTAGAATTCTTGCATCTAAATTTTCATTTGTTAATTTCTTTGAAATATAAATGATAATAAATGGTTTTTTCTCTGTTTCAATTGTTCCTAATAATATTAAATTACTTATCTGCTTATCAAGCTCAAAGGTTAATTGTTTTACAAATCCAACTTCTTCATCTTTAAAATGATGAATCAATAAATTAGAATTCCCTACCTTTTCTATATTTTTTAATAAATCATTTTTTATAGACCTCTTTCTAGTTTCATCAAATTTGGTAATTTCCTTTTCTAAGGATTTATTTTTATCAATTAGCTTTTTTATTGAGTCAAATACATCTTTTGTTTTGAGTAATTCCTTAATTGAGGATAATTCATCACTTTGTTTAATCATTAATTTATTATACTCTAAAGAAGTAACAGCCTCAATTCTTCTAACACCAGAAGAAATTGAGTTTTCAGAAATAATTTTAAATAAACCAATTTCAGATGTATTTTTTACGTGAGTTCCTCCACATAATTCAATTGAAAAATCTTTGTCTATAGTTACAACTCTAACTTTATCACCATATTTTTCGCCAAAAAGGGCAGTTGCACCCATATCTTTTGCTTTTTTTATTGGTACATCTTGAATAATCTCAACTGGAATATTTTCAAAAATTTTTTTATTAACAATATCACTGACCTTATTTAATTCATCAATAGAAATTTTAGAAAAATGAGAAAAATCAAATCTTAATGCTTTCTCATTTACTAGAGAGCCTTTCTGTGAAATATGTGAACCTAATACTTCTTTTAGAGCTGAATGAAGTAAGTGTGTTGCAGAGTGATTTTTAGAAATAAATTTCCTTCTTTCATCATCAATCAGAACAGAAAATTTTATGTTTAATTTCTTAGGAAGTGCACTAGTTAGATGAATAATTAAATCATTTTCTTTAAAAGTATCCTCAATGTTTATTTTTTCATTATCATAAATTATAAAACCATTATCACCAACTTGACCACCCGACTCTGGATAAAAAGGAGTATTATCAAATACTATATGAAATTTTCTAATTTTATCTATAATTACTTCTCTATATTTAATTATTACAGCTTCAGATTCATTCTTTTTATACCCAACAAAATTTGGATTTAATTTTTCATTAACTATTACCCAATCATTTGACGAATGTTTTATAGAACTTCTTGATCTAACTCTTTGCATTTCTAAATATTCATCAAATTCCTTCTTATCAATTTTTAAATTATTTTCTCTAGCAATTAACTCAGTCAAGTCATATGGAAATCCATAGGTATCTAATAATTCAAAAGCTATCCTTCCAGGAATTAGAGAGTTAGCTCCTAATTCATTCTTAATATTATTAAATATTTTAAGACCATTATCTAGAGTTTTAAGAAATGTTTTTTCTTCTTCATTAATAACTTTTAAGATAAAACTTTCTTGATCATCTAAATTCAAAAAAATATCCTTATACTCATCTATTACCGTCTTAGCTAAAATGTAAAGAAAAGGCTCTTTAAGATTTAGTACAGAAAATCCATATCTTACAGCTCTTCTTAAAATTCTTCTTACTACATAACCAGATTTGTTATTAGATGGTATAGCTCCATCTGAAATAGTAAAGACAATTGCTCTAATATGATCTGCAATAACTCTGAAAGCTACATCTGTCTTTTGATTTTTACCATACTTGTTATTAGATAATTTTTCAATAGAGCTTAATATATTGGAAAATAGATCAGTATCATATGTTGAGTTTAATCCCTTAACTGCCATTACTAATCTCTCTAACCCCATCCCTGTATCAACATGCTTATTTGGAAGAGGTACTAATTTTCCATTATTTTTTCTATTATATTCTATAAATACCAAATTCCATATTTCTATTACCTCAGGATGATCTTTATTTATCAAATCTTTAGTGGGTATTTTATCCATGTCTAATTTACTTCTTAAATCAATATGAATTTCAGAACATGGACCACAAGGACCTGTCTCCCCCATCTCCCAGAAGTTATCTTTTTTGGATCCATCAATTATTTTTGATTTATCAACTATTTTTTCCCAAATTTTAAATGATTCAGTATCTCTGTCTAATCCTTCTTTTTTATCTCCCCCAAATATTGTCACAAATAACCTTTCTTCTTCTAGCTTATAATGATTTACAATTAAATCCCACGCCCATGAAATAGCATCATCCTTAAAATAATTTCCAAATGACCAATTACCAAGCATTTCAAACATTGTATGATGGTATTTATCTATTCCAACCTCTTCTAAATCATTATGTTTTCCACTTACTCTCAAGCACTTTTGCGTATTAGCTATTCTATTGTTAGAAGGGTTTTCATGGCCCAAAAAAATATTCTTAAATTGATTCATACCTGCATTGGTAAACATTAATGTTGGATCATCTTTTACTGTAATTGGAGCAGATTCAACAATTTTATGTTTTTTGGCCTTGAAGTAATCAAAAAAAATGTTTCTTATTTTTTTGGAAGTCATTTAAACTAAAATCAATGAATATTTTTATTTTTGCATAAGTTTACACAAAACTAGGCTATTTTATATAATTATGAGCAAACATAAATATTATTATAATCCTGAAACATGTAAGTATGAGAGGATAAAGAAATCAAAAAAAGATATTTTTTTGAGAGGTTTAGCTTTTATCTCAATTGTATTTTTTTCTAGTTTTATTTTACTAAATATTTATGATACGTATTTTGAGTCTCCTAAAATCATTCAGTTAAAAAAAGAGAATCAAGAACTCCAGACTCACTATGAGATATTGAACAAAGAAGTCAATATAGCCTACAAAATGTTGAGCAACCTTGAGGAAAGGGATGACAATATTTACAGGTTAATATTTGAGGCTGAGCCTATACCTAATACTATTAGACAAGCTGGTATAGGTGGAATTAATAGATACAAGGAATTATTAGATGGAGATCTAGAAAGAGAAGATATAATAGTTGAAAATTATGCTAAGATTGATGAGCTTAAAAGAAAATTATATATCCAAACTACATCTTATGATGAATTATTAGAAATGGCTAATAATAAAGAGGAATTGGTTGCTGCAATACCTGCTATTCAACCTATTGCTAATAAAGATTTAAGAAGAGTTGCTTCAGGTTTTGGGATGAGAATAGATCCATTCCTAAAGGTAAGAAGAATGCATTATGGTTTAGATTTTTCTGTGAAAAAAGGAACACCCGTGTATGCAACAGCTGATGGTAAGGTGCTGATTTTAAAATCATCTTTTGGTGGATTTGGAAAACATATATACATCGATCATGGCAATGGATACAGGACAGTTTATGGCCATTTAGATAAATTTAATGTTAAAAAAGGGCAGAAAGTAAAAAGAGGAGAGCTTATCGCATATAGTGGCAATTCTGGTAGATCTACTGCTCCACACCTTCATTATGAGGTACATAAAAGTGGTAAAAAAGTAAATCCTATAAATTTCTTATTTAATGATTTAACTCCAAATCAATACGAGGAAGTTATAAAACTTGCATCTGTTGAAAATCAAGCTCTTGGCTCTACATTCTAAAATGCCCTTCAGAGAAAAAGAAATTCAAAAAAAATATTTTACAATTGGAGAGGTGTCTGAAAAGTTAGGGCTTAGTACTTCTCTAATTAGATTCTGGGAATCAGAGTTTGAGGTTTTAAATCCTAAAAAAAATAAAAAAGGGTTAAGAAAGTATACCTTGAAAGATATTGATATAATCCAACAGATATTTTTTTTACTTAAAAATGAAGGATTTACAATAGAAGGAGCAAAAAAAGCATTTTCTAAAAGAAAGGAAAAGAAAGAAAATAAATTATTAAATAAGCTTAATGAAATAAGAAAAAGTCTTATAGAAATAAGAAAAAAAATTTAGCTTATACCCAATATATTATTTATTGCATCTTGATCAGATCCTGAATCTGCAAAGTCGTCAAAAGTTTTAGTAGTTACATTAATAATATGATCAGATATAAATTTTGATCCTTCTTTTGCTCCCTGTTCATTACTTTTAATACAACATTCCCACTCTAGTACAGCCCAACCATCATACCCGTATTGAGTTAATTTAGAGAAAATAGACTTAAAATCAATTTGTCCATCTCCTAAGGATCTAAATCTTCCTGGTCTATTAACCCAATCAGAGTATCCTCCATAAACACCAGATTTTCCTGATGGAATAAATTCTGCATCTTTAACATGAAACATTTTAATGAAATCATAATAAATATCAATGTTAGAAAGATAGTCCATTTGTTGTAAGAGGTAATGGCTTGGATCATACAGCATTTTTACTCTTTTATGATTTCCTGTTTCATTTAAAAACCTCTCAAAAGTGATACCATCAAATAAATCTTCGCCAGGATGAATTTCATAACATAAATCAACCCCATTATTATCAAATTCATTAAGAACAGGTAGCCACCTTTTTGCTAATTCCTTAAATCCTGTTTTAATTAATCCATTTGGTCTTTGAGGCCAAGGATAAAAATAAGGCCAGAGTAAAGCTCCAGAAAAAGTAGCATGAACTTTCAACCCAAGATTTTTACTTGCTTTTGCTGCTAAAAGTAATTGATTGGTAGCCCAATCAGTTCTTTTTTTTGGATTTTTTCTATAATTAGGTGGTGCAAACCCATCAAACATTTCATCATATGCTGGATTTACAGCAATAAGTTGACCCTGTAGATGAGTACTTAACTCCGTTATCTTAACTCCATAAGATTCAATTTGAGATTTATATTCTTTAGCAAAAACTTTATCTTCAGCAACTCTCGATAAATCAATACATCTTGAATCCCATGTTGGTATTTGAACTCCTTTATAACCTAATTTGGAAGCCCATTTACATACTCCTTCCATAGTATTAAATGGTGATTTATCATCCATAAACTGAGCTAAAAATATTGCAGGACCTTTAATAGTATTCATAATTTACAAATTTATCCATTTTGACTTAGCTGAAGACTCTATCACGGCATCTATAAATTTCATTCCTCTAAAACCATCTTCAACCGTTGGATAATCATATAATGGATTATCTTTTTTAGAATCCTTAAAATTTCTTACTGAAAAAGAAAAGTTTCTGTAAATATTAGCAAATGCTTCAATAAATCCCTCAGGATGACCGGAAGGAGTTCGACAATTAGCTCGAGCAATATCTGATAAATATAAATTATCAGTCCCAGCTCTAAAAATTTGATTTGGACTTCCTATCATTTTCACAATTAAAGTATTTGGATCTGAATGTTTCCATTCAATACCTCCTAAATCACCCCAAACCCTTAATTTTAAATCATTTTCTTCTCCAGAAGCTATTTGACTAGTCATTAAATTCCCTTCAATATTACCTTCAAGAGTTATTAAAACATTTCCATCATCTTCTAAAAGTCTTCCTTCCACTACTTTATTTACTTTAGAAAATAATTTCATAATCTTTTTTCCAGTTACATACTCAACTATGTTAGAAGCATGAGTTCCAATATCTCCCATGCTGCCAGCTTTTCCAGATTTATTTGGATCAGTCCTCCATAATGCTTGTTTGTTATTTGTAGACTCTAAATTTGTAGAAAGCCAGCTTTGTGGGTATTCAACCGATACTTTTCTTATTCTTCCTATTTTTCCTGAGTTAGAAAGATATCTAGCCTCTTTTACCATAGGGTAACCTGTGTATGTATGTGTAACTGCAAAAGGAAGATTTGTCTCCTTAACTTTTTCATAGAGGATTTTAGCTTCATCTGAGTTAAAAGATAGAGGCTTATCAATTATTACTGGAAATCCTTTTTCTAAGGCTTTAATTGCTGGGTCAAAATGTAGATGATTTGGAGTTACAATTGCAATAAAATCCATTCTTTCATCTTCTGACAATTCAGACTCTGAATTAATCAAATCTATGTAGGATTTATAAATTCTTTTTTGATCTAAGTACAAATTTCTACCCGTTTCTAAAGAATTATTATAATCAGAGCTAAATGATCCACATACTAGTTCAATGCCATTATCAAGGAAAGCAGCATTTCTATGAATTGAACCAA
Source organism: Marinoscillum sp. (assembly GCA_038134805.1). GTDB lineage: Bacteria > Bacteroidota > Bacteroidia > Cytophagales > MED-G16 > MED-G16. The sequence goes on along the minus strand of JAYPVV010000002.1, from coordinate 186,532 downwards.
TAAATGAACCAATTCCTCCACCTACCATTCCCATTTTTAATTTTTTCATATTAGAAATTAGTAATATTTTTTATGAATTTAAATATTTATAATACAATTGAGCTTTCAATTTTTTTTCTATTAAGCTTATAGAATTCTTTAAAAACATTAAAATTTTTATTATTATTTTCATTTTTAATGTATGAACCATCTTCTTGAAGAAGATAAGAATTACAGTTATCTCTAAAATTATAATTTAAAATTGTAATAATTTGTTGTTTAATTGACTCTTGATTTATTTTAAATAGAGACTCTACTCTTCTTTTGAAACTCCTTATCATTATATCTGCACTTCCAGAGTAAATCAGTGGATCTCCAAGGTTATGAAAATAATAAATCCTGCTATGCTCTAAATAATCTCCAACAATAGAAAAAACTTTTATGTTTTCACTCAAATCTTTTCTTCCAGGTCTTAGACAACAAATTCCTCTCACTATCAAATAAATTTTTACTCCAGAATTACTTGCATCATATAATTTTTCTATTACATCTATATCTTGGAGAGAGTTAATCTTTATACATATTTTTCCTTCTCCTCCACCCTTTGAGTTATCAATTTCATTTTGAATCAAACTAATAATTTTATCCTTCATATAATTAGGAGCTGTTATTAAATTTTCATATTCATCAGGGATTGAATGTCCTGTTATTACATTAAAAAATTCTAGCGCATCTTTCGTATATTTCTGATTAGAAGTCATTAAGCTTAAATCAGTGTATAATTTTGATGTAGTTTCATTATAATTTCCTGTACCCATATGAGCATAATTTTTAATTTTTCTTCCTTCTCTCCTGACAATTAATAAAAGTTTTGTATGAGTTTTTAAAGAACCAATTCCATAAATGACATAACAACCAGCTTTTTCAAGCTTAAGTCCATTTTTTAAATTATTTTCCTCATCAAATCGTGCCTTAACCTCAAAAAGGACAGATACATGTTTTCCATTTTCAGCAGCTTTTAATAAAGCATCAATTACTGTCGAATTTTTTGCAGTTCTGTATAAAGTAATTTTGATTGATAAGACATTAGGATCATCTGCTGCTTCATTTAATAATTTTATAATTGGATTAAAAGAATTATATGGATGATGAAGAAAAATATCCTTCTTGGATAAAATTTTGAAAATACTACTATCGCTTTCTTTATTAATATCTAATGGTTTAATTGGAGCTGGAAATGAAGGGAGAAGATCAGTAAACTCACTATACTCTATAATTTGATTTAAAGAAGATAGATCAAGTAAAGATTTTAAAGTGAGTTTAAATATATTATGATTATCTACTCTAAATCTAGATTTTAAAGATTCAAGCAAATAGGAGTCAACAGAATTATTTGTTTCGATTCTGACAACTCTACTAAATTTTCTATCCTTGAGTTTTTGCTTAAGTTCTTCTAAAAAATTAGTTTCAATATCTTCAGATTCTTCTAATGTAAAGTCTCCATTCCTAATTATTCTAAAAGTACTTACACTTTCAATATGAACATTCCTAAAAAACTCATCAATATACTCTTTTATGATTTTCTCAATTGGAATAAAAAAGATTTTATTTTCTATTTTATATTCAAAAAATCTAGGAATATTAATTGGAACCTGAATAAATGAAATTTTCTTTTTGTTAGATGAATCTTTTGATTTAGTAACAACACCAAAAATTATAACCTTGTTCATTAAAATGGGAAATGAGTGGTGGTTATCATAAACCATTGGAGTCAACATTGGAAAAACAGTTTTCTTAAAATATTTTTTTACTCTTTTTTTTCCCTCTTCATCTAAATCTTTTATCTCTCCAACTATGATATTATTTTGTTTCAATTCTTTTTTGATTTCCTCAACAAAAAAACTATTGAAATCTTTGAAAAACTTTGAACATTTTTTAAGAAGATATTCTCGAAAAGGTTCTTCTCTCATTCCAGAGTAATCAACTCTCTTTTTATTATTATCAATATAATTATATAAGCTTCCTACTCTTATCTCAAAGAATTCATCAAAATTTGATGCAACAATTGAAAGAAATTTTAATTTTTCTAAAATAGTTTTATTTCTATCTTTTACAAGATTTAATACTCTATAATTAAAATTTAACCAGCTTAAATCCCTACTAATTAAATTGCTTTTATTAATAAATTTTGAATTCATTAAAGATTTTCTAGTACAGACATTACTTCTTTAACATGATTTCTAGATTCTTCTAATAATTCTTTTTCTTGAGGATTAAGTTTTAGTTCAATAACTTTTTCTATTCCATTTTTTCCTAAAATTACTGGCACACCTAGATAACAATCATCAATATTATACTCACCTTCCAGTTTAACACAAACTGGAAAAATTCTTTTTTGATCTTTAACTATTGCCTCAACCATCTGAGCAGCTGCAGCACCAGGTGCATACCAAGCAGAAGTTCCCATCAATTTGACTAACTCTCCACCACCAAACTTAGTTCTTTCAATTATTTCATTCAATCTATTTTCATTGATCAATTCAGATATTGGAATTCCAGATACGGTTGTATATCTAGGAAGAGGAACCATAGTGTCACCGTGTCCTCCAAGTAACAAAGCTTGAATATCCTTAGGAGAGACCTTTAATTCTTCAGCAATAAATGCTCTAAAACGAGCAGTATCTAATATTCCAGCCATTCCCATAACTCTATTTCTATCAAATTTTGAAGTCAAATGAGCCTGATATGTCATTACATCAAGAGGATTTGAGACAATTATAATAATTGAGTTAGGAGAGAACTTAACAATATTGGATGTGACAGACTCTACAATTTTAGAATTCGTCTCTATAAGATCATCTCTTGACATTCCAGGTTTTCTTGGAAGACCTGATGTTATAACTACAACATCTGAATTCTTAGTCAATTCATAATTATTAGTTGAACCTACAGTTCTAGTATCATATAAATTGATTGGTGCTTTTTGAAAAATATCTAACGACTTACCTTCTGATAATCCCTCCTTAATATCTACTAGAACAATTTCATTACATACTTCTTTCTGAGCTAATACATCAGCACATGTTGCACCTACATTTCCTGCTCCAACTACTGTTACTTTCATAATTTCATTTTTTTTTGTAAAAGTAGAAAATGAGAAATAAACTTTTAATTTAAAATCAATTTATTTCTATATGAAGGATAGAATTAACTTTATCAGTTACTTTGAATTTTTCATTTATTTGAAGTCCTACCAACCAAATTATCTCTTTATTTGAATCTAAAACAACTAACTGATTTATTTTTTCTATATATGAAGCTTTTATATCTGAAAGATAGCTAGAAATTTTTTTCTTACCTTTCATACCAAGAGGGGTAAACTGCTCCCCAGCTCTATAATTTCTTATAGTTAATGGGAATTTTATTTTTTCAAAATTGAGTTGTGCTACTTTATTACTTTTGATTAACTTAAAATATTTGCCATCATAATTATCAAAATAAAAATTTTCATATTTGAAATTTTGAAATTTTGAAATTTTGAAATTTACTTTTGGGTTATAGTTTTTATCCAAAATAAGAAAAGATTTTCTGTCATTTATTAAAGTATATTTTTCAGAAAACAATCTTCTATTTAAATTATTATCATGTAAAATTTTAAGAAAAATCAAAGTTGAAGAATGAGAAAAACCATATTTTTTCAAAAAATCAAATAATATAATTTCATAACTTTCTAAATCAACTAAGAATTTTTTTGAAACTTCAATTTTGTATTGATTGGAAGTAACATAATTTTTAATAAAGGCTTCAATTTGAGAATTAATAAAACTTTCTACAGATTTTAATCTATTTGACGAATCAATTAATGATTTTATAAATGAAGGATTAATTTTGTTAATTAAAGGAATGATTTCATTTCTTATAATATTTCGAGAATATTTATTCTCAAAATTTGAGCTATCATCTCTCCATCTAATATTATTAGCATTAGCGTAATTGACTAAATCAATCTTTTTAATAGCTATCAAAGGGCGAATAATTTTATTTTTTGAATCTGAAATTCCTAGAAGTCCTTTGTATCCTGTTGTCCTAAAGAGATTAAATAGAATTGTTTCAGCACTATCATCTTTATGGTGTGCTGTTGCTAAATAGTCAAAATTATTTTCATTAAGTAAATTTTTAAACCAATCATACCTTAGATTTCTTGAAGCTAATTGGATTGAAACCTTCTCTTTATCAGAGTAGTTTCTCGTATTAAATTTTTTATAATAGAAAGTAATATTATTTTCAAAACAGATACTTTTTACTAGTTGTACATCTTTTTCTGATTCTTTATCCCTAAGATTAAAATTACAGGTTGCTACAGAAAAATTTAATTTATTTTTCAAGAAAAGATTTAATAAAACCATTGAATCAACCCCTCCACTAACAGCAAGCAAAAAATTATGATCTTTAGATTTTAATTTTTTAGATCTTAAGAAAGAATTAAATTCTTTTTCTAAATTCATAATACAAAAATAACTATTTGAAAATAGAGACTATAAATTAATTATCTATCTATTTTTGCAAAATGAAAATGATAATCCTATTATTCTTTTTCTTACCTTATAACAACTTATTTGAGCAAAGAAAAGATAAAATAAGTTACAAAGCTGATGAATTAAAATTTAGAAGAATAAATAATGAACCTGTAAGGACATTAATTACTAACGTTGAATTCACTCAAGGTTCTACAAAGATAATATGCGATTCCGCAAATTTCTTTACTAGAAAAAATATCCTAGAAGCCTATGGAAATATATTAATTACAAACTCAGATTCTTCAACTATAAAGGCTAAATTCTTAACATATAACGGAGATACAAAAATTGCAAAGTTGAGAGATAATGTTATTTATAAAAAAAATCTAGAATTGATTACAACAAATAATCTAGATTATAATATCGAGGAGAAAAAAGGGTATTTTTTTTCGGGTGGTGAATTAAGGGATGATGAAAATATATTAACCAGCAATAATGGAATTTTTTTTGGAGAAAGTGACCTTTCTGTATTTTATTCAGATGTAGAATTGGCTGGAAAAGATTTCATTCTTAATTCTGACTCAATGACCTACAACACATTTACAAAAGAGGCGATAACATTTGGGTATACTGAAATACTTTCCGATGACAGCATTCAGATAAAATCATTAGGGGGATCCTTTATTCAAGAATCAAAGGATTCTAGATTAGAATCTAGTAAAATAGAAACTAAAGATTACATACTAGAAGCAGATATAATAGACCTTGATGAAGTAAATTCAACTTATTATGCAAGAAATAATGTCAAGTTAAAATTAAAAGAAACAGAATATATTATTCAAGGTGAATTAGGAGTTTTTGATAAAGTAAAAAATAAAACAAAAATATTTGGCAATACTTTACTAAAAAAAAATATTGAACTCGATACTTTTTATCTTTCTTCAGACACAATACTTGCTTTAAATGATGAAAATGAAATAAAAAAAATATTTGCATATAATGATGTTAAATTTTTTAATAAAGATTTCATTGGAAAGGCAGATTCAATCATCTTTTTGATTGAAGATTCAACAATAGAAATGTATTTAGATCCAATTATTTGGAATAATAAAAATCAAATTACATCTGATACTATAAAGTTTAATTTAAATGGTGAATATGTGGAAGAAATGAAATTATCTAAAAATTCATTTATTATATCACAAGATACTCTTGGAAACTTCAATCAAATAAAAGGAAGAAATATGGACGCTACTTTTATTAATAATACTCTAGATAAAATAAATGTATATGGAAATGGGGAGACAATTTACTTTGGATTAAATGAGGATTTAAACTCAATTATTGGATTAAATTATATCATATGCAGTGATTTAAGAATGAACTTTAGTGAAAATGAACTTGAAAATATAATCTTTTATAAAAATCCTAGAGCTAAAATGATTCCTCCTCATGAAATAACAAATGATGATCTATATCTAACTCAGTTTAAATGGAGAGAAGAAGAAATTCCAAAAATTCAAGATGTAGTTTATTATTTTAGAAAAAAGATATATTTGCGTGATGATTCAAAAGTCAAGAATTAAAATTCTATTTATAAGTATCTTCTTGTTTTTTTCTTGTAGTGACTATAGAAAGTTACTTAAAACTGAAGGTTACGATAAAAAATTAGAAGCTGCTTTAAAATATTATGAAGATCAGGAGTATTACAAAGCAAGTACTTTATTTAAGGATATTAAACCATTAGTTAAAGGCAGCGAAGAGTCAGAAATAGTTGACTTTTACTTTGCATACTCACTCTTTAACTTAAAACAATATGATTTAGCATCTAAATACTTTAAAGGTTTCATAGAACTTTTCTCAAGAAGTGATAAGGTTACTGAAGCTGAATATCTTTATGCAATATCACTTTACAGAGAGTCACCTAATTCTAACCTAGATCAGTCAAGTACTGTTGAAGCCATTAATGCAATGCAAAATTTTATTAATAAATATCCTTATTCAGAATATTCAATTGAGGCAGATAATATAATAGATGAATTACAGATTAAATTGGAAACAAAAAATTTTGATAATGCAAAGCTTTATTATAAAACAAAAAACTATAAGTCTGCTATAATTGCAATAAATAATTTTGAAAATGATTTTCCAGACTCCTCATTTAATGAAGAAGGAAGCTTTTTAAGGATAATGTCTCAATATCTAATATCTATTAATAGTTTTGAAGATCTCCAGGAAGAAAGATTCAAAGAAACTATAAATTATTACCTAAAATTTATAGATAAATATCCTAAAAGCTCATTTTTAACAGAAGCTGAAAAAATGTATGTTGAAAGTTTAAATTTATTAACTAAATTTGCGAACAAATAATTCCAATATGAAAATTAAATCTAAAATTACAAATCTAAATGTTGATGAAATAGCTTCAAAAACAGGTAATATTTACAAGTCTGTTAGAGTTATTGGTAAGAGAGCAAGACAACTTTCTTCTGCTCAAAAGGAAGAGCTTAATGAAAAATTAGCTGAATTTGCTTCTGATGTCGATAACCTCGAAGAGGTTTTTGAAAATAGAGAGCAAATTGAAATCTCAAGGTACTTTGAAAGACTTCCTAAATCTACAACTGTAGCAGCTGAGGAATTAGTTAATGATGAATTATTTTTTAGAAATCCAGAAAAAGAAGAAGATAATCTTAAAATAGATTAATTTTTCTTAATGATCAGATTTCTAATTTATATATTATCTTTTTTTTTCTCACTTAAATCATTTTGTCAAGAGCTTAATTCTAAGGTTATAGTTAATATTGAAAAGCTTCAATCATCAGAAACCATGATTTTTGAAGAAATGCAAAACTCTATAGAACAATTTTTAAATAATACAATCTGGACAGAAGATAATTATCAGACTGAAGAAAGAATAAATTGTAATTTCATTATTAATATTCTCAATGAGCCTTCTTCTAATGTTTATGAAGCAACAGTTCAAATAGTGTCATCAAGACCAATTTTTAATTCTTCCTATGAATCTATTCTCTTTTATCATGGAGATAGAGAGTGGATCTTTGAGTATTATCCATCCCAAAACCTTGAATTTTCTGAAAATAGTTTTAATGATAACTTGACATCATTAGTTTCATTTTATGCCTATCTAATTATTGGAGTTGATAATGATTCTTTTGAAAAATTTGGGGGTGAAACAAATTTTAAAAAAGCATGGAAAATTCTGAATAATTCCCAAAATTCTGGCTACAAAGGTTGGGATCAATTTGGATCAAGACAGAACAGATATTGGATATGCGAAAACTATTTAAATCCTGAATTTAAAGACCTAAGAGAAGCATTTTATAATTATCATATAAATGGATTAGACTTATACTATTCATCTCCAACTGAATCAAGAAAAATGATATTTGAAAATATTTCTTTAATTAATGATATTAATTCTAAAAATTTTAATTCTCCAATAATAAATCTTTTTATTGAAGCAAAATCTGATGAGTTAACAAATATTTTTAAAGGTGCATCTTTAGACCTAAAAAGAAATGTTTTTAATATTCTGAATGAGCTATCGCCTTCTAAATCAGAATTGTTTAATAAAATTTTACAGTAAAATGACAATTAAGGAAAAAATGATTCCAAAGTTTTTAAGAAAGTATGTTTTTTATTATAAAGAACATGGATTTAAAAAAACTATAAAAAAATTTGGCTGGAAATTATTTGCTATAATTTTTATTTATTATTTGATTAGAGATTCAATACTTTATATAATTATACCTTACTTTGTGATGAAGGGAATTTTTAATTTTTGATTATGTTACTAAAAGGGAAAAAAGGAATAATATCAGGAGCTTTGGATGAGAATTCGATTGCTTGGAAAGTTGCTGAAAAGTGTTTTGATCATGGAGCAAAATTTACTTTAACTAATGCTCCAATTGCCTTAAGAATGGGAAAAATAAATGAGCTTGCAGAGAAATGCTCTACTAAAGTTATTCCTGCCGACTTAACTTCTGTTGAAGATATTGAAAAATTATATTCTGAATCTTCTGAAATATTAGGAGGAAAAATAGATTTCATCTTACATTCAGTTGGCATGTCACCAAATGTAAGAAAAAACAAAGAATATGGTGATCTTAATTACGAATGGATGATAAAAACTTTAGATGTGTCTGCACTTTCTTTTCATAAGCTCATGCAAACTGCAGAAAAAAAGAATTTATTAAATAAGTGGTCTTCAATAGTAGGACTATCATATATTGCGGCTCAAAGGACTTTTCCTTTTTACTCAGATATGGCAGAAGCAAAATCCTTACTAGAATCAATTACCAGAAGCTATGGATATAGATTAGGGAAAAAATTCAAAACAAGAGTAAATACTATATCTCAATCTCCAACTGTAACCACAGCAGGAGCTGGGATTGAAGGATTTAATGCGTTTTATAACTACGCAGAAAAAATGTCACCACTTGGAAATGCTACAGCTGAAGAATGTGCTAATTATTGTGTTTTTTTGTTTTCTGACTTAAGTAAAAAAGTAACTATGCAAAACTTGTTTCATGATGGGGGATTCTCAAATACTGGAATTTCCGAAGAGATCATTGATCAATTCAAGTAGTTATGTTTTTATTTCCAAATGCTAAAATAAATATTGGGCTAAATGTTATTGATAAAACTAATAGCGGATATCACAATTTAGAATCGTGTTTTTGTCCAATAACTCTCTATGATGTTATAGAAATTAATGAAAGAAATTCTACTTCGCTAAGTTTGTCCGGAATTAAAATAAAAGAAAAAAATTCTGATAATATTATATTAAAAGCTTCTAAATTTTTTGAAGACAAATCAAAGTTTAAAATTCATTTACATAAAAATATACCAATTGGTGCGGGATTAGGAGGTGGTTCATCAGATGCTAGTTTTGTAATTAATTTTTTAAATCAAAAATTTCAATTATATAATGATAATGATCTAATTAAACTTTCAAATGAAATTGGAAGTGATTGTCCTTTTTTTTTAGAAAATAAGATCAAATTAGTTTATGGAACTGGAAATATTTTTGAGGATGTGAAGCTAGATCTAAAAGATAAATATATTTTAATAGTTAATCCTAATAAAGGAATCAGCACTCATGAGGCATACAAAAATATTAAACCATCTAAGCCTAAATTTAATTTAAGAGAAGTTTTAGAGAATGAAAATTTAGAAAATTGGCAGAAATATATAAAAAATGATTTTGAGAGTTTTGCTTTTTCAAAAATAGAAGAATTAGAAACTATCAAAAAAGACTTAATTAATTTAGGAGCTAAATATGTAAGTTTAACAGGTAGTGGTTCATGTTTTTACGGAATATTTAATTCTAATGAAATAATAGACTACTCTAAATATCAAAGTTTTCTTGTTAAATCAATTAATTAAAATGATTCCAGCCCTTTGAATTCAAATTTACTTCAGTTCCATTTTTTAATACAAGTATTTTTTTTTCACTTTCCGTGAAATGACCAATAGGAGTAATGTCTATTCCATTAAAATTTAAGTTTTCATATATATCTAAAGGTAGAGAAAAAATTAATTCATATTCTTCACCACCATTTAATATTGAATCTAAATAATTAACATTTAACTCTTTTGAAGTTTCTATTACTTCTTTTCTTACAGGGATTTTTTCTTCAAAAATTTTAAAACCAAGTTTTGATGAATCAGATAAATGATTAATATCAGATGAAAGTCCGTCAGAGATATCAATCATACTATTAGGAATTATTTTATTTAACTTAAAAAAATCAATAATATCTTTCCTAGCTTTTGGTCTTAGTTGACTTTCAATAAGGGCCTTATAAGGATCTAGTAAAGGCTGTTGTTTTGGATTTTTTAAAAAATTATTTTTTTCCCTTTGTAAGACTAGCAATCCAGTATAGGCCTTCCCTAAATCTCCAGATATACAGATAATATCTTCAGATTTAGCATTTTTTCTTAGAGAAACTAATCTTTTATCTTGATACCCAACAACGGTACATGATATTATAAGACCAGAAGTTGATGAGGTGGTATCTCCTCCTACTAAATCAATAGAATGTTCATTACATGCAAATTCTACACCTTCATAAAATTCATTAATTGCTTCCAATGAAAATTTATTACTAATTGCGATATTTATTAATATCTGTTTTGGATATGCGTTCATCGAATAAATATCTGATAAATTAACTATTACGGATTTATAACCTATGTGCTTCAAAGGTGAATATGATAGATCAAAATGTATACCTTCAATAAGCATATCTGATGATATTAAAACCAATTCTTTATCAGGAGAAATTACAGCAGCATCATCACCAATACCAAGAATAGTTGATTTTCTAGAGTTTTTAAATTGAGAATTAATCATATTTATTAAACCAAATTCTCCTAATTCATTAATCTCAGTTCTACTCAAAATAATTTATTTTATATTAAGTTTTAAATTTTATAATTTTGTCATCATTTAAAATTATGATTAAAATTACAGACAAGGCTGCAAAAAAACTTATAGAATTAAGAAAATTAGAAAATCACTCCTCTGATCATAATGTAAGAGTAAAAGTAAAGAGCGGTGGCTGCTCTGGACTTCAATATGACTTGAATTTTGATAACCTTATTTCTGATAAAGATGAGTTTTTTGAAGACAATGGAATGAAAATAGTAGTAGACAAAAAAAGCCTATTTTATATTCTTGGTACTGAGTTAGATTTCAGTGATGGCCTAAACGGAAAAGGATTTCAATTTAACAACCCTAATGCCTCAAGGACATGTGGGTGTGGAGAAAGTTTTTCAATCTAATAAGGTCTCTTATCTAGATTATCATAGTAATTTATAAATGCCCTATTGGCGACTTTATTTCCACCGGGAGTAGGATAATTCCCAGTAAAATACCAATCACCTAAATTTTTAGGACAAGCTTTATTTAAGTCTTCAATTTCTTGGTAAATTATTTCTAATTCAGATTTAAAATTCTTTGGCTTAACTAAATTAGATACAGACTCTGAGATTTCTTTATATGTGAAAAGGTCATAAAGTTCTTTTACGTGATTAATAGCTTTCTTCTCAGATAAACTATTAATACATTTTTTGTATGTTTCTTTTAACTTATTTTCTAATTTATTGATTTTGATTAATCTAATTAAAGCTCTAAATGCTACAAATTGATGCATTTTGCTCATATCTATACCATAACAATCTGGGTACCTAATTTGAGGAGATGATGACACAAAAACAACTTTTTTAGCATCTAGAGAAGATAATAAAGTAAGTATGCTTTTTTCAAGAGTAGTCCCTCTAACAATTGAGTCGTCAATAATCACAACTGTATCTTTGTCTTTATTAACTATTCCAAAAGTGGTATCATAAACATTAGATACTAGTTCATTTCTAGATAAGTCATCTGTAATAAAGGTTCTCATCTTAACATCTTTACTAACTAATTTCTCCATTCTTACTTTTAGAGAAATAAGATCTTCTTTAGAATCTTTAAAACTTTTATTATTTATAAAAACATCATTTTTTATTGTAATTATATAATTTTTTAACTCATCTATCATCCCATAAAAACATGTCTCTGATGTATTTGGAATATAAGAAAAAATTGTGTTTTTGATATCAAAATTAATAGAGTGTAATATTGAAGGAACTAATAACTTTCCTAAAGTTTTTCTTTCATTATAAATTTCAGGATCATTTCCTCTTGAAAAATATATTCTTTCAAATGAGCATGCCCGATTTTCCTTTGGCTCAATAAATTTTTCAACAGAATAGCTACCGTCCTTATTAATAATAAGAGCATTTCCTCTCTCTAATTCATGGATATCATTAAAATCACACGCAAAAGATGTTTTGATAGGAGGTCTTTCACTTGCACCCACAATTACTTCATCATTAACATAGTAATAAAGTGGTCGAATTCCATTTGGGTCACGAGCAAGGAAAGAGGATCCATGACCAATTAATCCAGCTAGTGCATATCCACCATCAAAATCTTTAAATGAATTTCTTAAAATTTCACAAACGTTTAACTCAGATTCAATTTTTTTAGAAATTTCTTTTTTTGAAAGCTTAGAAGAATACTTTTTATATACTCTATCATTTTCTTCATCTAAAAAATGCCCAACTTTTTCAAGAATGGTTACAGTGTCAGATTTTTCTTTTGGACTTTGACCTAAATCAATAAGAACATTAAAAAGTTCATCCAAATTAGTCATATTAAAATTACCAGCAAAAATTAAATTTTTAGATTTCCAATTATTTTGTCTTAATGATGGGGCGCAATTTATTACTGAGTTACCTCCAAAAGTTCCATACCTGAGATGACCTAACCATACTTCTCCTGTAAAAGAAATATTTTCTTTAATCCATTTTTCCTCTAATTTATAATCTTCTTTTTTTTTAGCTATATCAAACTTTCTATTAATTTTATTAAAGATGTCTTGTATTGAATCTTTCTTAACAGATCTATATCTATTAATATATTTTTTACCAGGGTTAACATCTAACTTTAATGAAGCAATTCCTGATCCATCTTGGCCTCTGTTCCTTTGCTTATGCATCATAAGAAACATTTTATTAACAGGATAGCTTGGAGTATTATATTTATCAATAAAATATTGAATGGGTTTCCTTAATCTAAGAAATGCTATTCCACATTCATGTTTTATTTTAAAATTCATCCGTAAATTTCTAATTTAATACTTTTAGAATCAAAGCCTAATTCTTTCAAATTAAATCTAGCCTCTTTGATCATATCTCTCCATCCACATAAGTAAAAAATAGGATTATTAAGATTTTTTTCATTAATTAATTTGATGTACTTTGAGTGAACATATCCTTTTTCACCATCCCACTCCTCTCTTGACAAAGTAGGTATATACTTAAAATCATCAATTATTTCTTCGTATTTTTTCATTTCATTCTGACATAAAAGGTCTTTTACAGTTCTAGTACCAAAAATAAGATAAATCTTTTGATGAGAATTTTTTTTATAAAGTATACTTTGAAGCATGCTCCTAAAAGGAGCTAAACCAGTACCTGTGCAAATAAATAAAATATCTGATACAATTTTTTCTGGCAAAATAAATTTACCTAATGGCCCTTTAATTTGAATGGCATCTCCCTCTTTTAATTCTTCAAAAAGATATTTTGTCATTCTTCCTCCATCTAATTTTACTATTAAAAGTTCAAAAAGATTTTCATTTGGATGGTAAGATGCAATAGAATAACTTCTAACTATATCTTTAATTTTAATTTGAACAAATTGTCCTGGTATGAAATTAAATTTTTCTTTGGGAGTAATTACAAATTTCCAAGTTAAATCTGTTTCTTTGATAATTGAATTAATGTAAGCTTCTTTCCACATATTTGTAATTGAAAAGAAGCAAATTTAAACTCTTAAAAATTAAAAAAAAACTTATTGCATTATTCAAAGATTTTACTTGAAAAACTATCTCAAAAATTCTAAATATATAGATTTTTAAAAATCAATAGAGAATTTGATTTTTATTATTAGAAAAAATATTCAATATTTGGGAAACTATTTAATTAATAGTTTTTTTATAAACCACTTAACAAAAATTAGATGCATATAGAGCATTGGAGGGACTGTTTATCTTTAATAAAAAATAAAATACCTCATCAGAGTTTTTTAACCTGGTTTAAGCCAATTAAACCTAAAAATTATTCAAATAAAGTTTTAACTATAGTTGTGCCTAATCAATTCTTTTATGAATGGCTAGAAGGTCATTATTTGAATTTACTTAATGAAGCAATAGTTACTGTACTTGGAAAAGAAGGAAAATTAGAATATGAAATAGATGAAGATATCAAAGAATCTAAAGAAGAGAGCTTAGAAAACAATTTAGACGAAACAAAGATTATCAAAGCTAATTTTAATAATCTCAACCAAAATTTTAAATTCAAAAATTTCATACCTGGCAAATGTAATAGTGTAGCAAAAGCAGCAGCAAAAAGAATTGCTCAAAATCCTGGAAATAATCCCTTTAATCCATTAATGGTTTATGGGAGTGTAGGGCTTGGCAAAACACATCTCATTCAATCTATTGGAAATAAAATTACAAAAAACTTAGATACTTCTGTTTATTATATTACTTCGGAAAAATTTGCTAATCAATTTGTTGATTCATTAAAAGAGAATAAATTAAAAGACTTTACAAATTTCTATTCAAATATTGACTGTATTATTATTGATGATATCCAATTTTTCAAAGGGAAAGAGAAAACTCAAGAAGTATTTTTTCACATATTTAATCAGTTATTATTAAATAATAAACAAATAATTATTGCAGCTGATAAATCTCCAATTGAACTAGAAGGATTAGAAAAAAGATTAGTTAGTAGATTTAAATCAGGATTGACAGTTGAATTAGAAAAACCAGATTATCAGACAAGGCTTGATATATTAAATTTTAAGATTGAATCAGAAAAATTGAATATTGATAAGGAAGTAATAGAATACATAGCTTTTCAAGTTGATACTAACATAAGAGAACTTGAAGGAGTATTAGTTTCTCTTTTAGCTTATTCTACTATATCTAATCATGACATTGATATAGACCTTACTAAAACTATTATTTCTAAGATTGTTAAAAATACTAATAGAGAAATTGACATAAAATATATACAGGAAATTGTATCTAATTATTTTAATATTAGTATTGAAGAGATGAAAGATAAGGCAAGAAATAAAGAAATAGTTATTGCAAGACAAGTAGCCATGTACTTTTCAAAAGATTATACAAATAATTCTCTCAAATCTATTGGATTTCATTTTGGAGGAAGGGATCATAGTACTGTTATTCATGCAGTTCAATCTGTAAATGATATGATTGATACTGATAGTATTTTCAAAAAAAATATTCAGGAAATCAATAAACGTATATCATTAGGATAGTTTTTTGATTTCATTAAATTCAAGAAATTTTAGCATATTTGATTAATCAAAAAATGATATCAACTATACTATTAACTCTTTTAAATTTTATCAAATCTTTTGATAAATCCTTTGCTATTAAGCATATTTCCCAGAGACAAGCAAATCTAATTCAACTTAGATTACTCAAAAAATTAATAGATAAAGCTAAAAATACTCAGTTTGGCATTAATCATAATTTTGTTTCAATAAAAAACTATATTGAGTTTAAAAATAATGTTCCAATAAGAGACTATGAGGAAATAAAGGAATACATTGATTTGATTAAAAAAGGTAATAAAAATATATTATGGCCTGGGAAACCACTATATTTTGCAAAAACTTCTGGAACGACTTCAGGCTCAAAATATATTCCATTAACAAAAGAATCTTTAAAAAACCAAATTAATTCAGCAAGCTATTTTCTTACAGATTATTTAAATGAAAAAAAATCATTAAAATCATTAAAAGGGAAAGCCATGTTTATCTCTGGTTCACCAACACTTGAAGAGAAAAATGGAATTAAAATAGGTAGGCTTTCAGGCATAGTTAATCATCACGAACCCATATACTTAAAACACTTGCTTTTACCATCTAAAGAAACTAATAGGATTGAAGATTGGGAAAAAAAGATTGATAAAATAGTTGATGAAACTCTAAACTCAGATCTGAGAATATTAGGAGGAATTCCTCCTTGGATTCAAATGTATTTTGACGTTCTAACAAAAAAGACAGGAAAAAAAATTAAAGATATATTTCCTAATCTTCAACTATTATGTCATGGTGGTGTAAATTTTGAACCGTATAAAAATAATTTATTCAATAGTATAGGTAAAGAAATTGATACTTTAGAAACATATCCAGCTTCAGAAGGATTTTTTGCTTATCAAAACTCAAGAAATAAAAGTGATCTTTTGCTTCAAATTAATTCAGGTATTTTTTATGAATTTATTGAATTATCAGAATTACAAAAAACTAATCCTAAAAGGATTATGATAGGTGAGGTAAAAACAAATATAAATTATGCTTTAATAATTACTTCAAATGCTGGTCTTTGGTCATATCTCATTGGTGACACTATTAAATTTACCAACTTAAATCCACTTAAAATAGTAGTAACTGGTAGAACCAAACAATTTATTTCAGCTTTTGGAGAGCATGTTATAGTTGAAGAGGTAGATTTAGCATTAAAAAAAGCTTGTGAAAAATTTAATAATATTAAAGTTGTTGAATATACTGTCGGTCCAAGGATAATTGATTCAAAAGGTAGGTCTCACCATAACTGGTTAATTGAATTTAGCGAAAAACCACATAATCTTAAATTATTTGAGTCTGAAATTGATAAAAATCTACAAAAATTAAATTCTTATTATAAAGATCTAATTCAAGATAGAGTTTTATCTCCTTTAAAAATTACAGTATTAAAAAGAAAATCATTCATTAATTTTATGAAGTTAAATGGAAAATTAGGGGGTCAAAATAAAGTGCCTAGACTGTCAAATAATTCTAAGATAATAGATGAATTAGCAAAATATGAATAATTCAAAAAAAATAGCAGTACTTGGATCTACAGGATCTATAGGCACTCAATCTTTGGAAGTAATTGCTGAAAATTTAGATATTTTTAAAGTAGAACTTTTAAGTGCATTTTCAAATTATAATCTACTTATAAAACAAGCTATAAAGTTTAAGCCTAAAGCTATTATTTTTGGGGACTCTTCCAAAGAAAAAATAATTCGAAATAAATTAAGAGGACAAAATATTGATATTCTATTTGGTGAAGAGTCATTAAATAATTTTCTTAATTATTGCGATCCTAATATTGTTTTAACTGCACTAGTGGGAAAATCAGGCTTAATTCCTACAATAAATTCTATTAATAATGGTGTAGATATAGCTCTTGCCAATAAAGAGACTCTTGTTATAGCAGGTGACTTAATTATGAGTTTATGTAAGTCAAAAGGCGTCAAAATTTTTCCAGTAGATTCAGAACACTCAGCAATTTATCAATGTTTAGTTGGAGAATTAAAGGATAATATTGAAAAAATTATTCTTACAGCTTCTGGGGGGCCATTTAAAAATAAATCATTAGAGCAGCTCAAAAATATTACAAAAGAAGAGGCTTTATCTCATCCTAACTGGGAAATGGGAAGTAAAATTACAATTGATTCTTCTACTTTAATGAATAAGGGCTTAGAGGTAATCGAAGCTAAACATTTATTTAACTTAAAATTTGAAAAGATAGACGTAGTTATTCACCCTCAGTCTATAATTCATTCTATGGTTATGTTTAAAGATGGTTCTATTAAAGCTCAATTAGGAGATCCAGATATGAGGCTGCCTATTCAATATGCTTTGGCATCTGGAGAAAGAATAACTAACAATTTCAAAAGATTTGACTTTATTTTAAATAATAATCTAACATTTGAAAAACCTTGTCTTAAAACTTTTAATAATTTAAAATTAGCTTTTGAATCATGTAAAAATGGAGGTAATTCTCCATGTATATTGAACGCTTCTAATGAAATCGTTGTTGATGCATTTTTAAAAAATAAAATCAGATATTTAGATATGACTAATATTATTGAAGATTCTTTAAATAAAATAGCATATATTGCAGACCCCAATCTAGATCAACTTATTGAAACTGATCAATTGACTAGAGAGTATACTAAACAAAAAATAAACAATTTATAATATGGATGGATTGATAATGGCTGCTCAAATGATTCTAGCTTTAACTATAATAGTTGGAATTCATGAATTTGGGCATCTAATCACGGCAAAAATATTTGGCATGAAGGTGGAAAAATATTTTATTGGATTTCCTCCAAAAATATGGAGTTTTATTTATAAAGGAACTGAATATGGTCTAGGTTCAATTCCTCTTGGTGGTTTTGTTAAAATATCAGGAATAATTGATGAGTCTATGGACACCTCGCATATAAATAAAAAACCTGAACCGTGGGAATTTAGATCTAAACCTGCATGGCAAAGGCTGACTGTAATGTTAGGAGGAATTATTTTTAATGTAATAACTGGACTTTTTATTTTTACTCTAATAACTTTTAACAATGGAGAGATCTACCTTTCAAAAGAAGAAATTAATAAAAATGGAATAATAGCTTTAGATTTAGGTGTTGAGGCGGGTTTTCAAACTGGTGATAAAATTCTATTAATCAATGGAAATGATTGGGAAAGAGATTCTGAATTATTTGATCCTAATTTATTTTTTGATAATAATACAACATTCACTGTCTTAAGAGATAATAAAAATATTGAAATAAACATACCTGATAATTTCATTAATAAAATGAATAGCAGAGAGGCTATGAGCTCATTCCTAAAAGCTAGGACTCCATTTAAAATAGATAGTGTCTATAGTAATGCTCTTGCTGCAGATATTAGAAAAGGTGATAAAATTTTAAAAGTTGATGAAACTTTTATTGTGGATGTATTTGAGTTAAAATCAATTTTAGAAAAAAATAAAAGTTCAATTGTTCAATTAACTATAAATAGAGACAATAAAGTTATTGAAAAAGTTGTTGAGATTAATAAAGATGCCACTATTGGAATTAAAACATTAAGCGAACCTCTAACCTTTTCTGAAAAACAATTTAATTTTTTAGAATCTTCAATAATTGGTTCTCAAAAGGCTTTTGGAATAGTATTTTTAAATATTAAAGCCTTTAGCAAAATGTTTTCTGGTGACATTGATCCATCTAAAAATCTAAGTGGACCAATTGGAATCGCACAAATTTTTGGAAACACATGGGATTGGGGGAATTTTTGGCGAATTGTGGGATTACTTTCAATGGTTTTAGCTTTCATGAATTTATTACCAATACCAGCATTAGATGGTGGTCATGCCGCTTTCATAATTTACGAATTATTTTCTGGTAAAAAACCTACTGAAAAATTTTTAGAATATTCTACCAGATTTGGAGTTATTATATTACTAGGTTTAATGTCATATGTTATTCTCAATGATATTTATAAACTATTTATTTAATAAAATTTATTCTTATTTATTTACTTTCTTTATTCTCATTCAGATTTTTAGTAATAATTTATACTCTCAACCTCAAGATGTATCATTCATTAATATTAGTGATAATTCAAGAATAAATGCTCTTGGGGGGCACAATATATCTCTAAACAATAATTACTTTTTTGAAAATCCAGCTTTTATAAAATCTAATTCATTATCATTAAATTATTTAAACTTTATTTCTGACTTAAACTCCTCAAGTTTTCTCTATTCAGATACTTCTAAATATATTGGAAATTATGGATTTGGAATAAAATATTTTTCTAGTGGAGAATTTAAAGGATATGACAACTTTGGTAATTTTACTGGCATTTTTTATCCAAATGAATATTCCATTTTTTTTGGAAAATCTTTTTCTTGGTCAAATTTTTCGATTGGAACAAATTTAAAATATGTGTATTCTAAATACTTTGATTATTCATTTTCAGGATTTTTGATAGATTTTGGAACTATTATTACCCCAATCAAAGATAAAGATGTCTCAATAGGAGTAGTTCTTAAAAACTTTGGATTTATTTTTGGTGAAAATCATTTAGACCTGCCATCTTATTTTAAAATTGGTTCCTCAGTAAAACCCCAATATATGCCTTTTAGATTTTCATTAACTTATATAGGGTCTCAAAAAAATTATCTAAAAGAAAACTTTTCATTTGGGGTAGAAGTTTTATTATCTAAATATTTAGATATATTATTGGGATATAATTACCTTAATGATAAAAGTTTTAAATTAATAAATTCTAGTAAATTAAATGGAGTGTCTTACGGACTAGAATTAAAGCTAAAAAGAATCATTTTAAATTATTCTAGATTAATTTTGAATTCAATTTCAAATTCTAACAATATATCTATAAACTATAACCTAAAAAAATTATAAAGTGATGGAAAAAATAAAAAATATGACTCCTCAAGAAATAGTTAAAGAATTAGATAAGTATATCATTGGTCAATCTGATGCAAAGAGAAATGTTGCAATTGCTCTTAGAAATAGATGGAGAAGGATGAATGTAGAGGGAGATATAAAAAATGAAATTATTCCAAATAATATATTAATGATTGGAGCTACTGGTGTTGGAAAAACTGAAATTGCTAGAAGATTAGCACATTTAGCAGATGCTCCCTTCACTAAAGTTGAAGCTTCAAAGTTTACTGAGGTAGGTTATGTTGGAAGAGATGTTGAAAGTATGGTTAGAGACTTGGTAGAACAATCTGTAAATCTTGTGAAAACAATTAAAAAGGAAGAAGTAAAAATAAAAGCTGAAGAAAGTGTTAATAATATAATACTTGATATATTAATACCTCCTCTTAATAAAGTGGAGTCAAATATTAATTTAAGTCTAGAAAAAAATAGTAATAGTGAGGATAAAGAGATAAACGAAAAGACAAGAGAAAAATTTAGAGAAAAAATTAAAAGTGGTGAATTAGATGATAGAAAGATTGAGATAGTTGTTCAAAAGCCATCTAATTCAGGAATTGGTATGATTGGTGGTGGAATGATGGATGAGTCATCAATGATTAATCTTCAAGATATGATAAGTAACATGATGCCTAAAAGGAACAAAAAAAGGAAGGTATCAATTGGAGAAGCTAAAAAAATTTTATTGGAAGCAGAAGTTTCAAAATTAATAGATATGGATGAAGTTAAAGATGAAGCAATTAAAAAAGCAGAGAATACAGGAATTATTTTTATTGATGAAATAGATAAAATTAGTGGTTCTAAGAAAAGTGGGGGACCAGATGTTAGCAGAGAAGGTGTTCAGAGAGATCTATTACCTATTGTTGAAGGAACTGCTGTAACCACTAAATATGGAATAATCAACACTGATCACATTCTTTTTATTGCAGCAGGTGCTTTTCATCTCTCTAAACCATCAGATCTTATCCCAGAACTTCAAGGTAGATTTCCTATAAGAGTTGAGTTAGATGAATTAACACAACAAGATTTTCTTAGAATACTTTCTGAACCTAAAAATTCTTTAACCAAACAGTACAAGGCTTTAATTAAATCCGAAAATGTTGAAATTATATTTAATAATGATGCTCTTGAAGAAATATCTAATAAAGCTTATATAATTAACTCTGAAATTGAAAATATTGGAGCAAGAAGACTTCATACTGTTATGAGTAAGTTACTGAATGAAATTTTATTTGATATACCAGAAAAAATTGGTCCAAATGCCAAAGTAGTTATAACTAAAAAATTAGTTGAAGAAAAGTTAAATTCAATAACTCAAAATAAAGATTTAAGTGAATATATACTATAATTTAAAGTCTTTAGGAAACTTTATCCATTCAACATTTAACTGATTTTTTTCTAATTCTTTCATATTCCATTCATCATTAATAAAGCTTAGAATTACTATTCCAGATGTTGGCAAATTATAAAGATTTAAATGAGTTAAATTATTAATGAAATTAGTTAAACCTGGATTATGGCCTACTAAAATTAATGAATTAATACTTTTATCAATATTTACTAAAATATTAAATATTTCATCTGATGAAGCATGGTATAACTCATCAATATATCTTACTGATTTAATATTAATTTGATTAATAAAATAATTTGATGTTAGTCTAGTTCTTTTTGATGAACTTGAAATTAGGAGATCAATTTTGGAAGCTTTTTTTAATAATTTTTTTGACATTAAATCAGCATCGTTTTCTCCTCTCTCACTAAGAGGCCTATCAAAGTCAGCCAATCCTACCTCTGACCAACTAGACTTAGAATGTCTTATGATAATAATTTTTTTCATTTTCTATAAATTATCAAAATTTATTTCTTTAAGGCATTTAAAATGATTTATTGGACATTTTGAGTAACCAATTTTTGTACATGGTCTACATGAAATCTTTTTATTTTCTATAACGCTGAATTTAGTACCATAAGGATAAAATCCTATATCTGGATTAGTTGATCCATAAATAGAAATTACTTCTTTTTTTAATGCTGCAGCTATATGCATAAATCCTGTATCATGAGTATAAACTTTATCACAATATTTCATAAGAGCTGCAGACTCTTCAATAGATAAAATTCCACAGAAATTAAAAATTTTGGTTCTTTGATTTAACTTTAAAATAATTTCATCATTTGTTGAATGATTAAAAAAATTTTCTAATTCTTTGCCTATTTTTTTCTCAGATTTACCTCCAATAAGTGCTATTGGTCCATTTATTTTATCACATAACTCTATTAATTTATTTAATGGTAATATTTTTGTATAATGTTTAGCTCCTACTACAAAAGCTGTCATTTTTTTATTTTCAAAAATACTTTTTGCTATTTTATTAAGAGATCTCTGGCTAAGATAAAAGTCTAGTCCTAAACCATCATTTTCAATACCAAAATGGGAAAGTGTGTCAATATATGAATCAACAATATGATTAATCTTAAAATATAACTTGAAATTGGTATAAATCCATCTTTTTAAAAACTGCTTTTTATACGTTATAGTTCGTTTATTTAATAAAAATTTAATTATTCGAGAGCGTAAATTATTATGAAGATCAATAATAAAATCATAATTTTCTTTTTTTAGTTTTTTAATAATTTCCAATAAATTATCATTGAATTCTATTAGCTTATCTATATTTCCATTGTTAATATAAACATCAAAATAACTAGTTTTGGTAATGAAATGTATTTCAGAGTTTGGGAATTTCTTCTTTAATAATCTAGGAATAGGTGTAGTTAATACAATATCACCTAAAGATGAAAATCTTATTATCAAAATTTTCATTTTTTTTCTATTAAACTCATTAATAACTTTTCATTCATTTTCACAAGGTAATTTAGATACTATTCTTTATCAAAAAAAAAGAATTGAATTTACACTTAGTGAATTAGATAGAAACTTTTATACTCATTCTAATGAACAAAATCTTATTCTACTTAAAGATTTAGAAACTGGAAAAAACTTAAAATGGGAAATAAAATTATTTGATAAAAATTTAGAATTTATTAATAATATCTTTTTTGAAATAGATAGATCTTATTTGGTATATCAAATTAATTCAAGTTTTAATTCTTATAAAATTCTTTTTCAAAAAAATTATTCTAATGAGAAAGAATTTTTGATTGTTGAATATAATTTTAGAAAAAACTCAATTTCTCAAAAAGAAATTTCATTACCTATTAGTTTAAATCTGCAAAAAGCAATTTTTTTTGAAAATGATATTGTTCTTCTGGGCACTTTAAAAAATGGAAAAAATATTATCAGTATTTATAATTTATTCAGTAATCAACTCATTAATATTTTTGAGTTTTTAAATAATAATAATTCTAAAATTTTAGATATAATTAAAAATAATCTTTCATCATTTTATGTTATAGAACAAACTCAGCTCTTAAAAAATTTTGCTTATATTAATAAAATTTCATATAATCTAAATGGAGAAAAAATTCAATCATATTCTATTAATTCAAAATTTAATTCAATTTTAAATACTAAAATAATTACTAAGGATGATTTAGACCTTAGTATTTCACTTCTAAAACAAAAAAAGTCTAACCTTGGTAATGCAATACAATTTGATATTTTCTCAGAAGGAAAAAATTTGATTAGTAAAAAAATTAATTTACTAGAGATATCTTCATTTTCTAATTTATTAATTAAGAAAAAAAATAATATTGAAAAAAAAATTGAAAATAAAAATTATGAAAATATAAGTTTAGGCTATGATTTTGTTTTAGATACTTTTTTCATATATGATGAGAAAATCTTTTTATCATTAGAATCTATTAAAGAAAATTTCAATAATGATGGATTTAGTAATTATTCTTATATACCCTATTATAATACTTTCTCTGGAACCTATGATCAAAAATCTAATCCTAATTTTGGAGGTTATAATCATGAAGTAAATATTTTTTTAATACTAGACATTGAGGGAAATATATTTTGGAACTCAGTTTCAGAAATTGATAAACTGAATACATTTTATAAAAGGACATATAAAAAATATTTGATTGAAAAAAACCAAGTTGTTGAATTTTATATCAGTAAAGGAAAAGCTGAATTTAATTATAATGAAATAAAAGAAAACTTTATAAGTAGAAATGAAACCATTAGTCTAAATGCTAACGAAAATAAAACTATAGTTAAAACAGAAACTAATCCAGAAGGGACAAGGAACTGGTATGATAATATTTTTTATACTTATGGTATCCAAAAGTTGAAAGAAACTAATCCAGAAAATAAAATTAAAATAGTATTTTTTATATCTAAAATTGAAATTCATTGAATGATATATCTCTAGTTACTAAATACATTTATATTTGTAAATAAATGACAAATAAATCTAGATTGTTTAATGAAGCAAGATTAGAAATTACCATCAATAGACTTTGTCATCAATTAATTGAAAACCATAACTCCTTTTCAGATACTGTACTAATTGGACTTCAACCAAGAGGTATTTATTTTTTAGATCGTATAAAAAAAATTTTAAAAAATATTTTAAATAAAGAAGTGCAATCAGGAATATTAGACACTACATTTTACAGGGATGATTTTAGATCAAGAACTATTCATAGAGCCAAGGAGACTTTGATCCCCTTTTTGGTAGATGATAAAAATGTAGTGATTATAGATGATGTACTATTTACTGGTAGAACTGTCAGATCTGCAATGGAAGGCATTATGAATTTTGGTAGACCAAAAAAAATTGAGTTACTAGTTTTAGTGGATAGAAAATATACCAGAGATATCCCAGTTGAACCAACTTATTGTGGTATTAAGATAAATACAATTACTTCTGATAGAGTAGAAGTTAATTTGGCTGAACAAGGTTTTGAAAAAGACAATATATGGTTAATTAATTAGATGGATAAATTAATATCAAAAGATTTATTAGGAATAAAAAACTTATCAATTGATGAAATAAATTTAATCTTTGAGACTGCTGATAAATTTAAAGAGGTATTACAGAGGCCAATAAAAAAAGTTCCTTCACTAAGACATATGACTATTGCTAATGTTTTTTTTGAAAATAGTACAAGAACTAAGTTATCATTTGAAATTGCTCAAAAAAGATTATCTGCTGATATTATAAATTTCTCCTCATCTGTGAGCTCTGTAAAAAAAGGAGAATCACTTTTAGATACAATTAATAATATTTTAGTTATGAAGGTTGATATGATTGTCATGAGACACCCAAATCCAGGAGCTCCGCATTTTATTGCAAAAAATATAAATGCAGCTGTTATTAATGCTGGTGATGGAACTCATGAACATCCAACTCAAGCATTATTAGATTCTTACACTATAAAAGAAAAACTTGGAGATCTCAAAAACAAGAAGGTAGCAATAATTGGAGACATATATCATTCTAGAGTTGCTATTTCTAATATTTATGCTTTACAGAAACTTGGAGCTAAGGTAATGCTTTGTGGTCCAACAACTTTGATTCCTAAGTATATACACTCACTTGGGGTATTAATTGAAAATAATATTGAGAATGCTTTAAAATGGTGTGATGTTGCTAACGTATTAAGACTTCAACTTGAAAGACAACAAAATATTTTTTTTCCATCTTTAAGAGAATACAGTCTCTACTTTGGAATTAATAAAAAAATACTCCAGAAAATAAATAAAGATATAATTATAATGCATCCAGGACCTATCAATAGAGGGATTGAGATAAATAGTGATGTTGCAGATTCTAGTAACTCACTGATATTAGACCAGGTAGAAAATGGAGTAGCAGTAAGAATGGCAGTAATGTATCTCCTATCATTAAACAAAGTTTAGTGATTATTTTTTTTTATTTATTTATATCCGTTTTATTAATTGTTACTTTAAGTTCTTATTTTAAAATAAATCCAGCATTTTCTCTTTTTATTGGCTCTTTTTTATTGGGAATTCTTTTACAAATGAGCTTGAGTGAAATAGTTGATTTTCAGCTAAAAGGGTTTATTATTTCTTTAGAAGGTATTGGAGTTATATTATTATTAGGGTGTCTTATAGGTCAATTTCTTTTTGAATCAAAATCAATAAATAAGTTTGGAAATATATTTTTATACTCTTTGAAAAATAATTCTTTACTTTCAATGAATTTAATTGGGTTGTTTGTTGGAACGGTAGTTTTTTGTGACTCTGCATTTATTATTCTTAATGGGATATCAAAATCAATTGCATCATCCTCATCTTTCTCTTTATTAAGCTTGAATCTTTCACTCTCAGGAGGGTTATATGCATCACATACACTAATTCCACCTACACCAGGTCCAATAGGAGCAATTAATAATTTTAATATGATTAATCATATTGGATACGTAATGATTTTTGGATTTTTTATTTCATTACCTGCTTCAATCACATCATTTTTTTTTGCAAGAAATTTATTAAAGGAAAGGAATATAATTCTACCTATCTCTATAAAAAAACAATCTAAACCTCATATTTTTTCATATTTAAGTATACTTATTCCATTGATAATTATTGGATTAGGCTCATTATTAAATCTTATAAACATTAATGAAAATGATTCTTTGTTTAATTTTATAAAAACGATTTGCAATCCAAAATCTGCTCTTTTTATTGGATTAATATTTTCAATATTTATTCCAAGGAAAGAAAAAAACATTTCAAAAATTTTTAAGAATTCAATGAAAGATTTTATACCTATAATTTCTGTAACAACTATGGGAGCAGCATTTGGAAATATTATTAAAAATTCAAATTTATCTAAGATTCTCCCTTCTATAATTCAAATCAATGAAATAAGTATTATGTATATTCTTTTGATTAGTTTTTTTTTAAGTGCATTATTTAAAACTAGTCAGGGTTCAAGTACATCATCTATGATCATTGTTAGCTCAATAATTTTTCCAATTATTTCAGAATATGGATTTGATATTTTTGATCTAACTATGGTAATATTATCGATAGGATGTGGTTCAATGATGGTATCACATATAAATGATTCTTACTTCTGGATAGTTATAAAAAATTCAAATCTAAATTTAAATTCTGGTCTAAAGTATTTTTCATTATTAACAATCCTCCAAAGTTTTATAGGTTTTCTCTTTATTATATTCCTAACTTCTCTATTTTCTTTATAAGCAAGTTTTATAAACTATTGACATCTAAACCCGTATACTCAAAAAAATAAAAAATGAATAAATTTATATATCTCCTATTATTATTAATATCATTTAATTTACCTGCTCAAGATAGATCTCAGTGGAGTGGAGGTTCATCTGGCTTTCAGAACTTTCAGATGGCAAATATGATAGTTAAAGGGAAACTTATCGATTCCGATTCAAAAGAAGGATTGTCATATGCTACAATATCAATTGTCACCTATGATTCCATCCTAGTTTCAGGAGGAATAACTGATGACAAAGGAAAATTTCAAATTGAAATAAATCCTCAAAAAATGATGGAAAAAGTTAGATCCGAAAGAAAGCAACAATTAAGAGGAAATCCTATGCAATTGATTGCAGAAATAACCTATGTAGGATATAAATCTTTCAGGGTGAATATACCCTTTTCTAGAGAAAATAGAGAAATTGATCTTGGAGATATAAGTTTAGAAACAGATGCTACAGCTCTCGATGAGGTAATGGTAAGAGCTGACAAAAGTAGTCTTGAATTAAAATTAGACAAAAGAGTATTTAATGTAGGTAAAGATTTAAGTAATAAAGGAGGAACAGCTGAAGAAATTTTAGAAAATATACCATCAATTGATCTAGATATTGAAGGTAATATTAGTCTTAGAGGTTCACAAAGCGTTAGAATACTTATTGATGGAAAACCTGCAAGCATGATGGGATTTGATGGACCTAATGCATTTAAACAGCTTCAAGGTAATGAAATAGATCAAGTTGAAATAATTACTAATCCATCTTCTAGATATAGTGCAGAAGGCTCTTCTGGAATTTTAAATATTATCTTAAAAAAAGACAAATTGAAAGGCGTAAATGGTTCTATTAATTTAAATACTGGTTATCCCTTACAAAATGGATTGTCAACAAATATCAATTACAGAAAAAGTAAATTCTCAGTATTTGGATCTGTTAATTTAAATCAGAGAGAGAATAAAGGAGGTGGTTTTACTAATTCAGATTTTTATTTATCTGATACAACTTATTCATCTAGTATTAATCGTGAAAGATTAAATAATGATAAGTCTCTTGGAGGTAGATTTGGCTTCTCATTATTTCCAAATAATAAAAATATTTTTAACTTTTCTTTAGGGTTTAGATCTAGCGATGATGATGGAAACAGTAATAATTTTTACAAAGATTATTCATCAATTGGTGAATTAATTGGTGAGAGTAAAAGATTTGAGAACTCTAGTAGAATTAGCGATAACTACAACTATAACCTCTCCTATACCAAAAATTTTAATAAAAAAGGACACAATTTAAAACTAGATTATTCATGGAGTAGTAATGATTCAGAAAACTTAAGTAGCTACAACGAGCCACTAATAAATTTAAACCAAAGAACAAATCAAATAAGTGAGAGATATGATCAAAATATTAGAGTTGATTACATATATCCATTTAATTCAGATAAAGGTAAACTTGAACTTGGATTTAGAAGAGATTATGATAAAATGAATAGTAATTATAAAGCTGAACAATTATATGATGAAAGATGGATTATAATTCCTCCATCTAACACCTATGACTATTATCAAGATGTAAATGCTTTATATATTCAGCTAGGAAATCAATCTGGAAAATTCTCTTATCAACTAGGTTTAAGATATGAAGACACTGATTTTTTTGCTAATCTAATAGATACTCAAGAAATTACTAGATTAAAGTATTCCAATTACTTTCCTTCTGGGTTCTTTACCTATGAGATTAGTGATAAGCAATCAATACAACTTAGTTATAGCAAGAGATTAAGAAGACCTAGATTTTGGGATTTAAATCCATTTTATGGTCTAGGTGATAGTAGATCAAATTTTGTAGGAAATCCATTCCTAGATCCAGAATTAACAAACTCTTATGAAATTGGATTTTTAAGTGAATTTGAAAAAGGTAATATTTATGCTGGAACATATTACAGACATACAAATGATGTAATAGAAAGAATCTTTGATGTAAATGATCAAGGATATGCTGTTTTTAAACCTGTCAATTTAGGTTTTACTAATGCATATGGAGTTGAATTAAATGGTTCTATAGAATATAATAAATGGTTAAAAACTACGGGCTCATTAAATTTCTTTCAGTCAGAAACAGAAGGAGAATATGAGCCTGTAAATGGAGGAAGAACTCAGAATTTTTATGCCAAATCTTATAGTTGGAGAACAAGGATAAGTAATAATTTAAAAATGTTTGATAATAAGCTAGAAGGTCAATTAACTTTTGATTACAGAGGGCCATCTGAATCTCCTCAAGGTAAAAATTTATCATCATATGGAATTGACTTAAGCTTATCGAAAGATATATTTAAAAATAAAAAAGGGACTTTATCATTTACAGTTAGAGATTTAACTAAATCTAGACTAAGAAGATACGAAAGAGGAGGAAAACCAGATGACAATTATTTCACTGTTGGAGAATTTTCATGGAGACGTTCTCAGGAATTTAGATTATCACTCCAGTATAGAATAAATCAAAATAAGAGAAGAGGAGGTCAACGAGGAGATTTTGATTCTGGAGAGTTTCAAGATAATGGTCAACTTTTTGGAAATTAAAAAATAATAAATATTTTTATACGATAACAGTATAAATTGAATTTATCATCCTTACAAAAATTTATTTTAAATAAGTCTTTTTATAATTTAAAAAATGAAAATCTTAGTATGGACTCAGATGAGATTGTTAAATTTCATATATCAGAGAGACATAAAAAAAAGAACATAGATTTAGTTAAATTAACCATAGATGATCTTTTAAAAATCAATGAAAAATCAGAAAACTCTTTTGAAGAAAAAAAAGGTTTTATTGAGCCTGACTCAGATGCTCACGCTCATATTTATTTTTATGAGCCAGTTATAGACTATTTCAAGATAGTTCCAAAAGAAAAATTTAGAGATAAAGAATCAAAAAATTTTAAAAGCTTGAGCGACTCTCGTAAAGAGTTTGAAACCAGAAAAAGAAAGTATCAAAGAATCGATGGAACCCATAAAAAAGGAATAATTAGAGGAGAGTGTAAGTTTTTAAAAAAATCAAAGGCATCATTAAGTAGATCTTTTACTTCTTTAGTTAAAAAAAATTTAATAAGAAGAATATCAATTATAAATTATTATAAAAAAGAAATTGGAATTGGGTTTAATTTAACAGAAAAAGGAAAAAACATTATTGATGAAATATAATTATTATTTAAGTATTCTTTTTTTTATTGTTATGTCATGTGAAAACAGAAATGAGTTTAAATCTCAATCACCTCGCATAAAATCAAAATTTATAATTGAAAATCCATCAAATAATGAGATTTTTTACAGAGGAGATTCCATTTTAATTAGCGTAAAAAATAATATTGATAGTAAAGAGCAAAATCTTTATAAATTATTAATAAATAATGACACGATTAATTTTGAGAAAAAAATTAAAATTTCATCGAATGTTTTTAAGCAGTATGGAAGAAATAGTGTAAAAATAATGAGTCAAAATCATGATAATAAAATAGACATAACTTCAAAAAGTTTTTTTATATATCCAAAAGATAAACCTCAAATATTAAATTATGAATTAATTAAAATATTAGCTCATGATAAAAGTTCATATACCCAAGGACTACTAATTAAAAATGGAAAATTCTATGAAAGTTCAGGACAATACGGTAAATCTTTTCTAAGGGAAACCGACTATGAAAATGGGAATATAATTAGAGAAAAAAAAATAAGTGATAGTTTCTTTGCTGAAGGAATTACTATATATAAAAATAAACTTTTTATGCTAACATGGAAAAGTAAAGTGTGTTTTGTTTATGATATAAATTCTTTTAATATTATTCAAGAATTTAATTATGAAACTGAGGGTTGGGGCCTTTCTACATATAATAATCAAATTGTGATGAGTGATGGATCTGAAAAAATTTATTTTAGAAATCCAGGTAGTTTCGATATAGAAAAAATAATTGAAGTTTATGATAATAATGGAAAAGTTAATAATATTAATGAATTAGAAGTTATTAATGATAAGATTTATTGTAATATATATGGTAAAGATATTATTTTAAAGATTAATCCGGAAACTGGTATTGTAGAAGGAAAACTAGATTTACAAAATATATTTAATAGAAAAAACTATTCAGATAAAATAGATGTTATGAATGGAATAGCTTACAATGACGAGACTCAAACAATTTTTATAACTGGAAAATGGTGGCCTTCAATGTATGAGATTAAATTAAATTAATAAAGTATGAAATTAAATGAAATAACAAAAAGAATTATAGAATTGTCACAGAAAGGAAGTGGCAAAATAGAGTCTAAAATTAAGTTTATTTTTAATGATGGATGTGTATTTATAGATGATACTGTAACTCCAACTATAATCAATAATGATAATAATGAAGCGCATTGCTCTATAATCATAGATAATAAAGAATTTGAAAAAATTCTTAATAAAGAGACTGACTCAATGCAAGCATTTATACTTGGGAAAATGAAAATAGAAGGTGAAATGACAGTAGCAATGAAATTATCTTCATTATTTGATTAATTTTTTTTAATTGTTGTGCGCATGAGAAGAGTCGAACTTCCACGACTAATTTAAGTCACTAGGCCCTCAACCTAGCGCGTCTACCAATTCCGCCACATGCGCATAAGTTATTTTTTTCTTTGTGTCCAAATTTCATACTTTGGATCTCCTTTTGAACTAAAACCTTTATGATGCCAATCACCTTCAATTATCTCATAATCAAACTTAAGTGAGTTGCCAACAGTATTTGAATCTCTTGAAAAAAACTCTATATTTTCAGTATAAGTACCATCTATAGTTGAATAATATCCCCCACCCGTTCCATAAAAACCTTTTTTTGAAGTATCATATGCAATCCATTGAAATCTTCCACCAGCTAAAATTTTCATTGTTTTTCTGGGTTGATTAACATTTCTAGACCTCATCTCTCCCTGCCTTTCTATTCCACTCATTAACCATGAACCAGTTAACTCATTTTCTGATTCATATTTTTCAAATAAATTATTTTCAATTATTAATTTAGAATCTTTATCTCCATTAGATAATTTAAAACTGGAATAAAATATTGTATCTCCAACTTGTGAAGTATCTTGAGAATTAAATTCTATTACTTCATAATAATTTTCACCAAAAAAATAACTACCTCCAGAAGTAGATATAAATTTTTTATTATCTAAATCAAACTTTGTAATTGTATAAAACCTATCTGAATATATTCTAATTTCTTGAAGTCCGTTATCATTCAAAAACCATGCAGTATTAGTTAACGAAGAATTAAATAAGTTAATAAATAAACTGAGAAGGAATAGTTTAAACATTATCATTAAGCATTACTGGCATAACTAACATAGTTATTTCTTCATTATCTTTTGATTCATCTGGAAGAATTAATCCAGCTCTATTAGGTTCAGATAGTTTCAATATTACTTTATCAGAATAAATATTAGAAATCATTTCAATTAAAAATTTAGCATTAAATCCTATTTCAATATCATCACCATCATGATCACATGAAATCCTTTCATTTGCTTCATTTGAAAAATCTAAATCTTCGGCAGATATTAAAATTTCAGAGCCAGAAATTTTTAATCTAACTTGATTTGTAGTTTTATTTGCATAAATTGATATTCTTTTCAAAGAACCAAGAATATCTGTTTTAGAAATAGTAATTGTATTAGAATTGTTAGCGGGAATAACATTATCATAATCAGGATATCTTTCATCAATCAACCTACAAACCATTTTAATGTTATCAAAAGAAAAAAATGCATTAGATGCATTAAAATCAATCTTAATTTGAGATGATTTATCTGAAGGTAATATTGATCTTAACAAATTAAGAGACTTCCTTGGTAATATCATATCATGATCTACTTCATCCCCATTAATATCTGTAGTAACATATTTAACCAATCTATGCCCGTCAGTAGAAACAAAAGTAGAATGCTTTGAAGATAATTTAAAGAAAATTCCCGTCATAGCGGGTCTTAATTCATCCGTACTAGTAGAAAAAATAGTATTTGATATAGCTGAATTTAAAATATCAGAATCTATTTCAGCTGAATAACCATCGTTAACATTAGGAACTTTGGGGAAATCAGTAGAATTTTCTCCTGCTAATTTGTATCTTCCATTATCTGAATTTATTTCTATATTATAATTGTTATCATCAATAGAAAAAGTAACAGGCTGTTCAGGTAAATTTTTTAAGGTCTCAATAAGAATTTTTGCAGGTATAGCAATACTTCCATCTTCTTTAGACTCAACTTGGAGCTCAACCATTACTGAAGTTTGTAAGTCAGATGCAGTTATTAATAAATTACCACTTTCAATTTCAAATAAAACATTTTCTAAAATTGGGACTACAGGATTTGAAGTAATTACACCACTAATAGCATTAAGATTTTTAAGCAGATAAGATGATGAAACAATAAAATTCATTTTTTAAATATTTAAGAAAGTAAATTTATAAATAATTATTAATCTTCTTCTGTAAAATTTAGAGTTTTACCATCATTACTATCAGAGACGTCATTATCTAAATAAATATTTTTTCTTTTGTATGCTGGAATAGCTAGTTTTTGCTCAATAGAGCTATCTTTAAAGCTTTTATTATTAAAATTTATAATCCTTTTTTTTCTCTTAATTAAATATTCATTTTTTTTATCAGAAGACTCATCAAGTTCTAAAGAGTCTGTAGAGTCTAACTCTTCAATTACAACCTCATCACTCCTATCATTGGTATTTTGAATTTTATTCATTTCTAAAGAGTCTTCATATTCATGATATTCATCATCAAAATTATGAATAACTTCTTCAAAAATTTCATTTTCATTTTTAATAAACTCAAAATTATTTTCCTCAAATAAATTTGTTTGAGAGTTTATATTATTTGAAATTGTTTTTATTTCATCAATACCATTTTTACTGTTAGAAAATCCAGTAGCAATTATTGTTACCTTTACTTTGTCATCTAACTCACCATCAATTGCTGTTCCAAAAATTATTTCAACATCATTAGATGATGTATCATTGACTAGTTTTGTAATTGTATTCAACTCGATAGTAGTCAACTCATAATCACCTCCACCAGATACTATATTTAAAAGTATTTTCTTAGCTCCTTCAATATTTCTATCATTGAGTAGTGGTGAATTAATTGCATTTTCTATTGCTTCTTTCGCTCTATTTTCACCAGAGGCTTCAGCAGATCCCAAGACAGACGTTCCAGCATTTTTCATCACAGTTTTAACATCTTCAAAATCAACATTAATTTGACCAGGAACAGTAACTATTTCAGCTATACATTTTGCACTAGTTGAAATTATATCATCAGCTTTCTCAAAAGCTTTTGATTGACTTAGATCACCATAAATTTCAATCAATCTTTGATTAAGTATAGTAATTACACTATCACAACCTTTTTTTAATTCTTCAACTCCATTAAGAGCTTTTTCCATTTTTGATTTACCCTCAAAATCAAACGGTAGTGTAACAATTCCAACAGTTAATATATCAAGTTCTTTAGCTATTTGAGCAATAATTGGAGCAGCCCCTGTACCTGTACCTCCTCCCATTCCTGCAGTAATAAATAACATTTTTGTCCCATCATTTCTTAATAATTCTCTAATCTCATGACTACTTTCAAGAGCGGCCTCTTTTCCTTTTACAGGATTAGCTCCTGCGCCAAGACCTTTAGTTAATTCCATGCCGATTTGAAGCTGATTTTTTACGCTAGATGAATGCAAAGCCTGAATATCGGTATTACATATTATAAACTCAACATTTCTTATACCTGTTGAATTCATATAATTTACTGCGTTACTTCCTCCACCACCAACACCAATTACTTTTATTATTGATTTATGATGAGAAGGGATATCAAATTCAAACACCATTTTAATTAAAAATTATCATCTTTAAATTCAGTTAAATCATCATCCTTTAAGAAACCTTTAATTCTTTCGGTAACTAATTTTCCAAAATTATTTACTTTAGGGATAGAAGATTTATTGAACGATGAGTTATCACTTCCTGATATTAATGAATCTGAATTAAGAAAATCCCATAAAAGCAACCCAACTGATGTAGAATATTTTGGATATTCTAAATTTACAATTTCAGATTTAGTTAAGTATGAAGATGGATACCCTTTTCTAACATCTAAACCAGTAATGTACTTAACCTGCTGTTTCAAATTAAGTAATTGAGAGCCTCCTCCAGTAATAACTATACCTGCTGATAATTTTTCACTCATACCGCTATTCAAAATCTCTTGATGTACTTTTTCAAAAATCTCTTCCATTCTTGCCTCTATAATTTTATAAAGATTATCTAATAAAATTTTTTTATCTTCTCTTTGACCTTCACCCTTGATTTTAACGTATTCTTTTACAGGTCTTTTAACATACAAAGCTTTCCCAAATTTTATCTTTAAAGCCTCAGCATGATGTCTAGGTAATCCTAATCCTTCTTTAATATCTTGAGTTACTATATCACCTCCAAGAGGTATAACTGCAGTATGTCTAATTATATTATCATGAAAGATTGATATATCAGTCGTCCCCCCTCCTATATCAACTAAGCAAATTCCATCTTCCTTATCACTTTCATCTAAAAGAGCTAAACTTGATGCAATAGGTTCTAAAATTAAGTTTTTACACTTAACATTAGATCTTCTTATTGACTCCTCCATAATTTTAATATCTACCTTATTAGCACTTATTATATGAAAATCTGCTTCTAATTTTTTCCCAAATTCACCAATTGGATCAACAGATTCATGATCTTCATCAATAGTGAATTTTTGATGCATACTGTGAATAATTTTATGATTAGTAGGTATTACAGCCATTTTAGATCTTTCCTTCAGCAAATTAATATGACTAAGATTAATTTCTACTGGTTCTTCATCATTTGCTTGCAAACCAATTGAATGGTGAGTACTAAAGCTTCTGATATGTTTTCCAGCAATTCCAACATTTACATAATCAATAGGTATCTGAGCCATAGAACTAGCTTTAGATATTACTTCCTTTATTTTAGAAGTTGCCTTAATTAAATTTTGAATCATACCCTCTGAAACACCCTCTGATTCTGTTTCAGCAAAACCTATGATATTTAATTTATTTTTTTCAGTTCTTTCAGCAATAATTGCGCAAATTTTTGAAGTTCCAATATCTAAAGCAGTAAAATATTTTTGAAGATTTTTCATTAACTAACTCTTATCGCAGATAATTTGATTTTTATACAT
The DNA here is from genome assembly GCA_038134805.1 of Marinoscillum sp. GTDB lineage: Bacteria > Bacteroidota > Bacteroidia > Cytophagales > MED-G16 > MED-G16. Next base: position 149,674 of record JAYPVV010000002.1, on the reverse strand, counting down.
AACATTAATTGTGTTATATGTATTCCATCCTTTAGAAGGAACGATTTTCTCATAAAAAAGTAATACTTTTTCAAATTTTTCATTCAAATCTTCTGGATACCCAAAAATAATTTTTTGTTTTGAGAATTGAGGATGAATAACAATATTTTTATTTGGTTTAATCTCAATTTCTGAAATAAGTTTTGAAAAAAATTCATCACTGTTTATAAACTTAATCATCATCAAAAAATCTTTACCAAATTCAGATGAAATATTATTCGACTTATTTAATTCAAATTCATTGTTCATGTGAACTAAAATAACTCTTTTAGAAAATTTTGATGAAATTGGAAATAAGTGTCCACTCTCATCAAAATAATTACCAGAATATTCACCAGAAACTATTCTTGCTATAGGATTATATTGAGTGATACTTACGTTTAAATTTTTAAATAGATCTTTATGTATTATTACATTTTTAACATGAGGGATTGAAAAGAAATTATTTTCCAAATTATTAATGTTAATATTTTGAGAATCTTTTTTGATTTCTTTAATAACTAAATTCTCAACAAATTTTTTTCCAATAAAAGAACTATCCGTTTCTATTTTGATTTTATTTATTGAGTTAGATTTCTCAAGTTTAAAAAAATTTATAAAAAATAATATTAAAATTAATATTGAAGTTAATGAAAAAGTATTCTGTAATTTTTTAATCATACTAATTCATATATTTTATTAACAATTTTATCAGTTGCATTTGGAGATGCTAATTTTGATAGAGAATTTTTCATTTTTTCCATTTTTTTATTGTCAATTATTATTTCCAAAGCTTTTTTTATCATTGAATTTTTTGCATCGGAATCACTAATGATTTCACATCCTCCTTTTAAATAAATTTCTTTCGCATTTTTATTTTGATGATCATCTACCACATTAGGGGAAGGAATTAAAATTAATGGTTTAGAAACAATACATAATTCTGAAATTGCGACTGCACCAGCTCTAGATATAATAATGTCTGCAACATTATATGCTAAATCCATTCTGTGAATAAATTCTTTTATGACTATACTTTCTATATTAATTTTTTTAGATAATATATTTTTAAAATAAAATTTTCCAGTCTGCCATAAAAACTGAACGGATGATTCTCTTAGTAATGAAATATTATTTATTACACCTTCATTAATACTTTTTGCGCCTAAACTTCCGCCAAGAATTAAAATTGTTTTTTTGGATGAGTTAAGCCCAAAATATTTATAAGGATCTTCATTATTCTCTAAAGAGAAATTCCTTACAGGGTTCCCATAGTTAAAAATAATATTTTTTATAAAAAAAGAATTTACACTTTCATATGATGAAAAGATATATTTAACTCTTTTTGAGAGAATTCTATTTGTTAAGCCAGGGAAAGAATTTTGTTCCTGGATTGCAGTTTTATAATTCAATAAACTAGAAATAAACAAAAAAGGCCCAGAAGAATATCCTCCAAAACCTATCACTATATCTGGTTTAAATTTCATTAAAACAGCAATGGATTGAATTAAAGAAAAAATTATTTTGATCGGTAATGAAAAATTTTTAATAATAAAGGGTAGACCAAAAAATAAAACATTTAAAAATGTTGATGATCGTTTTATTCCTGAAATCCATAGTCCTGTTATTTGAAAATTATGCTTTGGGATAATTTCCATTTCCATTCTATCTTTTGATCCAACAAATAAAATTTCATTTTTATTATTAATTTCCCTAATCTTTTCCGCAATTGACAACATTGGGAATATATGGCCTCCTGTTCCTCCCCCACAAAGAATTACTTTAATTTTTTTTTCTTTATACATACCCCTTTTCTTTTTCATTTTGTCTACTTACACTCAATATAATTCCTAATGTTATTCCTGTGAAAAGTTGCGATGTTCCTCCCATACTTACTAATGGTAAAGTAACTCCTGTAACTGGTAATAAACCAACAACTACACACATATTTGTTATTGCCTGAAAAACTAATGCAAAGCTCAAACCAGCACTTAATAATCCTCCAAAAGGTTTATCTGAATTTAAAAATATTTTTAAACCTCTATACAATAATAAAAGATACAATATCAAAATTGTCACTCCCATAAAAAACCCATACTCCTCAACTATAATAGCATAAATAAAGTCAGAGGAAGATTGGGGTAGAAAGTTTTTTTGATTACTATTTCCAGGTCCTTTTCCAAAAAAACCTCCAGTTGAAACGGCAATGTAAGCTTGCTCAAGCTGATATGGCAAATTCTCCTTATTCATGAAATCTTCCACCCTACTTAATGCAGTATATCCTCTCTGACCAGTCAATAAAGCAATACCTCCACTTAATATCACAAATAATACAAGTAGAGATAAATGAGAAATTTTGACCCTAGAAATAAACATCAATAGTATAGAGGTAGCCCCTAAAATTAATGAGGTAGATAAATTAGTAAGTGCAATAAATAAACATATTATACCAATCCATATAAAAGGAATCACTAAAGTTTTAATATTTTCTAATTCATTCTGCTTTTTAGCCAAAAAACTTGATAGGTAAATAATTAATGACAACTTTGCTAAGTCAGATGGTTGAAATGCCATATTAATAATAGGGACTTTTATCCATCTAGATGCTTCGTTAATATTTTCACCAAATTGATAAGTAATAATCAATAGTGGTATAGAAATTATAAGTCCAATAAAAGAAATTTTTGAATAATATTTATAATCAATTCTGTGAGAAAACCACATTGCAATAAAGCTAAATGAAATTAAAAAGAAATGTTTAAGTAAGAAAAACTCTGTATTACCACTCTTCTGTTGAAAGGCAAGTAAGCTTGTAGAACTGTAAACAGATAGTAACCCAACAACTGATAGTATTAAAGCAATAATCCAAATATATCTATCTCCTTGAATATTATTATTTAACCATCTAATCATCTTATCTTAACTTTAAAGTTGCTAATGTCATTATTGCTAATAAAATAGTTACCATCCAAAATCTTGCAACAATTTTAGTTTCATGTATACCTTTTTTCTGGAAATGATGATGAAGAGGGGCCATTAAAAAAACTCTTTTCCCAACCCCGTACTTTTTTCTTGTATATTTAAAGTATAAAACTTGTATTATTACTGACAAATTCTCCACTAAAAATACTCCACAAAGTAGAGGAATCAATAATTCTTTTTTTACAATAATAGCAAGTACCGCAATTATTGCACCAATAGACAAACTCCCAGTATCTCCCATAAATACTTGAGCAGGATATGAATTATACCATATAAAACCAATACAAGCTCCTACAAAAGCAAAAGAAAATATTACCAACTCTCCTATATTAGGTATATATATAATATTTAGGTAATCTGAAAAAATTATATTACCAGAAAGATAAATAAAAATTGAAAGTGTTATTCCAATGATTGCAGAGGTTCCTGCCGCTAATCCATCTAGTCCATCTGTGATATTAGCTCCGTTTGAGACTGCTGTAATAATAAAAATAATAATTAAGCTATATAGCAACCATGAAAAATCTTGTAAACTCTTAGGTAATAACCATTTATAATTAAACTCATTATCCTTAACAAAAGGAATAGTTGTAATTAATTCTTTTGAGTCAAAGTGATCAATTCCTTTTTCCAAATTTTCTTGAGATATTGACTCTGTGAAATTTCTAACAACAATGGATTCATTAGTTATTATAAAATATGAAATTATAATTCCAATTATAACCTGACCTATTATCTTGAATCTTCCTTTTAGACCTTCTTTATTGCTTCTTTTAATTTTTAAATAATCATCAACAAAACCTATTATACCTACGAATAGAGTAACTAATAACATCATAAGTATATATATATTATTTAAGTCAGCAAATAATATAGTTGGAATAAGAATTGAAATTAGGATAATAATTCCTCCCATTGTAGGGGTTCCTTTCTTCTCTTTTTGACCATCTAACTTTAGATCTCTAATTTTTTCTGATAATTGGAACTTTGCAAGAAGTTTAATAATATTTTCTCCAAATAATATACTAATAATCAAAGAACAAATTGCTGCCATTCCAGCTCTAAAAGATAGATACTGAAAAACACCAGCACCAACTATATCATAATTATTATTTAAATATTCAAACAGATTATAAAGCATATTTATAAAATTAATTTTTTAATTATTTCTTTATCATCATGAGGTATGGATTTATTTCCAATCACTTGATATTTTTCATGACCCTTCCCAGCAACTAAAATTATTGTATCTGAGTTAAATCTATTAAAAGCAATTTCAATAGCTTTTTTTCTATCAATTTGAATTTCAAAATTGTTTTTACATGCCCCTTTAACTAAATCAGATATAATATTTCTTGGATTTTCATTTCTTGGATTATCTGAAGTAAAAAAAACAAAATCACTTAGTTCTGTAGCTACCTTACCCATTTTAGGTCTTTTAGATTTATCTCTATTTCCTCCTGCCCCTACAACTGTAACGAGTTTTTTATCCTTTTTAAACTTTAAAATATTTTTTAGAATATTTTCCAAAGCATCTGGAGTATGTGCATAATCAACAATGGCAACTTTTTCATTTTTACCTAAAATAAATTCAAATCGACCACTTGGGGTGATTAATTCAGAAATTTTCTTAAGAATAATAATATCTTCAATATCTAAAATTTTTGCCAAAGAATAAACTGCTAGAATATTATATGCATTAAAATTTCCAATAATTTTAAAAGACACATCAATTGATCCAAAATTTAGAGTTAATCCTGACACTGAACTTTCAATTATTTTAGCACTAAAATCAGAAATATTTTTTAGCCCATAAGTAAAAACTTTAGACTTTGTATTTTGCATTATATAATTTGCTCTCTTATCATCTAAATTTATTATAGAATAAGAGTTTTTATCTAACTGATCAAATAACATTTTTTTTGCATTTATATAATTTTGAAATGTAAAGTGATAATCGAGATGATCATGAGATAAATTTGAAAATATAGCGGCAAAAATATTTTTACCAATTATTCTTTTTTGATGAATTGCATGTGAACTTGCTTCCATAAAACAGTATTCACAATTATTTGAAACCATCTTATTCAAAATATTCATAAATTCTATTGAATTTGGAGTTGTGAGGGTTGCTTTTAATATTTTGTTTCCTACCCTATTTTCAATAGTAGATATTAATCCTACTTTAATATTAAGTGAGTTAAAAAACTGATACAAGAAATATACTATAGAGGTTTTTCCATTGGTTCCCGTAACAGCAACTATCTTTATTTTTTTATCTGGATTATCAAAAAAATTTGATGAAATAGTATAAACACTTTCTCTAATATCTTCAACTAGAACATATGTAATATCTTTTTGTATTTCAAGAGGAAGTTTAGAACAAATAATTGATGTAGCTCCATTTAAAATTGAATCATTTATATAATTATGCCCATCAAAATCATTTCCTTTTATAGCAAAAAATAAAAAATTATTGTTTACATCATTAGAATTATCGGTAATATTATTTACTATAATATCTAAATTTCCTTTAGAAGATATTATTTTAACATCATTTAATAACTCTTTTAATTTTTTCATCCTAAACTTATATTTATAGAGTTATAATTTATAACTAATTTTCCTGGAGAAATACTTTGTTTATTTACTCTTCCTTTACCTTGGAATGAAACTTTTAATCCTCTTGATTCTAAAAGAAAAATAGCATCTTTCAATGTCATACCAACAACATTAGGAACATAAATGGAGTTAGAATTTATATTATCCCAAAAAATAGCATTATCTACTAATCTACTTCTTACCCACTCACCATCATTATCAGAGTGATTTGATAAACCCATTCGATTTGATAAATCAATCAAGTCTTTCTTGTATCCTGATCTAATTTGGGGGAAAGATGAATTTTTTTCTTCATTTTTTATTTCAGTAAAATACTTTTTATCTGAAATAAAAATTTTATCAGAAATTTCTTTAAAAACAGGTGCTGCAACATCACTTCCATAAATTCTATATTTTTTTGGATTGTCAATAACAACTATACAACTATATTTTGGATTTTCAACAGGAAAAAAACCAACAAAAGAAGTATAATATTTATTAGTATATCTCCCATTAACTACCTTTTTTGCTGTTCCAGTTTTTCCAGCTATTCTATAATTGCTGTGTTTTATATTATCAGCAGTTCCATTTTCAACAACTCCTTCAAGTAAAGTCACTACTGTTTTTATTGATGAAATGTTTGCGATTTTCTTAGATGATTCTTTTTTATATTTTTCAATAATTTGATTTGCATTTCTAATTTCATTTACAATCTGAGGTCTAACATAATTACCATTATTTGCAACTGCATTATAAAAGGTTAGAGTGTGTAGAGGTGTTAGCATTAATTCATATCCATGTGCAATCCAAGGAAGAGATACTTTACTCCATGCAGAATCTGAATAGTTTTTGATTTGTGGCTTTGAAGATCCAAAAATTTGAAAATTAAAATCATCATTAAACCCAAATTTTTTCAAATAATCTAAAAACTTATCCGGCTTATCTTTAAATATTTCCTCAATAAGCAAAGCAATACCAATATTAGAACTCTTTTCAAAAATTTCTTTAATAGTTATTTTTCCATATCCTCCTGGTTTATGATCTCTCATTACTTCAGAATAAAATTTAAATTCCCCATTACCAGTATCTACAGAATCATAAATTGATCTATTTGTCTCTTCAATAAATGCAAGCATACTTGCTAACTTAAATGTTGATCCAGGCTCATGTAATCCTTGAATAGCATAATTAAAATTTTCAGTATAATATCCTGATTTATTTTTACTAAAATTTGAAATTGCTTTAATCTCACCTGTACTTACTTCCATTAAAATCACAGATCCATTATCAGCATCATTTGATTCTATTCCTTTTAATAATGCTGACTCAGCAATATCTTGTAAATTTACATTGATTGAAGTAATTACATCGTATCCATTTTTTGGTTGAATCTCTGATCCATCATAAATTGGCATCCAATTATTTCCTGCTAGCTTTTGTGTGAGTATTTCTCCGTCTTTGCCTTCTAGAAAATTATTAAAACTATATTCTAAACCTACAATTCCTCTATTATTTTCATCAACAGATCCAATAGTTCTATAACCAAGTCTAGAAAATGGTCTATATCTAATATCATTTTTTTCAAATAAAATACCTCCATTTAATCTTCCTTGTCTAAAAATAGGCCATTTCGAAAGCTTTTTTTTATCTTGATAATCTATATTTTTTCTATTTAAAAGAAGATATCTTCTTTTATTAGCTCTAGCTTCTAAAATACTTTTTTTATAATCATTCTTACTTTTATCATTAAAAAAAACAGAAAGTAGATAAGCCAAGGAATCTAATTTTTCATCGATAAGATTTTGTGAAGGGATAGAAGGATCTAATGCTACTTTGTAAAAAGGCAAGGATGTTGCTAAAATACTTCCATCATCAGAAAATATATTTCCCCTACTAGCTTTTATTTTGTCAAATTTAAAATTAATATTCTCTGATTTCTTTTTCCAGTACTCTCTCTCTCTAAACTGAAGATCAAAAATGCTATATACTATACCAATACTTACTATTATTATAAAAAGAAATGCAATTTTAACTCTAAATAAAATCTCTTTCTTTATATTCATTTTTGAATAGTAATTTTCTCTGGTGGAAATTCAGAAGAAGTTAAATTCATTTTTTTTACTCTTTTAATAACCTCCGTCTCCTTCCTTGAGAAAGTATAATTATTATTAAGAGTGATGTAATCTGTTCTTAATTCCTCTACTTCATTTTCGATTTTTGTTATTTCTCTTATCTTTTTTTCTACTGAATGTTGATTACTTATATATATAATTAGAAAAATAAGAATATAAATTACTTTTAAAATATCAAAATTAATAGTTGAAAAAAATCTAGTTTTTATATCGTCAAATAACTGATTAATGTTCTCTCTTATTATCATATTTTTTCTCCAATTCTAAGTTTAGCACTTCTTGACCTAGGATTTATTTTTTTTTCTTCATTTGAAGGAATAATTGGCTTCTTAGTAAGACTTTTAAAAAATTCAATTTTTTGTCCATATAAATTTTTATTGAAATCCGATTCAAAACTTGACTTGTTAATAAAGTTTTTAACTAATCTATCTTCTATTGAGTGATAAGATATTATTACTAATCTTCCAGAACTATTTAAATAATTAACAGATTTAATTAACATTTCCTTTAAGGAATTTATTTCATCATTAACCTCGATTCTAATTGCTTGAAAAAATTTTGATAAAAATTTATAACTTAAATTTTTAGAAAAAATATTTTTTAGAGAATCAAATAAATCAGAATTTTTTTTTATATATTTTTTCTTTCTGTACTCAATAATATGCTTAGCAATTAATTTAGAATTACTAATATCACCATAATCATACAATATTTTTTGAAGCTTATCTTGGTCATAACTATTTAGAACAATTTCAGCAGTTAGCTCATTATCTGAGGACATTCTCATATCTAAATTATTATCTCCAATATATGAAAATCCTCTTTGTTTATTGTCAATTTGGTATGAAGATACACCGAGATCAGCTAGTATTCCATCAACCTTTTCAATCCCTATATCTTTTATATGAAAATCAAAAAACTTGAAATTACTTTTAATTAAAAAAAAATTTTCATTCCTAACTGAATTATTATTTAAAGCATCAAAGTCGTTATCAAAAGAAATTAAAGTTCCTTCATTTCCAATTTTATCAAGAATATTCTTGGAGTGCCCTCCTCCCCCGTAGGTCAGATCGATGTAAGTTCCTCCAGGTTTAATACTTAATCCATTAATTGACTCATTAAGTAAAACTGGGACATGATACTCCATATCAAATTATATCTAAATATTTCTGAGCAAGAGAAGAAAATTCTTTAACATCTTTTATTAAATTTTTACTATAAACTTCAGGATTCCAAATTTCAATTGTATTTCCAACTCCAACAAGAATAACATTTTTTGAAATACTAGAATGAGAGATCATATTTTTAGGGATTAGAATTCTACCGTTCGAGTCAATGTCTATTTGAGCAATACCACTAAAAAGATTTCGCTTTAATTTTCTCTGCTCAGAATTAAACTCATTTAAAGAACTTATCTTAACATATATGTTTTTAAATTCGTTCAAAGGATAAATAATTAGATTTGATTCAAATCCTTTTCTTATAACAATACTATTAGTAGAAGCTTCAGGTAAGACTGATTTTAACCTTGAGGGTAACACCAGTCTACCTTTAGCATCTAATTTACACTCATGTTCGCCTGTAAAAAAAGCCATATCAGAGTATTAATATAAACCACTTAGTAACAAATGTAGCAAACATTTTAACATTTTACACCACTTTCTCCCACTTTCTCCCACTTATTTTTAAGAAAATTTATACTACTCTTTTAACAGTGTATTTAAGAAGCTCTTTAAGGCTCTCTTTATAAGAAGATTCTGGAAATTTATTTAGAATTAAATGTGAGTTATCAATTAAACTATTCATTTTAGATTCACTATATTCAATCCCTTTATAATCATTAACAAAACTAATTATAGTGTCAATTGAACTTAGGTTCTTCAAGTTTTTTATTATTTCATTTTTTTTAACTCTATTAGCTTTTTTAAGAGAATAAATTAATGGCAGAGTTATTTTGGCTTGCTTAAAATCGTTTAAAGAAGGCTTCCCAGTACTAAAAGATAAATATCCAAATAGATCATCCCTTATTTGAAAGGCTTGACCAACTAGCATTCCAAATTCATCCATCATTTTAATTTTTTTGGGAGAAGCATTAGCTGAAATAGCTCCCATTTTACAACAAGAAGAAAAAAGGCTTGCTGTTTTCTCCTTTATTATTTTAAAATAGGTTTTTTCATCAATATCTAAGCTTTTTGATTTTTTCAGTTGAGTTATTTCTCCCTCACTCATCATTTTAACGGCATTTGATAAAACTTCTAAAAATTTATAATCACTATTTCTAACTGAAAGCTCTAAACCTTTTGATAATAAATAATCTCCAATTAATACTGAATATTTACTTTTCCATAAAGCATTAACTGAAAAGTATCCCCTTCTATAATTTGAGTCATCTACAACATCGTCATGAATTAACGTAGCTGTATGTAATATTTCTATCAAGGTTGCAGCTCTGAAAGTTGACTCATTTATTATACCATTTAAACCTGCTGTCAGAAATACAAAAATTGGTCTAATCTGTTTTCCTTTTCTTTTAAGAACATAATTAATTACAGTATCTATTAATGGATTACCACTTTTTAATTCAGATTTTAATTTTATTTTAAAATCTTTCATTTCATTGCTAATGGGTAATTCAATCTGACTGAGATTCATAAAATGAAACTTATTTGATTTAACTTTATATTCTACGTTGTTTACTTTAAAAAGATGAACTATATCCAAAAAAATAAAAAATTAACAAAAGCTTTAAGCAAATCAAAATTTTGGCCAATTGTCCAACTTTTCAAGGAAAGAGATAATTTTATGAGTGAGGTTTCTCTAAAAACCCAATCCAAAATTTTAAAAAAAATAAATAATAATCAGCTATATGATGAGCTTTTAAATACAGTTTATAAAGAGAAATTGAGAATATCTAATATATCATGGAGTGCTGATCCACCTGATGATAAAAAGTTTTGGTATTTAATGAAAGAAAAAATCATCAGATACGAACATGATAAACAAAATCCCATTATTAAAAATGAAATTTTTCCAGAAATCATTAATAGGTACACCAAAGAAATTACTGGTAATTTTAAGAGGTCTCACCATACCTTTGCTAGAAGAATAATTACTTCATTTCTTGCAAGATTATTAAATACAGCTAGGCTAAGAAATCCTTTTGGTAATCTAAATTTAGATAGTTCAATAATCATTGTTGGAAAACATAAACGACTTAGAAAGTTATCTAACATTGGAACTATAGTGATGGTCCCTACACACTTTTCTCATCTAGATTCTGCTTTAATTGGTTGGATAATTTCTTATCTAGGCTTACCTGCTTTTATGTATGGAGCTGGACTAGTACTTTATAATTTGAAAATATTTGCATACTTCTTTAATAGTTTAGGAGCATATAAAGTCGATAGAAGAAAAAAACACTTATTTTACCTAGAAACACTCAAAACATATACTCAATTAGCAATAGTTAAAGGCTGTAATAATCTATTTTATCCAGGTGGAACTAGATCTAGATCAGGTTCGATTGAAAAAAATTTAAAACTTGGATTACTAGGAAGTACAATTGAGGCACAAAGAGATCTAGATAAACAAAATAAGAAAATTTTTATTGTACCTATAACTTTTACTTATCAATTTGTTCTTGAAGGACCAGCTCTAATAAATCAATATCTTTCAATAAATAAATCAGAAAAAAATTTACTAAATAATCTTGGATATTCTAGCACTTATAAAATTTTTAAATTTTTAATAAAGTATTTCACAAAATCTAATAAAATGGCAGTGTCCATTGGAACGCCTATGGATATCTATGGGAATAAAGTAAACTCTAATGGAAAAGCTATTAAAAAGAATAATTTATCCTTAAAAACAAATAATAAAACTGAAATATTAAATAATTTATCTGATCAAATAATTAAAGAGCTTAAGGCTGGAACTGTTGTTTTCTCAAGCTTAATTTTATCATTTACAGCATATGAGTTAATAAATAAAAAGTTTAAAAATATTAATCTTCAAAATTTTAATTCCATTCCAGAAGATGAACTTTTATTTAACAAAAAATATTTTGAATCTAAGTATAAAATAGCTCTTGAAAAGGTTTTAGAATTATCAAAAAACAAAGATCTAAAATCCTCTGATGAACTTTCTCTACCAATTAATGAGCAAATAGCTTTAGGATGTAAAAATTTAGGCCTATATCACGCAATAAGACCTATTGAATTAAAAAAAGACAGCATAGTTATAAAAAATATTAAAATGCTTTTTTATTATAGAAACAGATTAGATGGGTTTGGTTTAGAAAAAATTTTTAACTAACTCTAATTTTTTCAATAGCAGAAATTCTCTTACTTAATGATGGGTGAGAATAATTCAAAAACTCAAATAATGGATGGGGCGTTAAATTAACAAGATTATCTTTTGATAATTTTTTTAAAGCATCAATTAAAGGTAGTTTTTGGAAAGATTGTACGGCAAATTGGTCTGCTTCATATTCATTATATCTGCTCTTAATGAAAACTAATATATTGATCAATCTAGTTATTGGTGTATATAATATAAAAAAAGCAGTTATCTCTAGATGTCTAAATGAAATATTTCCACCTAAAGCATAACTCACCTCACTATTAAACAAAAATTTTGAAAGAAAAAATAACATTAATCCAATAGATAAAATAGATAAGATCAAATTAGAAATTATATGTTTTAACTTATAATGTCCAACCTCATGAGCTAAAACAGCAACCAATTCAGGTACTGTATGATTTTCTATAAGTGTATCATAAAGAACAATTTTTTTATTTTTACCAAACCCTGTAAAAAAAGCATTAGCTTTTTTAGATCTTTTTGAGCCATTAATTACATAAATATTTGATAGAGAAAAATTGACTTTTTTGGCATAATCATATAATCTATTTTTTAATTCACCATCTTTTAAAGGACTTAGTTTATTAAAAATTGGGACAATTAAAGTAGTATAAAACATATTTATAAATAATAGAACAATTGAAATGAATACCCATGTATAAATCCAGAAGTTTTGAGGAAAAAGTAGTATAAAAATTAAGATAGGGAGAATTATAATTGTCCCTAAAATGATAGTTAGAAAATAACCTTTGAATTTATCGAGAATAAAAGTTTCAATGTTCATATTATTAAAACCATATTTTTCTTCAATTCTAAAAACCTTATAAATTTGAAAAGGTAAACTTAGGAAATCACTTAATAGATAAACTGAAAAAAAATAAAACAGTGAGGGACTTATCTCGTTTTCTATAGTATAATTTCTCACAAAAGAATCAATAATTCCAAATACCCCAAAATGTAAAACTAATATTAGTGTTATAAAACTAAATATGCTAGATATAAGGTTCAATTTGAAATTTTCCTTTTTGTATCTCTGAGATTTTTTATAATCTTCTGAGTTAAATATATCTTTTACATTTGATGGAAGTTTATTATTAAAACTATTATAGTTAAGAAACCCAGTAACTATATCAATTATAAAGTTTATAGATATAATAATATAAATAAGTAAAAGTATTTGATCTGAACTCATGCTTAAAATTATTAAAAATTAGGTATTGGGCACTCCAAATATCTTACATTTTTAGGAGGAATATCTCTTCTAAGAAAATTAAAATTATATATAATTGAAATTTCATGAGATCCCCTAAATGATCTTAAAACTGATGATATATTATAATCATAGCTATAAGATATATTTATATTTTTTTGGTTTAAACTTACTGATCCAATTAAAGAATTGAAGGAATTTTTTTTATCAATTGGAATACCTCTATACCAGATACCAAATGATAAAGGATTCAAATCAAAATAAGTCCCTATATCTAACTGATTGAAAGTGGAAATTTTTTTAAAATGAAATGATGGAGATATTTTTAAATTTTTGTTTCTAAATCCAAAATGAATAGAATATAACCTTTCTAATTTTGTATCAGAGTTTACATATGATAAATTAGGTCTATTTAGGTTAAATATTGAAAATCCTCCCCATATTTTTTCAGAATATGCTAATAAACCAGATGATATACTAAATGAATTTAATTTTTCATTATAAATGAAATTTTCACTAGTTGGAGATAATGTTCCATTTTGATTTAATTGATCAAAGAAAATTAGATCAGAGCTGTTAAAATTTGAATTAAAAAGAGAGAATTGAATTCCATATCTTACTACCCATTTATAATTCATTTTTAACTCGTATGATAAAGAAGGAGATACAATAGAAGTTTTAAGATTCAATATATTTTTATTTTCTTTTGAGAAATTTAGTCCAACAGAAAAATTAGATTTTAAAAAATTATAATCAATCCAAGACGAAATATCGTATAATCCATCACTAACCATAGGCCATTGATTTCTGAATAAAACACCAAATCTTCCAAATTCTCCTAAGCCTGTCATAGCAGGATTTAAATTTAATGGAGAAGAATAAAACTGGGAGAAATTACTGAATTGAGATTTAAGGTTAAATGAAATAAAAAAAAATAAAAGTAAAAGTTTAAACTTACTCATTATACTATAACGACAATATCTAAATTATATTAAATTATTAGAGTTAAATTTTTTAACTATAATTTGTGCTATTTTAGTTGAAATATTTGACAAGTTTTCTTTTGAATTTTCAATACATTTTTTTGAATTTTTCAAATTACAGGATGAAAAAATTAGATCAAATGTTTTTAATAATTCATTAATACTTTTATAGTCAACAACTCCTCCAATAGCAATTGAAAAAAATTTTTTCTTATTTTTTTTTAAAAATTTAATCAAGGAATATGGCCCTTTAAAATTTAGAGTCTGAGAATCAAGTTTTCCTTCCCCTGTTATAATTATACTATTATTCTCAACATATCTCAAATAATTTATTTTTTTAAATAAATATTCAGCACCATTTTCAATATTAGCATTTAAAAAAAATTTTAAAAATGCTGCAGCTCCTCCTGCAGCTCCTCCTCCTAAAACAATTTTAGGATCATAATTAAATTTATTCATAAAATAACGTGCTAATCTTTTTATCGAATTTTCAAACTTTGGTATTTGATTTTTTTGGAGTCCCTTCTGTTTACCAAATACTTTTACACAACCTTTCTCACCTAAAATTTTATTATCAACATCAGTCAATAAAATAAAATTTACATTTTGATTAATTTTTGTCTCAGAAAAATCAATTTTAAAAAAATCTATTAAAGGATTTTTATTCTCAATAATGTCACCATTAATATTAAAAAATTTTACTCCTAATGATCTTAAAATACCTAATCCTGCATCAATTGTAGCAGACCCTCCTAAACAGAGAATTATATTTTCAACCTTATTTCGTAGGGCAGATTGTATTTGAACTCCAACTCCATCTGAACTTAGAAAAAATAAATCTGATTTATTGTCTTTATTTATGGCTAAACCACAAGTATTTGCAAACTCAATTACTGCAGTTTTACCATTATCAATAATAATATACTCTGAATTTATTTTCTTTTTAGATGCATTTAATGATTCTATCTTTATTGTCATATATTTAAAAAAATATTTAAATAATTCAAGAGTTCCATCACCTCCATCAGCTATAGGTAAACTTTTGATATTATTCTCATCGATATAATTAGTCAATGATTTTCTAATTAATTCAGATGCTTTTACAGATGAAAATGTTCCTTTAAATGAATTTGGAGATATTAAAATATTCACAAAAAACAAATTAATAAATACTTCGTAATGTGATACTAAATTTTAAATTAATTATAACAGTTTATTATAATTATATAAAAAAATTTTCATCTTTGGCAACTTAAAAATGAAATCTGTTTATAAATGAGTTCAAATTTAGTTATAGTAGAATCACCTGCAAAAGCAAAAACGATTGAAAAATACTTAGGAAAAGACTTTAAAGTTACATCATGTTACGGGCACATAAGAGATCTAGCAAAAGATGATAAAGCTATAGATAAAGAAAATGGATTTTATCCTACTTATATTTCATCACCTGATAAGAAAAAAGTAATTAAAGAATTACTATCTCTTAAAAAAAAATCAAAAAAAGTTTATTTAGCAACTGATAATGATCGTGAAGGAGAAGCTATTGCATGGCATCTTAAAGAAATTTTAAAACTTGATGATGAAGATTATGATAGAATTGTTTTTAGAGAAATAACAAAAAAAGCAATACTAAATTCTTTGGATAATCCCATGAAAATTAATATGAATTTAGTTAATGCTCAGCAAGCTAGAAGAGTTCTTGATAGGCTTGTTGGTTTTGAAATATCTCCAATTCTTTGGAAAAAAATTAAGAGGGGTCTTTCTGCTGGAAGAGTTCAATCAGTTGCTGTAAAATTTTTAGTTGATAGAGAAAATGAGATTAATGAATTTACTCCAGAATCTTCATTTAAAACTACAGCTACTTTTTCTTGTAATGAAGAAGAATTTTATGCAGAACTTGATAAAAAGTTTGATTCAGCAACTGAAGCTCAAAAATATTTAGAATCATGTATAAATTCTAATTTCTCAATTCAAAACATTGAAAAAAAATCTTCTAAAAGAGCTCCTTCATCACCATTTACAACTTCATCCTTACAACAAGAAGCCAGTAGAAAAATAGGATTTTCTCCATCATTAACAATGTCTACTGCACAAAGATTGTATGAGGCTGGTCATATTACTTACATGAGAACTGACTCTTTTAATTTATCAGAGGAAGCACTAGAAAATTCTGAAGCCACTATCAAATCTAAATTTGGAGACAATTATTTTAATAGAAGAGTTTATAAAACTAAAAATGATTCAGCACAAGAAGCTCATGAAGCAATTAGACCAACTAATTTTGATTTAGAGACAACAGGAAAATCTGACGCAGAAAAAAAACTATATAATTTGATTTGGAGAAGAACTATTGCATCTCAAATGAGTGAGGCTTTGTTTGATAGAACTATTGTAAATATTAAAAATAATAAAGAACCAATTTTCAAGGCTTCCGGAGAGGTTATGGTTTTTGATGGTTTTCTAAGAATTTATAATGATAAATCTGAAAATACAAAGCTTCTTCCTAGCCTTGAAAAAAACTCTATACTTAAAACTGTAGAAATTTTAAGCAAACAAGTTTATTCTAAACATCCTCCAAGATACTCTGAAGCAACACTAATTAAAAAAATGGAAGACTCTGGAATTGGCAGACCATCAACTTATGCTGAAACTATTAAAAAAATAAAAGAAAGAAATTATGTTATCAAAGAGGAAAGAGATGGCAAAATTATTAGTAGCAAAGAAATTAGATTAACCAATAATAAGATAAGTAAAGAAGTTAAAAATGAAAAAACTGGTTTTGAAAAAAATAAAATTTATCCAACTAATATGGGAATGTTTGTAACTGAATTTCTTAACCAGAATTTTAATTCAAGTTTTATGGATTATTCATTTACCGCAAAAACTGAAGCTGAACTTGATCAAATAGCCTATAAAGGAGAAAACTGGAATAAAATGATTGAAAACTTTTATGATATTTTTTCAAAATTATCTAAAAATGTTCCTGAGGAAAGATTTCAACTTGAAAAATATCTGGGAGAGATTGATGGGAAAAAAGTCATTGCTAGAGTTGCAAGATTTGGACCAGTGATTCAAATTGGAGATACGGATGACTCTGAGAATGGCTTCCCAAAATATTTTAACTTATCTTCAGATCTATTGATTAGACATATTTCAATAAATCAAGCATTAGAAATTATAAATAAAAAAGAAAATGATAATGGATTACTATCTTTTGAATACAAAGACAGCATTGTTGAACTAAAAAATGGAAAATACGGATATTATATTAGATTCAACAATAAAAATTTCAAAATTGACAATGAAAAATATCCAGAAATAAAAAATCTGAATAAAGAACAAATGATCGAAATAATTAGTGCTCCAATAGAAAAATCAAAAGATATTTTGAGAGAATTTCAAAATGGAATTCAAATCAGGCTAGGTAAATATGGAAAACCCCCTTACTTACTTGCTGTCAGAGGAACTGAAATTGGTAAAACTTTTCAGAAAAATAGAAAGAAACCCTTTATTTCAATTCCAAAAGAGATATTAGAAAAATATAAAAGTAATATTGAAGAAATATCAGAAGAAGAAGTGCATGAAATAATTCAAAAATTTCTAAATAAATAAATTTCTAGTCAATAGAAACTCTATTATTTATTCTATTAGTATCAGCTAGTAATTTAGAAGGATCTATTTCTAAACTAATAATTTTCTTAGATTCTTTCTCAATTTCCAGGAGATAGAAATCATTTACCCATTCCCAATCTTTTTTAGTATTAAAATTAGGATTTTTTTTCTCACCTCTCATTATGGATAAAGGTATATAAATTACTTTACTCGATCCATCTTCATAATTTACCTGGATTTCTATGGGCATTGGCATCTTACCTATTTTATTTACTTCAACTAATAGTCTATTATCATTATTATCAGAAATTTTTAATGAATAGTCAATAGTATGAGTAGAACTAATCCAGTAGTCTAGGTACCAATCTAATTCCATACCACTCTCTTTTTCAATAATTCTAATAAAATTATATTTATCAGGGTGCTTAAATTTCCATTCATTAAAATACCTTCTTAATCCTTTAAATAATATTTCTTCTCCAACAATATATTTTAGTTGACTCAAGAATATTGCTCCTTTTGTATAGGAACCAACTCCGTATGCTTGATTAGTTGAAAAATGATCAGAGTGGGTTGTTAATGGCTCTTCAAGACCCGATTTGGTAAAGTTAATATATCTCTCATAAGATTGAATTAAAGGGTTTATTGAATCTAATTTATATATATTATTAAATAAATTATACTGAGTATAATTTGATGCAAAAGAAGTAAATCCTTCATCCATCCAAGCAAAATAACTCTCATTAGTCCCAAGAAGCATTTGATACCATGAATGAATCGCTTCATGAATAGTTACAGATAATAAACTTGGGTAGGATCTTTCACCAGTGATTAAAGTTGCCATTGGATACTCCATTCCTCCGTCACCACCCTGAATTATTGAATATTTTTTATATGGATATTTTCCTAAAGTTTTATTTAGAAAAATAAATGCTTCTTTTGAATCTTCTTGTAACTTTTTCCAATTACTTTTCATCTCATCATTAGAATTTTGATAATAAAAATGAAGTTCAAGGTCTTCAGAATCTATTTTTACAATATCATGTTCATAATCAGGATCTGCTGCCCAAACAAAATCATGAACATTATTTGCTTTGAAATTCCATAAAATCTTATTTTTTTCTTTTGTCTTAGATTTTAAAATTCCAGTAGCTGCTACTGTATATTTTTTATCAATTAAGATTTTAACATCAAAATCACCCCAAGGAGCATAAAATTCTCTAGCAATGTAAGGACTTGTATGCCAACCATTTTTATCATATTCTGCTATTTTTGGAAACCATTGAGCCATAGAATAATCAATTCCTTCACTATTATTCCTACCACTTCTCCTTATCTGTGTTGGAACTTGACTAAAAAATTCTAAGTTAAACTCAGTTGAATCTTTTGGAAGAATACTTTTATCCAAGATTACTTCCATGACAGTTCCTTGAATTTTAAAATTTAAATTAACTCCATCTTGTTCAAAATTTTTAATCTTATGAAATCCAATTTCATTTTGATTTAATTTGGATATTCTATCTAAAACTCTTCTATCAGGATCTGGAAGGGACCTACTTCTTACATCCATCATACTCCCTGGTTGAAATGCATTAAAGTATAAATGGAAAAAAACTTTATTTATAGTGTCATTTGAATTATTAAAGTAAATTAATTTTTGTTTTCCGTTAAACTGATGATCTTGATGACTAAAGTCTATGCTTATATCATATTTAACTTTTTGTTGCCAATAAGAAAATAAGTTTGAAGAATAAAAAAATAAGACTATTGAGATAAAAAATCTAAACATCAACTTTTGCGTATTTAGCGTTTTTTTCAATAAAATCTCTTCTAGGAGCAACTTCATCGCCCATTAATTTTGAAAATAAAACATCTGCCTCAGCTGCTGAATCTATAGTAACTTTATTAAGTAATCTCTCTTTAGGATCCATTGTAGTTGACCAAAGTTGCTCAGGGTTCATTTCTCCTAAACCTTTGTATCTTTGAATATTTACTCCTGATTCTTTACCATCAATTGATAACTCTTTTACTAATTTATCTTTCTCATTTTCTGACCATACATATTCTATTCTTTTACCTTTAGATACTTGATATAAAGGAGGAAGAGCAATGTATAAATACCCTTTATCAATTAAAGGCCTCATATATCTAAAAAAGAAAGTTAAAACTAAAGTTCTTATATGACTTCCATCAATATCAGCATCTGTCATAATAATAACTTTATGGTATCTTAACTTTTCTAAGTTAAGTTCCTTTTCATCTTCTTCAGTACCAAACTTTACACCGAGTGCTGTAATTATATTTTTAATTTCGTCATTATCATAAATTTTATGTTCCTGAGCTTTTTCAACATTTAAAATTTTTCCTTTTAAAGGTAATATTGCCTGAAATGTCCTATCTCTACCTTGCTTAGCTGATCCACCAGCAGAGTCACCCTCAACAACGTATAATTCACAAAGGGAAGGATCTTTCTCAGAGCAATCAGCAAGTTTTCCTGGAAGGCCTGTACCAGTCAAAATATTTTTTCTTTGTACCATTTCTCGAGCTTTTCTTGCAGCATGTCTAGCTTGAGCTGCCAGAATTACTTTAGATATAATTTGTTTGGCTTCCTTAGGATTTTCTTCCAAAAAATTACCCAACATTTCACCTACGCATACATCTACAGCACCCATAGCCTCAGAATTCCCTAACTTAGTCTTAGTTTGTCCTTCAAACTGAGGTTCTGCAACTTTTATTGAAATAACTGCAGTTAAGCCTTCCCTAAAATCATCTCCGGATATTTCAACTTTAACTTTATCCAATAAACCAGATTTTTCAGCATATGATTTTAAAGTTCTTGTTAGACCTCTTCTAAATCCAGCCACATGAGTTCCTCCTTCAATTGTATTTATATTATTAACATAAGAAACAACATTTTCAGTGTAGGATAAATTATATGAAAGCGCAACTTGTACTGGAAAATCTTCTTTCTTCCCTTCCATGTAAATAGGATCAGAAAATAATTTTTCTCTAGATCCTTCTAGATAATTTACAAACTCCGTAAGTCCACCCTCCGAATAGAATAGTTCAAATTTTGGATTATTGTTTTCATCAAGCTCTCTATTATCTCTAAGTTCAATTTTAATTCCAGCATTTAAGAATGAAAGTTCTCTTAATCTAGATGCAACAGTATCATATTTATATTCATGAGAAGTAAATATTTCTTTATCCGGTGAAAATCTAACTATAGTTCCTCTATCATTAGATTCACCAACTTCCTTAACATCATAAACTGGTATTCCCCTCTTATAGCTCTGTTCAAAAATTTTACCATCCCGATGAACTGTGGCAGTTAAATTTTCTGAGAGAGCATTAACACATGATACACCTACTCCATGAAGACCTCCAGAAACCTTATAAGTATCTTTATCAAATTTTCCACCAGCGTGAAGAACTGTCATAACAACTTCAAGAGCTGACTTTTTTTCTTTAGGGTGAATATCAGTTGGTATTCCTCTTCCATTATCTTTAACAGTAATTGAATTATCTTCATTTATATCAACTGAAATCAGATCACAGTGGCCTGCTAAAGCCTCATCTATTGAATTGTCAACGACTTCCCAAATTAGATGATGAAGACCTTTATTACCAACATCTCCAATATACATTGCAGGTCTTTTTCTAACTGCTTCTAAACCTTCTAGCACTTGAATATTACCTGCTGAATACTGTTTTTTTTCTTCTGAATTTTGTGACATAAAATTGATTGTTTTATTAACATAAAAGTAATCAAAAAATAGTATTAATTATATAATTAAACGCATATCTTGAGGAATATATATTTCATTTTTTTTTAAAAAAATTATCTTTAAAATATTAGATTTATAAAAATATGACAAATAGAAAAGATTTTGAATCAGTAGATTTTTATGATATTGATCAGCTTCTTACTTATGAACAAAAATTAGTAAGAGATTCAGTAAGAGAGTTTGTTTCAAAAGAGATAATACCATCTATTGATCATTGGTTTGAGGAAAATCATTTCCCTTTACATATAGTAAAAAAAATGGGAAATGCTGGAATTTTTGGTCCAAATGTATCCCAAAAATATGGTGGTGGTGGAATGGATCATATTTCATATGGTTTAATTATGCAAGAACTAGAGAGAGGTGACTCTGGAATGAGATCAACTGCTTCTGTTCAAAGTTCTCTTGTCATGTATCCCATAGAAAGTTATGGTTCTGAAGAACAAAAAAATAAATTTCTACCAAAACTTGCTTCTGGTGAAATGCTTGGATGTTTTGGATTAACTGAGCCTGATTACGGATCAAACCCTGGAGGAATGATTACAAAACTAGAAGATAAGGGAGAATACTATTTATTAAATGGTGCTAAAATGTGGATTTCAAATTCACCTGAAGCTGACATAGCTGTAGTATGGGCTAAAGATGAAAATAAAAGAATTAAGGGGGTAATAGTTGAGAAAGGAATGGAAGGCTTTTCAGCTCCTAAAACAAATAAAAAACTTTCTTTAAGATCAAGCTTAACTGGAGAATTAGTTTTTGATAATGTAAAAATTCCAAAAGAAAATCTTCTACCAAACAAAGATGGATTGGGAGCACCTCTTGGTTGTCTAGATAAAGCGAGATATGGAATTTCATGGGGAGCTATTGGAGTTGCAATGGATTGTTATCATGCAGCAAAAAAATATTCTTTAGAAAGAAAACAATTTGATAAACCAATTGCCTCTTTTCAGCTTATCCAAAAAAAATTAGCAGAAATGCTTACAGAAATTACTAAAGCTCAATTATTATGTTGGAGACTAGGTAATCTTATGGATCAAGGAAAAGCATCTTCAGCTCAAATATCTTTAGCAAAAAGAAATAATGTAGAAATAGCTTTAAAAATTGCTAGAGAAGCAAGACAAATTCATGGTGGGATGGGAATAACTAGCGACTTCCCAATGATGAGGCATATGATGAATCTTGAATCTGTAATAACTTATGAGGGTACTCATGACATTCATTTGTTAATACTAGGAAATGAAATAACTGGAATTTCTGCATTTTCTTAATGATCTTTTCAGACAATTTTTTAATTAGTGACGTAGGGAAAAAAATTTATTTAAGAAAATGGTACCCTAAGAATAAAAAAATCAACAATGTAGTACTAATTGTTCATGGTCTAGGAGAGCATTCAGGTAGATATGAACATATTGCTGAAAAATTAACTTCTAAAAATGCTGCGGTATTTGCTTTAGATTTAATTGGACATGGAAAAAGTGAAGGAAAAAGGGGTCATATAAAGTCAATTGACGAATATTTAGATTCCATTGAAAAGACAATGATCTTAATCAGAAGAAAATTTTTAGAAATTCCTATAATTATTTATGGACATAGTTTAGGTGGATTAGTTTGTTTAAAATTTTTAATTGAAAGAGAAAGTAAAGAAATATCAAAAGCAATACTATCATCTCCATGGATTGAAACAAAAATTAAAATTCCAAATTACTTATTGTGGATACATAAAATTTTACATAGAATATTTCCAAAATTACAATTAAACAATAACCTTAATATATATGATCTTTCTAAAGAAAAAAGTGAAGTAATTAAGTATAAAAATGATAAGCTTGTTCACAATAAAATTTCCTTGAATCTTTTCTCAGAAATTTTAAATTCGATTCATGATGTGAAAAATAGATGTAATAGAATCAATGTGCCTTCATTACTTTTTCATGGAGAAGATGATAAAATTATATCTTTTAATGGAACAAAATATATTCATGACAATATTAAAAATTCAAAATTTATTTTGTTCAAAAATGTATATCATGAACCTCATAACGACTCAGAAAAATTATCAGTTATTGATAAAATAATAGAATTTATTAATTAATTTCTAATGAAATTAAATTTTAATTATATGAAAATTCATTTTATTATATGCTTTGCACTTATGTTGTCTTCTTGTCAATCAAAATATTCTACTTCAGAAAATGAATGGACTAATTTATCGGGCGATTCATTTGAAAATTGGCATACTTATCTTTCCGATTCAATAGTTGGATGGAAAATTGAAGATGGATCATATGTTTATTACCCTGGTAGTGGATCAGGAAATAATGGGCTTGTTTCTAACAAAGAATATACCAGCTTTATTTTATCATTGGAATGGAAAGTTGAAGAAAACGGAAATAGTGGTATATTTTGGGGAGTAAATGAAACAGAAGAGTTCTCTGTCCCATATTTATCGGCCCCAGAGATTCAGGTTATTGATGATAATATTTACGGAAAAAATGATACCTCAAACTTTAAGCATATGAATGGTGCTTTATATGACATGGTTGCTCCTGTTGAACTATTAGCAAATCCTACTGGAGAGTGGAATTCATACCTAATAGAAATAGACTATAGTAAGAACAATGGAAAAATTTCTTTAAATGGGAAAGAATCCATTTCTTTTCCTTTATTTGGTGAAGAGTGGAATTCTTTAATATATAATTCAAAATTTAAAGATTGGGGAGGTTTTGCAAAAAAAAGAACTGGAAGAATAGCATTTCAAGACCATGGAACAAAAGTTTACTACAAAAACATAAAAATTAAAGAATTATGATTAATAAGCTATTATTATTGATTTTGCTAATATCATTATCATCATCAAAAAATAAAAATAAATTTGATTTAATAGAAAAAGATATCCCCTATCTCAAGAATCTTTATTTAGATTTTCATCAAAATCCTGAAATTTCATTAATGGAAAAATCTACATCTAAAAAGTTAGCAAATGAGCTTGAAAAAATAGGGTTTAATGTGACCGAAAATTTTGGTGGATATGGAATAGTAGGTATTTTCAAAAATGGAGATGGTCCTACAATACTTTACAGAACTGATATGGATGCATTGCCAATGGAAGAAAAAACTAACTTACCATATGCTAGTAAAGTTAAAACTAAAAATTTCGATGGAAATGAAGTAGGGACAATGCATTCTTGTGGACATGATATGCATATGGCAGTATGGACTGGAACTGCAAGAGCTTTAATTGAACGAAAAAATGATTGGAAAGGAACAATTATTATGATAGGTCAACCAGCTGAAGAAATTGGTGCAGGGGCTGCAATGATGCTTAATGAAGGTTTGTTCGAAAAATTTCCAATTCCAAATTATGGTATTGCTTTGCATTCATCACCAACAATTCCAGCTGGAAAGGTTGGGTTTGGTAAAGGGTATACCATGGCAAATACTGAATCGATAGACATTAAAATATTAGGTCAAGGTGCTCATGGTGCGTCTCCACATATGTCAATTGATCCTATAGTAACAGCTTCATTGATTATAATGGAATTACAAACTATAGTTAGCAGAAACATTAATCCTATAGATGATGCAGTAATAACTGTAGGATCCATAAAAGGTGGAACTAAGCACAATATTATTCCAGATGAAGTTAACTTACAATTAACAGTAAGGACTTACAAAGAATCGGTAAGAAAATTAATTCACAAAAGAATTAAAGAGATTTGTAATGGTGTTGCCTCTTCCATGGGATTAAATGAATCAAGATGGCCAAAGGTAGAAATACCAGATTTGTATACACCAGCTAACTATAATAATGAAAATTTAGTTGATTTAATGGTCAACGTTTCTACATCAGTCCTAGGAAAGAGTAATGTAATTGAATCTGAACCTCAAATGGTAGGTGAAGATTTTGCGAGATACGGAAATACAAAAGAAAAAATACCAACAGTATTGTATTGGTTAGGAACAGTACCTGAAGAAAGAATATTAAAGTATAATGAAGGAAACTATGCGCTTCCAGCCCTTCATTCTCCTTTTTATTTTCCTGATATAGAAAATTCAATTCGAACAGGTGTGTCAGTGAGCACTGAATCATTAATCACTCTATTTAATAACTAAACTTTTTTTTGTTTCAGTTGAACTAAAAATATGAAAAAATTTTTCTCCGTATATATCTGCTTGAAAAATATTTTTTTGAGAATCATACAGAGCAATCAAAATTTCATTAGCAAGCTCTATTGAGTTTATTATATTATTGAATTTATTTATTAATGTTATCTCTATAACATCATTTATTGTTTCTATACTTTTTAAAGTAAAAAAAATTCTTTCTCCATTAATCTGAAATTGTAA
Organism: Marinoscillum sp.; assembly: GCA_038134805.1. GTDB lineage: Bacteria > Bacteroidota > Bacteroidia > Cytophagales > MED-G16 > MED-G16. Next base: position 123,642 of record JAYPVV010000002.1, on the reverse strand, counting down.
TTTGTTATTTACATACTCATCTATATTTCTATAATTTTTTTCAATTTTGGAATAAGAATCAATAGAAATTGAAAATCCATGGTAGTTTCGTAATCCATCTTCTAAATCATCTTTAAAAAACTTAACTTTTAATTCTAAATAGTCATTATTAACCCAAAGTTTAGATGATGAAATAAAGATGGGATGAGTGATAGAAAGAAAAGTAAACAAATAAAATATCATGACTAAATTTAATTAATGTATCTCAAATTTTTTATAAGAAAAATATTTTACTATTATTGATTTGAACTAAACCAAAATGAATATAAATACACAATCTCAAAAAGATAACTCATACGATGCTATTGTTGTAGGAACTGGTGTGAGTGGAGGATGGGCAGCAAAAGAATTAACCGAAGGAGGTTTAAAAACATTAGTATTAGAAAGAGGAAGAGATGTAAAACACGTGAAAGATTATCCCACAATGAATAAACATTCATGGGAATTACCATACAGAGATCAAATTACAGCTAAAGAAAGAAAAGATTATCCTGTCCAATTAAGAACTGGGTATACTGTTAGACAATCAACTAAGCACTGGTGGGTTAAAGATACAGACCAACCTTATACTGAAAAAAAAGGTGCTTTTGATTGGATAAGAGGATACCATGTAGGTGGAAGATCTTTAATGTGGGGGCGACAAGTTTATAGATGGAGTGATCTAGATTTTAAGGCAAATGCTAAGGAGGGAATAGGAATAGATTGGCCCATTAGATATTCTGATATAGAGAGATGGTATGATCATGTTGAAAATTTTATTGGCATTAGTGGTATGCAAGAAGGCCTATCTCAACTTCCTGATGGAAAATTTTTACCTGCAATGGAAATGAATTGTGTTGAAAAAGATTTTAAAAATGATTTATTTAAAAAATTTGGGAGGACTTACACTATAGGAAGAGTTGCTCATGTAACAAAATCCCATAATGGAAGAGGTCCATGTCAAAGTAGAAATCTTTGCATTAGAGGGTGCCCTTACGGAGCTTATTTTAGCTCTAACTCTTCAACACTTCCAGCAGCTGAAGCTACTGGAAATATGACTTTAAGGCCAAACTCTATTGTTCACTCCTTAATTTATGATGACTCAAAAGGTAAAGCTACTGGAGTCAGAGTAATTGACTCTGAAACGTTAGAAATGACTGAATATTATTCTAAAATAATTTTTTTAAATGCTTCAGCTATTAATTCAACTTTAATTATGCTAAACTCAAAATCTAATAGATTTGAAAATGGCTTTGGAAATGATTCTGGTGAGCTTGGTCATAACTTAATGGACCATCACTTTAAAGCTGGAGCAAGAGCAGTTATTGATGGCTATGAAGATAAATATTATCATGGCAATAGACCTAATAGTGGCTATCTAGCTAGATTTAGAAATCTTAAGAATAATGACATGAACTTTCTAAGAGGATATGGGTATCAAGGTGGAGCAAGTAGAAATGGTTGGTTTAGAGCTGCAGAAGAAGGACTTACTGGAGATAATTTATTTGATATAGCTTTATCTCCTGGAGGTTGGAGTATGAATTTACTTGGATTTGGAGAAATTCTTCCGTATCACGATAATAAAATGTATTTAGATACTACTAAACTTGATAAATGGGGAATGCCAACTGTAGTTTTTGAGACAGAAATAAAAGAAAATGAGTTAAAAATGAGAGAAGATATGAAAAACTCTGCAGCTGAAATGTTAGACTCATGTGGATTTAAAAATGTTGAGCCATATGATAATTTTTATAGTATGGGAAATGGTATTCATGAAATGGGTACTGCTAGAATGGGAAATGACCCTAAGACATCAGTATTAAATAAATGGAACCAAGTTCATTCTTCAAAAAATGTTTTTGTGACTGATGGAGCATGTATGACATCTGCAAGTTGTGTTAATCCATCAATTACCTACATGGCATTAACTGCTAGAGCCGCTAATTACGCTATAGACCAACTTAAAAAAAGAAATTTATAATTATGAAAAGAAGAGAAGCATTTAAAAATATATCTTTATTCATTTATGGTTCACTAGCAATACCTGCTGGATCATTCTTGCATTCTTGTAGCCCCTCAACAAAAAAAGTTGAATGGATTCCAAAATTTTTGAATGATGAGGAAGCTTTCTTTTTAAATGAGATTACTAATACTATTATCCCAAACACTGAATACCCAGGAGCTTTAGAAGCAGGAGTTCCTTCCGAAATTGAAGATTATATATTTAATGTTTTTGGAGATGAAGATATTATTCAATTTAGAGAGGAGTTAGCTCAGTTGGAAAATTTTTTAAGTTCCAACTCTAAAAGTTTTTTTAATTTGACATTATTGGAAAAAACAAATCTATTAAATAATCTTCAGCTGAGTGAAAATAATAACGAAAGAAAAATCTATATGAAAATTAAATCTTTAGTCGTCACTTCTTATTTCAGAAGTGAAATAGGAGCAACTAAAGTATTAAAATATAATGGTCCATCAATTGTTCTTGGGGAATATAAAGGTTGTATTCCTCTTAGTGAAGTTGGAAAAACTTGGGCAATATAGGATATCAGTATATGAATCAAAATCTTAAATCTCCTCTAGAAAATTTTACTTACTGGGAAAATAAAAAAGGTGATAGTACTTTTTTAATTCAACCAATAGATGGTAGAAATATAAATTTTTCTTGGAAAAGAGTTGGGGAAGAAGCTAGAAAAATATGTTCATTTATAAATAGTCTTAATCTCCCAAAAAAATCTAAAATAGCGATTCTATCTAAGAACTGTGCTCATTGGATAATAACAGATTTAGCTATAATGATGAGCGGTAATATTTCAGTTCCAATATATGCAAATGTGTCAGGAGAAACTGCAAAATACATTCTTGATCATAGTGAATCTAAACTTATATTTCTTGGAAAACTTGAAGAAAGTGATTGGAGTAATATAAAAAATCACTTACCAGAAAATATATTAAAAGTAGATTATGGTCATTATAATTTAAATTCTGATTTTTTAAAGTGGGAAGATATTTTATCTGATTATGAGGTTGAAAATAAAATTTCTCATTTTAATTTAGATGATATAATAACTATAATTTATACTTCAGGTACTACTGGTATTCCTAAAGGAGTTGTCTTAAAATATAGATCTGCTGCAACAGCTACTAAAAATTTACATTTACTCTTCCCTTTAAATGAAAATGATAGATTTATATCATATCTTCCTTTATCACATATTGCAGAACGTGCTCTGGTAGAGCATGGTGGCATTCTATCCGGTGGGAAAATTTTCTTCGTAGAGAGCCTTGAGACTTTTGTTAAAAATTTGAAAGATTGTAAACCAACTATTTTTTTCGGTGTCCCAAGAATTTATACAAAATTCATGACTAAAATTCAGTCTATTTTCACTCAAAAAAAGATTAATATTATAATGAGTATTCCAATTATTAATTCTTTATTTTCATTTATAATAAGAAAATCTTTAGGATTAAATAAATCAAGAATTTGTATTACCGGAGCTGCTTCTATTCCAATCTCAACTTTAAAATGGTTTGATAGATTTAAAATTAAAATCTACGAAGCTTATGGCATGTCAGAAAATTCAGCATGTTCTCATGGAAACTACCCAGGAAACATAAAATTTGGAACTGTTGGCAAGGCTATGCCAGACACAAAAGTTAAAATAACAGAAAAAGGAGAGATCATTATGAAGAATGATTGTATTATGGAGGGTTACTATAAAGAAAAAAAATTAACTAATGAAGTAATTAAAAATGGTTATTTATATACAGGTGATAAGGGAAAAATAGATAATGATGGATATCTAATAATTACAGGTAGAATTAAAGATATTTTTAAAACCTCAAAAGGAAAATATGTAGCACCAAACCCAATTGAAATGAAGTTAAGTAAAAATAATTTCATTGAACAAGTATGTGTAGTTGGTGAAAATTTAACACAACCAATAGCTCTAGTTGTATTAAGTGAAGGAAAAAAAATTAAAGAAAATATTAAAAAAAGTTTTATTGAGCTTCTTTCATCTTTAAATGACACATTAGAAAATCACGAAAAGATTGAAAAAATTGTAGTTGTAAAAGATACGTGGTCTACTGAAAATGAAATATTGACTCCTACTCTAAAGATTAAAAGGAATGTCATTGAAAAAAAATATAAAGCTTATTATAGTGAATGGTATAATTCTGAAAATGAAATAGTATTTCAATAATTACTTAACACCAATATAAGGATTGTAACCATTCAGCCTCTTTTTGTAAAATCCTGTGCCATTAAATTTTCTAAGTTTTCCAACCTCCATACATTCTTTAGAACAACAGCCTTTAAATAATTGAGCTCCTTTATCACTAAGAGGAAAATGTTTATTACATAAAACATTAGCACAATTTACCATCCTGTCAGATTTTTCACCGGTCACGTAACATTTTCCTACTACAGTTGGATTTTCTGAATTTACATTTTTAACAATCCTTCCATCAAAAACATAACATTTTCCTTCAAAATTTTTTCCTTTTTCTTCAATTCCATATTTTATAATACCACCGTGGAGCTGATAAACATTATCATATCCATTTGATTTTAAAAAAGCACTTGCTTTTTCGCATTTTATTCCACCTGTACAATAAGTAATAATCTTATTTGATTTTTTAATTTTCTTCTTTATTTCAGTAATTTTAGAAGGAAAATCTCTGAAATTATCTATATCTAAAGTCATTGCATTTTTGAATTTCCCAATATTATGTTCATAATTTGATCTAACATCAAGAATAGTAATATCATTTGGTTTATCATCTAATATTTTTTTAAACTCGGATGGATAAATGTAATTTCCTTTTTTCTTAATAATATTTTTATCCTTAAGACCAGAATGAACAATCTCGTCCTTGATTCTTACATTTATTTTATCAAAAGCATTTTCATAATAATTTTCAACTTTAAAATCAATATTTGAAAATATTTTTTTTCTTTTAATTTCTTCAATATATATCTGGCAGTCCTTTTTTAATCCAGAAACAGTCCCATTAATACCTTCTTGAGAAACAATAATTCTACCTCTTATATTATTTTTTATACAAAATAGATGGTGTTCTTTTTTAAATTTTTCTGGATTTTTAATATTTGTATAGCAGTAAAAAAGAAGAATTTGATATCTATTTCTCATATAATATTTTTATCTATCAATATTTTTTGCATCTGACTTTGATAATACTTTGCTTTCTCTCTAACATTTGTCTCAAAAGATGTAGAAACATCACTATACAAGACATCTCTAGATACATTAACTATAATTCCACAATTTGAATTAAAAGAGACAGAGCTAATCTTTTTTAAGTTACCCCCTTGAGCACCAACTCCTGGAATTAAGAGAAAGCTATTTGGTATTATCTTTCTTATCTTTTTAAACTCAGAAATTCTATTTGCTCCAACAACATACATAGTATTATATTCATTTGACCACTCTAAAGAATCTTCAATAATGTGCTCATACAATTTCTTATTGGAGGAATTTTCAAAATGTTGAATATCAATAGAACTCTTATTAGAAGTCAATGCTAATAATATAATCCATTTATTATTATATTCAAGATAGGGTAATGATGAATCTTTGCCCATAAATGGGGATAAAGTAACTGCATCAAAATTAAATTTTTCAAAAAAACTCTTCGCATACATTTTAGAGGTATTTCCTATGTCTCCCCTTTTTGCATCAGCAATTTTAAAAATATTTTTTGGTATATAATTAAGAGTTTTTTCTAGGGAGTTAATACCATCAACTCCCATGGATTCATAAAATGCAAGGTTAGGTTTATAAGCAATAACATATTCATGAGTTGCATCAATAATTCTTTTATTAAACTCAAAGATAGGATCTTCAAAATCTAATAAGTGTTTAGGAATTTTATTTACATCAGAATCTAAACCAATACATAGATATGTTTTTTTATTCTTTATTTGGTTAAAAATTTCAGAAAAATTCATTTTTATCTAAAATCAATTACTTCAATTCCAGGATGTTTACTTTCATCAAATAAGAATAAAGAATTTTCTAAATCTTCTTCTTTAAAATCTTTAATTAAATAAATATAAACGCTATTAGATTTATCATATACAGTGAAGCTTGAGAGGAGATCGTTAGTAAAAATATCAAAAGAGATTTTATAATAGGATTTATTTTCATCATCGGGATAAATCTCAATTTTATTTATATCATTTTCAGTGCCAATAAACTTATAAGTAAATCCTTCTTTATATACCTCAAATACGTTATTAATAGAAATTTCTTGTTCAGAAGGATCGAAGTTTGATATAGTAACTTCATTTAATTCTTCGATATAAGTCCATACAGTTTTAGAGTCATTTATTATTTTTTGACCCTCTATAGATAGAACATACTTTTCATCTTTTACTGAAATAGTCCCATCAAATGAATCTGTAATATTTTCAGTTAAATTCTGCATAGAGTATGTGAATGAAGAAGTAAAACCCTTCATTTTTTTATATTTATCACTCATAGAATTTAAATAATCCAAAGCAATCTTATTGTCTTGAGATAAAGATCTCTCTGGACTAATAGATAATAACAGTATTATAATAATAAATTTACTCATATTAATTTTTTGTAAAGTTAACCTAATTCATTAAGTAATTTCTCTAAACTATATTCATCCTGTAGAAGAACTTGCCTTGGTTTACTTCCTTCTGCAGGACCAACAATTCCAGCAGCCTCCAGTTGATCTGTTAATCTTCCTGCCCTATTATAACCTAGCTTAAGCTTTCTCTGTAATAGAGAAGTACTTCCTGTTTGAGATGAAACAATAAGTCTTGCAGCCTCTTCAAATAAAGGATCTCTATCACTAAGATCAATATCAACGAGTTGTTTTTCATTCTCATCAATATATTCAGGCAGGAGATATGCTGAAGGGTAAGATTGTTGACTACCAATGTAATCACATATTTTTTCTATTTCTGGTGTATCAACATATGGACATTGTAAACGAATAATATCTGATCCTGATGTAAAAAGCATATCCCCCATACCGACCAGTTGCTCTGCTCCTTTTGAATCAAGAATAGTTCTAGAGTCCATATTAGAAGTAACTTTAAATGATATTCTTGTAGGAAAATTTGCCTTAATAACACCAGTTATTACATTGACAGAAGGTCTTTGAGTCGCAACAATCAAATGAATTCCAATTGCTCTAGCCAATTGAGCTAATCTGGCTATAGGTGTTTCAATTTCTTTTCCAGCAGTCATCATTAAATCAGCAAGCTCATCAATTACTAAAACAATAAAAGGAAGATATCTATGTCCTTCTTTAGGATTAAGTTTTCTATTAATGAATTTTTTGTTGTATTCCTTTAGGTTTCTAGCTTGAGCATCTTTCAATAAATTATATCTGACATCCATTTCTGTACAAAGAGAATTAAGTGTGTGAACAACTTTCTTCGTTTCAGTTATTATCGACTCCTCTGCATCAGGTAGTTTTGCTAGAAAATGTTTTTCAATTTTATTGAATAATGATAATTCTACTTTCTTTGGATCTATTAAAACAAATTTTAATATTGAAGGATGTTTCTTAAAGAGAAGAGAAGATAGCATAACATTTAATCCAACAGATTTTCCTTGACCTGTTGCTCCTGCAACTAAAACATGAGGCATTTTTGCTAGATCTGCAATATATACCTCATTTGAAATAGTTTTTCCTAATATAAGAGGTAATTCATAATCAGATTTCATGAATTTTTCTGTATTCATAACAGATCTTAAACTCACAGTTTCCCTATTCTTGTTAGGAACTTCAATACCAATTGTTCCTTTACCAGGAATTGGAGCAATAATCCTAATACCTAAAGCTGATAGACTAAGAGCAATGTCATCTTCTAAATTTTTTATTTTAGATATTTTTATACCTGCCTCAGGGACTATTTCATATAGAGTTACAGTTGGTCCAATAGTAGCTTTAATTTTTGCAATTTCAATTTTAAAGTTTTTCAATGTATCAACTATCCTGTTTTTATTAGAAGTCAATTCATCTTTAGTAACCTGAATTTTTTGATCTGACAAGTCATTTAATAAATTTAATTTTGGATACTTATAGTTTGAAAGGTCTAATTCTGGATCATAAATATTACTTATTGATGAGCTTGATATTTTTTCACTTACTCCTTTTTCTATACTAAGTTTAATTATTTCATCAGTTTCATTAGATAATAAATCAGATTTATTATCATCTAAGACATCAGCTTTTTTCTTTACTATTACTTCTTCTGACTCTCTGAATTCTTCATCCTCAATTTCCTCAGCAATAATGTTACTCGAATTTATATCCTCATCTTCAATTATATCCTCTGAATAAAATGCATTTGAATCAATTTCCGTTTTTCTTTCCTTATTAAATTTTAACATTGAAAAATTGATAGAAGAAATATTAAAATAAAACACTATAAACAGAAACAATGAAAGCAATAAAATAATCATAGAAGAAATTCCAAGAAGATTATTTAGTAAAATAGAAAAATTCAAACCTATACCACCAGTATAATTATTCAAAAATTGATTTTCAGGGAATAGAATTAAAAAAAATCCTAAAAAACTAGATATCCATATTATTCCAAAAAATATAAAAACTGTCAATCTAGGTAATGAAATAATTTTTAATTTAAAAAGTAGCCTAAATGAAAATACAACCAAAAATGGAACAATAAGAAATGAAGAAATACCAAAAGTAATATATACTAAATAGTGTGAAAGGAATGCTCCAGCCACACCAAGCCAATTTTGAGATTTTTTGCTTAATGATTCAAAGTTTAAGCCTGAATCAATTATACTTTGGTCAGATTCTCCAGTAAAAAGATATGATAGAAGAGAAAAAAAAATAATTAAAGAAGCAGTTAAAGAGATAGCACCTAATGATATTTTTAGTTTTTCTAGAAGTGAGCTTTTGTTTCCATCTTCTTCATAATAGTCATTATTGAATGAACTTTTTATCATCTTTCAAATTTACATATACATAATTATTTATTAATTCTCTTTCTTCTTTTTTAACAAACTAGAATTAATTTTTTTAACCATTGAAGGACCTTCATAAACCCATCCAGTGTATACTTGAACTAAATCAGCACCTAATTTAATTTTTTCTTTAACATCCTTAGAGTTAAATATTCCCCCTACACCAATTATTTTAATTTTTTTATTTGATTTTTTTTTAATGTATCTGATGATTTCATTAGATCTTTCTTTCAATGGGTTACCGCTAACACCACCTTCTTCTGCTAAATACTTACTTTTAATATTTTTTCTAGATAAAGTTGTATTTGTAGCAATTATTCCATCAATTTTATGTTTAAAACAAATTTCTATAATATCATCAATTTCTTTAAATGATAAATCAGGAGCAATTTTAATTAGTACAGGTAAAATCGTTTTATTAGACCAATTTTCTATCTGAATTTTTTTAATTAATATATTTAAATAATTTTTTGATTGAAGTTTTCTAAGTCCAGGAGTATTAGGAGAGCTTATATTAATTACAAAATAATTAACAAAATTTCTTAACTTTTTAAAGCAGTATAAATAATCATCTGCAGACTTATCAATAGGAGTCGTTTTATTTTTTCCAATATTAGCACCAATTATTAATTTTCCTCTATATCTTTTAATTCTTTTTAATATAGTTTCAACTCCATCATTATTAAAACCCATCCTATTAATTAAAGCATTTTCAGAATTTAATCTAAATAATCTAGGTTTAGGATTTCCAGATTGAGTTTTTGGTGTTATGGTGCCCACTTCAACATGGCTAAATCCAAAACATTCTAATTCATCAAGAAGTTTAGCATTTTTATCAAATCCAGCAGCAAGACCAATTCTATTTTTAAATTTCAAATCAAATAATTCAACAGTGAGTCTTTCGTCTTCATAAGAATATATTTTATTAACAATAAATTTTACTAGTGGGATTTTGAAAAAAATTTTAATAAAAAAGAAAATAATATTATGTGTTTTTTCTGGATTTATTAAAAAGAGAATGGGACGTATAATTTTTTTATACATAACACAAATATAATACGAGTATTAACTCCTAGGATGAAATTTATTTACAACTTCTCTAAGATATTCTTTATTTAAATGAGTATAAATCTCGGTTGTTGTTATAGACTCATGACCGAGCATTTCTTGAACAGCTCTAAGATCAGCACCACCTTCAATCATATGTGTAGCAAAAGAATGTCTAAACGTATGAGGGCTTATATTTTGTTTTATATTAATTTTTTTAGATATATTTTTAATAAGTATAAAAATCATATTTCTTGAAATCTTTGATCCTCTTCTATTGAGAAATAAAAATCCCTCATTTCCAGATTTAACTTTCATAATTTTTCTAAAATCATTATCATAAGACTGAATATATTTAATTGCAGATGAGCCAATAGGAACTAATCTCTCCTTAGATCCCTTACCAATTACTTTGATAAATCCAATATCTAAAAATAAATTTTGATAAGTAATATTAATAAGTTCTGAAACTCTTAATCCGCAACTATATAAAGTTTCTATTATTGCTCTATTTCTAGCACCCTCAAAAGAATTTAAGTTTATAGATTCTAATATCTTCTCTATTTCTTCAATATTTAACGTATCAGGAAGTTTTTTTCTTACTTTCGGGGATTCAATTAACTCGGTCGGATTTATCTTGATTTTATCCTCAAGAATTAAATAACCAAAAAAAGATTTAATACCAGATAATGTCCGTGCTTGAGTATAAGTAGATATACCTAAATCAAATAAATATTTCGAAAAATCTTGTAAAAGAATAGAATTTACATCTGAATAATGAATAGTTTGTTTGTTTTTAATCTTTAAAAATGATACTAATTTATTTATGTCATTAACGTATGCTGAAATAGAATTTTCTGATAAAGATTTTTCAAGCTTTAAAAAATTTTTGAATTCAATTATCTCATGTTCCCACATAAAATATTTTTTTTAGACTAAATTTAAGATGTTATGAAACTTATAATTATTAATGGCCCAAATTTAAATCTTTTAGGAATTAGAGAAAAAAAAATATATGGAGATATATCATTTGAGACTTATTTTGATTCTTTATCTAAAAAATATAAAGATTTAGATCTTGAATATTTTCAATCTAATCATGAAGGAGAATTAATTGAAAAGATTCAAAAGGTGGGATTTTCGTATGATGGAATTATCATTAATGCAGGAGGATTTACTCATACTTCAGTAGCATTAAGGGATGCAATAGCTTCAGTAAATTCAGAAGCAGTTGAAGTTCATATAAGTAATATTTTATCAAGAGAGGATTTTAGAAAAAATAGCTATCTAAGTGGAGTTTGTGTTGGAATAATATCTGGTCTAGGATTAATTGGATATGAATCTGCTATTAAATATTTCATAGAAAAAAATGATTGAAATTTTTACTGATGGATCAAGTAGAGGTAACCCAGGTCCTGGAGGATATGGTATTGTATTAATTTATAAAAATAAGAGAAAGGAACTTAGCCAAGGATATGAACTAACTACAAATAATAGGATGGAACTTATGGCTGTTATCAAGGCACTGGAATCAGTTAAGATAGATACTATTGATATTCTTGTTTACTCTGATTCAAAATATGTAGTTGAATCTGTTGAGAAAGGATGGATTTGGAACTGGGAAAAAAATAATTTCAAAAAAAAATTAAATTCTGACTTGTGGAAAATTTTTATTCCTTTGTATAAAAAATTTAATGTGAAATTTAAATGGGTTAAAGGTCACGCCGGAAATACAGAAAATGAGAGATGTGATATATTAGCTAATAAAGCACAAGAAAAAAAATTAATAGTCGATTTTGGTTATGTTAGCTCTACTAACAAATAGATAATGCTGCACCAATTATTCCAGAATTGTTTTTATTTTTTGCAGCCAAAATTTTACAATTAGAACGTAAATCTTTCTTAAATTCTGAATAATAATTACTTATTCCTCCTCCCAGAATAATTAGATTGGGAGAAACTAGTAACTCAACATAATCTAAATATTCATTGAATCTAGCAACCCACTCTTTCCATGATAGATCTAACTTTTTTCTAGCTAAATTAGAAGCATACTTTTCAGCGCAATCACCATACATTTTTAAATGACCAAATTCAATATTTGGGATTAATTTACCATCAATAAAAATTGAAGTTCCAAATCCTGTTCCGACTGTAATAATCATAACAGTACCTTTTAATGGAATTTTATTATTTAAGGTAATTTCTGAAATTCCAGCAGCATCAGCATCGTTAATTGCTTTACATTCTAGATTAAACTTCTTAGAAAACTTTTTCTTAATATTTACACCTACCCATTTATCACTAATATTAGCTGCTGAGAAAACTTTGTTTTTAATTACTACCCCAGGAAATCCACATCCTACTTTTCCTTTCCAATCCAATTTTTCTAAAAAATTAGTTTTAATGCCTTCAAAAATATTTTTTGGAGAAGAATTATTTGGTGTTTCAAATCGTATTTTTTCGGAAATAAGTTTTCCAGTCATTGTATCAACAATAGCAGCTTTAACACCACTTCCACCTATATCTATTCCCAGTACATCCATTACTTAATTACTTCCAATTTAGCAAAATTTAGTAATAAAGTCTTCTCTCCAGAGTTATTAAAATAAACAATTGCTTTTTTTTGATTTGAATAATTCTCTATTTTTTTAATTAAACCTACTCCAAATACATTGTGTCTAACTTTTACACCCTCTTTTAAATCGCCTATGTGACTTGATTTTATATCTGATTTTTCTTCAAAATTTATTTTTTTGAAAGATGATATATTTCTTTTTTTTTGATTTAAAATGTTTGAAACTAGAGACCTATTAGTATTAAAATTTTGAATGTCAAGATAAATAGGATTTATTTCTTTAATAAACCTACTCTGTTCACAATCTTTTAACATTCCATATCTATACCTTGTAGCTGAATAGGTCAAATAAAGTTTTTTCATAGCTCTTGTAATAGCTACATAAAATAATCTTCTTTCTTCTTCTAAATCCTCTCTTGATGATATCATCATTTGGGAAGGAAAAAGGTCTTCCTCAACTCCTACAATTAATACTACAGGGAATTCTAATCCTTTTGCCATATGAATTGTCATCAAAGAGATATATTCTTCATCACTATCATCTTCTTTATCTTGATCTGTCATTAAAGAAATCTCTTGAAGAAAATTTTCTAGACTTTTATTCTTGTTATTATCATTATCTATATATTCTTTTATTGAATTTAAAAGCTCTTGTACATTTTCATATCTACTTATACCTTCAATACTTCTATCATCCCACAAGTCTTTTAATAATCCAGAATTTGACGCAATATGAGAGGCAGTATTATAAGCATCATTTACTTTAGAAAAGTTTGAGAATGATATTATTAATTCTTTAAATGGAGCAATTAAATTATCAATTCTTGAGTTTAATAATTCTTTAGATTTATTTAATACTTCCCAAAGACTAATATTTTCTTTATTAGATATCATAATTATTTTATCCACTGATGTAGATCCAACTCCTCTTCTTGGGTAGTTAATAATTCTTCTAAATGATTGTTCGTCATTTTGATTAATAGAAAATCTTAAATAAGCCAACAAATCTTTTACCTCTTTCCTCTGATAGAATGAGACACCTCCAAAAACCTTATATTTCAGTCCTATCCTTCTTAAAGCTTCCTCAATCGACCTAGATTGACTATTAGTTCTATAAAGAACAGCAAAATTTGAGTTTGTAAGTTGATTTCTATTTTTTTCCTCAAAAATTAAATTAGAAATTATTTTTCCTTCCTCATTGTCTGAAAATGATTTTTTTACTGATATTAATTCCCCGTCTTCATTATCAGTCCAAACTTCTTTACTTATTTTAGATTTATTTTTTTCAATAACTGAATTTGCAGCATTAACTATTGTTTTTGTAGATCTATAGTTTTGTTCAAGTTTTACAACTTTTAAATCTGAAAAATCATCCTCAAACTTCAAAATATTTCTAATTTCAGCACCTCTAAAGGCATAAATAGATTGAGCATCATCACCAACTACAAAAATATTCCTGTTTACAGATGCTAACCTTTTGGTTATCAAATATTGACAATAGTTTGTGTCTTGAAACTCATCAATCATCACATGCTTGAACAGCTGTTGATATTTATTTAAAACATCTACATGATATGAAAATAATTTATTCGTATTATATAATAAATCATCAAAATCCATTGCTTGAGATTTGAAGCATCTATTAGAATAAATATCATAAATCTTAGAAATTAATGGCCTATGAGAAGATGTATCTTCTTCAATTAGTATTGGATTATTTTTATACTCTAGTGGAGAAATTAATCTGTTTTTAGCGTTAGAAATTCTGTTATAAACATAATTTTCTTTATATAACTTAGAGTCTAAGTTTAATTCTTTAACAATTACCTTAATTAGATTTTTTGAGTCCTGCGTATCATAAATTACAAAATTTGGTGGATAACCAATTTTATATCCTTCTACCCTTAGTATTCTAGCAAAAATCGAATGAAAGGTTCCCATCCATAAGTTTCTAGCATCTGTTCCAACAATTTTCTCTATCCTATCCTTCATCTCTTTAGCTGCTTTGTTAGTAAAAGTCAGAGCCAAAATAGAGAAAGGATCAACCCCTTCATTAATTAAATGAGCTATTCTATAAGTTAATACTCGTGTTTTTCCAGAACCAGCACCAGCTATTACTAGGCAGGGGCCATCTTTATGAATAACAGCTTCTTTTTGACTTGAATTTAAATTATCTAAATAACTCATATCGGTAATAAGAAGATGAATCTAATACTTAATTGATGAAAAAATTAGTTAGTTTTGAAAAAAATTATACTGATGGAATATAATACAACGAGAAGTGATTTAATATTAAGGGAATACGGAAGAAATTTTCATAAACTCATTGACTATATAGGAAAAATAAAAGATAAAGAGGATAGAAATAATAAAGCAAAAACAATAGTTGAAATGATGAAATTAACTCATCCCAGTTTCAAAGATCAAAATGAAATTGATGCAAAAATGTGGGATGATTTATTTATAATGTCTGACCATAATCTAGACATAGATTCTCCATTTCCTAAACCAAAAAGAAAAAGTGATTCTGAAAAACCTAAAAGGTTAGAATATCCTAAATCAAATATTAAATACAGACATTACGGGAAAAAAATAGAATTATTAATTGAAGAGGCATGTAAGATAAAAAATGATAAGGATAAAGAAGCTGCTGTTATCCACATTGGCAAAATAATGAAATCATTTTTTGGTATGTGGAATAAAGAATCTATAGATAGTAAAGTTATTGTTGACCACATAAAAGAATTATCAAATAATAAATTATCTATTGAAGTTGAAAAAGTTAAAGAAATGAATCTTTTCTTTAAAGTAACAAAGGAAAGAGGATCAAAAAGCTATCACTCAAAAAAGAATTTTAAATCTAATAGACCTTTCAAAAAAAGAAGACTTTAATGGGATCTTTCAGAATTAAAGGAGGAAAAAGACTAGATGGCATTATATATCCTCAAGGCGCTAAAAATGAAGCTCTTCAAATATTATGTGCCGTTCTTTTATCTGATGAAGAAATTATCATATCAAACGTACCTGACATTAAAGATGTAAACCTACTAATTGAATTATTAGTTGGTATGGGTGTAGATACACAAAAAATTGATTCAACAACATATAAGTTTTGTTCAAAAAATATAAATATTGATTATACAAAATCCGATGATTTTTTTGAAAAGTCATCAAAGATTAGAGGTTCTATTATGTTAATGGGACCACTAGTAGCGCGATTTGGCATTGCTTATTTAGCAAAACCTGGGGGAGATAAAATTGGAAGAAGAAGAGTTGATACTCACTTTACTGGTATTCAAGAATTAGGAGCAAAATTTTCTATAGAAAAAAATAATTCTCTTTTTAAAGTCTCATCTACAAAATTAGTTGGTACCAATATTTTACTAGATGAGGCATCTGTTACCGGGACAGCAAATATTATCATGGCCGCCTCTTTAGCTCAAGGAAATACTACTATTTATAATGCGGCATGTGAACCATATATTCAACAGCTATGTAAAATGCTTAATTCAATGGGTGCGAAAATTGATGGAATTGGATCAAATTTTTTAAAAATTGAAGGTGTTACAACTCTTGGTGGAACTAATCATAAAATATTACCTGATATGATTGAGATAGGAAGTTTTATTGGTCTTGCTGCTATGACCCAATCTTCAATTACTATAAAGAATGTAAGTCTTAATAATCTAGGAATTATTCCAAAAACTTTCCAAAGGCTTGGAATTAAAATGGATCTTAAAGACGACTCCATTTATATTCCTTCTCAAGAACATTATGAAATAGAGTCTTTTATTGATGGATCTATAATGACAATATCTGATGCTATATGGCCTGGCTTCTCTCCAGATTTATTGAGTATTGCTTTAGTCACTTCTGTTCAGGCAAAAGGAACAGTTTTAATTCATCAGAAAATGTTTGAGTCTAGATTATTTTTTGTTGATAAATTGATTGATATGGGAGCACAAATAATCTTATGCGATCCACATAGAGCAACAGTAATTGGTTTAGATAGAAAAATCCCTTTAAAAGGTATTCAGATGACATCTCCTGATATTCGAGCAGGTGTCTCTCTATTAATAGCAGCATTATCTGCAAATGGAGAAAGTATTATTAATAATATAGATCAAATTGATAGAGGTTATAGTAATATTGACTTAAGACTAAGAGAATTAGGAGCAGATATAGAAAGAATCTAGAAATTGTTTTTGAGATTAGTTAGAGAGTAAATTGGGCCATCAACTATAAAGATTTCAGTAATAAATTGCGGGACACCATCAATCAAAGCATAACTTTGAAGACTAACTTTGGTTTTATTTTCATCTACCTTAATTAATGTCCATGTTGATTTTGAATCTTTTATTCTAATTATATTATTTACCTGCTCTACATAATTTGGTTTTGAGTTTAAAGAAACAATAATTGTATCACTCTTAAAATTATAAATAACATCAGAAACTAAATCTCTTTTTTTTAGTGGCCATCCCATTTCCAGAACAAAATATACATGAGATATTGAATCATTATTAAGTATCTTACTCTGTTCCAAATTATACATCCAATGATAAGAGCTATCAAAGTCAGAAATGAAATTAAAAATAGAATTTATATCAGAATCAATATATGTTTCTGCAAGATACTCGACAATTTTATCATTATTTTCCCTTAAATAAACTTTAATTTTATTTTCTTCTTTTTTTAATTTCCACTCTGAATTCTGAATATTAAATAGGTTAAAAGATATAATTAAAAGATATTTTAACATAATTGATAAAAATTATTAATTTAAATTACATAGAAATTTGTATCTCTGCTTTTTAAAAAAATTATGAGAAATATTATTCTATTTTTCATCTTGAACTCTTATTGTATTTTTAATTTAATATACTCGCAATCTAGTGATTATGATTCTATTAATTATCAAAATAGAGATACTTTAGATGAATATGAAAAGAAAGAATTAGATTTTAATATTTTAAACATTTCAATAAATAAAAATCAAAAAGTTGTAAATGAAAATATTTTTTCTCCAACTAATATAAATTTAAATGAGAGAGATACTTTATCAATGATTATACAAATCAGAGGCGAAGATGAGGATATAATTTTTAATTACTACTTTAATGACGATCCAAACTTTAGAAATTTAGAAAATGGAAAAATAATCTATGATAAAAGAAGTAAAAGAATATATTTTGAATTTATTCCTAACGACAATCAAGCAATTAATAAATTTATCACATGGAATATTTTTGCTTACCAAAAAAGAAATGATATAAAAAGATTAGATTTCTTAATTGAAATTAATAATGTTGAGTACCCTCCAAAAATACTTAATAAGCAAATAAATAAAATAATTAGAAATAACTATAAGTTCAATTACACCCCAATTATCTCTGATGGTGATAATGGTGTTTTATTTGACTTAATAACAGATGCGCCTATTGATAATTTTAATACAATTAACGGAAATATAGAGTGGGTAATAGATCCTAATAATATTGATGAACTTAAAAAAACTTTTAATTTTATTTTAAAAGCCTACAAACAAAATAAACCTGAGTTATTTGATGTTGATACATTTAAAATTATTTATTCTGAAAATAACTTTGCACCAGTATTTGGAAAAACTTCAAAATGGATAGTTGAAGAGGGAGATTTTTATACTTATAAAATAGCTGTAGATGATCCTAATGTTAATGACTCAATAATTATAGAAAATGTTGGGGCCCAACTTCCAAGAGGAATGATTTTAAATAGTAAATTAAAAACACTAACCTTTGATGTTGATTATAACCATGTCGAAAGGACAAATTCAACAACAAACTATTCTCTTCAATTAAAAGCAACTGATAAATCTGGACTTTCATCACAAGTAACTCTCGATGTTGTAGTTATGAATACCATAAATCCTCTAAAAGTTCAAGAAAAAATTTCTGAATTAATAAACGAGTTAGAAATTCAGCAGGAAGGCCTAGAAGAAATTAATGAGAATTTAAAATGGATTGAATCTACATCCAAAAATAACAGAAAGCTAAGAACTTTTAGTGCAGCTGGAATTACTTTTTTAGGTGCTTTAATGGGTGTTTTTTCATCTAACTCTTCTAACTCTGACGTTACTAGAAAAGCTGGATCTATTATTGGTGCGAGTGGAGCTGTTTTATCTGTAATTAATGAAGTGTTATCAAGAGATGACAATGAAATTAAAAACCTTCTTCAAGAAACTATCAAACTTCAGTCTAATGTTAAAGTAAAATATGATAGACTTTCCTTTTATAAAAACTCAAACAATCTAAATGATTTTCAAAATCAAGAAATTGACGTATTAATTAGAACTATTGAAAATGACAGAGAAAATTTAAATAAAAGTCTTTTTACAATTTCAGAAAATTATAAGATTATTGTTTCTGAAAATAGAATTAAAAATATGATTAATAAAAGAAATAATAAAAATTAGATATGAAAGGAACTATTGATAATTATATAAAAATTTGTGTAAGTATAATTTCTGGATCAATATTATTTGTAATAGGAATTATTTTTAGTGTGATAATTTATGTGAATTTTTTTGAAAAAAATGACAATTCCATTGAAGATAGAAGACAAGAACATGTTGAAAACCATATAAAGGAAGCAAAAAATTTAGATGAGATTATTAAAATTCTGGAAGAAATAAATAATAACCTAGATGAAAGAAAAATTTAAAAAGTTTTATAACTCTGAATTATATATCAAAATAATTTATGGAATACCTGCTTTATTTGCAGGTAGCTTTTCCGTTTTAGTTTTTACAATTCTTTCTTTAAATATTATCAATAATATTTTTTTTGAAAAAGAGATTAAATATGAAGAAATGATTAAAGAGTATAGATATGATCATAAAGTATATCATAAAAAAGATATGGAGAGAATGAAAAAGATTATTGAGTTATTAGAAGAAATTAATTTAAAAACTAAAAATTAAATATCATATTCTTAGTTGTTTTTCAATAAATTATCAGGATCAGATTCTTCCTCTTCAACTTGATATTTTAAAAGCTCACCTTCTTCATTATCATAAACAATTTCTTCATTAACCGAAGTTCCTTTCAACATAACAAACATTGAGGACAGAATTACAACTAACAATACTCTTTCATCTATATTGCTATCTAAAATATTTATATATTCTATTTCTTTCAATTGCAAAAAGAGTAAAATGCTGATTAGTCCTCTTGGACTAAAAAAGACAAGTGAAATTTTATTTAAGTTTAAATTACTTATATATATATATACAAATCTTACAATAAACATTAAAGCAAAAATTAATACGCCATAAATAATTGGATCTATAGAATTAAAGTCAGTAATACTAATAGAAAAACCAAAGAATAAAAAGAAGAATGTACGAACTAAAAAAGTAAATTCAGAGGTAAGCAAATGAAACTCATTTAAACTTTTATTTGTCTCCTCTACATTAACATTTATTCCAAGAAATTTAGGGAATATAATTTTGATATTATTCAATACTATTCCAAATATAAAAATCGTAACAAGAGAGGGTAAGTGAAGAAATTTTCCTATAGCATATACCAAAATTAAAATTGAGAGTATTAAAAAGAATTTAACATTATGTTTTATCTGCTGGAGAAAACGAATAAGAAAATATGTAATTATTAGTGAGATAAGAATAACTCCAACTATTTGAATACTTAAAGAAATAAGAGATAAACTAAATAAAGGTGTGCCTGATTCTACTTGAACTAGAGCATAATTAAAGATCATAATTCCTAAGATATCAGAGAACACAGACTCATAAATAATAAATTCTCTATCAATTTTTAATAAACTTGAGGCAGAAGGTATAGCAACAGCACTACTTATAATTGAAAGTGGAATTGAAAGTAATATTGCTAAATCATTTTCAATTCCAAATAATAATCTAAAAGTCCATTCAAGAATTAATATATTTAGAATGAGAATAATTAAAGCTGCTAAAAATCCCTTAATCATAATAGGAAATTTTTCCTTACTAATTTTTAGCTCCAATGCACCCTCTAATACAATTAAAATTAATCCAATAGTTCCTAGAACAGGAATTAAGCTATCAAGGAAACTAAAATCATAAAATTCATAATAATTTATGATGGTTCTTGATATTAATCCTGTAAGCATCAATAAAATAACTGATGGAAATTTTGTTTTTCTAGCAAATGCATCAAAAATATAAGAGAAAATTACAAGTAATGGTATTATAAATAAAAAAGCTACGGTATTCATAAAATTAAAATATTGTGGAGTCGGCGGGATTCGAACCCGCGTCCAGATATGGAAATCTTATTCCGTCTACATGCTTAGATAATTTTTAATTTTCGAGACAGAGCAGGAAAATATCAACCAACAACTGTCCTTACCTACTAAATTTCCCATATTAATTTGTAGGAAAAAAAATATGGTAGATCTCTTTATGACACCAATTTATTTTACCAAAGATCACCAATAAAATATGATGTGGTTATTTAAATTCTTTGAATTTAAACCGCCATAGCGTATTCGTATTTACGTTCGCCGTTTATATGTTTTAGTATTTGATTACGGATGTTACAATCACCCGACATGCAAAAATAAAATTTGACATACTGTCAATTCCAGTCGACCCCAAAAAACAAAGAACAATATTGTTGCGCAAATCTAATTTATTTAATTTAGATCAGTGGAAAAGTATGTTGTATCTGCAAGGAAATATAGGCCAATTAAATTTGATGATGTTGTAGGTCAATCTCATGTGACCACTACTCTGGAGAATGCAATTTTGAATGAAAAAGTTGCACAATCAATTTTATTTTGTGGACCTAGAGGAGTTGGAAAAACTACCTGTGCAAGAATTTTAGCTAATAAAATAAATGGTTTTGATATAAATAATCCACTTGAAAATTCTAGAAATCTAAATATTTATGAACTTGATGCTGCATCAAATAATTCTGTTGATGACATAAGAAATTTAATTGATCAGGTAAGATATGCTCCTCAAGAAGGAAAATATAAGGTTTATATTATAGATGAGGTTCATATGTTATCTAACGCTGCGTTCAATGCATTCCTAAAAACTCTAGAAGAGCCACCACCCTATGCAATTTTTATTTTAGCAACGACTGAAAAGAATAAAGTCATACCAACAATTTTATCAAGATGTCAAATATATGACTTTAATAGAATTGAAACTCAAGACATAAAAAACAAATTAAAAGAAGTATTAATTAAAGAAAAAATTGAATTTGAAGAAGACGCATTACATGTAATTGCTCAGAAAGCTGATGGAGCGATGAGGGACGCACTTTCAACTCTTGATCTAATCAGAACATTTTCTAAAGACTCTAAAATAACATTAGAAATAGTAACTAATAACTTAAATATACTAGATAGTGAATATTTCTTTAAACTGACAAATCTTTTACATGAGTCAAAAATAACTGAGGCACTTCTAATTCACAATGAGATTTTAGTTAAAGGATTTGAGAGTTTTAATCTATTGAACGGATTATCTAATCATTTTAGAAATCTTCTATTCTCTAAAAATGATAAATTATTGAATATAATGGAAGTTTCAGAAACAGAAAAAGCTAAATATTTAGAGCAAACAAAAATTATTGATTCTGATTTTACAGAAAATTCACTTGAAATCTTAAATCAATTTGAAATAAACTATAAGTCTTCAAGTAATCATAAGATTCACACAGAAATTGCATTGATTAAAATTTCATCACTTAATAAAAAAAAAAACTTAAAAATTGATTCTTTTAAGAGAGAAGTAGAAACTGAAGATAAAAAAGAAGATGAAACAGTAGTCAAAAACATTACTGAATTAAGAAATAAGGAAATTAAAAATCAAGAGACTCCAAATTTAAAAAACATACTTTACGTAACAGAAGAAAAAATTATTGAGGATAAAGAAAATAAAGTTCTTAGTGACAAAATTTCATTTTCAGAAGAAAGTTTTAAGGAGTTAATAGAAGAAATAATTATTTCACTTAATAATAAAAAATCAGAGATAGCAGTATTAAAAAAAAATATTAGTATATCTGATTTTAAAATTATTTTTCATTTAGATAATGATCTAGAGAATACTATTTTTAGTAGTATTCAAAATAGTTTAAAGGAAAAAATTAAAGATAGATTTATAGAGAAAATTATAGTAGAAACTGAGGTTATTAAAAGAGAGAAAGAAAAAACATTATATACAAATAAGGATAAGTTTGAATATCTCACAAATAAAAATAAGAACTTAATTTATTTAAAAAATAAATTAGGTCTTGACTACGAATTTTAGATTTCCCAGCCTTCTCTGTAATCTCTAGTTACAAACTTATTTGCTGGATCATAATTAGTTATTTTCATAGCTTCTCCATCCCACAAAAGTTTTTTTCTACCAGGAAAAGAGTTATCTAAACCACTTACTCTTTCCATATAACTTCTGATAGCTATATTACCCATTAGAACAGTTTCCGTCATAGGACCTGAGTAATCAAATGATGAGGTTAGAGCTTTATGTTCAGGACTACTAAAACCAGCCTTACATGCTTCAATCCACTTTGTTTGATGACCAAATTCATTTCCTGGTTGATTAGATGTATCAAACTCTACAGTTTCTTCCCCTTTTCTATAAAGTTTAGGCGTAAATCCATAAACACCGGTAGTAATAATACCCTTAGATCCTATCATCATAACTCCATTAGAGCTATCCTCTGTACCTAAAGAATCATTAGCAGGTATAATTTCAGGGTGAGGAGGTCTTAAGCCGCCGTCTAACCATCTCATTTTTAATGATGATTTATTTTTTGATGTAGACTCAAAATCTAATGTGACCGAAGAAGATGGAGGGCATCCCTCAGGTATATACTCAGGACTCCACATTTTAATAAATACCTGGCCAACACTACACTCAACAGCAGTTGGATAATGTAAACCTAAAGTCCTAAAAGGGACATCTATTAAGTGACAACCCATATCTCCTAATGCGCCAGTTCCATATGCCCACCAACCTCTCCAATTAAAAGGATGATATGCATTTGTATAATCAATTTTAGGAGCGGGCCCTAACCATAAATCCCAATTTAAAGTATCTGGAGCTGAACTTCCATCAGATTTAGGAACAGGAATTCCTTGTGGCCACACTGGTCTATTAGTCCAAACAAAGACTTCATTAACATCTCCAATCAAGCCATCATCAAACCATTCTTGAACTTTCTGCATCCCTGAATTAGAAGCTCCTTGATTCCCCATTTGAGAAACTATTTTCTTTTCTCTTGCCATCTCTGTAAGCATTCTTGCCTCTCTTATGTTATGAGTTAGGGGCTTTTGTACATAGACATGAATTCCCTCTTCCATTGCTGCCATTGCCTGAATAGCATGATGGTGATCTGGTGATGAAATAGTAACAGCATCAATATCTTTTTGTTTTTCTAACATTACTCTAAAGTCTTCGTAAAAATTAGCCTTTGGAAATCTATCTCTAGAGGTTTTTGTGTATTCACTTGTATCCACATCACAAATTGCTACAACATTTTCTTTTCCTTCATTAGAAGCATACCAAAGATCAGAGGTACCTTTTCCACCAATTCCAATACCAGCGATATTTATCTTATCACTTGGAGAGGTAAATCCATTTCCACCCAAAACATATCTTGGTACAATAAAAAAACTTGATGCTGCAATTGCACCTTGTTTAATGAACTCTCTCCTAGTATTTTTTTTTGAATTATTTTTTTTCATAAGAATAAGTTAAGATTTGACTAATTAATATTGATTCAAAATCACTTTAATTTAAAAATTTTTTTTATAACTTAATAATACTAGAGAAAAATAAACCAAACTAATTATGAAAAATATTAAACTCTCAATTATGATGTTTCTACAGTATTTTATCTGGGGAGCATGGTATGTAACAGCTGGAACCTATATGGCTAAAATTTTAAATTCTTCTGGTGCAGATATAGGTAATGCATATAGTGCTTTTGCTTTGGCTGCTATATTTTCACCATTTTTTGTTGGGGCAGTTGCAGATAGATATTTTTCGGCTCAAAAAGCTATGGGAGCATTACATATAATAGGTGGTTTATTATTAATTTATGCAACTCAAATTTCTTCATCATTTTTATTTATAATCACTGTTTTAGTTTATTCTTTAATGTATATGCCTACTGTAGCGTTGTCAAATAATATTGTATTTGCTAATGTTAGTGATTCAGGAAAAACGTTTCCAATAATTCGATTTTTTGGAACTTTTGGATGGATAGTAGCTGGATTTATTATTGGAAATTTACAACTTGAGAATAATATTGGAAGTATTTCATACACATTTTATATAGCTGCCTTTGCTTCAATTTTATTGGGTTTGTTTTCTTTTTCTTTACCAAATGTACCTCCTAAAGGAAAGGCAAGTGATTCCGCATTAGGTCTTGAGGGTCTAGTTTTACTTAAAGACAAGTCGTATCTAATATTTTTTATTTCAGCAGTACTTATATGCATACCATTATCATTCTACTATTCTTTTGCTAATGTGTTTTTAAATGATATTGGAATGGAGGGAGCAGCTGGCAAAATGATTTATGGTCAAATTTCTGAAGCTATATTTATTCTTGCTATACCATTTTTATATTATAGATTAGGAGTTAAAAACATTCTAATTATTGGGATATCAGCTTGGTTATTAAGATTTTTCTTTTTTGCTAATGGTGACCTAGAAGCTTATTACTGGATGATTATATCAGGTATTTTACTTCATGGAATTTGTTATGATTTCTTTTTTGTAACTGGATATATGTACACTGAAAATAAAGCAGGAGAAAAAATTAAAAATGCTGCACAAGGATTATTTACTGTTGCAACATATGGTATTGGAATGACTATTGGATCATGGTTCTCTGGAATAATTACTGATAGTAATACTATTGATGGAATTAAAAATTGGGGCGATATATGGATGATTCCGGCATATGTATCTGGGGCGGTACTACTATTTTTAATTGTGTTTTTTAAAGAAAAAAAATAAATATTATGCAAAGAATTTCAATGCTAGGCTCAGGATTTATTGGACGATTTTATACTGATTCACTCCATGGGTATAGGAATAAAGATAGGGTTGTTTCTATCTATTCAAGGAGAGAAGAGAGTGCAAAAAAATTTGCAAAAGACTATGATGTACCCCACTGGACAACAAATATGGAAGACTCAATATCACATAAAGATGTAGATGTAGTATGTATATCATTACCAAATAATTTACATGAAGAAGCTGTACACCTTTGTTGTAAACATAAGAAAGCTGTCATCTGTACCAAACCTTTAGGTAGAACCGCAGAAGAGGCTAAAAGAATGGTAGAAGCTGTAGAAAAAGCGGGAATATTTGCTGGTTATCTTGAAGATCTATGTTATACACCAAAATTTCTAAAAGCTCTTAATAGTGTTCACTCTGGAAGTTTAGGTCAAATAATTTGGACTAAGTCTAGAGAAACTCATCCAGGCCCTCACAGTGAATGGTTCTGGGATAAAGAACAGGCCGGTGGCGGTTGTATTTTAGATTTAGGTTGTCACTGTATTGAAATTGGAAGAAATTATATAGGCAAAGATATAAAACCAGTAGAAGTTATGTGCTGGGGAGATACACAAGTCAAACCAATTGATGCAGAGGATCACGCAATAGGTTTGGTAAAATATGAAAATGGAGCAATTGGCCAATTTGAAGTTAGCTGGACTTTTAGAGGAGGGCTTGATTTGAGAGATGAAGTGATGGGTACTGAAGGGACTATCTGGGTAAATTCATTTTTAAGGACTGGATTTGAAATGTTTACTACTGGTAAAGGAAGTGACTATGTAGCAGAAAAAGCAGAATCCGATTCTGGTTGGCTATTTCCTGTTGGAGATGAATTGAATGAACTTGGTTATAATCACATGTTTGCTGATATGTTTAATGCTTTAGAAAAAGGGACAACTCCCTCAGAAACATTTTATGATGGTTATATAGTCAATGCAATAATTGACGCTTCATATAAATCTATTCAGTCTAAAAAATGGGAAAAAATTAATTTAGAAATTTGGAGAGGTAAAGAAGGAGTAAATAAAATTAGCACTTTAGATAGTTACGATGACAATTACTATTTAGTTAAGGATGAAATAACTCATTACGGAGACAGAAAACTAATATTAAAAGGGAAAAAAGACGGAAAAATCATTGAGAAAATAATTAAAGAATAGATCTTTTTCTTAATACTATTTTATCTGAATTATTATTCTTATTTATTTTTTTCAACGAAGAAAGCTGAATTCCAAATAGTTGAGATATTTCCCATAATGTCTCATCTTCTCTTCTCGTATAAACTTGGACTCTTCCTCTTTTTCTTTTTCTTGTTAAATAGTATGGAATACCAGGTATTAGTTCTTGATTACTTTTAATATCATTAAAGGCATAAAATGATTTTTTTGATAAATTGAAATCTTTTAAATAATCTTCAATATTTCTTAATGAATCTAAAATAATTGCTGGTAAACCATTTAATAATAAAGACCTGTTTGATAAAACCTTCAAAACTTTTTCATCTACTTTAGACAAACTCTTTTGAGAATTATTTTGAGATAAATTACCATTTCTAGAAAATTCAGATTTAATAAAAATATTTTCCTTTGTGTCTGGAATCAAGAAAGAATATACTTTATTACGTGGGATCTTGTCAGAATTTATCCAGGAATTAAGTGAAAGTAAATCTTCCTTTTCTATAGATAAGCTTTTTGAAAGATCTTCGAGAGAGTCAAAAGATCTATTGTCATAAATTGAATAATTAGAATTATAATTTTTCTTATCAATAAAATTTTCAAAAGCTATCTTATACCCAATAAATTTTATTATATACCAATGTGTCTCATTGTTAATTTGCATTCTTTTTGATCCGTAAAGCTTAGGATCAACTAACTCTTTTGCTCCACTAAGACCGTGATAATAAGATAGAATTGAAAAAATCCAGTTTTCAAAAATAAAATTACTGTTCTTAATATACTTAGATGCAGCACTTGTAGATGAGACTATATTTTTTCTCTCATCAATATTATTATTTATAATTAAACCATAATCTTCTGCAGTTTCTTTTTTAAACTGCCAGAAACCTACTGCATTTGATGACGAGACTGCGTCAGAAATTAATGCGCTTTCCTGTAAAGCTAAGTATTTAAAATCTTCAGGTAATTCTTCTTCCTGGAGGATTCTTTCTATTATAGGGAAGAATATATTTATTCGATCAATAAATACTTGAAAATATTTTTTGTTAAGATGTAAAGCATCGACTTCATTTTGAATAGTTGGTTTAATATCATCTGAGATTTCTAAAATGATATTATCTATTCTTATTTTATCAGGAACTTTAGGAGAATCTTGTGAAAAGATTTTCAAATAAAAAAAAAAGTAAAAAAAAATTAAAAAATCTAATCTAATTTTCATTTTTTATGATGATTGTAAGTCCATCCCTAACCGGTAATATTAGTTTGGAGACTTTTTTATTACTTTTTATATAATTATTAAAATCATTCATATATACGGTGATTTTATCATTTTGATTTATCTCTACATCAGCAACCTTACCCTTCCATAAAACATTATCAACAATAACTAACCCTCCAATGTTTAGTTTTGGAAAAATCATGTCAAAATAATTTTTATAATTTTTTTTATCTGCGTCAATAAAAACCAAATCAATATCAAAATTAATTTTTGGGATTAGATCCAAAGCATTACCTATTTTTTGTATTATATTATTTTTGAAATGAGACTTATTAAAAAATGAAACTACTTTTTTCTGTAAATCATCATCTTTGTCAATGGTAATCAGTAAACCATCTGAAATTAGGCCTTCAGCAAGACACAAAGCTGAGTAACCTGTATAAGTACCTATTTCTAAAATATTTTTTGGTTTTTTTAACCTAGAAATTAAACTTAAAATTCTACCTTGTAGATGACCAGAAAGCATTCTAGGAGAGTGGACATTTTCTTTTGTAAACTTCGAAATTTCTTTTAGTAGAGGTGATTCTTGATCTGAAAAAAGCTCAACATAATTTTCAATATTTTGATCAATTAAAACCATAATAGTAAATTAAAAATTTATTAACAATTAATGTATCTTTAGAATAAAATATACATTATGAGATACAATATTATAAATAACTCATTATTCAAAAAAAATAGAAAAAATTACTTAGAAAAAGTAGATAGTAAATCAGTATCAATTTTTATATCAAATGACTTCATGCCAACAAATGCAGATGAAACCTTGCAATTTGTTCAAAATACTAACCTCTTTTACCTAACAGGCATTGACCAAGAAGATACTTTCCTAATTCTTGCTCCAAATTTCCCAGATCCAAAAATGAGAGAGATCTTATTTATAAAGGAGACTAGTGAAGAAATCTCTATATGGGAAGGTAATAAATTATCAATTGATGAGGCTAAAAAGATTTCTGGTATTGAAAACATAATGTGGAATTCTAATTTCGAAACTATATTAAATTTGATTATTGCTGAATCAGAAAGCATCTATTTAGAAAAAAATGAACATATAAGATCTAATACTAAGGTTCAAACTCCTCAAGATAGGTTTATAAAAAAAATAAAAAAAAATTATTCAACCTATCCAATGAAGAGATCATACCCATTACTCAGTAATCTAAGAATGATAAAAGACAATATTGAAGTTGATCTTATTCAAAAAGCCTGTGATATTACAGAAAATGGATTTCGAAGAGTTTTAAAATATATTAAGCCAGATGTTTGGGAATATGAAATAGAGGCTGAGTTTATTCATGAATTTATATCAAATAAATCTAAAGGTTTTGCATATCAGCCAATTATTGCATCTGGTGTCAATGCTTGCTCTTTGCACTATAACACGAATAATTCAAAATGTAAGTCTGGGGATCTAATTTTGATGGATGTTGCAGCAGAATACTCAAATTACAAATCAGATATGACTAGGACTGTTCCTGTAAATGGGAAATTTTCATCAAGACAACTAGAAATTTATCATGCTGTTCTCAATGTAAAAAATGAAGCAACAAAATTATTAAGACCAGGAATAACAATAAATGAATTTCATAAAGAAGTTGGTAAAATTATGGAGAGTGAGCTTATTAAAATCAAGCTTCTAGATAGAAATGATGTAAAAAAACAAAATCCTAAAAACCCTTTATTCAAAAAATATTTTATGCATGGAACATCGCATCATCTTGGATTAGATGTTCATGATGTAGGAAATTTTCATGTGAATCTATCCCCAGGCAATATTTTTACTGTTGAACCAGGTATTTATATTAGAGAAGAAAATTTAGGAGTAAGGCTTGAAGATAATATATTAGTTGGTGAAAATGAAAATATTAATCTTATGAGTAACATCCCTATAATTCCTGATGAAATAGAAGATTTAATGAATTAAATTTTTTCTAACCAATTGAAATTCTAATGAATTTATCTACTGTTAAATTTGGTGAAATTGACTTCAGATAAGATTCAACAGTTTGGGAGTTATCTTTTACAAATGATTGACTTAATAAAGTATTTTCTTTGAAAAATTTCTGAAGTTTACCTTCGGCTATTTTCTCAACAATATTTTCAGGTTTACCTTCTTTTAAAGCCTGCTCCTTGCCAATCTCAATTTCTTTTTCGATAACAGATTGATCAACTCCATCTTTATTGAGAGCTATTGGGTTCATTGCAGCTATTTGCATTGCAATATCTTTTCCGGCTGTAATGTAATCAGCAGAATCTGTATTCACTAGAGAAACAAGAACACCTAATTTATTTCCAGCATGAATGTAAGGAACAATCTTCTCTCCTTCCATAGTCTGAAAATCACTAATCTCAATTTTTTCACCAATTTTTCCAACCAAATTTATAATATGTTGTTCAATAGTTAATGCATTTAATGTAGAGGAAAGAATTTCTTTAATATTTGATAGATTATTTGTAAATGCAACATCTAAGATATCAGATGCAAGAGATTGAAATTCTTCATTTTTAGCAACAAAATCAGTTTCGCAAGTGAAAGAAAGTATACACGCTTTATCTTCATTAGTATTAACTTTATAAGTAACCACTCCTTCTGAAGTTTCTCTATTTGATCTTGCAGCAGATACCTTCTGACCCTTCTTTCTTAATATATCAATTGCTTTTTCAAAATCACCACTAGCCTCAACTAGTGCTTTTTTACAATCCATCATACCTGAACCAGTTTTTTGCCTAAGTTCATTTACTTCCTTCGCAGAAATAGTTACTGACATAATACTTGAAATTTATTTAGTTATTTCTTTTTTTGATTCTTTGAGCGACTTCTCAGCTTCTTTTTTTTCCTTTGCCTCTTTCTCAGATGCCTCTTTCTCCTGCTTAATTCTAATCTCTTCTTTAATTTTTTCTCTTTCTTTTAGACCCTCAGATATAGCATCAGAAATATAATCTATAATAATTCTTACTGATGTGAAAGAGTCATCATTAGAAGGAATCTCAAAATCTATTTTAGATGGATCTGAATTAGTATCAACCATCCCATATACAGGAATATTTAACTTTTTAGCTTCCAGAACAGCAATATCTTCATGATTAATGTCAACAATAAAAAGAGCTGCAGGAATTCTATTAAGATTTGATATTCCACCTAAAGCTCTCTCTAATTTTTCTTTATCTCTTGAGATCATAAGCCTCTCTTTTTTTGAGAAGTCTTGTGTATATGTATCTTGACTCTGTAAAGATTCTAAAGAAGATAGTTTTTTAAGAGATTTTCTAATAGTAGAAAAGTTGGTTAACATACCTCCCAGCCATCTCTCAGTAACAAAAGGCATATTTAATTCCTTTGCTTTTTCTGAAACATAAGTTTTAGCTTGTTTTTTAGTAGCTACAAACATTATTTTTCTTCCTGACTTTGCAATGTTATGAAGAGATGTTGCTGCAGTATATGCACAATCAATTGTTTTATGTAAATCAATTATGTGGATACCATTATTTTCCATGAAAATATATTTAGACATTTTAGGGTTCCACTTCCTAGTTAGATGTCCAAAATGTACACCAGCTTTTAATAAATCTTTATGTTCTAATTTTTTAATCATAGTAATTATCTCTTAACCCACTGGAATGATCTTCTAGCCTTTTTTCTACCATATTTCTTTCTCTCAACCATTCTAGGGTCTCTAGTTAAAAATCCTTCTTTTTTTAATTTTACTCTAGTTTCTTCATCATTTTTAACTAAAGCTCTTGCAACTGCAAGACGAACAGCTTCAGCTTGCCCTTTAAGTCCTCCACCATAAATATTAACTTTAATATCAAAATTATTTGATGCATCTAGAAGTTGAAGAGGTTGTTCAACAATTAACCTAAGCAATTCAGAAGAAAAATATTTATTTAACTCTTTACCGTTTATCATAAAACTACCCTTACCCGCCTTCATATATAATCTAGCGACTGATGTTTTTCTTCTTCCTGTAGTATTGATATAATCCATATTATAATTTAATCTCTTTAGGTTTTTGTCCATCATGAGGATGTTTAGAATCTTCGTAAACAAATAGATTTCTAAATAATTGTCTTCCTAATCTATTTTTTGGCAACATACCTTTAATAGCTTTCTCTATTATAAACTTTGAAGATTTATTTTCTTTTAACTGATAGGGAGTAGTGATTTTTTGTCCTCCAGGATAACCGGTATGAGAAACATACTTCTTTTCTCTCCATTTATTTCCTGTTAATTTGATTCCATCAGAATTGATAATTACAACATAGTCGCCACAGTCCATGTTAGGGGTAAATGATGGTTTATTTTTTCCTCTTAAAATTTTAGAAATTTCAGATGATAACCTGCCGAGAGTCTTTCCCTCAGCATCAACAAGAAACCAATTTTTTTGAATTGATTCTTTATTTAGATATTGTGTTTTAAAACTTTTTGAATCCATTAATTTTTAAAAAGTGAGCAAAAATAGATTTATTAATAATTAAAAACAACTCTTATGATGTAAATATTATAACATTTTTACTTGACTAGTTTCAAGTACTTTTTTTAAAGTTTTTCTTTTTTTTGAACTTGTAGGAGCAAGCTTCAAATTAAAAGAAAAAATAGAACCTTCTCCTAACTTTGACTTTAATTTGATATTTGTTTTATGACCCTCCATGATATGTTTAACAATAGCAAGACCTAAGCCTGTTCCTCCCCTTTCTTTTGATCTACTTTTGTCAATTCTATAGAATCTTTCAAAAATTCTTTTCCTATCATTTTTTGGGATCCCTATACCTCTATCAATTACTTTTATATTAAAAATTTTTTTTCTTTTTTCACATGCTATAAAAATTATTGAATTTTCTTTTGAGTACTTTATACTGTTAGTAATTAAATTTTTTAATACCTGAAATATTCTGTAATAATCAGCTATTACTATTTCTGGTTTATGTGTTTTTATATTTGATTTTATTTTCATTCCTCTAGCTTTTGCTTGAGGTTCTAAAAATTCAATAGTCTCTTTAATTAAATTATGAATATCAAAACGCTCCATTTTCATTTTAATTTCTCCTGATTCAATCTGAGAAATTGTTAAAAG
This sequence comes from Marinoscillum sp., assembly GCA_038134805.1. Classification (GTDB taxonomy): domain Bacteria; phylum Bacteroidota; class Bacteroidia; order Cytophagales; family MED-G16; genus MED-G16. The sequence goes on along the minus strand of JAYPVV010000002.1, from coordinate 90,405 downwards.
ATCTTTCACAAGTAAATCAAGATAGTCTAAGCTTTTTGCAGCCTTTTTCAAGAACTTTTTTCTTATTTCAATATCTGCATTTATATTGTCTAGAAGAGTATGCACAAATCCTTGAGCAGCAAAAATTGGAGTTTTCAGCTCATGAGAAACATCTTGAAGAAAATCTCTCCTGAAAGCCTCTAACCTTTTTAATTCATCAATTTCTAGTTGCTTTAGTTTAGCATAATTGAATATTTTTTCATTTACTCCTTTTAAAGGATCAATAACTTTTAATAATGAGGTGTCTTCTTTAACTCTACTAAACTCTTTATTTCTAATTTTTTCAAATACCTTATAAATCCCGTCTATTCTTTTATCAAAAAGATTTTCTGTAATTATTGCAAATAAAATACTTGATGAAAACATAGATAGTATTCCTCCAATCATAAGTTTATCAACCTCACTTATTCCTAGAATGAATGCGGTTCCTATAGAAATTAATCCAACTATAACTCCAAAAAAAACTGATATTAACTTTGAATTACTCACATTCAAAATTAAATTTTATTTATTAATCACTTAGAAAGATTAGTGAAATTTTATAACTCTATAAATTAGAATAATATTTTATTGCCTAATATAATTATTTAACTATTTGATAATATTTAGTTAAATGATATTTGCTAAACAAATAACATTCTGTTAATACTTTGATTATAAAGCATTTACATGAGGGATATAGATTTGAAAAAAATTTTTTTAAATCTTAAAAATATTAAAATGAAAAATATATTTAAACTATTTGTATTAGGTTTATTTGTTTTATCTTCCTGTGAAGATGAAATTGAGCCTGCTCCAGTTTTTGATGCACCTAGTGTTTCTTCTTCAGGGGTCATATCTGTTCAAGTAAATAATTCAACTGATATAAGTTTTACTGTTTCAACACCAGGTGGGTATGCATCAAGTTCGTGGTCTGCATCTGGTGGATCTGCCACTATTAAATCTGAACCAGGTGCTGGAGAAACTAGTGGAACAATAGTAGCAAGTTTTACCACGGAAAATACAGCAGGTGCTGGTTCTTTAACTTTAACTGTAACAGATACTAAAGGAAAATCTGGTTCTCAGACAGCAGTAATTAACATTACTTCTGAGCCAGTTGTAGAAGTGCCAGAGCCAGTAAATCATACTGGAATGATTACAGCAGATGAGACATGGACTGCAGATAGATTTCATATTCTAAACAATAAAGTCGTTGTAGATAATGGCGTTACTCTTACAATAGAACCTGGTACTATAATTAAAGGATCTGAGGGAACTGGATCATTAGCTTCAGCTCTTATTATTGCCCAGGGTGGCAAAATTAATGCAATTGGCTCTGCAGAAAAACCAATAATTTTTACCTCTACTTCTGATAATATAGAATTAGGAAGCACAAGTGGATCAAATTTAACAAGTGATGATAATGGCCTATGGGGAGGATTAATTATTTTAGGAAAAGCTAAAATTTCTGCATCTGATGCTGATGGAAACGACTCTGAAACAGCACAAATTGAAGGTATACCTGGTGATGAAGCGTTTGGAAAATATGGTGGGCTAGATAATGAAGACAATTCAGGTACAATTAAGTATATCTCAATTAGACATGGTGGTTCATTAATCGGAGAAGGAAATGAAATAAATGGTCTTACTTTAGGCGGAGTTGGTAATGGTACTTCAATTTCATATGTTGAAGTAGTTGCTAATAAAGATGATGGAATTGAGTTCTTTGGTGGAAGTGTAAACTGTGATTATTGTTTAGTAACTCATCATAATGATGATGGTTTAGATATTGATCAGTCTTATTCAGGATCAATAACAAATTCCTTAGTAATTCAAGGACCTGGTTCTGATCATGCACTAGAAATCGATGGTCCAGAAGGAACTATGGAAGCAGGATATACTCTTGATGGGATAACTCTTATTGGATCAGGATCATCTACAAAAGGTGAGATTGCTGACTTTAGAAAATCAGCATTAGGTAATAATTTAAATATTTTTGTTTATAACTTCCCTGCAGGAGATGATGGAGATATTTCATTAAGCTCTGGGTCAGATATTACATATGGTGATGGAAATAACACATTAACATTTGATAATTGGGAAATTATTCTTAATTCTTCAGATGATAACATTTTAAATATTATGCCTAAAATAGGAGATGTAAGAACAATGATAAAAAACACTAGCGGTGAAGATGCTGCATCAGCAGTAACTTCTGGGACTGTAGGTGTTGATGTTTCAGCTTTTAGTTGGACGTGGTCATCTGCTAATGAATTATTAAATTAATAATATCTTAATAATTCCTTAATGAAAAAATAGCTCGGCATAGTCCGAGCTATTTTAATTTTGCAAAACTATGAAAATAAAAATCTATATCATTTTCATATTTTTTTTAAGTAATTTTTCTGCATTATCTCAAAAAGGGATATTAAGAGGAAGTCTAAAAGATAAATCAACTCAAGAGGGTTTACCCTTTGCAAATGTCTTAATTAAAGAATTAGGAACTGGGACAACCACAGATTTTGAAGGGAACTATAATATTGAAATTAATGAAGGAGAATACTCAATTGAGTTTTCATATGTTGGATATGAAACAATATTAATTACAAATGTTAAAATTGAAAATAGTTTAATTACTCCTCTTTCTGCTAGTCTTGACTATGAGTCTGAGTTACTTGAAAGTGTTGTTGTTACAGCACAACAAATTAATGATAATGAAGCTGCAATACTTAGCGTTCAAAGAAAGTCTCCAAATCTTTTAGATGGAATTTCATCAGAAAATTTCAAGAAAATTGGAGACAGCGATGCAGCATCAGCAGTCAAAAGGGTTCCAGGGGTTTCTATTCAGGATGGAAAATATGTATACGTTAGAGGTCTTGGTGACAGATACTCAAAAACCATTTTAAATGGCTTAGATATACCAGGGCTTGATCCAGATAGAAATAGTATTCAAATGGATATTTTTCCAACAAATCTCATTAAAAATGTTCTAATTTTAAAATCTTCATCTGCTGATATTCCTGCTGACTTTACAGGGGGTTTAATTGATATAGAAACAATTGATTTCCCTGAAGAAAAAAATTTTTCTCTAAGTATGAGTGGATCTTACAACCCAAGCATGCATTTTAAATCAAATTTTCCCGTCTACAAAGGAGGCAAATTTGATTGGCTTGGGTTCGATGATGGATCAAGAGAATTACCAATTGACAAAAATTTAGATATTCCTAGCACTGTGGATAGTAAAAGTGAACTTACAACTTTAACAAAAGCATTTAATCCTACCCTTTCATCAAAAATTGGAAAAAGTCTTATGAACCTCGGGATTGGTATCAGCTACGGAAATCAATACGTACTGAACTCCGGAAATAGCATAGGGATTATTGGAACATTTCATATTAAAAATGATTACACGTTTTATGAAAAATTTGAAAACTATTGGATGAGAAAGGATCTAGATGCAAATGAAAATAACTTAGTTATTGACAGATATCAAATTGGGAGTCTAGGTAAAAAAGATGCATTTTTAAGTGGATTATTTGGCGTTGCATTTAAGACAAAACAATCAAAATATAAACTAAATCTTTTGCACCTTCAGAATGGAGAATCTAGATCTGGTAAATTCTATCAAGAATATCTTTGGGAAAACTCAGTTCAACTCTATAAAGACAATTTAGAATTCACACAAAGACAAATCTCAAATGCACTAGTTGAAGGAAATCATTCTAACTCTGACGCATCATTTCTTCTTAATTGGAAACTCTCTCCAACAATATCAAAAGTGACGGATCCAGATCTCAGGCTTACTCCGTTTAGATGGGATGAGGACAGATTTTCTATTGAGCCTAGTGAATCAGGAGACCCTACAAGAATTTGGAGATACCTTGATGAAGTCAACCTAACTGGAAAAATAGATCTAATTAAATCTTACTCTTTTCTAAATAATGAGGCAAAACTAAAATTTGGCTCATATTTATCATATAAAGAAAGAGATTTTGAAGTTCTTAATTATAGAATATATATTAGAAGAGGATACTTATATAATTGGACTGGAGAAGCAGATGAAATTCTTGAAGAACAAAATTTATGGACATTGCAATCCGGTAAAGGAAGTTATATTAATGGGAACTATGAAATTTCAAATACTTATAATGCAAGACAAGAAAATCTATCATTTTACTTATCAAACGAATTTTCGATCTCAAATAAGTTTAGAAGTATTATTGGTCTAAGAGCAGAACAATATAATTTATATTATACTGGACAGACTCAACAAGCAGACATTGTTTATGATGATGAAAATCTATTAAATGATTTTCATTTATTCCCTTCTATAAATGTAATTTATAACGCAAAGGAAATGTCTAATATAAGATTTTCATTTTCTAGAACTATTGCCAGACCATCTTTTAAAGAAAAATCTATTGCTCAAATATTTGATCCAGTAACTTCAACAACTTTTATTGGAAATATAAATATTTTACCAACTACAATATACAATTACGATTTAAGGTGGGAATTTTTTCAAGAAAAAGCTCAAATGTATTCATTAAGTATTTTTTATAAAGATTTTACAAATCCAATTGAACTTGTAGTTTTTAATGGAGCAAATCCAAATGATTATACTCCAAAAAATGTAGATAATGCAACTGTTTATGGTCTCGAAATAGAATTTAGAAAAAATTTAAATTTCATTTCTGAATCTCTATCAAATTTTAAAATGAATTTTAATACATCTTTAATTAAATCTATAGAGGAAATGGATCAGAAAGAATATGAAGGAAGATTAAGATCTGCAAGATTTAATGAAATTGTTGAAAACAGAAGAGTGTTACAAGGACAGTCTCCATTTTTAGTCAATCTAGGTTTGAGTTATGTATCTGTAAATGGTGACTTAGATGGCTCCTTAAATTATAATGTACAAGGAAAAACATTGCAAATCGTTGGAATTAATTATGTTCCTGATGTCTATACTGAGCCATATAATAGCTTAAATCTTAATATAAATTACACATTAGGATCTTTAAACAATATTAAAATCGGTTTTGGAATCAAAAATCTTCTAAACGAAAAAATTGAAAGTTATTATTATTACCAAGATAAGAAATCAATCTTTTCTAGTATTTCTCCAAAAAGAGAAATTAAATTTAGCGTTAGGTTTAATTTTTAAATTTATATCCTACTCCTTTTACAGTAGATATGAATTGATCTCCTAATTTTTCTCTAATCTTCCTGATATGAACATCTACTGTTCTTGGAACAACATGAATATTACTTCCCCATATATTTCTTAGCAAAGATTCTCTACTAAAAACTTTATTTGGGTTACTAGCAAGAAAATAGAGTAACTCAAATTCTTTTTTTGGAAAAAAAACTTCATCATCATCAACTTTAACTAAATAGCTATCCTTATTAATAAATAAATTTTCAATAATTAAACTATTATCAGATCTTACAGAAGAGTATTTTTTCGAATAAAAAGAGTTAATTCTACTAACTAATGCTCTTGGCTTAATTGGTTTTGTAATATAGTCATCAGCACCAGCATCAAATGCTGCAACCTCAGAGTATTCTTCAGCTCTTGCTGTTAAAAATATTATTCTAGTTGAATCAAATTTTTCCATATCTCTAAGCTTCCTACAAAACTGAATACCATCAATTTCTGGCATCATTATATCAACTAAAATTAAATCTGGGATAATTTTTTCTGCAATTTCAATTGCTAGCTTAGGAGAAGTTGTTGTCTCAATGTAATATCCTTCAGTCTCTAAATTATACTTGAGTAGAAGAAGAATATCTTTCTCATCGTCAACTGCTAAAATTTTAAATTCAGATTTTGCCATATTGCAATATAAAATTAATAATAACAAAAAATAACTATGAAAGTTTTAAAAGTTGTAAATAGAAATAAATTTATTAAATCTTAACTATTTAATAATATTGGAGTAATTTGATATTTCAACTTCAAAGCTTCCAAAATTCATTTTTGCGATAAGTCTTAATGGAATTTTATTTTTATCATCTGTAAGCCAAAACTTAACGGCATCATTCCCATCAAATAATTTATTTTTTGGAATTATTGGAGCAAAAACTAAAGAATTAAAAGACCCTATTTTAGATTCAATTTTTTCTCTTCCTAAAAATTTCATGTAAAAGCTAAAACTATTATTAGCTTCAAAATAAGGGATATTAATTTGATCATTTATTGATATTTCTGTATAATCTAAAGATCTTAAATAAGCTAGTCCAGCTATCCAATAATTCATGAAATAAGATCGAATGATTTTTTTAATATCATCTTCAAAATGAAGATATCTAAACTCAATAAATTCTTTAGTATTCTTATCTAAAACTTCTATTTGTACACTGTCTGAATTATCTAAAAAATTTAAAATTTCATTTTTTTTATAATTTCCTTCTAATAAATATTTATTAAACTTTTTAGGTTGAAGATCTGATTCTGTGATATAAACTCCCCAGCTATCCCTAACCGTTGTAAAAAAATCAAAAATTCCAATTGATTTTCCAGTAACATTTATATTAAGGGTCTCATCGTTACCAATTCTTGATAATACAGAATCAGTAATCATAGAAGCCTCACCAGCATTAAAAATTCCAAAAGTCACTAAAAAATCAATTTTTTCACCTTTAATAAGACTATATTCTTGAGAGAGAATATTATTTGTGACCAGTAATAAATAAAAAGTAAAAATTATTTTTCTCAATTAAAATGTCCTCTTATCAAGCAAAAATATTAAAATAAGAATATGATACTGAGTATATTTGAAGATCTTTAAGTTAATTTTTATTAAATAATACTAAAAATATTAGTATTTAATTTTATTACTATTTATTTTAGCAAAAATTAAAATAATGAAAGAATCAACTGAAAAATCAAAGGCTCTAAGTTTAGCAATAGAAAAACTTGAAAAAACTTATGGTCAAGGAACCATAATGAAATTGAGCGATGAAAATATTGTTAAAATACCTAGTATACCAACTGGATCTCTTAGTCTAGACATTGCCTTAGGGATAGGTGGTTTGCCAAAAGGGAGAGTGATAGAAATCTTTGGGCCTGAGTCTTCAGGAAAAACTACACTTTCAATGCATTGTATAGCAGAGGCACAGAAAAAAGGAGGGGTTGCTGCCTTTATAGACGCAGAACATGCGTTTGATAAAAGCTATGCTGAAAAACTAGGGATAGACACTGAAAATCTTCTTATTTCTCAACCAGACAATGGTGAGCAAGCATTAGAGATAAGTGAACAATTAATAAGATCTAATGCAATAGATATAATAGTCATAGACTCAGTTGCAGCACTAGTACCAAGAGGAGAAATTGAGGGAGAAATGGGAGATAGCAATATGGGTCTTCAAGCGAGATTAATGTCACAGGCACTTAGAAAACTAACTGGTGCTATTCATAAATCAGGTTGCGTATGTATATTTATAAATCAGCTTAGACAAAAAATTGGAGTTATGTTTGGTAACCCAGAAACAACTACAGGCGGGAATGCTCTTAAGTTTTATTCTTCTGTAAGACTTGATATCCGAAGAGTTGGACAAATTAAAGATACCCCTGATAATATTTTAGGAAATAGAACAAAAGTTAAAGTTGTTAAAAATAAAGTAGCACCTCCATTTAAGGTTGTTGAATTTGATATTATGTACGGTAAGGGTATTTCAAAATCAGGGGAGGTTTTAGATTTAGGAGTAGAGCTTGAAATAATTCAGAAATCAGGATCTTGGTTCTCTTATAATGGAGAGAAACTAGGCCAAGGAAGAGATGCAGTTAAAAACATTCTCGAGGATAATCCTGAGCTTATGAATCAACTTGAAGAATTAATTAAAGAGAAATTATCTAATTAGAACGAATAGCTTCAACTGGATCTAAATTAGAGGCAAATAAAGCAGGAAAAAAACCAGCAAGAATTCCTATTATGGATGAAATTGATACACCTAGTATAACATTATTCAAAGATATAACCAGATCAAATGATCCAAGATCTGGTAATGTCAATAAAAAAACGAAGAATATGCCAAAGAGACCACCAAAAATGCTTAAGAAAGACGATTCAAATAAAAACTGAGTTAATATAAAATACTTTTTTGCACCCAGAGATTTTTGTAAACCTATTATAGGGACTCTCTCTTTTACAGAGACAAACATAATATTAGCAATTCCGAATCCACCTACAAGAATTGAAAAACTACCAATTACCCATCCAGCAATACTTATTGTACTAAATATTATTGTAACAAAGGAGGCTAAATATTCAGGTCTATTTATAGCAAAAGTATCTTCCTCTATAGGCTTAATTCCTCTTTTTGCTCTAAGCAATCCTTTAAGCTCATACTCTAAATTAATTAGACCTGGATCAGAATCACCATTTCCCTTTACTCTAAGCACAGCATTTGAACCTTTTTGTCCTACTTTATAAATTTTTTTAAAACTATTAAAAGGAATATACATTTGTCTATCAAAGGAATCTCCTGCTCCAAACGACTCCCCCTGCTCTTTAGCGACACCAATAATAGTGTATGATCTACCTTTAATTTTTAACTCTTTCCCAATAGCATATTCTGGATCCTTAAATAAATCCTGCATAATTTTATAGCCAATAATAGCAGCATTAGACCCAGTAAGGGTTTCATTAAGAGTAAAAAATCTTCCAGAAATAAACTCCCAGTCATTAAAAAATCTATTTTCAAAAACTACACCGGATAAATTATCAACTGTAGAACTATTATTAAGATATTTTACATTTAAGTTATTCCTCGCTGTTATAATTTCAACAGCCTCTGCATGAACTAGATTTTCTTTTAAAAACTCATACTCACGATATGTTGGTTCTGGCCTCTTAAAAAACTTCCACCATTCATACCCAGGATTATTAAAATCCCATGGCCACTTCTCAACTCTTAAATTATCTGTACCTAAAAATTTCAAATTATCTTTAATACTTCTCTCTAAAGAATCTACAGTAGATAGGACGGCTATTATGGTGAAAATTCCTATGGTAACACCTAAAAGAGATAGAATGGTTCTAACTGGATTAGCAACTAAAGCACTGAAAGAAAATAAAAAACTTTCTTTTAAAAGCCTTAAAAATAATTTCATATATTAAAAGTATGTTAAACTTATTAATTAGTTTTGCAATCTTCAAAACTACGGTAATTTTAAAGAAAAAATATGAAACTTTCTGAATTTGATTTTAAGTTAGCATCCACCAGAACTGCTCTTCATCCTGCTGAGAATAGAGATGAATCTAAGCTAATGGTTGTTCACAAAAATTCTGGAAAAATTGAGCATAAGCAATTTAAAGATATCATAAATTACTTTGAAGAAGATGATGTATTAGTTCTTAATGACACTAAAGTGTTTCCTGCTAGACTTTACGGACAAAAAGAAAAAACTGGAGCTAAAATTGAGGTGTTTTTATTAAGAGAATTAAATGCCGATTTAAATCTTTGGGATGTTCTAGTAGATCCAGCTAGAAAAATTAGAGTTGGAAATAAATTATATTTTGGTGATGGCGAGTTAGTTGCTGAAGTTATTGACAATACAACTTCAAGAGGTAGAACTATTAGGTTTATCCCTGAAGATAAAGAGAAAGACTTTTTCGAAATTATCCATGAATATGGTGAAACGCCCCTCCCAAAAGAAATTAAGAGGAAAGTAGATAAAAATGATGAAGAAAGATTTCAAACTGTATATGCTAAAAATATTGGTGCAGTAGCAGCGCCAGCAGCTGGACTTCATTTTACTGAAATTCTACTAAAGAAATTAGAACTTAAAGGTGTTAATATTGTTAATATAACGTCACATACAGGATTAGGAACATTTAAAGATATAGATGTTGAGGACCTAACTAAACATTCAATGGATTCAGAAAACTATGAAATTTCTGAAGAAGCTGCAAATGCTGTTAATAAGGCATTAGATAATAATAAAAGAGTCTTTGCCGTAGGCACTTCAAGCATGAAAACTTTAGAGACAGCTGTTACAGCTAATAATAGGCTAAAGGCTAAATCAGGATGGACTGATAAATTTATTTTCCCTCCTTATGATTTTAAAATCTGTGGAGGAATGATAACTAATTTTCATTCTCCTAAATCTACATTATTAATGATGGCAACTGCTTTTGGTGGATTCGATGAAATTATGAATGCTTATAAAGTTGCCATTAAAGAAAACTATATGTTTCATACATACGGAGATGCTCTTTTAATTATTTAATAATGCTCAAGACAGTTATCTTGATGGGAGCTGGTGCTGGAGAGAGGATGAATTCTGATATCCCAAAACAATTTAAAGAAGTTAATAATTTACCAATTATTATTCATACGTATAATAAATTTAGTGAAATTAAAGATCTCAATATAATTATTGTATTACCAAGTAATAATTTCGATAAATGGAAAAATTTAATTATTCCTCATGTTGACAGAAATACTCAATTAGTAAAAGGAGGAGATAAAAGAAATATTTCAGTTAGAAAAGGACTTGAAAATCTAAAACATACAGATGGACTAGTAGCAATTCATGACGGAGTTAGACCTTTTATCTCAAATGAATTTATTCTTAAACTTTTTAAAGAAGCAGAGGAAAATGGGAACGCCGTTCCATTTACCAAAACTGTAAATTCATTAAGGCAGCTAAAAGGAAATAAGAATTTTTCAGTTGATAGAACTTTATTTGTACAAATTGAGACTCCTCAAATTTTTAGGGTGGGTGATATTATTAAGTCATTAAATAAATTTTCAGACGACAAATACACTGATGAAGCAAGTCTTATTGAAAAAATAGGAATAAAAATAAACCTCGTTGAAAATAAACGAGGTAATATCAAAATAACTACAGAGGAAGATTTAAATTATTTTAAATAATCTAATATTCATCTTCGTTAAAAAAGAAATCATCTTTAGTCGGGTAATCCGGCCAGATCTCTTCTATGCTCTCATAAGGTGCACCATCATCCTCTAACTCTTGTAAGTTTTCGGTTACTTCTGCAGGAGCACCCGTTCTAATAGAAAATTCTATTAACTCATCTTTAGTAGCAGGCCATGGGGCATCTTCTAAATAATTAACAAGTTCTAATGTCCAATACATTTTAATAGATTTAATTTATCGCAAAAAGAATACTTTTATTATTAAAAAAAGAAATAAAAATGAGTTTTTTTTTAATTACTTTATTAATGATTTTTATTAAACCAAAAGATTAAAATTTTTTAAAAAAATAATTATTCTAATCTCTAAATAAATATTGATTTCCGAAATAAAAAATGAAGCAGATTACGTAAGAATATCAAAAAAAATATATTTTTGCATTCGAATTAAAAATTATGGCAAATCATAAATCAGCAATTAAAAGAATCAGATCTAGTGAGACTAAGAAACTGAGAAATAAATATCAGCATAAATCTACTAGAACATTTATTAAAAAATTAGAGCTAGAAACAAAAAAAACTGAAGCTTCTAAAAAACTTCCAGTTGCTGTTTCTATGATTGATAAATTATCTAAAAATAATATAATTCATAAAAATAAAGCTTCACATCTTAAGTCTAAATTGACTAAAAAAGTAAATTCTTTAAAATAGAATTTATTCTATGAGGGGAGTTTTTCCACTTGTCTTTTCTTCTATTATACTTTCAATTGGATATTATCTTTATAATTCAAGTAAAGAATATGATAAATACTCTGAATTATTAGAAGAGTATAGATCAGAAAAGAATAAATTTTTATTAAACTCAAGTTTATCTCCTCTCAAAAATTCTGATTATACACTTTCGTATTATGAACCTAATATAAACTATAAAGTAATAGCGTCTGTTTCTCAAATAGAAGTTCCAGACACAGTAACTCTAGCCACTTCTACTGGAACCTTTGAAAAATTTTTAAATTTTGCTGATTTAAATTTTAAGTTAGGAAATTCAAAATTTTCAATTCCTGTATATAAGTATGTTGAAGGTGAAAATAAGGGAGATTTATTATTTTGTTTTCTTGATAAAACAAATTCTTTCTCAACATATCCAGGTGGCAGATACATTGATATAAATTTTGAAAATGCTAAAAGGATAGAATTAGATTTTAATAAATCCTATAATCCTTATTGTGTTTACAATGAGAGCTATAGCTGCCCTATCCCAACAAAAAGAAATTATATTGAAATGGAAATTTTAGCTGGAGAAAAATTAACAAAATAATTATTAGAATCTCTAAATTCAAAAAGTCAACTTTCTCTAATTTTATTGATTAACTTTATAAACAATGAAAATATCACTTAATTGGTTAAAAAAATTTATTGAAATAAAGGAAACTCCAGAGGAAATTGAGTCCATTTTAACAGAAACTGGATTAGAAGTCGATGAGTTAAAAAAAATAGAAATAGATAAAAATTATTTAAATGATTTAAAAGTAGGAGAAATATTATCAATAGATTCTCATCCAAATGCTGATAAGTTAAAAATTACTACTGTAAGTTTAGGAGAAAAAAATCTGTCTATAATATGTGGTGCTTCTAATATAGAAATAGGCCAAAAAGTAGTAGTTGCTAAAATAGGGACTAAAATAAAAAATATTGAAAATAAAATCATTAAAATCAATAGAGTTAAAATAAGAGGAGTTGCTTCAGAAGGAATGATTTGTGCTGAAGACGAAATAGGAATTGGAGATTCACACTCAGGAATTCTTATTCTTCCTAAAAATGCAAAAGCAGGAGATAACGCATTAAATTATTTTGAAATATTAAATGATTCTATATATGATATTTCAATAACTCCCAATAGAGCTGACGCAACCTCTCATTTAGGTGTTGCTAGAGATATAAAAGCTGTTTTAAAAAGAGAAATTAAGTATCCAGATTTAATCGGTTTTAAGTCCTTGAATAAAAAGAGCATTAATATTATAATAAATAATCATGAAGCATGTCCTAGATATTCAGGTTGTATTATTGAAAACATAACAATAAAAGACTCTCCTGAAAAAATTAAAAAATTAATTTCTTCGATTGGAATTAACCCCATCAATAATGTTGTAGATATTACAAATTATGTAATGCATAGTTTAGGTCAACCACTTCACGCTTTTGATATGGAAAAAATATCTAAAAATCAAATCTATGTTAGATATGCTAATAAAGGTGAAAAATTTACTACTCTTGATGGAATTGAGAGAAAATTACATGAAAATGACTTGTTAATTTGTGATGCTGAGAAACCAATGTGTATTGCTGGTGTATTTGGAGGAGAATATTCCGGAGTATCAGATAATACAAAAAGTATATTTTTAGAAAGTGCTTATTTTAATCCATCTGATATTAGAAAATCAAGCTTAAACCATTCGCTGAAAACTGATGCTTCATATAGATTTGAGAGAGGAATAGATCCAAATATCACTATTATTGCTCTTAAATTTGCTTGTATCTTAATTAATAAATATTGTGGAGGAGAAGTTGTTTCTGATATTTATGATATCTATCCAAAAAAAATCAGTAATAGAAAAATAGAAATTAACTACGAGAGAATTAATAAATTAATAGGTCAATCTATTAAAGAAAAACAAATAAATGAAATACTTTCACTTTTAGATATTAAAGTAAGAAAAGAAAAAACTAAAATAATAGCTGAAGTACCACCTTACAGAGTAGATGTTACGAGAGAATCAGATATTGTGGAAGAAATACTTAGAATTTATGGGTATAATAACATAAATATTTCTGAGTTTAATCACTCCAATTTCATATCAGATGAAAGCAAGGGCTCATTTGAAAATTCATTGCTAAATAATATTATGTCAACTCTAATAAATTCTGGATATTATGAAATAACAACAAATTCCCTGACATCATCAAAAAATACATATATTGATTCTTGGTTGCAAAATGAAACTATTGAAATGATTAACAAGCTTAGCGATGAGCATGCTGTTTTGAAACAACATCTCTTATATACCGGATTAGAAAGCTTGAAGTATAACATAAATAGAAAACAGAATAATATTAAATTTTTTGAATTTGATAAAGAATATAGAAAGAATAAAAAAGATTTAAAAGAAATAAAAAAACTAGGAATCTACCTATCAGGCTTAAGTAAAGAAGAGCATTTTAATTCAAAAAATAAGGAAGCTTCTTTTTTTGATATTTATAACATTATAAATAAAATATTATTGTCCGTTAATTTAGGTCAATATCAAATCAAAGAAAGTCAATCTAAAATGCTTTCAAATGCTATTCAAATAAAAAATGATACATTTGCTTTATGTGAGCTTGGAGAGGTAGAAACTACTCTGCTTAAAAAATATGATATTAATCAAAAAGTTTTTTACGCTGAGCTGTTTTGGGATAATATTATATCATGCTTAAAAAATGATTTTAATTTCATGAAAATTCCTAAATTTCCTGAGGTAAAAAGAGATTTATCAATTATTTTATCAAAATCACAGAAATTTTCTAGCATTTCATCAATTATTGAAAATAATAAAAGAAATATAATTAAAAATTATTCATTGTATAATATATATGAAGGAGAACAAATAGGCAAAAATAAAGTTGCTTATGCATTAAGATTTATGCTACAAGATGAAAATAAAACATTAGAAGATAAAGTAATTAATAATACAATGGAAAACTTAATTATAAAATTTGAAAAAGAACTTCAAGCTGAAATAAGAAAATAAATGTCAAGCAACCTCAATAAAAAAATAATTGAATTAGAAAGCAGATTTTCATTATTAATATCAAAGTACAATAATTTAAAATCGATTAATGAAAATCTTAACAAAGAAATTATAGATAAAGAAATTGATTTAATATTATATAAATATAACTTTCCGAATAAAGAAAAATCTCAATCAATATCTTATCATGAAACATCTAATATTAAAGATGAAATTGACAAAACTATTAATGAAATTGACAATATAATTAATAGTCTAAAATCATAACTTGGAAAATTTATCTATCAAATTAGTAATTGGAAATAGGTCATACCCTATGAAAGTACCAATCCAAGATGAGCAAAAACTAAGAAACGTTGGGAAGGAACTTAATAATAAAATTTCGGAAATGAAAAATCAAATGAATATAGATGATATGCAAGATGTCCTTGCCATGATAGCCTTTAAACTTTCAGTAGAGGTATATGACAGTAAAAATTTTTCTGTAGACAATCAAGATGCTATACAAAAGCTTGAGAATATAATAAATGAAATTGATAAAAAATTAGATTAGTTTATTCAGGCGTTTTTTCATCTGGCCACTCCTTTTTAAAATTAATCCAATAGTCTTTAATTGTTGATTTTACTTCTTTTCTAAGCCATATCAAACCAATTAAATTAGGCACTGTCATAAGAGCTATTGTAATTAATGAAACATTCCAGATTACAGTTGTATCAGCAAATGATGCAATAAAAAATCCAACAACATAAATAACTCTGTAGTAAATAACTGAGCTAGCACCAAAAAGAAATGTCATAGCTCTATCACCATAATATGACCAAGAAATAGCAGTACTAAAAGCAAATAATAATAGCCCAATAGTAACTATATAATTTCCATAATTCCCAAGAAAACCTCTATCAAATGCTATCGCAGTTAGCGGCGCACTGTGTACCAATGATTTTCCTTTCACATTTATATTATTCTGAATTTTACCATCAATAATATTCAAAGTTCCACTAAAATTTTCACCGTTATTATCATAAAACAAAATTTCTTCAGCTATTGATCTAGCATGAAGAATTGATATTTGATTTGCAAATTTTCCATCAATAACATCTATATTTCCATTATAACTAGATATATCATTAATACCATTTATGTAGTCAAAAAGTATTTTAACATCATCTTTATTTTTCTCACTATAAACTTTATCTAAAACAAGTAGATCAGCTTGAGCAAAAGTATTTTCATGTTTTTCATTCCACACTCCAGAGGATAAGAGAACTAAACCTGTGATTGTACAAATAATAATTGTATCAATAAACGGTTCTAAAATAGCAACTAACCCCTCAGATACAGGCTCATTAGTTTTTGCAGATGCATGAGCAATTGGAGCTGATCCTTGACCAGCTTCATTTGAGTAGAGGCCTCTATTTACACCTCTGGAGATGGCAAAGGATATTGAGGCGCCAAGAAAACCGCCTACAGCAGCACTTCCAGAAAAAACTTCAGAGAATATAGAAATAAATGAAGGTATTATATTTTCATAATTAAAAATGATAACTGAGAAAGCACCAACTATGTAAATAACAGCCATAAAAGGAACTAGCTTTTCAGTTAATTTAGCAATTCTTTTAATGCCACCGATAATAACAATTCCTAAAATAACAGCTAATATTCCTCCCGTTAACATTTTATCAATTCCAAAAGAGGAAAACATAGAATTTGATATACTATTTATTTGAGGTAAGCTTCCAGTCCCAAAAGAAGATAACACAGTCGCAAATGCAAATAATATACCAACCCACTTAAGATCAACGCTATTCCCAAAAAGTTTAAAATTTGCATTTTTCATAAAATACATAGGCCCTCCTGACATTGTGCCATCAGATATTTTTTCTCTATATTTATGAGATAATGTAACCTCAACAAACTTAGTTGTCATACCAACCATAGCAGTTACTAGCATCCAAAATAATGCCGCAGGCCCTCCAAGATGAATAGCAAAAGCTACACCAGCAATATTTCCAGTACCCACTGTACCAGATAACGCAGTTGTTAGAGCTTGGAAATGAGAAGTATCTCCTTGATCAGATTTTTTGTCAAATTTACCTTTAACAACTTTTAGTGCGAAACCAAAATATCTTATCTGAGGAAATCTTAGATAGAATGTGAAAAAGATCCCTGTTCCTAATAATAGAGGAACAAACCAGGAAGAACTTCCTAAATATTGATCTATTAGGATTAAAAACTCATTAAATTCCTGCATAATAGTATTGTTTAATAAAAGTAAAAATTATAATTTATCTTCTACCAACTTCATTATTTTTTCTTTTCTTAAATTAGAATTTTTAAATATTTCATCTGCTTGTATTAGAATATTTTCTCCTATACTAGAATTTTTAAGATTTATTCTAACATTTAAATAAGCACCATGAATAGCAGCATGAACACACAAACAAGCAACACCCGAATCTGATAATGAATTTTGATTTCCTTCTATAGTTAAAAACTCTATAATATCGTAGGCATTATATGATTCTTTCATAACATTTAAAGGAATTTGAGCAGCATATAATGTTGCATCTTTTATAGCTTTAGATCTATTTTTTTTATCTTCTTCAGTGATCTTAGGTAATTTATAAGACTCCATGATACTATTAAAAGAATTTGCATCTTCATCAACAAGTAGTAGAAGCTTTTCTCTTATCTTATTTATTTCATAAGCTTTTTTACTAAATAATTTTACCTTATCCTCCCATCCTCTTGTGTTACATGATAAATTAGCAACCATACCAGCTAAAGAACTACCAAGTGTACCAATATAAGAAGATACTGAACCTCCACCGGGTGATGGAGTTTCCCTTGAGACCTCATCTGAAAAATTTCTAGCTGAAAGTTCAATCAATTTACTATTTTCATTAGTAATTTCATTAAGATAATACTCTATTATATTCTTTTTTGGATCAAAATGCTTAACCTGATTAAGACCCAAAGACTCAATAGCAATTTTAATAATATCATCTTCAGGAATTCCAATTGATCTATTTTGTTTCTCAAGAAAATATTTTCCAGCATCAATTATTGATTTTAGTGGAATAAGTCCTACTAATTCAGATCCTGTTACACTAGCACCTCTAGCATTTGCTTTTAATTTTACCTCTTCAAAAACTTCGTGTATTGGAGTTTTAGTAATGTTAGTTAGATTCATTGATATTTGAGCAATTCCAAATTCTTCAATATACCATCCTATAGCTTTAACATATTTTAATGATCCAGGAATAGTCTCTGGATTACCATCTTTATCATATACAATCTCACCAACTACAGGATGTCCCTTTCTTTTAATTCTTCCTTTCTCTCTAACATCAAATGCAATAGCATTAGCCAACCTCGTAGACTTAGTATTAAGATTTATATTGTATGCAATTAGAAAGTCTCTAACACCTATAGCTGTGGCTCCTGATTTTTTATTAAAACTTGTACCAAAATCTGGTTTCCACTCTTCACTATTTATTTTCTTTTCAAGGCCTTCATATTCTCCAGATCTCACATTGGCTAAATTCTTTCTTTTATCTTCTCTAGCCGCAAACTCATATAAATAAATTGGAATATTTAATTCATCTGATACTAATTTAGCTAACTTCTCAGCATAAGGAATTAATTCTTCAAATGAAATATTTGAAACTGGAATTAAGGGACAAACATCAGTTGCACCAAATCGCGGATGTTCTCCAGAATGCTTAGACATATCAATTTTTTCACTAGCAACTTTTATTGCCTTAAAAGCTGCATTAATTACTGAGTCCGGATCACCAACAAATGTCATAACTGTTCTATTGGTTGCCTGACCAGAATCAACATTTAATAAATGAACCCCTTTAGTGCTAGAAATAGCTTCAGAAATTTCATTAATAATATCAAGATTTCTTCCTTCAGAGAAATTTGGAACACATTCTATTATTTGATTCACAGTTTAAAAATATATATTAATTATAGATTTTTCCTCTTTTACATATAAAGGTTGGTTTAAGCTTTCCTTGATTATAAAGAATATCCCTATAATCATTAGTTTTAAATCCAATCATATCAGCTATTTTTCCAATATCTAATGAGCCTCTATCATCGAGAGATAATGCATTTGCAGATCGAAATGTGATACCAGAGAATACTTCTGCATTAGATAACTTTTCTTTAGACCCAAGAATTGATGCTTGAGCTAATAAATCCCCCATTGGAGCAGAACCTGGATTCCAATCAGATGCAATAGAAACCATACAATTACTGTCTAATAGTTTTCTAGCGGGAGCAAACGGTATTCCTAGACCTAAACTACAGCCAGGTAATACAACTCCTGTAGTATTAGATTTTGATAAATAATTTATTTCATCTTCTGTTATTACTTCCAAATGATCAACACTAATAGCTCCATAATCAACACCTACTTTAACACCTCCCGAAGTAAATTGATTTACATGTGCTGTAATAGAAAAATCATTTTTTACTTTATCTAAAAAAATAGAAGCTTCATTAACAGAAAAAGCTTTTTCTTCAATAAAAATATCTACCCTATTTGATAATTTATTCTCCTTAACTTTAGGCAACAATTCATTTACAACTGATTCTAAATAAACTTTAGGTGATTCAAAATCTTTTGGTGTGACATGAGCTGCAAGACAAGTTGGAATTAAATCAATTTCATTGTCATTATTTAAATTATTTATTATTTCTAACATCCTGATCTCACCATCTAAGTTAAGTGCATAACCTGTTTTGACCTCACATGTAAGAACACCTTCTAAAAAGTGTCTATTTAACCTTTTAAGGGTTTCATTCTCTAACTTTTCATTAGTACATTTTGATGTTGAATTCATTGTTCTGTGGATTCCTCCTCCCTCAGCTAAAATTTGCTGATATGAAATTCCTGAATTTCTTTTAGCATATTCATCAGACCTATTCCCATAATAACAAACATGAGTATGAGAATCAATAAATCCAGGCAATAGCACACAAGAAAAATCAATTTCATGTATATTTTTTTCCTCTTTTTTCAAAATAGAAAATAAGCCTAAACTAACAATTTTATCATTTTCAATAATCACTCCTCCATCTTTTATTATCTCTAATTTTTCATCTGAAATACTACCTCTCTTAGGTAAATTTGACATTGTGATTATTTGTGAGAAAGGGCCGATAAGTACTCTCAATTTTAAATTTCTAAATTAAATTTTTTTAAATGATCATTGGCTATATCATATCCAGCATCATTATGTCTAAATACTCCCATAGCAGGATCATTGTGTAATACTCTTCTAATACATTTTTCAGCTCTTTCAGTACCATCAGCCAATACAACCATTCCTGCATGTTGAGAATATCCCATTCCAACTCCCCCTCCATGGTGGAATGAAACCCATGTAGCACCTCCGGCGGTATTAGACATAAGATTAAGAAGAGGCCAGTCTGAAACAGCATCAGATCCATCTAACATGCCTTCAGTCTCTCTGTTAGGTGATGCAACAGAACCACAATCCAAATGATCTCTCCCTATAGCAATTGGAGCACTAACTTTTCTTGTTTTTACTAAATCATTAAAAATAAGACCTGCCTTTTCCCTTTCACCCATACCCAACCAACATATCCTACAAGGGAGACCTTGAAATTGAATTTTTTCTTTTGCCTGAATAAGCCAATTAATCATATCTTTATTTTCAGGAAAAGCATTAATTAGAGCTTTATCAGTTATATAGATATCTTCAGGATTACCAGATAAAGCCGCCCATCTAAATGGTCCTTTTCCCTCACAAAATAATGGTCTTATATAATCTGGGACAAAACCATTAAAATTAAATGAGTTTTTTTCTCCACCTTGTTTAGCAAACTCTCTTAAGTTATTACCATAATCAAAAGTTATTGATCCTAGTTTTTGCAATTTTAACATGAAAGAAACATGTCTTGCCATACTTTTGAGAGAAAGTTCTTTATATTTTATTTGATCATCAATTCTTAACTTTTCAGCATTTTTCAAATTGATTCCATTTGGAACATAACCATAAACTGGATCATGTGCAGAGGTTTGATCTGTCAATATCTCAGGAATAATTTCATCTTCAATCAATTTTTCAAGCATATCTCCAATATCACTCACTAAACCAATAGAAATATTTTCTCCATTCTTCTTTGAACTTATAGCCCAGTCCCTAGCCTGAACATATGAGTCTGTCATTTTATCTATATATTTAGTTTTGAGTCTTTTTTCTATTCTGTTTGGATCAATATCTGCACCTAAAAAAGTTGCTCCTGCCATAGTTGCAGCAAGAGGTTGAGCTCCACCCATTCCGCCTAGCCCACCAGAAACTAATAGTTTCCCTTTTAGAGATCCTCCAAAGTGTTGATTTGCACATGCCATAAATGTCTCATAGGTTCCTTGAAGAATTCCTTGAGTACCTATATAAATCCAACTACCTGCTGTCATCTGACCGTACATCATTAAACCTTCTTTTTTTAATTTTTCAAAATGTTCCCAATTAGCCCATTCTGGGACAAGATTTGAATTTGCAATTAAAACTCTTGGTGCTTGATCATGAGTTCTTACTTTACCTATCGGTTTTCCTGATTGAATGAGTAAACTTTCATCATTATCTAGGTTGAGTAAAACATCAATTATTTTTTCAACAGACTTTCTATTTCTAGCAGCTTGACCAGATCCTCCATAAACAACTAAATTTGAAGGATCCTCTGCAACAGCAGAATCTAAATTATTTAAAAACATTCTTAAAGGTGCCTCAGTTTGCCAGCTCTTTGCATGTAAAGTATTTCCTGTAGGAGATTTATAATTTGGATGATTAGCAAATTTTTCAATAAAACTTTTGGTATCCATTTTTATGTAGTTAATTCAATTAATTTTTTTGATTTTATAATTTTTAATGATTCCTTAATATCATTAATAAAAATCCTATCATTCTCGCAATGCGAAATTTTAGATCTAATAAAATTATAGCAATTTTGAATTTTCTTTCCAGAGGATAATGGTTGTAGAAAATCAAAGGCTTGAACAGCACATAGAAGTTCTAAACTTAAAATTTTTTCTAAATTTTTAACTACCTGTAAAAACTTTACAGCACCAATAGATCCCATACTCACATGATCTTCTTGCCCCAGAGAAGTTGTTATTGAATCAGCACTTGCTGGATAACATAAATTTTTATTTTCACTTACTAATGCAGCTGAAGTATATTGTAAAATCATAAACCCAGAATTTGTTCCAGTATTTTTAAGAAGAAGTTTTGGCACTTTTTCGTTACCTTTTAATAAAAGATAAATTCTTCTATCTGAAATATTTCCTATTTCTGAAGCAGCAATCACAGTATAGTCTATAGGTATAGCTAATGGCTGACCGTGAAAATTACCTCCACTTACTATTTTCCCATTTTTTAGAACAATTGGGTTATCAGTAATTGAATTAATTTCAATATTTACCATTTTTTTTAGATGAAAAAAAGCATCCCAACTAGCACCATGAACTTGTGGGATACACCTAATAGAATAAGGATCTTGGACTTTATTACAATCTTTATGATACTCTAATACTTTAGAATTTTTCAAATATTTTCTTACTTTTCTAGAAACTAGAGCAGATCCAAGATAAGGCCTAAGGTTAGATAAATCTTCACTAAATGGAACAACAGAGCTTAAAGTTGACTCAACAGATATAGAAGCTATAATATCCGCATTTTCTAAACAATTTTTAAATCTTGATAATGAGTAACATGAAAATGCAGCAATAAATTGAGTTCCATTTAATAATGCAAGCCCCTCTTTCTCTCTTATTTCTAGCTGAGTGATTTTTTCTTTAGAAAAAAATACAGAAGTTTTTACCTTTTTATTTTTATAAAAAACTTTACCCTCACCAATTAAAGGTAAAAAAAGGTGAGCAAGAGGAGCTAAATCTCCCGATGCCCCAACCGAACCTTTAGATGGAACAACTGGAATAATATCATGATCTATCATCCAACATATTCTTTCAATCACCTCAAGTCTAACCCCAGAATAACCTTTACATAGTGAATGTACTTTTAAGATCATCATCAACTTCGCAACAATTTTTGGAATATGTTTTCCAACACCTACTGCATGACTTTTTAATAGATTAATTTGTAACTGGCTAGCTTCATCTTTAGAAATTATAGTATTACAAAGAGCACCAAAACCTGTATTAATACCATAAATTTTTTTATTAGTTTTTAAAGCTTTCTCAACTTTTTCTCTTGATTGAAAAATAGCTTTTTTCTGAGAATCAGAAATTCCAGCTTTGACCTTGCCTTGAGCAATTTCAAGAGCTAAACTATAAGTCATAGTGTCTTCTCCGTACTTCAATTTAATTAATGACATCTAGATAAAGTTAGTTTTTTTAAAGTAATTATATAATCTAATAATATCTTATTCACTATATGAATTATCTAGCTGAGACTGTAGTATAGTGTAGCACTTTTCTTTGAATTGATTAACATCTTTGGTAGTAAAACCATCAGTAGGAATTGGCTTATGACAAACCATCTCACATGGACTCCAATTTAGATAAAATGAACCTCTCATTATTTTATAAGCACCTAGTAATGAAACTGGAAGAATAGGAATTTGTTTTTCGAGAGCCATTGCAAAAGCGCCATTTTTAAAAGGTGCCATTTTAGGAACTTTTTCAGTTTTAATTCCTCCCTCAGGAAATATCCCTATACTATAACCTTGATTTATAGCTCTAAATGAATCAATATATGTTTTTTTTCTACTTTCTTTACTGTCTCTGTCAACCATTATATGAAGATTTTTAAATATATATCCAAGAACAGGAATATTAACTACTTGCATTTTTCCAATGAACTTGAATGGTAAATTTAAAGCTGCAAGAGCTGGAATATCGATATAAGAAAAATGATTAGCTATTATGATATATTGTTTTTTTAAATCTACGCCCTCTTCATATCGTATTTTCAATGGGATAAAGATTAGATAGAAAAATATTCTAGCTATTTTATGATGAGACCAGTATGCCATTTTCTTTAAACTTTTGAACCATATTCCAAGTAGAAGAGGTATAGAAAAAAAAATAAAAAGAGAAGAAAAAACAATTAATCCATAAAATGAATAAAGAATAGTAAATATTTTCATACCTATTTGGTTGATGTAAGATAATTAAAACGAAGAAAATGAAAAATTGCAGCTAAAGTTAATCCTATACTTAAACCTAGCCATACACCAAAAACTCCATAATTAAATTCTATTCCTAGGAAATAAGATAAAGGGATTGCTATTAACCAGAAAGAAATAAATGTAACATACGTGGGAATTTTAGTGTCTCTAATACCTCTCAAAACACCTAACCCAACAGCTTGAGTTCCATCAGATAATTGAAATAATCCTGCTACTACCAATAGAGAAGATGCTAAAGATATAACTTCACTATTATCAACATAAAATTTTGGAAGATCATCTTTAAATAATATAAAGATAAGAGCTGAAAAACTCATGAGAATAATTACTAGGATAAAATTAGAATAACCTGACTTTCTAATCTCAAGTTTATCCGAGGTGCCGTAATAGTATCCAAGAGATATCATTGATGCTGATCCTATACCTGAAGCAATCATATAAGATATGCTTGCTAAATTTAAAGCGATCTGATGCGAAGCTAATTGAACTGCACCAATTGTTCCAATAATAACTGTAGATACACTAAATGCTCCAACTTCAAAAATATATTGTAGACCAGAACTAAATCCAATTCCAAAAATAGATTTTAAAGAGTTATTATCTAATGTAATTTTTAGTCTAAATAAATAGTCCTTAAATCTTTTACTTTTAATACAATAGACAAGTATTATAATAAACATCAAAATTCTACTAATAAGAGTAGAGTATGCGGCTCCAATTATTTCTAATTTTGGAAATCCAAATAATCCAAAAATTAGAACTGCATTTAGTATTATGTTCACAATATTTGAAAATATAGAAATATACATAGCAGGCTTAGTAAACCCAAGACCCTCAATAAACTGTTTTAAGGTTTGGAATAGCATAAGAGGAATAAGGGATATAGATATAATATCTAGATATCCATAGGTATGAAAAAGAACTTCTAGATCTTGACCTAAGTGTTTAAGAAAATATTTTGAATAGATTGTTAATATAACAAGTAGAAATGTAAAAATTACATTGATATATAATCCATTATATAAAATTTTAGACACATAATCTTTATCTGATTTATTTGATGAAATAAGAGGAGTAACCCCATAAGACAAACCAATACAGAAAAGAAGAATAAATGCAAAAATTGAAGTAGATAAAGAGACTGCTGCTAATTGGGTTATTGAAACATTTCCAATCATAATACTATCTACCACACCAACAGAAATATGTCCAAGTTGACTTATCATAATTGGTAATGAAAGCTTAAAATTTTCTTTAATGTGTCTAGCTAAATTCATTGTCAGCAAATATAGAAAAAAGCCCGATCTCTCGGGCTTTTGATTTAGGTATGAATTGTTGTTAAACTTTACTTAGTATGAATCATATTCTTGAATTTTATCTCATTATATTATTTATCTCCCACATCTTTTTCCTCTGCATCAACCTCTCGAATCTCATTTCTTGCTCTTCATCAAGTAGAGACCTAATTTCTAGGTTTTTATTAAATTTAGACTTTCTTAGTTCTGCTTCTAGATCAGAAATCTCATCTATTAATTTGTTGACTGAACTTATATCAATTTTATCTTTATTATCTTCCATCTTCTCTAGTTGAATCTCTAATTTTTTCTTCATCATTTCTTTCTTTATCGGTTTTACAGCGGATAAATGTTTTGAATTAATTTCTTCGAATGATTTCCTTTGTTCTTCTGAAAGATTAAGTAAACGGATAGGTTCATTTTTTCCGTTTTGCATTGACTCCCTTCTCATCTCTAACCTTTCCTTAATCTGATCCCTATCTATCATCCCCCTCCTCTGGAAGTTATTACCTCTTTGAACTTGAGAATATGCTATATCTGATATAAAAAGTGTCACTATAACTAGAAGTATTTTTTTCATAATTAATAATTTAATATTTTACTTGTCACATCTATTAGACGACATAGTTCTAGAAATATTGTATGAAGAATAAATTAATATTATTAAAAAATGTTAAATGCCCAGTATCAGTATAAATTAATAGAAGCAGGATGCGATGAGGTTGGAAGAGGGTGTATCGCCGGGCCAGTTGTAGCAGCTGCAGTAATACTCCCGCCAGACTACAAGAATAAGTTAATTATTGACTCAAAAAAATTAAGTCGTAAGAAAAGGAAAGAGGTAGGTCAAGAAATAATTGATAACGCAACTTGTTGGAGTATTTCTGAAGTGAGTAATAAAAAAATAGATGAAATAAATATTCTAAACGCCTCTATCTTAGCTATGCATAAAGCACTAGATAAATTAAAAATTAGACCTGAATTTATAGTAATAGATGGAAATAAATTTAAATATTATAAATCAATACCTCATGAGTGTATTATAAAGGGTGATAATAAATTTCAAAATATTGCCGCTGCATCAATTCTTGCAAAAAATTATAGAGATGACCTGATGAAAAATTTATCTCTCAAATACGATAAGTATTCGTGGGAATCAAATTTTGGATATCCAACTAAAAAACACAGAGAATCAATTATGAAATATGGCGTCTCTGATTATCATAGGAAATCATTTAAACTATTATAAATTAATCTATAAAACTTATCTTTGATCAATGAAAATCAAAGCCTTACAAAACGAAAAATTTCATCTAGAAAATAAAGCAAAAATGGTCCCTTTTGCTGGATTTAATATGCCTATGTGGTATTCTACTATAGCGGATGAGCATAATTGTGTTAGGGAAAAAGTAGGAATTTTTGATGTATCTCATATGGGAGAATTTTTTGTTTCGGGAGAAATGGCAAAAGATTTTTTACAAATGGTTACCACAAATGATCTTAGCAAATTAACGAAAGGGAAAGTTCAGTACTCTTCAATATTAAATCATTCTGGCGGAATAATTGACGACCTCCTAGTCTATGACATGGGAGAAAATACATATATGCTTGTAGTTAATGCATCGAACATGGAGAAAGATTTTAACTGGCTCAATGAGAATAATAATCTTGATGTAGAAATAAAAAATTATTCAGATGAGTACTCTCTATATGCAGTTCAAGGACCAATTGCAGAGAAAGTATGCAGCCAATTATTTGAAGAAGATCTCTCAGATATAAAATATTATACATTTGTACAAAAGGAAAATAGTAAGTTTGGGAACATTATTATTTCAGCAACTGGATATACAGGAGCTGGGGGTTTCGAGCTATACGTAAAAAATGAATTTGCTGAATCTCTTTGGGATAGCATTATTTCAGTAGGTAATGAATTTGGAATCAAACCTATTGGACTTGGAGCAAGAGATACACTTAGGTTAGAGATGGGGTTCTGCCTACATGGAAATGACATTGATGACTCCATAAATCCAATTGAGGCTGGACTTGCATGGATATGTAAAAAAGATATAGACTTCATAGGAAAAAAAATTGTAGATAGAGACAGAACCAATAAACCATCTAAGGTTCTTATTGGATTTGAATTAGTTGAAAAAGGTATCCCCAGAAAAGGATATAAGATTTTTAATAAAGAAAAGGAACTAGTTGGTGAAGTCACAAGTGGTTCAATCTCCCCTTACTCAAAAAAGGCTATAGGAATGGGATACGTTAGCTATGGTGAAAATACTATTTCAGAAAAAATATTTATTGAAGTCAGATCAAAAAAAGTAGAAGCACAAATAGTTAAAAGACCATTCATATGAGTTCAGTAGATATTTGTTTAACTCACCAACAACTAAAAAATTATAAGCACCAAGACAAAAATGTAGTAGTAATTGATGTGCTTAGAGCAACAAGTACAATAAACACTATTCTTTTCTCTGGAGCTAAATCTGTTATACCAGTAGAGTCACTTGAGGAATGTATGAAACTTAAAGATGATGGTTATATTGTCATGGCTGAGAGAATGGGTAAAAGGGTAGATGGATTTGACTTTGGTAACTCTCCTTCTAAAATTGAAAGAAAAATATTTGAAGGCAGAGATGTTGGAATTGCCACCAGTAATGGTACAATAGCAATTGTGAAGACTAAGGGGTCTAAAATAACTCTAATAAGTTCATTTCTAAACCTATCAAAAGTTATTGAATACCTAAATAATAATAGTAGAGATACGCTACTAGTATGCTCGGGATGGAAAGGTAGTGTTAATCTAGAAGACACAATGTGCGCAGGGGCAATAGTTGCAGGATTAGAAAATTATGATTATGAGTCCGATACCGTAATAATTGCAAAAAAATTATATGAACAATCAAAAAATGATATCTTATCTTGTATGAAAAAATCTTCACATGCTAGAAGATTGTCGGGTTATAATAATATTGAAGATATTAAATTCTGCTCAGAGAGAGATAAACAAAAAATATTGCCTTATCTAAATGGAGATAAGATTATATTATTGTAGTTTCTTATTATTTAAGTGTCTCTTAGAATCTCTTCTGTCTTTCTTTTCCATATTTTTTTTTAGAGCATCAGTTAGGTCTATACCTGTCTGATTTGCAATACATATTAAGACCCAAAGGACATCTGCTATTTCATCTTCTAAGTCAAGATTCCCTTCACCCTTTTTCAATGACTGCTCACCGTACTTCCTTGAGATTACTCTAGCAAGTTCTCCTACTTCCTCCATCAGAATAGCGGTATTTGTTAATTCATTGAAATATCTGACACCTTTCTCTTTTATCCAGATGTCAATAAGTTTTTGTGCCTCTTTAATTGTCATATTTAAATTTATAGTTATTTTAACATATTCTTTAAAAAGATAATTTTTTTTGTGGAAGAACTTAGTCAGGGATTTACACTTATTGAAAACAGAAAACTTGATGTACTAGAGTTAAGTACTTTTTTACTAATCTTAACATCATTTTTTTCAATAATAAACTTAAGATATCTTAAGTTACCCATGACTATTGGCTTGATGGTATTGGCAATAATCTTATCATTTGTTATTTTGATTTTTGGCATTTTCTTTCCAAGTTTTTATGATTTAGCATATACAATAACTGAGAGTTTTGATTTTAATTTCATGTTAATAAACATAATGCTTCCATTTCTATTATTTGCTGGTGCTATGTCTATTAATGTACATATATTAAGGAAAGATAAACTTACAATATTATTACTTGCCTCTTTTGGAGTATTATTTTCTACCTATGTTGTGGGAAGTTTAACATACTTTTTAGTCAATTCAGTATTTGGGCTCTCGAGTCTAGGTCTTTCTTATGTTGACTGTTTACTATTTGGTTCATTAATTGCTCCTACAGATCCAATTGCAGTTCTTTCAATAATTAAAAAATTAGATCTATCGCCTGAAACTGAAACAAGAATTGCTGGAGAATCATTATTTAATGATGGAATTGGAGTTGTAGTGTTTTTAACATTATTAGGGATAAAGTCTTCTGGTGCATCTATATCAATAGAGTCAGTAACCTCACTTTTTTTTACTGAGGTTATTGGAGGATTAGCTCTTGGTGCTATTTTTGGTTACTTAGGATTAAGACTTGTGAGGTATATAGAAAATGAGTATGTTGAGTTAGAAGTTCTTATTACCTTATCATTAGTTTTATTTGTTTCAGTTGTTGCAAGTGAATACCATCTATCTGCACCTCTTGCAGTTGTTATGCTTGGATTATATCTTAATAAACATATAAAAGAAAAAGATGGAAATGGTGATTCAAAACTTGCAATGGGAGATTATGTTTATAAATTCTGGCACCTTCTTGATGAAACACTTAACGCTATCCTATTTATACTTATAGGACTGGAAATTATTTTAATTTTTGATAGCTTTAATTTAATTTATCTTGCATTGTCAATAATCATAATATTAATTGTTGTAATTTCTAGATATTTAGGAGTATCAATTCCAATTGTAATACTATCACGATTTAAAGACTTTGAAGAAAATACTGCTAAAATTATTACATGGGGAGGTTTGAGAGGTGGACTTAGTATAGCTCTTGCCCTTAACTTACCTGATGACATGGGAGATGTTAAATCTCTTATACTAATTCTAACCTACGCTGTTGTTCTATTTACAATATTAGTGCAGGGACTAACTATGGAGAAGATAGTTAAGAAGAAGTAATATGAAAAAAATCATTATTTCTTATATTGCAGAAGAATAATTTACTCTTTGTCCTTTGAGTCTATTATTATAGTGGTTGGTCCGTCGTTAACTAGACTAACTTTCATGTCACCACCAAACTCTCCAGTCTGAATTTCCTTACCCAGAGACTGCTCTAATACTTTAATAAATCTCTCATACATAACGTTTGCAAAATCTGGCTTCGCTGCCTTAATGAAAGAAGGACGATTCCCTTTCTTAGTTGACCCGTGGAGAGTGAACTGACTGATAAGAAGAATATCTCCACCTACGTCCTGGACACTTCTATTCATCTTCCCCTCATCATCGTTAAATATTCTGAGATTGATAATTTTTTTTGTCATCCAGCCAAGATCAGTATCATTATCTTCGTCAACAAAACTTACAAGAACCATGAGACCTTCATTAATTTCACCAATAATCTCTCCTGATACCTTAACGTTTGACTGACTTACCCTTTGGATAACAACTCTCATTTTATCACTAATTTATCCATCATCTCATTTACTGACATATTTGATAAATTCTCCATATCTAGGAAGGAGTTTAATATATCATCTGATTGGTTACTAGGGTAATAACTTTTAATTGCGGCCTCGAATTTATCAAGTAGAAGAGGAATCCCCTCGTCTCTCCTATTTCTGTGACCTACCGGGTACTCCACAATTATTTTCTCTGACTTTGATCCATCATAAAAAGCTAAAGTGATACTGTTGGCAATTGATCTTTTACTTGGATCCAGATAGTCACGAGAAAATTTTGGGTTTTCACTTATTATCATCTTTTGTCTCAATGAATCAATCATCGGATTACTCGCAATTTCATCTTGGTAGTGCTTAGCCTCAACCTCTCCATATATCAACGCTATAGCAATCATGTACTGTAGGCAGTGATCTCTATCAGCATAATTGTGTAGTGGCCCGGTCTTAGAAATAATTCTTACTGCAGGCTCTTGTGTCTCTACCTCAATACTTGATATTTTATCAAGTTTGTCCCCATACTTTTCATGTAGAGATATTCCAGCCTCAACTGCAGTCTGCGCATGAAATTCAGCAGGAAAAGAAATTTTAAATAAAATATTTTCCATCACATAAGTACCATACCCTTGACTTCTTTTAATTGGTTTACTTTTAAAACTTACGTCACTAAATCCCCATTTCTTTGCCGAAAGAGCACCTCTGTATCCACCTTCACCTCTTGAGGTAAGCCAAGCGAGATGAACTGCTCTAGATGTTGCATCTCCCGCAGCCCACGACTTTCTACTTCCCGTATTAGGAGCGTGTCTGTATGTTCTTAGGCTACTTCCATCTACCCAGGCGTGGGATACCGTATTACATACATCATCATAGTTGCCTCCGAGAAGGTATGAGGATAGAGCGCTTGACGCTACCCTGACAAGTAAGACGTGGTCAAGCCCTACCTTATTAAAGCTATTGTCAAGAGCTAAGACTCCCTGTATCTCATGAGCTTTAATTGTATGTTCTAGTAACTCTGATACTTTTATTGGGTCCTGGCCTTTACTGACTCTCTTTAAACTTAAAAAATCGGTAAGCGGAAGAATTGCACCTAGGTTGTCTGAGGGGTGACCCCACTCCTGTGCTAACCACGTATCATTAAAATCTAACCACCTAATAATACATCCTGTATTCCAAGCTGCTCTAATTGGATCCAGCGTATAGTTTGTTCCAAAAACTCTTGCTCCGTCATCGATATTAGAACCGCCAAAGACTGGACCTAATAAGTTTTTACATGATTCGTTTTTTAGGGCTAGTATGCCACAGGCTATACTATCTAGAAGCACATGGTATGCGGTTTGCCTTGACAGGTCTGAAAAATTAGAGAAGTTAACAGTGTAGTCTGCTATCTCTTTTATCTCTTTATCATAATCAGAAATAAAATTTTCTGAAACCTCATTTTTCATATTAATCTCTTTCGTTTATTGGGACAAAATCAAGCGGATCACTACCAACATATTTTGCTCCAGGCCTTATTAGTTTATTATCTGATCTCTGCTCTATGATATGAGCTGCCCAACCCGATACTCTTGAACAAACAAAAATTGGAGTGAAAAGCTTAGTAGGTATATCCATAAAATTGTAGGCAGACGCATGGAAAAAGTCGGCATTAGCAAAAAGACCTTTCTCCTCTTTCATTATCCTCTCAATTCTACATGAGATACCATAAAGTTTTTCATTAGGTCTTCCAACAGAAAGTTTTTTCGACCACTTCTTGATTATATCATTTCGCGGGTCTTGCTTCTTGTATACAGCATGACCAAAGCCCATGATAAGCTCTTTATTTTCAAGCATCGAGTAGATAGATTTTGCGGCAGATTCCTCATCCTCAAATCTTGAGATAAGTTCCATCGCCTTTTCATTTGCTCCACCGTGAAGAGGACCTCTCAAAGTTCCTATCGCACCTGTAACACAAGAATAAAAGTCCGATAAAGTAGCAGCACATACTCTCGCGGCAAATGTAGATGCATTGAACTCATGTTCAGCGTATAGGATAAGAGATATGTTCATAACCTTCTCCTCTGTCTCGGTTGGCTTTCTTCCGTGTAAAGTATGTAGAAAATGGCCCGCAATAGTTTCAGAATCATTTTCCTCTGAGATCTTATTTCCAGAGTGCGAGAAATGATACCAGTAATTTAATGCTGAAGGAAATATTCCAAGTAGTCTCTCTGAGCAGTGCATCTGATTATCGAATGACTTCTCAGGCTCGATATTTCCAAGGAAAGAGGACGCGGTCCTTAACACATCCATAGGGTTAGTCTGCTTTGGAATAGTTTCTAGTACAATTTTTAATGAGTCTGGTAAAGACCTCTTAGAAATTATATTATTTGTAAAGCTTTTAAGCTGGTCTTTATTAGGAAGGTTACCATGAAGAAGTAAGTAACACACTTCCTCAAAAATGCAATGTTCACTTAGGTCGACAACGTCATAACCTCTGTAGTGGAGATCATCACCAGTCTCCCCAACGGTACAAATCGAAGTTGTTCCCGCCTCAATACCTCTTAATCCTTTACTCATCTTTTTTATTTAAAATATCATCCATCTCCTTCTCATATTTATGGTAGGAAAGGTAATCATACAGCTCATCTCTAGTCTGCATCTCTCCTAGCATATTCTCCTGAGATTCTGAACTAGATAATTCCTTATATATCTTTTCTGCAGCCTTACTCATTGCCCTAAAAGCAGTTAGAGGATATAGAACCATAGATACTCCAGCATCATGTAATTCTTTTTTTAAGAATAAAGGGGTCTTCCCAAACTCTGTGATATTTGCTAGAATTGGTACAGAGGATTCTTGAGCAATTTTTTTGTATCCATCTAAGGAAACTAGTGCTTCAGGAAATATCATATCAGCTCCAACTTCAATGTATGAATTGATTCTCTCAAGCAACATTTCCTCATTTTCTACAGCTAAGGCATCAGACCTTGCCATGATTACAAAATCATCATCGATCCTTGCGTCAACTGCAGCCTTAATCCTGTCTTGCATCTCAGTGATTGAAACTAATTTTTTGTTTGGTCTGTGTCCACATCTCTTGAGATCGACTTGGTCCTCAATATGAATAGCTGCGACATTTTCTTTTTCCATCAACTTGACAGTTTTTTGAATAGAATTTAATGAACCAAATCCAGTATCAACATCAACAAGAAGTGGTAAATCACACGCTGAGGTAATTCTTCTAGCATCTTCTACCACATCTTCTAATTTTGTAAATCCAAGGTCTGGGAGACCGAAAGATGCTGCGGCGACACCGCTACCAGAAAGATATATTGATTTTACTCCGTTTTTTTTTGCTAGTACTGAAGAATATGCATTTACCGTACCAAAAATAGATAATGGTTCTTTGTCATTCTCAACAAGTTGTCTAAATAACCTGCCTCTCATAGGGATAAATAGTTATTGGTTGTTCATACCAAACATAAATTAATTTTTTATAAGATGTGCTAAGACTTCAGACTTTTCTCCCATTCAAGGAAGTTATCAATATCATCTTGGATTGATTTATATATCCAAGCAATTAGTGCAATATCATCTATTAGACCAGAAACAGGTATAAAGTCAGGAATCAAGTCTACAGGATAAATGAAATAAATTAAACCTGCTACTATTAAACAAATTGTCTTCCAGGGAACATATGTGTACTCCTTAGAAGTATATGCATTTATAATTCTAATAAATAACCTTAGTGAATCATTAAGTTTAGCCGATGTTTTCTTATCACTAGAAATTTCTTTCAATTTTTTTAAAACATCTTCGATAAGCTTTTTAAGCTTTTCGTCATCATTAATGATTTTTTTTGCCTTACTAATATATTCTTTTATCGAACTTTCCTTACTCATATGTTCTATGAAGTTGTTTCTAAAATAAAACTTGAATTATCAACATTTCCATCAATCGGAGGATTTTTTTTAATAATCTCAAGTCTACACAATTTAATGTTTTTTATCTGAGAATGAATACTACTCGATATCTTATGAGCGACTGTCTCTATTAGATTGTATTCTTTCAACATCTCACTCTCAATAATTGAAAATAAGTTAGAATAGTCCACTGTACCCTCAATCGTATCATCATATATTATTTTATCTACGTCGATAGACAGATTTACAATGAAAGAATTTCCACTCTCTTTCTCAAAATCAAAAAGACCAATCTTTGATTTGAACTCTATACCATTAAGTGATATAGTTGAATTATTAATTTTCATCGAATGTATCAAAAAATGATTTCTGAATATCATCTGACTTCTTTTTATCAGACTCATTTTCTTCTTCTGATTCAGGCTCGGATTCAATTTCATCATTTTGAGACTCTACTGAATCCTCTTCATTTTCGTCGGAAATATCATTTTCTTCTTCTGGTTGATCACCTTCATCATTATTTTCTTGTCCTCCAAAAATATCATCTGCAGACAACTCCTCTTCATTATTATCCTCTTCCTCATGCTTTTCCTCAGAAAATAAATCTGGCGTTTCTTTTAAATCATTTTGGGTTGATTCCAAGTTTTCTTCTTCTGTTGGTTCAGGTTCACTAACACTCTCTACAGTTTCCTCAGCAGGGGGCTCTTCTTCTGCCTCAGTTGTTAACTCATATATATCGTCTTCATGAGAATCGGATAATTCTTCTTCCTCATTAGTGTTACCCTCATCCATTACATCTTCGCTAGATTCATCTTCAATTATATCTTCTTCTTTTTCATCCTCTATCTCTAACTCCACCTCATTTTCCTCAAGATTTTCTTCTATAGACTCCTCTTCTTTTTCTTCAAAAGTGTCCTCTTCTTTCTCTGAATCATTAATATTTTCTTCTACAGCATCTATGCTTTCAGATATCTCATCGAAATTAGCCTCTTCTCCAATAATGTCTAATCCTGAATTTATTTTATCCTTCAATTCATTAATATCTTGGATAGTATTGTCTCTTAGAGACTTGATACTTTCATATTCTTCCTTGATTGTAGCTAACTCTTTTCTAGCGTCATTAAGAATCCCTTTAGCATCTTCTTTCGCATTCTCAACAATATCTTTTCCTGTATCTTCTGCTGCTTTTAATGTGTTAATAAGTGATGACTCAACACTTTTAAATTTTTCGTTTTCAGTTTTTTGCTCTGATATTTTATTTTCTAAATCTATAATCCTACTCTCTAAAATTTTAAATTCACTGGCTAGTATTTGGAGATAACTATCAACTTGAGATTTATCATATCCACGAAAACCTGAGTTAAATTTTTTATTAGAAATATCTTCTGAGTTCAACTGATTCATTGAGATATGAATTTAAATAAAATCATGCAATTATTATATAATTTTATATTAATAAGATGTTATATGAGCATAATTAAAAAAATTTCTAACTGTGAATCCATCATCTGGGTCTGGAAAATAGACGAATCGATAAATGAGTTAATTAAATTAACAAATCAAACTACTGACATAAAAAATGAAATTAAGAGAAAAGAGTTCTATGCCTCAAGAATTTTAATAGAGAAAATATGTGAAGAATTAGACATAAATTTTGTGGGAATAAAAAAAGATAATAACGGCAAACCGCATCTTATAAACTCTAAATACCATATTTCTATCTCTCATAAATTCCCATATGTCTCTGTGATTTTTGACACAAAAAAATGCGGAGTTGATATTGAGAGAATAGATGAAAAAGTTAAAAAAATTAAATCTAAATTTCTTAGTGAAGACGAAGAGTTAGTTATTGGAGAAAATCTAAAAAAATTAGTTGAGTACTGGTCCATGAAGGAGACAGCCTATAAGGTAGGTGGTTATACAATACCTCTAAAGAGTTTAGAAATTAAAAATAGCTTAGAAAATCTCTACTCTTGTTCGATACATGGAAAAACAATTGAAATAATGACTGAGGAAATTAACGGTCATATACTAAGTTACACAACCTAGTCCTCTTTCTGCTTTTTTAAATCTCTTTCTATTTTCTTTCTACTCTTTCCAAGAGGAGCAAAGAAATGCTTAGGGTTTTCGTTAATATGTTGTAATAACTTGTCGAGATCGTAAGCAGTTTGATTCAGATTATTATAGAGTGAGTCATCAGAAAGGAGTAATGATAAAGTACCTCCCTCTCCAGATTCAAGATCATCAAATACTCCGTTCATTGAGGTTAGTAAGATATCAATTTGATTAAAGGTATTTTCAAAATTTACTTTATTCAGAGTGGTTATCATATCATTAGCTCCCTCAATTATAGGGTTAATATCTTCTAATTTTTGGGAAAGATCAGTTGTCAGATTATTTAAATTATCAAGTGTATTTGTAATAGTAGATTCATTAGACTCTATAAGATTATTTGTGTTAGATAAAACATCATTAAGATTATCTAGAGTTGTTGTAATCATATCTCCACTACCTCTTAAGCTTAATAAAATTTCATTTAACCTACTAATAGTAACACCGAGATTATCAGTTATAGGGGTAGCTTTTTCTAATAGTTCAGATAGACCCCCTTCTATTTCAGAATTAATTGTATCTCCATCATTAATTGGGTTGGATACATCTCCTATATTAAGAATAATTGCTTTACTTCCTAAAAAATCATTACTACTTAAAGTTGCACGGGAATCTTTTCCAATAATCAGATTTTCATCGATATCTAACGTAACTAAAATCTTATTATTTTTATTTTGGAGTATATTAATCTTACTGACTCTTCCTACAGTGTAACCATTTACAATAACTGGATTCGCAACTATTAAGCCATCAACATTATCATAAAGTGCATAATATTTATTTACAGGGGAAAAAAAATCAATCCCTTTAAGAAAATTTGTACCTAGATAAAAAAATACCAAGCCAACAACCCCTATTATTCCAACTTTAAATTCTCTATTCATTAATCAAAATTAAACATTTGATTCTAAATACTTCTTATAATCTCTAATTGCTCTAAAAATTGCTGAAGCTATATAAACTCTGTGGGTTTTATTATTTAATTTTTTTTCTTCATTTGGATTAGTCATGAATCCAGTCTCAATTAAAACACTAGGCATAGTAGTATTCCATAAAACTTGGAATGGCGCTTGCTTAACTCCCCTAGATCTTAGGCCTACTCGATTTTCTAACTGATCTTGAATAAGGTTAGCAAGAATTGTACTATTATCAATTTTAGCTTTTTGAGTTAAGCTAAGTAACATAATTGATTCTGAGGAATTTGGATCAAAATTTTTATATGTTTCTTCATAATTTTCCTCTAAAAAAATTACTGAATTTTCTCTTTTTGCAACATTCATGTTGGCTGAAGTTTTACTAAGACCCATAAGATAAGATGTAGTCCCATATACAGATGAATTAGAGAAAGAGTCAGCATGAATAGAAATAAACAAATCTGCATTTGCCTTATTTGCAATTTCTGCTCTATTATAAAGACTTAAAAAAATATCATCTTCTCTTGTATAAACTATTTTTATTTCGGGCATATTTTCTTTTAATATTCTTCCTAACTCAAGAGAAATTGACAAGGCAATATCTTTTTCCCAAGAAAATTTACCTCTAGCTCCTGGGTCTTTACCACCATGACCAGCATCGATAACTATTGTTTTGAGTTTATATTGATTTGAATTTAGTGAGTTAAAAGAAGTTAAAATAAAGAATAAACTAAGAAAAAAGGATATATTAATAAATTGCATTCCACTTATTTAGATAATCAACAATAAATTTGCAATACAGTAAATTTATTAAAAAGAAATATATTTATAAAATTGAGAAGTTTATTGATCTTCCTTTTTCTGTATAATCCATTACATCTATTTTCTCAAATAGAATCAGATCCCCTACCGTCTCTTAAGAAAAATGATACTTTGATTCAAAATCATTCAGACACAATTTTTAAAAAAGGTGAAATTGAAACAACAATAAATTATAGTGCAAAGGACTCAATATATTATGATCTAAAAACACAAAGCCTTAGAATGTATGGTAGCTCTAACATTGACTATGGTGATATTAATTTAGATGCTTATCAAATATCAGTCGATTGGAATAATAAAACACTTGATGCCAACTTTATTTTAGATTCAACAGGAAAAAAAATTGGTAAACCAATATTTACTGAAGGTAGTCAATCCTATGAGACAGATAAAATAACCTATAATTTTGATAGTAGAAAAGCTAAAATTAAAGGTATAGTTACTCAACTTGATGAAGCATATATGCAAGGTAAGGATGTAAAAAAAAATGAGGAAGATGAGTTATTTATTAGTGAAGCTAAATATACAACATGCAATTTAGAAGAGCCTCATTTTCACATATCATCTAATAAGATAAAAGTTATACCAGGGAATAAAGTTATTTCAGGACCTTTTCACCTAAAGTTTGGAAATATTCCAACACCTTTAGGTTTTGTTTTTGGGATGTTTCCTCAACCTAAAAAAAAGATATCTGGCTTAATTATGCCTAATTACGGAGAAGAGAAAAGAAGAGGTTTTTATCTTAGAGATGGAGGATATTATTTTGCATTAAGTGATTATTTTGACTTAAGACTGACGGGAGATGTTTATTCCAAAGGTAGTTATGGATTAACTTTAGGGTCAAGTTATAAAAAAAGATATTCTTACTCAGGTAATCTTAGATTTAATTACAACAAAAGTATTTTAGGGGATTTTGAAAATCCTTCTAATTCTAATGACTTTTCTTTATCATGGTCTCATAGCCCAGACTCACAAGGTAAATCAAGTAGGTTTTCATCCTCAGTTAATTTTCAAACCAATTCTTATAATCAGAATAAAAACTTAGTGTATTCAAATTTTAATGAAAGCATAAATGCTCAATTCAATTCAAATATTTCTTACTCTAAATCTTTTAAAGGAACTCCTTTTAATTTTTCAGCCAATCTTCGTCATTCTCAAAATGTTCAAACTAAAAAAGTTAATTTAACATTACCTGACTTAAGTTATAATATGAGTAGACTTTATCCTTTTAAAAATCTTGGTAAGATTGGGAAAACAGCACTTGGAAAGATTAGTATTAGCCACAGATTCAATGGAAAAATAGAGCTATCTAATGGAGGTTCAGGAAGTTCTCTGAGTAATTTACATATAGTAAACACTAACAATAATTTCTCTGATCAGATTGATTTTAATTTAGAAAATATAGGGTCTATAATTGATAGATCAAAAATTGGAGGTAAACATACAATTCCAATTTCTACTTCATTTAATTTTTTAAAATATTTTACTGTAAGTCCAAGTGTAAACTATTCTGAACTTTGGTATCTCAAAAAATTAAATTATAATTTTAATGAGATAGAGAATGGAATAGAAATTGATACTGTAAATTCATTTCAAAGAGCTTGGTCATATTCTTCTGCATTTGCTTTATCTACTAGAATTTATGGAACTATATTCTTTAAAAAAGGAAAAATAAAAGCTATTAGGCATGTTATATCTCCTGAAATATCAATGTCATTCAGTCCAGATTTTACAAGACCTAAATTTGGATATTATGAAAATGTACAAATTAATAACACAGGAGAAACAAAGCTTTTAAGTAAATATGAAAATTTTTTATTTGGATCTCCTAGATTGGGGAGCTCTGCATCAATGAATTTTTATGTTGGTAATAATTTAGAATTAAAAGTTCTAGATAAAAATGATTCTATAAATGGTACGAAAAAAATTAAAATATTTGATAATTTATCATTTTCTAGCAGCTATAATTTTCTTGCCGACTCTTTTAAACTAGCTCCAGTAAGATTTGGGACGAGAACTTCTTTTTTCAAAAATTTAATTAATCTAAGTGTTTCAGGAACATTAGATCCTTACACTTTTAAATTAGATAGTATAGTATCATCTAATAATATAGAAACAATATATCAGAGAAGAATTGATGAGTATGCAATTAATAATAGTCAAGGCCTTGGATCTCTTTCTTATATTAATATGGCGCTAGGATTTAGATTTTCAGCAAAAGATTTTCAAAATGAAAATGAAAGCCAAGAGAAAGATTCTAGATTTGGCTCAAGAGAAGAAATTGACTATATAAATTCTAATATTGCAGAGTATATTGATTTTAATGTACCATGGTCTATAAATGCTAGTTATAATCTTAATAGAAGAAAAATAGGATATAAAGTTCCTACTATAACTCAAACTTTTACTTTCTCTGGTGATGTAAGTATTTCAGAAAAAACAAAAATTTCTTTTAGGTCTGGTTATGATTTTAAAAACAAAAAATTAACTCAAACTAGTATTAATGCTACAAGAGACCTTCACTGTTGGAGAATAAACTTTAGTTGGGTGCCATTTGGAAGATTTCAATCTTATAATTTATCAATAAATGCAGTCTCTGCACTTCTACAAGATCTTAAACTTGAAAAAAGAAGTAGATTTTTTGATAATCTTTAATTACCCTCTGGTTTCATTTGAGGAAAAAACAAAACATCTTGAATTGAATATGAATCAGTTAATAACATAGTAAGTCTATCTATACCTATACCTATTCCTGCAGTAGGAGGCATACCATACTCTAATGCAGTTAAATAATCTTCATCTAACACCATTGCTTCTTCGTCTCCTTTTTTACCAAGTTTGACTTGATCTTCAAATCTTTTCCTCTGATCAAGGGGATCATTAACTTCAGAGAAAGCATTACAAATCTCCTTACCATTACAAATTAATTCAAACCTTTCAACTAGACCCTCCTTTGATCTATGTTTTTTAGCAAGAGGAGACATTTCTATTGGGTAATCGATGATAAAAGTTGGCTGAATTAAAAAGGGTTCACATTTTTCCCCAAAAATTTCATCAATTAACTTCCCCCTTCCCATTGAATTATCAACTTTAATTTTTAAATCTGAACATACACCTTTCAATTCAACCTCATTCATCTTAGATACATCCACACCTGTAAACTTTTTTATAACTTCATACATTGTATATCTTTCCCATTTTTTTCCAAAATCAATTGAATTATTATTACAAGAAATCATAGTAGAATTATTTGTAATTTTTTTGACAATTCTATTAAACATTTTTTCTACAAAATCCATCATCCATAAATAGTCTTTATAAGCTACATAAAATTCACATTGAGTAAATTCAGGGTTATGAAATCTTGACATACCTTCATTTCTAAAGTCTTTAGCAAATTCAAATACTCCATCAAAACCACCAACTATTAATCTTTTTAAATAAAGCTCATTTGCTATTCTTAGATACAAGGGGATGTCTAGCGTATTGTGATAAGTTTTAAATGGTCTTGCTGATGCTCCCCCATAGATTGGCTGTAAAATTGGAGTTTCCACCTCAAGAAAATTGTTTTCATTTAATATAGATCTAATTTCATTGACAATTATTGATCTTTTGATAAAAATTTCTCTCGATTCAGGATTAACGATTAAGTCAATATATCTTCTTCTATATTTAAGCTCAGTATTACTAAAAGCATCATGTTTTTTTGATTCTCCTGACTCATCTGTAGACTCTTTGACTACAGGTAGAGGCTTAACTGACTTAGATAATACTTTTAAC
The DNA here is from genome assembly GCA_038134805.1 of Marinoscillum sp. Taxonomy (GTDB): domain Bacteria; phylum Bacteroidota; class Bacteroidia; order Cytophagales; family MED-G16; genus MED-G16. Next base: position 48,467 of record JAYPVV010000002.1, on the reverse strand, counting down.
TCGTTAACATGAATAGAAATCTCTCCTACTTGAGTTTTAAAAGCATGACCCTTAATTCCAATAATATCTCCAAGGTCTAATTTCTTTTTGAATATAGTATTATAAAGGGTTTTATCTTCTGAATGACAAATATCATCTCTTCTTACATAAATTTGAATTTTACCCTTTGAATCTTGAATCTCAGCAAAAGAAGCTGAACCCATTACTCTTCTTGACATTAATCTTCCAGCTAACGATATATCGCCAAAATTCTTTTTCTTTTCATTATAATTCTTTTTTATTTCGTCAGTATAAGTATTTATCTCAAAAGATTCTGATGGATACGGATCAATTCCAAGGTCTATTATTTCTTCTCTGGATTTCCTTCTTTGTTCTTCTTGTTCGGTTAAACTCATAATATTAATTTAGTTTTTTTCTTCTATTTATTTCATTTTTTATCAATGTAAATTGTCTATTACTTTGACCTTTTACTGAGCTATTTTCATTTGCTCTCCTAATTAAATATGGTATTGTTTTTTCTATGGGGCCGTAAGGTATTAGCTTAACTACATTATAACCTATATTAGAAAGTGTAAATGATATATTATCACTCATTCCGTATAATTGAGAAAACCAAACTCTTTCATTATCTCTGCTAATATTTTTTTTACTCATTAAATACATTAAATACAAACATGAATCTTCATTATGGCTACCCACCCAAAGGGATAAGTTATCAATATTATTAATACAAAATTTAAGAGAATCATTAAACTCAGAATCTGTTTCTTGTTTCGATGGTTGTATGGGGCTAGGATATCCATATCTATTAGCTCTTTCTCTTTCCTTCTCCATATAAGCACCCCTTACTAATTTAACACCATAGAAATATTGTTTTTTTTTAGCTATTTTAAAATTTGCTTTTATTCTATCTAATGTTCCAATTCTATAGCACTGATGTGTTAAAAAAACAACTGTACTAGTATTATTAAACTCTTCCATTAATTTTAATGCAGCAGTATCAATTACATCCTGTATCCACGTCTCCTCAGCATCAATTAATATTTGCACTTTATTTTTTTGAGATTCTTTACATAATCTTCTCATTCTCTCTACAAATAATAAATATTCATCACTTTCATAAGTTAACTTACCTGATGAAATATCTTCAAGAATATGAATATCCATTAGCCCTGTACATTTAATTGCAATAAATGGGAGATTTTCTTTTCCTAAATAATTGATAATTTTCAAGGAGTCGTTTATATAATTTTCAAAACCTTTTTCAGTAGATTCAGCCTCAACTGAATACTCTGGCATAGCACTAATTTTATATTTTCTTAAACTATTAAATGTTTTTTTACATTCCTCAATAGTTTCACCTCCACAGAAATGCTTAAAAAGTGTATTCTTTATAATTGACTTAAATGGAAGTTTGAATTTAAGCACAAGTAATAATAACGTATTACCAAGCTTTGTTAGAATTGGATAGTCTAGCACTGAAAATAAATAAAAAGCTTTTCTTAACTCTAAATTTGATTTATTAGTAAAAGCTAATTCTGTGTTATTAAATAAGTTTTTTGTACTTTTGTCCACTTATCTGATTAGTTGAATAATTTCAGAGCAAAAATATAATAGAAATGAGCAAAAAGTTTAATATAGAGCCAATTAATAATTGGATAAAGACCAAAGATGAACCATTAATTATATCAGGACCATGTAGTGCAGAAACTTTTGAACAACTTTATCAAACCTGTAAAGAATTAAAATCTCATGGCATAAGTTTATTTAGAGCTGGAGTCTGGAAACCAAGAACTCGACCTGGAACTTTTGAAGGAAATGGAGAGGAGGCACTAAAATGGATTTCAGATATTAAAAAAGAATTAAATATTCAATTTGCTGTAGAGGTTGCAAATACTAATCATGTAGAATTATCACTAAAATATGGAATAGATATTTTATGGATTGGTGCTAGAACTACAGTAAATCCTTTCTCTGTTCAAGAAATTGCAGAATCCTTAAAAGGAATAGATATTCCAATGTTAGTAAAGAACCCTATAAATCCAGATTTGTCTTTATGGATGGGAGCTTTAGAAAGAGTTAATAAAGTAGGAATTAATAAGTTAGGTGCTATTCATAGAGGATTTTCAATTACTGGAAGCTCAAAGTATAGATATACGCCAATGTGGAAAATTGCTATTGACTTAAAAAGTAATCATCCAAACCTACCATTAATTTGTGACCCATCACATATATGCGGAAACAGAGAAATGATTTTTGAAACCTCACAAAAAGCTTTAGATCTTGGATATGATGGATTAATTATAGAATCACATATTGATCCAGATAATGCATGGAGTGATTCTAAACAACAGATAACACCTAGCTATCTTTCTGAAATCAAAAAGAATCTCAAGGTGAAAACATCTCATGAAGAAGATAAATCTTATAAGCATTTACTTAATGAAATTAGAGAAGGAATAGATGATGTTGATAAAGAAATTATAGAAGTGATCGCTAAAAGAATAAACTTAGTTGAGAAAATTGGTGAATTCAAAAAAGAACAAGATTTAACTACTTTTCAAGTTGACAGGTGGAATGAAATATTCAAATCAAGAATAAAATGGGCTTTAGATAAGGGGTTAGATAAAGACTTTATTGAAGATTTATATAAAGTTATTCACCTAGGATCTATTAATGTTCAAAATAAAATTATAAATAGGAAAAAAGCTAATTTTAAAATATGATTCCTAATCATATTAAAATTGCTGATTTTATTTCTCCTCTTAACGAATTTATATTTAAAAATAATTATTCAAAAATAGCTTTCTTAGCTGATACTAATTCATACAAATATTGTCTTAAATCTAATAAAAAGTGCTTCAGCTTTGAATACAATATAATAAAAATTAAAGAAGGTGAAGAAAATAAGATTTTATCATCGTGTGAAAAAGTATGGAAAAAACTTATTCAATTAAAATTTGATAGACATTCATTAATAATTAATATAGGTGGAGGAGTAATTTGTGATTTAGGTGGATTTATCGCTTCAACTTATATGAGGGGTATAGATTTCATAAATATACCTACTACTCTACTATCTCAAGTGGATGCAAGTATTGGTGGAAAGGTAGGAATTGATTATTATAATATAAAAAATTTAATAGGTGTTTTTAATGAACCTAAGGAGATCATTATAGATATTAATTTATTAGAGACACTTTCTAAAAGAGAACTTAAATCTGGTTTTGCAGAAATAATCAAACATTGTCTAATAAGAGACAAGAATATGTTTTTTAAAATTTCAAAAACAAAATGGGAGTCTAACTCTTGGAAAGAGCTAGTAAAACACTCTATATCAATAAAACATGATATAGTCAAGAATGATCCGACTGAGCAAGGTATGAGAAAAATTTTAAACTTTGGACATACCATAGGCCATGCAATTGAAACAACATATTTGTCAAAATCAAAAAAATTTTTGCATGGAGAAGCAATTTCAATTGGAATAATTTGTGAGGCCTTTATTTCTAACTATTTTAATAAGTTAAGTGATTCAGACCTTAATATTATTACAAAATATATTTTAAGCATCTACCAATTACCAAAACTTAACTTTAAAAAAGAAATTATAAATAATACTCTTCTTGATAAAAAAAATAAATCAAACAAAATCAGAACATGTGTTTTGAATGGTATTGGATCTTGTGAATACAATTTTGAAATTGATAAAAATTTAATTAGTAATAGCCTAGATTATTATAATAAAAATACTAATGAAAAAAATTAATCTTTCCTTCAATAAAGAAATAACTGTTATAAAAATAAATTTAAATTCTTCAAAGAGTGAAAGTAATAGATTATTAATTATTAAATATTTATCAAAAAATGAAATTGAATTACAAAACCTTTCAAATGCTAATGACACATTACTGTTAGCTAATTTACTAAGTAAAGATTCTAATGAAATATGGGATGCAGAAGATGCAGGTACAACTTATAGATTTTTAACCTCTTATCTAGCGCTAAAGAAAGAAAATATAAATTTAATAGGGACTGAAAGAATGAAGAAAAGACCTATTAAAATATTAGTAGATTCTTTAAATAAGCTAGGTGCAGAAATTTATTATCTAGAAAAAAAAGGTTATCCTCCGATTACTATCAAAAATAAAATTTCTCAAGTCTCAAATTCAATTTCAGTTAAAGGAAATATTAGTAGTCAGTATATATCTTCTCTTTTAATGATTTCACCTTTATTACCCCAAGGCCTTACAATAAATATTGATGGTCCTTTTTATAGTAAACCTTATGTAATGATGACATTGCATCTAATGAAAAAATTTGGGATTAAATTTAAAATGAGAAATAAGACCATAAGTATTTTAAATCAAGAATATAAGGGAGGACTACATTTAGTTGAATCTGATTGGTCAGCAGCTAGTTATTGGTATAGTATAATTTCAATAAATAAAAATATAGATTCTATTACACTAAATGGTTTAAAAAAAGAGTCTCTCCAAGGAGATAGTATAATAGCCAAAATAATGAATCTATTCAATGTTAAGACTAAGTATCTTAATAATACTATAATTCTTAGAAGAAAAAAATTTAGTAATAGTTATTTAGAACTTAATTTTAAAGATTGTCCTGATCTTGCACAAACTATTTTAGTAATTGCAGCATTTCATAATATTAAGCTAAAAGCTTATGGAGTTGAAAGTTTAAAAATTAAAGAAACAAATAGATTACTTGCTATGAGTCAAGAATTAAATAAAATTGGAGCTCTATTTCATGAGAAAAAAAACTACTGGATATTAGAAAATAGAGAAGAAAGGCTGCCAAAAAAAATTGATATAGATACTTATGATGATCATAGAATGGCTATGGCATTTGCTCCACTCTCTTCTGAGATTAATCTTACTATTAATAATCCAGATGTCGTTAAAAAGTCATATCCAAACTTTTGGGAGGACTTGAAAAAAGTAGGCTACAATGTAGTTTAGTTATTATTTAATATATCTAAAATCCTGACCTTTTTTTATTGCTAAGACAGATTCATACATTAACTTAATACAGTTCTCAACATCATTAATATGAACAGTTTCTACTGTTGTATGCATATACTTTAATGGAAGAGATATAAGAGCAGAGGCAACTCCATCATTAGAATATGCAAAAGCATCAGTATCTGTTCCAGTAAATCTAGAAGCAGCCATTAGCTGATGGTCTATTTTGTTTTTTTTAGCTGTCTCTATTAAAAGCTTCAATAAATTATTTTGAACCGCAGGACCAAATGTTAATGCAGGCCCCATCCCTGATTTAATATCACCACTTTTTTTCTTATCATACATTGGAGAGTTTGTGTCATGAGTCACATCAGTAATGATAGCAACGTCTGGATCAATTCTCTCAGCAATCATCTGAGCACCTCTTAACCCTATTTCTTCTTGAACTGAGTTGACTATGTAAAGTCCAAAACCAAGTTTTTTCTTATTCTCATATAATCTTCTTGCTACTTCCGCTATCATAAACCCCCCCATTCTATTATCAAGTGCTCTTCCTGTATAATAATTTTTATTTAATATCATCAACTCATCTTCGAATGTAATAACACAACCAACGTGAATACCAAGAGCTTCTACTTCTTTTTTAGATGAGCATCCTACATCAATAAAAATATTCTTTAGTGAAGGAGTTTCTTCAGTTTTTGGATCTCTTACATGTATTGCCGGCCAACCAAATACTCCCTTAACAATTCCTTTATCTGTATGAATATTTACCCTTTTGGATGGAGCAATTTGATGATCAGAACCACCATTTCTAATAACATAAATATATCCATCATCTGTAATATAATTTACAAACCAAGAAATCTCGTCAGCATGAGCTTCAATAACTACCTTATATGAAGCTGAAGGATTAACTACACCTACTACACTTCCATATGTATCAGAAATATATTCATCGATATATGGTGTTATGTAATCAAGCCAAATTCTTTGACCAGAGGTCTCAAACCCTGTTGGGGAATGATTATTTAAATATTTAAATAAAAAATCTTTGCTTTTTTTATCCATCATTCTTTTATTATATAGTAAATATCTTCTGTTTCTTTTTTCATCAAGTATTCTTCTCTAGCAAATTTTTCTAATAACTCATCATCATTATCAAATCTATCCTTGTCAAATGATATTTTTTCAATTTCATTTAAGTAAAAATTTCTTTGGTTTTTAAGTTCTTTCATTTTTGAAGATAGTCTGTATCTATTTATAAACCCATTTGAGTCTATTAGTGTCATCCATAAAATAAAAGATAAAAAGAATAGAAAATAAAAATTTTTTAAGAGAGGTTTAATCTTGTCTTTTATCATGAATCAAATATATAATTTATTTAGAAGGAAATTTTGCTTTATCTCCTAAATCCTCTTCTATCCTTAATAGCTGATTATATTTTGCTATTCTATCTGATCTTGATAAAGATCCCGTCTTAATTTGTCCAACATTTAACCCAACAGCTATATCAGAAATTGTAGTGTCTTCCGTCTCACCAGATCTATGAGATACAACGGCTGTCCAGCCTGAATTTTTTGCTAAATTTATTGCATGCACAGTTTCGGTTAATGTTCCTATTTGGTTAGGTTTTATTAAAATAGAATTAGCACTCTTTTCTTCAATAGCTCTTTTTAAATATTTAAGATTTGTAACCAATAGGTCATCACCTACCAGTTGACAAGTACTTCCAATTTCTTTTGTCAACATTCTCCAACCATCCCAATCATTTTCATCACATCCATCTTCAATGCTATCAATAGGATATTGTTTAACTAAATTTTTTAAATATAAAACTTGAGCTTCAGAATTTCTCACCTCCCCATTATTACCTTCAAAAATTCTATAATCATATTCTCCTTTTTTATAAAATTCAGAAGAAGCGCAATCCATTGCGAGAGTAATATCTTTTCCTGGAGAAAAACCTGACTTTTCAATAGAACTAAGAATTGTGTCTATTGCTTCTTCAGTTCCACCAGAAAAATTTGGGGCAAATCCTCCCTCATCTCCAACTGCAGTACTAAGATTTTTACTTTTAAGTATAGACTTAAGTGTATGAAATATTTCAGAGCCATATCTTAAAGCCTCACTAAAAGAATTAGCTCCAACTGGTCTTATCATAAACTCTTGAAAAGCAATTGGTGCATCAGAATGAGAGCCACCATTGATAATATTCATCATTGGTACAGGTAATAAATTAGCATCATCACCACCTAAATATTTATATAATGGCTTCTCTGATAGTTTTGAAGATAAATGAGCATATGCTAAAGAAACTCCTAGAATTGCATTAGCACCAAGATTGGACTTGTTCAATGTGCCATCCAATTCTATTAATATTTTATCAATATCTTCTTGCATAAAACAAGACTTACCAACTAATTCTTTTGAGATAATTGTATTTACATTAATTACAGCTTTATAAACTGATTTACCATTATAAATCTTTGCATTATCTCTTAACTCTACTGCTTCATGCTCTCCAGTGGACGCTCCAGAAGGTACAGCCGCTCTGCCCATAATTTTATCTGAAAAAATATCAACTTCAACTGTTGGATTTCCTCTAGAATCTAAAATTTGCCTTGCAATTAATTTTGTTATTTTATTCACTTTTTTAACATATTTATAAATTCATCAAATAAATATCTTGAGTCGTGTGGACCTGGTGATGATTCTGGATGATATTGAACTGAAAAAGCTTTCTTACCTTTAACCTTAATACCTTCAACTGTATTATCATTTAAATTAATATGGGTTAACTCAATTGTATCTGATTTCTTTACATCCTCGATGGAGACGGCAAAACCATGATTTTGAGAAGTAACTTCAGATTTTCCAGACTTTAAATTCTTTACCGGATGATTTATTCCTCTATGACCATTATGTAACTTATAAGTTGAAATTTCACAAGCTCTTGCTAAAATTTGATGTCCAAGACAAATTCCAAAAACTGGCTCATCATTTTTTATAATTTCTTTAACTGTATTAACTGCATAATCCATTGCAGCCGGATCTCCTGGTCCATTTGAAATAAAAAAACCATCAGGATTCCATGACTTCATATCAATATATGGAGTTTTAGCAGGAAAAACTTTACATATTGCTCCTCGGCTACTAAAGTTTTCAAGAATAGATTTTTTACAGCCAAGATCTAAAACAGCAATTTTTACAGAGAATAAATCATCACCATATATATATTCCTTTTGAGTAGTTACTTTGGAAGATAATTCAAGATTTTTCATAGAAGGGACATTATTAAGAATTTTTAGCAAATCTTCAACTACTAAAGAATCACTTGATATGAGTGCATTCATTGCTCCCTTATCTCTAATATGTTTAACTAATTTTCGAGTATCAATGTCGTATATTGCAACAGTATTATTTTTAATAAAATATTCTTCCAAACTTTCATTAGAATTAGATCTACTATAAACTTCAGAATACTCATTAATTACCACTCCATTAATTTGAGGAAATAAGCTTTCTTGCTCATTATCAATAGTACCATAGTTACCAATATGTGAAGAGGTATTAATAATAATCTGACCAAAATAAGAAGGATCTGTATAAATTTCTTGATACCCAGTCATTCCTGTATTATAACAGATCTCACCAGTAGCAACTCCAATTTTACCAAGAGGGGTTCCTTCAAAGATAGATCCATCTTCTAATAATAGAATTGCAGGTTTCCTAGAATTTATTGCCATTTTTTTTCAAAAATAAAAAATAAAAAAGGGATTAAATAAATTTAATCCCTTTAAATTAAAATTTTCAAAAAGAACTATTTTGACTTTTTATCATCGTCTTTTTTAATCTTTTTTTTAGGAGTTTCAGATTTAGAATTTTCATCATTTACACTCGATGAAGTTTTTTTTCTTCTACTTCTCCTAGTTTTAACCCCAACATCTTTTACTTCACTTACTAATAGCAAAGAATTATAATCAACGAGTTCCATAATACACATTTCTGAATTATCTCCTAACCTAAAACCCGTTTTGATTATTCTAGTATACCCCCCTTGTCTAGCTGCTATCTTTTGAGAAACATTGTTAAACAACTCAGATACAGACTCTTTATTATTAAGTAAAGAGAATACCGTTCTTCTTGAGTGAGTAGTATCATTTTTAGACTTAGTTAAAATTGGTTCTATGTACTTTCTAAGAGCTTTTGCTTTAGCTAAAGTAGTCTCAATTTTCTTATGAAGAATAAGAGAAGAAGCCATATTTGAAAGCATAGCTTTCCTATGAGGTGCCTTTCTACTTAAATGATTTACTTTTTTACCGTGTCTCATTGAAATAAATTAATCTAAATTATATTTTGAGAGGTCCATTCCAAAAGTAAGACCTTTATTATCTACAAGTTCTTCAAGTTCAGTCAATGATTTTTTACCAAAATTTCTAAATTTCATCATATCAGAAATTTCTATACTAACTAAATCACCTAGGGTTTTAATATCAGCAGCTTTCAAACAATTATAAGCTCTTACTGATAAATCTAAATCATTTAAAGATGTTTTTAAAAGTTTTCTCATATGAAGCAACTCCTCATCAACAACCTCTATCTCATCAGAATTATCTTCATCAAATTCCATATCCTTATCTGAAAATAGATAGAAGTGCTTAATTAATAACTGTGCAGCACCCTTTAAAGCATCTTCAGGATGAATTGAGCCATCAGTTTGAATTTCTAAAATTAATTTTTCAAAATCAGTTTTTTGCTCAACTCTAGTATTTTCAATGGTATATTTAACATTAATAATAGGAGTAAAGACAGAGTCAATAGCAATGAAATCAACATCAGATGATGAATTATTTTCTTCAGAAGATACGTATCCCCTTCCTTTCTCTATTTTTAAATTAAGAGAAAATTTAGTGCTTTTACTAATAGTACAAATTTCTTGGTCAGGATTTAAAATCTCATAAGAGCTAGTTACTTTAGCTATATCTTTACCAGTTATGGTTCCTTTTTTATCAATAGAAACAACAATATTTTTTTCTGGACTATCATTTAATGGTTTAAATCTTATAGTTTTAAGATTTAAAATGATTTCAGATACATCTTCAACAATACCATCAATTGTAGAAAACTCATGTTGTACACCAGGAATTTTAATACCAGTGACAGCATATCCCTCTAATGATGAGAGCAATACTCTTCTTACTGCATTACCAATAGTTAAACCATAGCCTGGTTGTAATGGAGAAAATGTGAAAATACCATGAAAATCATCGGCTTTTTCCATTACTATCTTATCAGGTAATTGAAATGAAAGTAGTGACATAATTTTTAAAATTTATTTATACAATATTTTATTTAGAATATAATTCAACAATTAGTTGCTCATTAATATTCTCTGGAATTGATTCTCGATCAGGGTAAGTAACAAGCTTACCTAATAAAGATTTATCATCCCATTCTAGCCATTTATATTTATTAGAATTTTTATTTAAAATACTAGATGCAATAGCAGTCAAAGATTTAGATTTCTCTCTTACAGCTATTACATCACCTTCTTTTAAAGTATATGAAGGAATGTTAACAAGATTTCCATTTACTGTAATATGATTATGAGTGACAAGCTGTCTAGCAGCTCTTCTTGTAGGAGCAATTCCTAATCTATAAACAACATTATCAAGTCTAGCTTCAAGTAACTGAAGTAAATTCTGACCAGTTACACCTTCTTTCCTTGATGCTTTATTAAACATGTTTCTAAATTGTCTTTCTAATATACCATATAGATACTTAGCTTTTTGTTTCTCGGCTAACTGAATAGCATATTCTGATTTCTTTTTTTTCCTTCCTCTACCGTGTTGTCCTGGAGGATGAGGTTTTTTTTCTAAAGCCTTAGTATCGCCAAAAATTGGTTCACCATATTTTCTAGAAATCTTTGATTTTGGACCTGTATATCTTGCCATTTTAAAATAATTTAAACTCTTCTTCTTTTAGGGGGTCTGCATCCATTATGTGGAAGAGGTGTAACGTCAGTAATAGACACTACATCTAAACCAGCATTTTGAATAGCTCTGATTGCTGAATCTCTTCCTGCTCCAGGACCCTTAATAAAAATATCTACTTTCCTTAAGCCAAGCTCAAAAGCAGATTTGACTGCATCTTCAGTAGCTATCTGAGCAGCAAAAGGAGTATTTTTCTTAGAGCCACGAAATCCCATCTTACCAGCAGAAGACCAAGAAATAACCTGACCAGTTTCATTTGTGATGGAAATTATGATGTTATTAAATGAACATTTTATATGAGCTTGTCCATTTTTATTTACAACAACTACTCTTTTTTTCGATTTATCTTTTTTCTTATTCATTATTTAACTGCTTTCTTTTTATTTGCAACTGTTTTTCTTTTTCCTTTTCTTGTTCTAGAATTATTTTTTGTTTTTTGACCACGAACAGGAAGTCCTTTTCTATGTCTAAGACCTCTGTAGCAGCCAATATCAAGGAGTCTTTTTATATTTAATCTAACCTCTGATTTGAGATCACCTTCAATTTTAAACTCATTTGAAATAATATTTCTAATCTTATTAGATTCATCTTCTGTCCAATCTGATACTTTTTTATCAAAGCTGACACCAGCATCCTTTAGAATTTTTTGAGCAGAACTTTTACCTAAACCATATATATATGTTAGGGCTATCTCTCCTCTTTTATTATCTGGAATATCTATACCTGCAATTCTCATAATTTATCCTTGCCTCTGTTTAAATCGAGGATTTTTTTTATTTATAACATAAACTTTTCCCTTCCTTCTAATGACCTTACAGTCACTACTTCTTTTTTTAACTGATGCTCTAACTTTCATATTACTTATATCTAAATGTTATTCTAGCTTTTGTTAAATCATAAGGTGACATCTCTAATTTTACTTTATCTCCAGGAAGAAGTCTTATGTAAAACATTCTCATCTTTCCTGAGATATGAGCCGTCACTATATGCCCATTATCTAATTTTACCCTAAACATTGCATTTGATAAGGCTTCCGTCACAACTCCATCTTGCTCAATCGCTTTTTGTTTAGCCATATTAAACGCTTCTTCCTTTAATTTTACCTGATTTCATCATTCCATCGTAATGTCTCATCAGTAAATAACTTTCAATTTGCTGTAAAGTATCTAAAATTACCCCAACCATTATAAGTAATGAAGTTCCACCATAAAACTGAGCAAAGCTCTGATTTATACCAAACATCATCGCAAACGCAGGCAAAATTGCCACAACAGCTAAAAGGATCGAACCAGGTAATGTTATTCTGTCCATGACATTTGAGATAAAATCTGATGTTTCAGGACCGGGTTTAATTCCTGGAATAAATCCATTATTTCTTTTCATATCATCAGCCATCTTAGTTGGGTTAACTGTAATTGCAGTATAAAAAAATGTAAATGCAATTATCAATACTGCAAATGTCAAATTATACAACCAAGATTGCATGTTTGAAAAAGAGGTTGCAATATATTGAAAAATATCTGAATTTTCAGCAAACTGAAGACCAATAATTGCAGGTAAAAACATAAGAGCCTGAGCAAAAATAATAGGCATTACACCTGAAGAATTTACCTTTAAAGGAAGATATTGTCTTTTACCACCATATAGACTACTACCTACTACTTGCTTAGCGTACTGAACAGGTATTCTACGTATAGCTTGAACAAGCATAATAGTAAACATAACTACTAAGAAAAGAAATGCAATTTCAATCAAAAATAATAAAGCTTGACTCATACCTCTTGAAAGAGCCTCTGCAACTATACTTCCTGGAAAGCGAGAAATTATACCAATCATTATAAGCATAGATATTCCATTTCCAATACCTTTATCAGTAATTTTTTCACCTAACCACATACAAAATATAGTTCCTGAAGTTAAAATAACGAGACTTGATAGAGTGAATAAAAATTTATTTTGAACTAAAATAGCTTCAGAAGGAATAGTGCCTGATATATATGCGGTGCTCTGAAACATGCAGATAACAATGGTGAGATATCTTGTTATTTGAGTCATTTTTTTTCTTCCACTATCACCCTCTTTCTGTAGTTTTTGGAAATAAGGCAATGCAACACCCAGTAACTGTACAACGATCGATGCCGATATGTATGGCATTATACCAAGTGCGAAAATCGAAGCATTACTAAAAGCACCTCCTAAAAACGTATCTAATAGACCAAAAATACCTCCTGCACTTTGTTGAAGCTTGGAAGGATCAATTCCAGGTAATACAACAAAAGAACCTAGCCTAAAAATTATCAAAAAACCTATCGTATTGATAATTCTATCTCTAAGCTCTTCAATAGAGAAGATATTCTTAATGGTCTCGAATAATTTATTCATTAATTAATTTCTTGATTTTTCCACCAGCTTTCTCGATAGCTTTTATAGCAGAAGCAGAGAAATAGTGAGATGACACATCAACTTTAGATATCAATTTTCCTCTACCTAAAATTTTAATTATATCTGATTTCTTTGCAAACCCATTATTTATAAAGTAATCAGGATTTATTTCTTTGATTTTTGATGAATCACAAATTTTCTGGATTACATCTAAATTTATAGGTTTTGTTTCAATTCTATTAGGAGATCTAAATCCAAATTTTGGAACGCGTCTTTGAAGTGGCATCTGACCTCCTTCAAATCCAGCTTTTCTTGAATATCCTGCTCTAGACTGGGCTCCTTTATGTCCTTTAGTTGAGGTTCCTCCTCTACCAGAGCCTTGTCCTCTAGCTATTCTTTTTCCTGATTTAACAGATCCATCTGCGGGCTTAAGTGTATGTAATTTCATTATTTTACTTCTTTAACTTGAACTAAATGATTAACCTTATTAATCATACCTTTAACTTGAGGTGTTAATGTCTTTTCAACTGTCTTATTAATTTTACCTAAACCAAGAGCTGAAATAGTCTTCTTCTGTCTAACTGTTTGAGAAATAGTACTCTTAACTTGAGTAATAGTAACTTTTATATTTTTTTCTTTAGCCATTGAATACTTTATTTAAACTTATACCCCTTTTTTTAGCAATGGCAAGAGGGTCTTTCAATCTCATTAAGCCATTAAAAGTTGCTTTTACTACGTTATGAGGATTTGACGAACCCCTAGACTTTGCTAAAACATCTTTAATCCCAGCACTTTCCATAACAGCTCTCATCGCACCTCCAGCAATAACTCCGGTTCCTTGAGAGGCTGGTTTCATTAAAACAAGTCCACCCCCATATTTACCAAGAACTTCATGAGGAATAGTGTTTTTATACACAGGGACATTTATAAGATTTTTTTTAGCATCATCAGTACCTTTGATAATAGCATTTGTTACTTCATTGGCTTTTCCAAGACCATAACCAACAACACCATTTTCATTACCCACCACAACTATTGCAGAAAAGCTGAATCTTCTACCCCCCTTTACTACTTTAGCAACACGTTGAATTGAAACAACTTTCTCCTTTAACTCTAAATCACTTGCTTTTATATTATTCATTTTATTAAAAAATTAATCCTCCTTCTCTTGCCCCTTCAGCAAAAGATTTTATTCTACCATGGTACAAATAACCTCCTCTATCAAAAAGAACTTCTTTAATGCCTTTTTTAACAGCTTTTTCAGCTAATTTTAAACCAACCTCTTTAGAAGCTTCAACATTATTCTTACCAAATTTTTTAATATCTACTGATGAACATGAAACTAAAGTAGTTCCTTTCATATCGTCAATAATTTGAGAGTAAATTGCTTTATTACTCTTAAATACTGAAACCCTAGGTTTTTCATTAGTTCCAGATATCTTAGATCTAATGTTTTTTCTAATTTTAAGCCTTCTTTTTTCTTTATTTATACTCATCATATAATTATTTACGCAGATGCAGTTTTACCAACTTTTCTTCTTATAAACTCACCAACAAATCTCACACCCTTTCCTTTATATGGTTCAACTGGTCTGAGTGACTTTATTTTGGCAGCAATTTGGCCAATTAATTGTTTATCAATACCGTTTAGGGTAATCTGAGGAGCTTTTCCTTTCTCAGTTTCGGTAGAAACTTTAATCTCTTCAGGAACTTGAAAATAGATATTATGTGAATACCCAAGAGTAAGATTTAATAAATTTCCTTGATTTGACGCCTTATAACCAACTCCAACCAATTCGAGTTTTAATTCATATCCTTCAGATACACCATGAACACAATTAAAGAGAAGAGCTCTATATAAACCATGTAATGATTTGTGTCTTTTCTGATCAGTTGGTCTTGATACAGTAAGAACACCATCCTCTAATTTTAATTTAAAATCAGAATCAACCTTCTGATGTAATTCTCCCTTAGGACCCTTGATAATAACGTTTGAGCCTTTAATGTCTACCGTGACATTTTCTGGGACTGAAATTGGATTAAGACCTACTCTAGACATAATTAAAAATTAATATACATAACATAATACTTCACCACCAATTTTAAGTTTTCTAGCTTCTTTATCAGTTATTACACCCTGAGATGTAGATAAGATTGCAATACCTAAACCATTAATAACTCTCGGTAAATTTTCAAAACCTACATATTTTCTTAAGCCTGGCTTACTAACCCTAACTATTTTTTCAATAGCTGACAAATTAGTTCTAGGATTATATTTCAATGCAATTTTTATAATACCTTGAGGGCCATTGTCTTCAAATTTATAATTTGTGATAAATCCTTTATCATGGAGAACTTTGGTTATCTCTTTTTTAATGTTTGAAGCAGGTATTTCAACTATTCTGTGGTTAGCATTGATAGCGTTTCTTATTCTAGTTAAAAAGTCTGCTATAGTATCAGTATTCATATTTTTTTTTTAAAAGCTTGCAAAGTTAAACATTATAAATAAAAGTTACCAACTAGCTTTAGTTATCCCAGGAAGCTTGCCTTCAGAAGCCATTTCTCTAAATTCAAGCCTAGAAATACCAAATTTTCTCATATAACCTCTTGGCCTTCCTGATAAATTACATCTATTGTGTAACCTAACAGCTGATGAGTTTCTAGGAAGTTTATCTAAACCCTCCCAGTCACCATTAGCTTTAAGTTCTTTTCTTTTAGCTGCGTATCTATCAACAAGTTTCTTTCTTTTAAGTTCTCTAACTTTTACTGCATTTTTTGCCATAATCTATAATTAATTTTTTGATATAAAAGGCATACCAAAAGCCTTTAATAGTTCAAAACTTTCTTCATCAGTATTAGAATCAATAACAATTGTTATGTTCATACCTGTTAACTTATTTATCTTATCTATACTTATCTCAGGGAAAATAATTTGTTCTTTTATCCCTAATGTATAATTTCCATTGCCATCAAACCCTTTATAATTCAAACCTCTAAAATCTCTAACCCTTGGTAATGCAACAGAAATAAGTCTATCTAAAAACTCATACATCCTTTCACCTCTTAAAGTAACTTTAGCTCCTATAGGCATCCCATCTCTCAGTTTAAAGTTTGAGATAGATTTTTTTGCCTGAGTAGCAACTGCTTTTTGACCTGTTATTAATGTTAGTTCATCTACACCTGATTGAACAATTTTTTTATCATTAACGGCAGCACCTAGCCCTTGATTAATTGAAATCTTTTTAATTTTAGGTACTTGCATAACAGACTTATACTGAAGCTTATCCATTAAATTTGGAATAATTTCATCAACATACATTTTTTTTAATCTAGATAAAGGCATCTTATTTTATTACTTTATTTGTTTTTTTAGAGAATCTTTCAATTTTACCCTCTTTGTTTCTTTTTCTATAAATTTTTGTTGGTTTACCATTAGATGGATCAACAAGCATTAAATTACTAATATGAATAGGAGATTCTTGTTTTTCTATCCCTCCCTTAGGATTTTCAGCAGTTGGTTTTATGTGTTTTGTAGATAAATTTAATCCTTCGACAATAGCTTTATACTTAGAAGGGAAAACAGTCAAAACTTTAGCAGTTTTACCTTTATCATTACCAGATAAAACAAAAACAGAGTCGCCTTTTTTAATGTGTATTTTCATCTTTTTTTCAATTAAAGCACTTCCGGTGCCAATGAAACAATTTTCATAAAGTTTTTTTCTCTAAGTTCTCTAGCAACAGGTCCAAAAACTCTTGTTCCTTTAATTTCATCATTCTCATTTAATAAAATGGCTGCATTATCTTCAAATCTTATGTATGAGCCATCTTTTCTTCTGACCTCTTTTTTTGTTCTAACAACAACGGCTTTAGATACTGAACCTTTTTTAACTGATCCTGAAGGGATAGCGTTCTTGACAGAAACTACAATCTTATCCCCAACAGATGCATATCTTTTTTTTGTTCCACCTAAAACTCTGATGCAAAGTACTTCTTTAGCACCACTATTATCAGCAACCTTAAGTCTTGTCTCTTGTTGTATCATTTTATTTTACTTTTTCAACTATTTTTATAAGCCTCCATCTTTTACTTTTACTAAGAGGTCTTGTCTCCATAACTCTTACTAAATCACCAATGTCACATTGATTATTTTCATCATGAGCAGTCAGTTTAGATGTTTTCTTAACAAACTTTCCATATATTGGGTGTTTTACTTTTCTGAGAACCTCAACAGTAATAGTTTTATTCATCTTATTACTCGTAACAATACCTTCTCTTTGTTTTCTTAAATTTCTTTCCATTTTATTTAGCTATTTGAGCTTTGTTATTAATTTCTGTTTTAATTCTAGCAACAAACTTCCTAGCAACCTTAATTCTCATAGGATTTTCAATTGGAGTAGCTGCATGTGAAAAAATAAGTTTTTCTAGATTATATTTTTCAACTAGTAACTTTTTTTGAAGTTCTTCTAATGAAAGTGCTCTTAATTCTGAATTTTTCATTTTATTCTACGTAATCTCTTCTTGTAACAAATTTTGTTCTTATAGGTAATTTTTGGGAAGCTAATCTTAATGCTTCTTTTGCAAGTTCAGAAGTTACACCACCAGCTTCAAACATAATAGTACCTGGTTTAACTACAGCTACCCAATACTCAGGAGCTCCTTTTCCTTTACCCATCCTAACTTCAGCTGGTTTTTTTGTAATAGGTTTGTCCGGGAAAATTCTTATCCAAACCTGTCCTTCACGTTTCATTTTTCTAGTTACAGCAATCCTAGCCGATTCTATTTGACGAGAAGTAATCCAACCCGCTTCAAGTGATTTAATTCCAAATGAACCAAAGTTTATTGTATGGCCTCTTTGAGCAATACCTTTAACTCTACCCTTTTGTTTTTTTCTAAATTTTGTTCTTTTTGGTTGTAACATTTTTTAATCTTTAAAAGTATTTTTACTTCCTACGTTTAATGATAAGCTCCTTTTACCAACAATCTCGCCTTTATAAACCCACACCTTCACTCCTAATTTCCCATAAATTGTTAAAGACTCACAAATTGCATAATCGATATCAGCCCTAATTGTGTGTAAAGGTGTATTTCCTTCCTTATATTGCTCTGATCTTGCCATCTCAGCACCACCAATTCTTCCAGAAACTTTAACTTTTATTCCTTTAGCTCCAACTCTCATTGCAGAAGCAATAGCTTGTTTCATAGCTCTCCTATGTGATATTCTCGCTCGCAGTTGTTGAGCAATAGAATCTCCAATTAGTTTAGCATCTATCTCAGGTCTTTTTATTTCAAATATGTTTATTTGGACTTCTTTTCCAGTTATTTTTTTAAGTTCATTCTTTAGCTTATCAACTTCAGCACCTCCCTTACCAATGATAATACCAGGTCTTGCAGTGTGTATAGTTATTTCCAAAAGTTTCATTGTTCGTTCAATGACAACTTTTGAAATACCCCCTTTAGGAATTCTAAGATCTATGTAGTTTCTTATTTTGTGGTCTTCAAGTATTTTTTGAGAAAAGTTTTTTCCTCCATACCAGCTGGATTCCCATCCTTTTATAATTCCTAATCTAAAACCTGTAGGGTTAATTTTTTGTCCCATCTTCTTTAATATTTTTATTTAAGCTATCTAATACTAGAGTGATATGATTAGATCTTTTTCTAATTCTATGCGCTCTACCTTGTGGAGCTGGCCTCAATCTTTTAATCATCTTACCACCATTTACAAAAATTTCTTTAATGAATAAATCTGCATCTTCAATTTTTTGATCTTTATTTTTTTCTTGCCAATTCGCTATAGCAGATAGTAGTAATTTCTCCATTCTTTTTGATCCAATTTTAGAATCAAACTTTAGAGTGTTAAGCGCTAAATCAACACCTTTTCCTCTTATGAGATCAGCAATTAATCTCATCTTTCTAGGAGAGGTAGGGACGTTATTTAATTTTGCTATAGCTTCCATTATTTATTTTTTTTATTTGCGTGACCTCTAAAATTTCTTGTAGGTGAAAACTCACCAAGTTTATGACCAACCATATTCTCAGTTACAAATACTGGAATGAACTTATTACCATTATGTACAGCAAATGTATGACCAACAAAATCTGGAGAAATCATAGATCTTCTAGACCATGTCTTGATAACACTTTTATTACCTGTTTCATTAGCATTATCAACTTTATTTTTAAGTCTAAAATCAATATAAGGACCTTTTTTTAATGATCTAGCCATATTTTATTTTCTTTTTTTAATAATAAGTTTATCAGAATATTTATTTTTCTTTCTAGTTTTCAAACCTTTTGCATACAATCCTTTTCTGGATCTAGGATGACCTCCTGATGCTTTTCCTTCACCTCCACCCATTGGATGATCAACAGGGTTCATAGCTACAGCTCTTACTCTTGGCCTTTTACCCAACCATCTATTTCTTCCAGCTTTTCCAAGTCTAACATTCATATGATTTGCATTAGATACAGATCCAATAGTTGCTCTACATGTCAGTAATACTAATCTCATCTCACCAGAAGGAAGTTTAAGAGTTCCATATTTTCCTTCTTTTGCAACTAACTGAGCGTATGAGCCAGCGCTTCTTGCTAATGATGCGCCTTTACTAGGAGATAACTCAACATTATGAATAATTGTACCTAAAGGGATATTTTTAAGGGTTAAGCAGTTGCCAATTTCAATTGGAGAATTATCACCTGAAATAACTTCTTGACCAACTTTTAAACCATTAGGAGAAATAATATAACTTTTAACTCCATCAACATAAGATAAAAGTGCAATATTAGCAGATCTATTAGGATCATATTCAACTGATTTAACAATTGCTGGAATATCATCCTTAACTCTTTTGAAGTCAATTATTCTGATTTTTCTTTTATGCCCACCTCCTATATTTCTAACAGTCATTTTACCACTGCTATTTCTACCACCAGATTTTTTAAGAGTAACTAATAAAGATTTCTCAGGTGTACTAGTTGTGATAGTATCAAAAGACGGAGCTATTCTAAATCTTAGTCCAGGGGTAACAGGTGTGATTTTTTTACTCATTGTATAACATTTAAATTTGAGAATAGAAATCTATAAACTCTCCTTCTTTTAATTTAACAATAGCCTTTTTATAAGACGGTTTTCTGCCACTAACAATTCCTGTTTTAGTAAATTTAGAAATAGATTTTCCAAGAACATTAATTGTATTAACACTAATAACATTTACATTATATGTTTTTTCAACAGCTTTTTTTACTTGAACTTTATTCGCTTTCTTATCTACGATAAAAGAGAACATTCCTTTATCATTAGAAGAAGTTGCTTTTTCAGTTAGAATAGGTTTTATCAAAATAGCCATCTTACTTTAAAATTTCATTTAATTTTTTGATTGAATCCTCATCTATTAAAATACTATCTGCATTTATAATATCATAAGTATTAATTTCATCAATAGTCTTAACCAATGCATTTTTAATGTTATTAGAGGATAGAACAACATTCTTTTGATTAATAGATGTGAATAGTAATGATTTTTTGTTTTCTAGTGAAAAATTTGAGAGTATAGATACATATTCTTTTGTTTTAGGTTGCTTTAAATCAAAATTTTCAACAACAAATAACGAGTTTTCTTTTATTTTATGAGACAAAGCAGACTTCCTAGCTAGATCTTTTACTTTTTTATTAATTTTATTTTTATATTCTCTTGGTTCTGGTCCAAAAATTTGACCCCCTCCTTTGAATAATGGTGATTTAATACTTCCAGCTCTTGCTGTACCTGTACCTTTTTGTTTTTTAATTTTTCTGGTAGAACCTGCTACTTCCGATCTACCTTTGACCTTACTATTTCCTTGTCTTTGATTTTTAAGATAGCTTTTAACATCTAAGTAGATAGCATGATCATTAGGCTCAATAGAAAAAATCTTATCTGGTAGAGTTATCTGTTTACCGCTAGCTTTTCCTGAAATTTTATTAATATCTATTTTCATTAATTTAATTTGATAAAACAACATAGGTGTTTTTAGATCCAGGAACAGACCCCCCTACATAGATTAAATTATCTTTATGGTTTATTTTTAAAATTTTAAGATTCTGAACAGTTACTCTGTCTCCACCAGTCCTTCCAGCCATCCTCATCCCTTTAAAAACTCTAGATGGAGTTGATCCAGCTCCAATAGATCCTGGAGCTCTATTTCTATTATGCTGGCCATGAGTACTTTGACCTACGCCTCCAAAATTATGTCTTTTCACAACACCCTGAAAACCTTTACCTTTTGACACAGATGTAACATCTAGAAACTCATTTTCATTGAATACATCTTTAATATTAATTTCCATACCTAACTTGACTTTATCATTAAAATCTCTTCTAAAATTTCTAAACTCAACTATTTTCTTTTTTGGAGAGACTTTAGATTTAGAGAAATGACCTTCAATTGATTTAGTAACTTTGGAAGGTTTAAGGTCATCATATGATAATTGTATTGACCTGTACCCATCCTTGTCTCTATCCTTAATTTGTGTGACAAAGCACGGTCCAGCTTCAATAACAGTACATCCAATACTTTTTCCGTCTGCATCAAACAAACTTGTCATTCCTAATTTTTTTCCAATAATTCCAGACATTTAAATAAATAAAGTTTAAGTTCTTTACACAAAATGTGTGCAAAGATAATAATTTACCTAATTTGATCAAACAATAAAAAATTTATTTTTATTAAAAAATATGATTTTTTAAAGGAAAAATTAGGATTTAGTTTGTAGCTCAAATAATGACTAAACTAAAAAAAGGATAAATAGTAATTATACCTTAATCTCAACATCTACTCCACTAGGCAACTCAAGTTTCATGAGAGCATCTACGGTCTGACTACTATTAGAGTAAATATCTAAAAGTCTTTTATATGTACATAATTTAAATTGCTCTCTAGATGTTTTATTTACATGTGGAGATCTAAGTACAGTAAATACTTCTTTTCTTGTAGGTAATGGTATTGGACCACTAACTATTGCACCAGTAGTTTTAACAGCTTTTACAATTTTTTCTGAACTTTTGTCAACTAAATTGTAGTCAAATGAGCGTAGTTTAATTCTAATTTTTTGAGCCATTTTATTAATTTAAATCTCCATTACTTTTAGAAATAATTCCATCAGCAATATTTTTAGGAACACTTGTGTAGTGTGAAAATGTTAGAGAGGCCGATGCTCTTCCTGAACTTAACGTCCTTAGATCAGTAACATAACCAAATAATTCTGATAAAGGGACGTCTGCTTTTATTACCTGAGAGTTTCCTCTCATATCCATACCCTTCATTATACCTCTTCTTTTGTTTAAATCACCCGTTACACCACCAGTAAATTCATCAGGAGTAATAACCTCAACAGACATGATAGGTTCCATTAATACAGGACTAGCGTTTTTTGCTGCTTTTTTAAATGCAATTCCAGCAGCTAATTCAAATGATAATGAATCAGAGTCAACATCATGAAAAGAGCCATCATACAATCTTACTTTCATTGATTCAACAGGAAATCCAGCTAATGGGCCATTATCCATAGCATTTTTAAAACCTTTTTCTACTGCGGGTATAAATTCTCTTGGGATTTTACCTCCAACAATTTCATTAACAAACTGTAACCCATTTCCTTCAACTTCTTCATCTCTTGGTCCAATTTCAAAAACAATGTCAGCAAACTTTCCTCTACCACCTGATTGCTTTTTATAAACTTCCTGATGAGTAGTAGATGTCTGGATTGACTCCTTGTAAGCAACCTGAGGAGCTCCCTGATTAATTTCAACCTTAAACTCTCTTTTTAATCTATCTATAATAATTTCTAAATGCAGTTCTCCCATTCCTCTAAGAACTGTTTGACCTGTCTCCTCATCAGTATTGACTCTTAATGTAGGGTCTTCCTCAACTAATTTAGCAATAGCCATGCCAAGCTTATCTACATCTGCTTGCTGTTTAGGCTCAATCGCATAACCAATAACTGGATCAGGAAATGACATAGACTCTAAAACAATTTTTGATTTTTCATCAGAAAGAGTATCACCTGTTTTAATATCTTTAAAACCAACACCAGCACAAATATCGCCTGCTACAACTTTATCAATTGGGTTTTGTTTATTTGAATGCATTTGCATTAATCTTGAGATTCTTTCTCTCTTCCCATTCCTATTGTTAAAAACATAAGAACCAGCATCAAGAGAGCCAGAGTATACTCTAAAAAAACATAGCCTTCCTACAAATGGGTCAGTAGCTATTTTAAATGCAAGAGCTGCAAAAGGTTCATCATTAGATGGATTTCTAGAAACTTCTTGATCATTATCAGGATTAATTCCAGTAACAGGAGGCAAATCTAAAGGAGAGGGTAAGTAAGAACAAACAGCATCTAACAAGGCCTGAACTCCTTTGTTTTTAAAAGCTGAACCACACATAACAGGTGAAAAAGACATATCAATAACAGCTTTTCTAATTGCTGCCATCATCTCTTCTTTAGTTATAGAATCAGGATCATCAAAAAACTTTTCTAATAAGTTATCATCATATTCTGCAACACTTTCAACTAGATTTTGTCTCCACTCATTAACGGTATCAACGAGGTCTGCTGGAATATCAATAACATTATATGTCATACCCATATCGTCTTCATTCCAAACAATTGCTTCTTTAGTAATTAAATCAACAACACCTTTAAAATTATCTTCAGCACCTATTGGTATTTGAAGAGGGACAGGCTTAGCATTTAATTTTTCTTTAATCTCTTTGACAACATTTAAAAAATCAGCTCCTGCTCTGTCCATTTTATTTACAAAACAAATTCTAGGAACCTTGTATTTATCAGCTTGTCTCCATACAGTCTCTGATTGAGGCTCAACCCCTGAAACCGCACAGAATAATGCAACAGCACCATCTAGTACTCTAAGAGATCTCTCAACCTCAACTGTGAAATCAACGTGTCCAGGAGTATCAATAATATTTATTCTAAAATCATTTGTGTTATCGATAAGCTTTCCTTGTTGAGTTGGATATTTCCAATAAGTAGTAGTTGCTGCTGATGTAATAGTTATACCTCTCTCTTGTTCCTGCTCCATCCAATCCATTGTTGCTGCTCCATCATGAACCTCACCAATTTTATGACTTAAACCTGTATAATATAATACTCTTTCAGTAGTTGTTGTTTTACCGGCATCAATATGAGCCATGATACCTATGTTCCTGAGATAATTTAAATCTTTAATTGTCGCCATCTAATTTAATAATTAAAACCTAAAGTGAGAGAATGCTTTATTAGCTTCTGCCATTCTGTGTGTATCATCTTTTTTCTTTACAGCACCACCTTCTCCTTTTGATGCAGCAATAATTTCATTAGCTAGCCTGTCAACCATTGACTTTTCATTTCTATTTCTTGCATACTGAATCAACCATTTCTGACTCAAAGTAATTTTTCTAGCAGGTCTAACTTCAATAGGAACCTGAAAATTTGCTCCTCCAATCCTTCTACTTTTAACCTCAACAGAAGGCATTACATTATTAAGAGCTTTTTTCCATACTTCTAAACCTTTTTCTTTTGTTTTCTCTTCAACTATTTTTAGTGAGTCATAAAAAATTGAGTAAGACAAACTTTTTTTTCCATCATGCATCAGATTATTAACAAACTGAGTCACAAGAGTATCTTTAAAGATAGGATCAGGCAAAAAGTAACGCTTTTTTGGTTTGGATTTTCTCATTTATTATTTTTTATCTTTTGGTCTTTTAGCACCGTATTTTGATCTCCTTTGAGTTCTATCATTTACACCACCTGTATCTAATGTTCCTCTTATAACATGATATCTTACACCTGGAAGATCCTTCACCCTTCCTCCTCGAATTAAAACAATTGAATGCTCTTGAAGATTATGTCCCTCTCCAGGTATATAAGCATTAACCTCTTTACCATGAGAAAGTCTAACCCTGGCAACTTTTCTCATAGCTGAATTAGGTTTTTTTGGAGTAGTAGTATAAACTCTAGTACAT
Source organism: Marinoscillum sp. (assembly GCA_038134805.1). GTDB lineage: Bacteria > Bacteroidota > Bacteroidia > Cytophagales > MED-G16 > MED-G16. Next base: position 23,104 of record JAYPVV010000002.1, on the reverse strand, counting down.
ACTCCTCTTTTTTGAGGACAAGAGTCTAAAGCTGGAGACTTAGATTTAGTCTTTAACTTTTTTCTTCCCTTTCTTACAAGTTGTTGTATTGTTGGCATAGTATTTATTAAATGCGACGCAAAAATAGAAATTCATACGTCTTAAACAAAATTTTTTAAGTCTTTATAATTTTAAATAAAATCATTAAGAATCTTGATTATTAACTTCTAATGGAAATTTTGGCAATTCATTAAAATCTTTGATTGCCTCATATTTCTTTTCATACTTAGAAATATTATCATTCAAAGCAATTGAAAATTTTTTTGCATGCTCTGGAGTTATAATAACTCTAGAATTAACTTTTGCCTTTGGCACACCAGGCATTAGCTGAATAAAATCAATAACAAATTCACTGCTTGAATGAGCTATCATAGCAAGGTTTGCATACTTACCCCTTGAAATTTCATCAGATAGCTCAATATTTATTTGATTTTGTTTCTGATTCATTTCAGATCCTGTTTATTTTCCTCAAGAATATCTTGATTAACAACAACATCATCAAGCACAACTTCTTCTGATTTTCTCATTAACTCGTCATACTCTTTCTCTGAACCAACAATTAAATCATTATATTCCCTTAAACCAGTTCCTGCAGGTATTAAATGACCAACAATAACGTTCTCTTTAAGACCTCTAAGGTCATCAACCTTTCCTCTAATTGAAGCTTCACTTAGTACTTTTGTGGTCTCTTGGAATGAAGCGGCAGAAATAAAACTTTCAGTACCTAAAGATGCTCTTGTAATTCCTTGTAGAGAAGGTCTAGAAACAGCTGCATCAGCTTTTCTTACTTCAACTATTTTTTTATCATTTCTTCTAAGTGAAGAATTCTCGTCTCTAAGTTCTCTAGAAGTTATAATTTGACCTACCTTGAATTTTTCTGAGTCACCAGCATCAGTAACAACCTTCTTTTCAAATATAGCATCATTAGTATTTTTGAAAATAAGTTTGTCAACTTTCTCATCCTGAAGAAAGTTAGTATCTCCTGGATCAACTATAATTACTTTCTGCATCATTTGTCTTACTATAACCTCAATGTGTTTGTCATTAATTTTAACACCTTGAAGCCTATAAACTTCTTGAATTTCATTTACTAAATAATCCTGAACTTCAGTAGGCCCTTTGATTGATAAAATATCAGCAGGAGTAATTGCTCCATCAGATAAAGGAGAACCAGCTTTTACGTAATCATTATCTTGAACAAGTATATGTTTAGATAAAGATACTAAGTACTTTTTCTTAGTTCCATCTTTTGATTCTATAAAGATTTCTCTATTTCCTCTTTTAATTCCCCCATAGGTTACTACACCATTAATCTCACTAACTACAGCGGGATTAGAAGGATTTCTTGCTTCAAAAAGCTCCGTTACTCTAGGAAGACCCCCAGTTATATCTCTTGACTGACCAATCATCCTAGGGATTTTAGATAAAATAGCACCAGGATTAACATTTGCTCCTTTTTCAACAGAAATGTGTGATCCAACTGGTAAATTATATGATTTATCACCATCTTTTGATTTTACTATGATTGCAGGATTTTTAGTTTTATCTCTACATTCAATTATCACTTTTTCTTTGTGACCAGTTTGCTCATCAAATTCTTCTTTAAAGGTAACTCCTTCTTCAATTGACTCATAATCAATTTTTCCCTTTAGTTCAGATAAAATTACAGCATTGTATGGATCCCAGTTACAAAGAATATCACCTTTGGATACTTTCTGTCCATCTTTAACTTTGAGATATGATCCGTAAGGCACATTATTTGAAATTAAAGTAACCCCTTTAGAATTTTCTAATCTTAATTCTCCACTTCTTGCCATAACAATTTCAACTTTATTACCTTCATTATCTTTTGAAGAGACTGATCTAACTCCATCAAAAACTATTTTTCCATCAAATTTTGCTTTGATATTAGCGTCAATAGCAATGTTAGAGGCAGTACCACCTACATGGAAAGTTCTTAATGTTAATTGAGTGCCAGGCTCACCAATAGATTGGGCGGCTATAACACCAACAGCCTCTCCAGTGGTAACCATTTCACCATTTGCTAAATTTCTTCCATAACACTTAGCACATGCACCTCTTGTAGTTTCACAAGTTAATACAGATCTAATTTCAATTTCATCTATACTTGTTTGATCAATTTTATTAGCAATAACTTCATTTATTTCTTCACCTGACTCAACAATTAATTCATTAGAAATTGGATCATATACATCATGAACAGTAACTCTTCCAAGTATTCTTTCTGATAAAGGCTCGACAATATCTTCATTATCCTTCAATGCACTTACAGTAACTCCTCTAAGTGTTCCACAGTCTTCTTCATTAATAATAACATCCTGAGCAACATCAACTAATCTTCTAGTAAGATAACCAGCATCTGCAGTTTTAAGTGCAGTATCAGCAAGACCTTTTCTAGCGCCATGAGTTGAAATAAAATATTCAATAACATCAAGACCCTCTTTAAAATTGGATAAAATTGGATTTTCAATAATTTCACCAACTGAGCCAGAAAGATTTTTTTGTGGTTTAGCCATTAGGCCTCTCATACCACCCAATTGTCTAATCTGCTCTCTTGACCCCCTAGCGCCAGAATCCATCATCATATAAATAGGATTAAATCCTTGCTTGTCATCCTCTAATTGATTCATTAGAGTAGTAGTCAATCTAGTATTAGCTCTAGTCCAAATATCAATAACCTGATTATATCTCTCATTATCAGTTATTAAACCCATATAATAATTATCCCAAACAGCTTTAACTTCTTTTTTAGCTGAATCTACTAAAGATTCTTTAGCTTCAGGAATTTGAATATCTCCAAGTCCCATAGATAGACCACCCTCATAGGCCATTTTAAAACCAAGTTCTTTAATATCATCTAAAAAATTAGCCGTTCTAGAAATACCACAAACTTTATATACAATTGATATTATTTGTTGGAGTTTTTTCTTAGTAAGTAACTCATCAATATAACCAACTTCTTCCGGAATTAAATTGTTAAATAACACTCTACCAGCAACAGTTTCTATAACTTTTCTCTCAATATTTCCTTCTGATGTTCTTATGTTTGCACGTAATTTAATTATTGCATTTTTATCAACTTTTTCTTCATTTAAGGCAATTACTACTTCTCTCTGATCAGAGAATAAAAGCCCTTCTCCTTTTACAGGGAATTCTTTTGTTGATTTTCTACCTTTTGACACATAATATAAACCTAACACCATATCTTGAGAAGGTACTGTAATAGGAGCACCATTAGCAGGATTTAATATATTGTTAGACCCTAACATTAAAAGAGAAGCTTCAACAATAGCCTCATGCCCTAAAGGGACGTGAACAGCCATTTGATCACCATCAAAATCAGCATTAAAAGCAGTACATGAAAGGGGATGTAACTCAATAGCTTTACCTTCTATGAGTTTAGGTTGAAAAGCTTGAATACCGAGTCTATGAAGAGTTGGGGCTCTGTTTAAAAGAACAGGATGACCAACTAAAACATTTTCAAGAATATCCCAAATTACTGGCTCTTTTCTATCAACAAGTTTTTTAGCTGATTTTACAGTTTTAACTATACCTCGCTCTATCAACTTTCTAATAATAAAAGGCTTAAAAAGCTCTGCAGCCATATCTTTAGGTAAGCCACATTCATGCATTTTTAACTTTGGCCCAACAACGATTACAGACCTACCTGAATAATCAACTCTTTTACCAAGTAGATTTTGTCTAAACCTTCCCTGTTTACCTTTAAGCATATCCGTTAAAGATTTAAGAGATCTATTTCCATCTGATCTAACAGAATTAACTCTTCTAGAATTATCAAAAAGGGAATCTACTGCTTCTTGAAGCATCCTTTTTTCATTTCTAAGAATAACTTCTGGAGCTCTAATTTCTAGCAATCTCTTTAATCTATTGTTTCTAATAATTACTCTTCTATATAAATCATTCAAATCAGAGGTAGCAAATCTTCCTCCATCAAGTGGCACGAGAGGCCTTAACTCTGGTGGAATAACTGGAATCATTTTAACAATCATCCACTCAGGTTTATTATCAATATTTTCTCTAGAATCTCTAAAAGATTCTATAACTCTCAATCTTTTAAGTGCTTCCGCTTTCCTTTGTTGAGAAGTTTCATTAGCAGCCTTATTTCTAAGATCAACTGAAAGCGAGTCGAGATCTATTTTAGATAATAACTCACTAATAGCTTCTGCACCCATTTTAGCAATAAACTTATTAGGGTCATCATTTGGTAATAAGTAATTATCCTTTGGCAAAGAATCAGTAACATTTATATACTCTTCTTCAGTCAATAAATCCATCTTCTGACAACCATCTACCTCTTTTATTCCAGGATTAATTACCACATATCTTTCGTAATAAACAATCTGATTGAGTTTTTTTGCAGGAATACCTAGCATATACCCAATTTTATTAGGTAATGTTCTAAAATACCAAATATGAGCAACGGGAACAACTAGTTCTATATGACCCATTCTTTCTCTTCTAACTTTTTTCTCAGTTACTTCAACACCACATCTATCACATATTATTCCTTTATATCTAATTCTTTTATACTTTCCACAATGACACTCCCAATCTTTGACAGGACCAAAAGTTCTTTCACAAAATAACCCACCCATTTCTGGTTTAAAAGTCCTATAATTAATTGTTTCAGGAGCTGTAACCTCACCAAAAGAATTTTCAAGAATAGATTCTGGAGAAGCTAAACTTACAATAATTTTAGAGAAGTCACTTGATTTATTGATTTTGTTAGATATCATATACTTGTATATTAATTTTTATTTCATTGTAATTTCAAGAGCTAAACCTCTAAGTTCATGAATCAAAACATTAAATGATTCAGGAATACCAGGAGTTTGCATATTTTCACCTTTAACAATTGACTCATATGCTTTCGCTCTACCGACTATATCATCAGATTTTATAGTTAAAATCTCTTGAAGGATGTGTGAAGCACCAAAAGCTTCAAGAGCCCATACCTCCATTTCTCCAAATCTCTGACCACCGAATTGAGCTTTTCCTCCAAGTGGCTGTTGAGTAATTAGAGAGTAAGGCCCAATTGATCTTGAGTGCATCTTATCATCAACTAAATGACCTAATTTGAGCATATAAATTACTCCTACAGTAACTGGTTGATCAAACCTCTTTCCCGTTGAACCATCGTATAAATAAGTCCTTCCAAATTCAGGAAGATTTGCCTCTTTCAATTCTTTACTAACTTCATCAGCTGTAGCACCATCAAAGATAGGAGTTCTATACTTTTTGTTAAGTTTAAGACCAGCCCAACCTAAGGCAGTCTCATACAGCTGACCAATATTCATTCTTGAGGGAACACCCAGAGGGTTTAGAACTATATCAACTGTAGATCCATCTTCAAGGAATGGCATATCTTCTTCTTTAACAATTCTAGCAACTACACCTTTATTTCCATGTCTACCAGCCATTTTATCTCCAACCTTTAATTTTCTTTTCTTAGCAACATAAACTTTAGCCATCTGAACAATTCCAGGAGCAAGTTCATCTCCAACCTCTAGAGAAAACTTATCTTTCTTAAAATTTGAAGAAAGTTTATTTCTCTTTATTATATAGTTTTTAACTGCTTTAGAAATTAAATTATTGATTTTTTTATCATCAGTCCAATCTTCAAGAACAACATCTTGAATCAAGCTAGACTCTTCAGGGACACTTAGACTATTCACATCATAATAGATGTTTTTCTTAGGGAATAGATTATCTTCAATTAATTTTCTAGTGAATTTAACACCAGACTTAATAAGTTCGTCTCCATACTTATGACTAACTCCATTCGATTTCTTTTCTTTAAGAAGTTTATCAAACTTTTCAATTAACCTATCTTTAAGATCAGTTAGCTCTTTACTATAGTCAGACTTTAGAAGCTCAATCTGCTGCTTAGCTAATTTTTTAGATTGCTTATCTTTTTTTTGTCTTGTAAAAAGCTTAGTGTCAACAACTACTCCATTTAATGAAGGAGGAGCTTTCAAAGAAGCATCTTTGACATCACCAGCTTTATCTCCAAAAATTGCTCTGAGTAATCTTTCCTCAGGTGTTGGATCACTCTCACCTTTAGGGGTTATTTTACCAATTAAAATATCACCTTCTTTAACCTTCGCTCCAATTCTAACTAATCCATTTTCATCAAGGTCCTTAATAGCCTCATCACTAACATTAGGTATCTCATTTGTAAATTCTTCCTCTCCCCTCTTAGTATCTCTAACCTCTAATTTAAATTCTTCAATGTGGAGAGAAGTAAATATATCCTCCTTAACAACTTTTTCAGAGATTACAATAGCATCCTCGAAATTATAACCTTTCCAAGGCATAAATGCTACTTTAAGATTTCTACCTAACGCTAACTCTCCATCCTCAGTAGCAAATCCTTCACATATAACTTGACCTTTTTCAACTTTATCTCCAACTTTTACAGTAGGCGTTAAGTTTATACAAGTATCTTGATTTGTTCTTCTGAATTTAATTAATTCATAAGTTTTAGAATCCTCATCAAAAGACACAAGTTTTTCATTAGCATTAAGATCATATTTAATTTCAATTTTGTTTGCATCAACATAAGAAACGGTTCCATTACCTTCAGCAACAATTGTTGATCTAGAATCTTTAGCAACTCTATACTCCATACCTGTTCCAACAATAGGAGCCTGAGGTTTCATTAATGGCACAGCCTGTCTCATCATATTTGATCCCATTAATGCTCTATTTGCATCATCATGCTCTAAGAATGGAATCAAAGATGCAGCAACGGATACTATCTGATTTGGTGCAACATCCATATATTTCAATTCCTTATCTTTTGCAAGTGGAAAATCACCTTCATATCTAGCTTTGACAGTATTTTCAACAAATTGGCCTGAAGATTTTAAAGGAACATTTGCCTGGGCAATAAAAGAATTATCTTCATCTTCAGCAGTTAAATAGCTAACTTTTCCAGATAAATCTACCTTTCCATCTTTGACCTCTCTGTAAGGTGTCTCAATAAATCCCATATTATTCACTTTAGCATGAACACATAAAGAGGAAATAAGTCCAATATTAGGACCTTCAGGTGTTTCAATAGTACAAAGTCTTCCATAATGGGTATAGTGAACATCTCTAACTTCGAAACCAGCCCTCTCTCTAGAAAGACCACCAGGGCCTAGTGCAGACATTCTTCTTTTATGAGTTATTTCTGCTAGCGGATTAGTCTGATCCATAAACTGAGATAGCTGATTAGTCCCAAAGAAAGAATTTATAACTGAAGTAAGAGTTCTTGCATTGATCAGATCTACAGGCTTGAACTCTTCATTATCTCTTACATTCATTCTTTCCCTAATTGTTCTTGCCATTCTAGCTAGACCAACACCAAATTGTGAAAATAATTGTTCTCCAACTGTTCTAACTCTCCTATTGCTCAGATGATCGATATCATCTACAACAGTTTTGGCATTGATTAGAGTAATTAAATATTTAACAATAAGAATAATATCTTCATTAGTAAGGACTCTTACGTTAAAATCCGTATCAATATTTAATTTTTTATTTATTCTGTAGCGACCAACTTCTCCTAAGTCGTACCTTTTATCACTAAAAAATAAATTTTGAATAATATCTCTTGCAGTTTGCTCATCAGGTGCTTCTGTATTTCTTAGCTGCCTGTATATTTCTTCAAGAGCTTCTTTTTCGGAATTAGAAACATCTTTATTTAAAGTATTATAAATGATAGTAAATTCAGCAACATTGATATCTTCCCTATGAATTGTAATGTGAGATGTTTCGGATGCAATAATTATATCAATATCTTCCTCAACCAGAATGTGATCTCTATCAAAAACCAATTCGTTTCTATCTATAGAAATAACTTCTCCAGTATCCTCATCAACAAAATCTTCAACCCAAGTTTTAAGAACTCGAGCAGCTAACTTCTTACCTAAAACACCTTTAAGTTTAGCTTTGGTAGCTTCAACTTCTTCTGAAAGATTAAAAATATCAAGAATATTTTTATCTGATCCATAGCCTATAGCTCTTAAAAGAGTGGTAATAGGAAACTTCTTTTTTCTATCAATGTAAGCATACATTACATTATTCACATCAGTTGCAAACTCAATCCAAGAACCTCTGAAAGGAATAATTCTAGCAGAATATAAAGGAGTTCCATTAGTATGTTTGCTTTGAGCAAAGAAAACTCCTGGTGAACGATGTAGTTGTGAAACAATCACTCTCTCAGCTCCATTAATAACAAAAGAACCTTTATTTGTCATATATGGAATGTTTCCTAAAAATACCTCTTGCTCAATTGTCTCAAAATCATCATTATCTTCATCATTACAGATTAATCTAAGTTTTGCTTTAAGAGGAAGAGAATAGGTTAATCCCCTATCAACACACTCGCCAACAGAATATTTAGGAGGATCTACTGTATAATCTATAAATTCTAAAACAAAATTTTCTCTGGAATCTGAGATAGGAAAATTTTCTTTAAAAACTTTAAAAAGACCTTCATTATCCCTCTTCTCAGGAGGAGTTTCTAATTGGAAGAAATCTTTATATGACTGGAGTTGAACGTCTAGAAAGTCTGGATATTCAACAAGGTTTTTAAGTTTAGAAAAATCTATTCTTTTTGATGATATTTTCAATTGATTAAAGTTTATAGGTTAAAAACACCGCACATCATTTGATGTACAGGAAACAAGCAAATAAATATTAACTTAATTCTACTTCTGCACCAGCTTCTTCTAATTGCTTTTTAGCTGATTCAGCTTCATCTTTAGGAACACCTTCTTTAATAGTTTTTGGTGCACCATCAACCATATCTTTTGCATCCTTTAACCCTAAACCAGTAATTTCTTTAACTAATTTAACAACTGCTAATTTCGATGCACCCGCTGATTTTAATGTTACATTAAAGCTTGTTTTTTCTTCTGCTGCATCTCCTGCTGCATCTCCTGCTGCACCAGCACTCGCTGCAACTACAGTAGCTGCTGCTGCTGGTTCAATTCCGTACTCATCTTTTAAAATATTTGCTAATTCACTTACGTCTTTCACTGAAAGATTAACAAGCTCTTCAGCTATCTTCTTTATATCTGCCATTTTAATTTAATTTAAAGTTTATACACTATTCTTGTTTATTCTCAAGCGCTTTAATTACACCTGAAATTTTATTTTCAGAACTCTTAAGTAATGAAATAATATTTTTTGCAGGAGATTGAAGTAATAATACTATATCTCCAATAATTTCTTCTTTTCCTTTAAGATTTGATAAAGAATCTAAGTGATTATCTCCAATGAAAATATCAGATTCAATTGAAGCTGCCTTTAAAGAAGGACGGTCGGAATCTAAAGATTTCCTGAATTCCTTAAGCAATTTAGCAGGACCACTTGGGCTTTGACTTGCAAACAACAGTCCAGAAAATCCTTTTAAACTATCTCCGTTAATGATTTCCGAGTAATCAATTTCTTGATTTTCTAATGCTTTTTTAATAAAAGAATTTTTAACAACTTTATACTCAACGTCTTTTTTAAAACATTTTTCTCTAAAAGAGTTGACCTGACCAACAGTCAAACCAGATGAATCAAGTAAATAAAAAATATTATTTTCTTTAAACTTCTGCGTAAGATCTTTTACTAATTCTATTTTATCTTCTTTTCTCATTTTAGCTTGTTAAAATTGAGCTATCAATCTTTATAGAACTACTCATAGTAGATGAAAGATTTACACTCTTAAAATAAATTCCTTTAGATGATGATGGTTTTAATTTTTTAATAGTATTCAATAATTCCATTGCATTTTCCTGAATTTTTTTAGGATCAAAAGAAACTTTGCCAACTGAGGCATGAATAATACCATATTTATCTACTTTGAAATCAATTTTTCCTTTTTTAATATCCTCAACTGCTTTTCCTACCTCATCAGTTACTGTTCCTGACTTTGGGTTAGGCATTAAACCTCTTGGACCTAATACTTTTCCCAACTTACCTAACTTAGCCATCACAGATGGCATAGTAATAATTACATCAATATCAGTCCAACCATCTTCTATTTTTTTAATAAAGTCATCTAGTCCTACATGATCTGCTCCAGCTTTCTTTGCCTCATCTTCTTTGTCTGGTGAACACAGAGCAAGAACTTTAAGAGACTTTCCGGTTCCGTGTGGTAAAGACACATTTCCTCTTACCATCTGGTCAGCTTTTCTAGGATCAACACCTAACCTAATATCTAAATCAACTGAAGCGTCAAATTTAGTGGTTGAAATTTCTTTTATTATGCTTGAAGCTTCTTCCAAAGTATAATATTTATTTATATCATACTTCCCTACAACTGCCTTTTTATTTTTAGTTAATCTGCTCATTTAATTAATATTTTCAGGAAAAGTTCCCCTAACTCTTACACCCATGCTCCTTGCTGTCCCAGCAATCATTTTCATAGCCGAACTCACTTTAAAAGCATTTAAATCTTTCATCTTAGTTTCAGCAATATCTTTTACCTGATCCCAAGTTATTGTTGCAACCTTTGTTAAGTTTGGTTGATCAGATCCTTTCTTTTTATTTGCAGCTTCAAGAATTAACACAGCAGCTGGAGGCGTTTTAATTACAAAATCAAATGACTTGTCTTGATAAATTGTTACTACCACAGGAAGTACTTGACCTCTTCTATCCTCAGTTCTAGCATTAAACTGATTACAAAACTCCATAATGTTAAGACCTTTACTTCCTAAAGCCGGACCTACAGGGGGTGAAGGATTAGCTTGTCCTCCTCTAACTTGTAATTTTAAATATCCACTTATTTGTTTTGCCATCTTAATTTGATTTTTCAACCTGGAAATAATTCAATTCAACAGGTGTATTTCTTCCAAATATTTTTACTGTTACATTTACTTTTTTTCTATCTTCAAAAACTTGAGAAATAGATCCAGTGAAGCCAGAGAAAGGGCCATCCATAACTTTTACATCTTCACCAACGACAAAAGGTGTAAGTAGTTCTTCATCTTGACTATTAGCCTCGTCAAATTTTCCAAAGATTCTATTAATTTCAGCTTCTCTTAAAGGTATAGGTACTTTTGAAGCACCTGATCCAGAACCCAGAAAACCAATTACACCAGGAACATTTTTTATGACATGCTGAACTTCACCGTGTGAAAAATCAGCAGAGACTAAGACATAGCCAGGAAGATAATTTCTTTCTTTTAATTTCTTTTTACCACTTCTCATAACGTAAACTTTCTCATGAGGAATCATGATTTCAGGAATATACTTTTGCAGATTATTTCTGTTGATCTCTTTCTCTAAATAAGATTTGATCTTATTTTCTTTACCACTAATTGCTCTTAACACATACCAATTTAAACTCATCTATTTTTTATTTAAAAAGTCTCGTAAAATAGAGACATTATATTTTCAAATCCAAGGTCTATAAGACCTATAAATAGAGCAAAAATTAAGGAAGCAATTAGCACAAGAACAGCACTGCTCTGTAAACTGTTCAATGTAGGCCATGTAACTTTATGTACCATTTCTTGATAAGATTCAGTGATTAAAACAATTAATTTATTCATATCAAAAAATTAAATCGGCCTCGCACGGGTGGAGTGACTCGAACACCCAACCAACGGTTTTGGAGACCGCTACTCTACCAATTGAGCTACACCCGTAACTAAAATGCAGGCCAACGGCCTGCAAATTTAGAATAATTGTTATTATTTAACAAATAAATAAGTTAAATAATTAGTTAAAAAAAAATTAAAAATTTTAGTCTAAAATTTCCGTTACCTGACCTGCACCAACAGTTCTTCCTCCTTCTCTAATTGCAAATCTAAGACCTTGCTCTAAAGCAACTTTGTTAATCAATTTTACTTCGATTGTTAAGTTATCACCAGGCATTACCATCTCTACTTTCTCTGGTAACATAATTTCACCTGTAACATCAGTTGTTCTCAAATAAAACTGAGGTCTGTATTTATTGAAGAACGGAGTATGTCTTCCACCTTCTTCTTTTGATAACACATAAACTTCAGCTTTAAAGTGAGCATGTGGATTCACAGAACCTGGCTTACAAATAATCATACCTCTTTTGATATCTGTTTTTTCAATACCTCTCAAAAGAAGACCAGCGTTATCACCAGCTTGACCTTTATCTAAAATTTTTCTAAACATTTCAACACCCGTTACAGTAGACTTAAGACCTTCAGCACCCATACCAATAATGTCTACAGCATCTCCGGAGTTAATAATTCCTCTTTCTATTCTTCCAGTAGCTACAGTACCTCTCCCAGTAATTGAGAAAACATCTTCAACTGGCATTAAGAAATCTTTCTCAGTTTGTCTTTCTGGCTCAGGAATATACGAGTCAACATGTGCCATTAATTCCATGATTTTATCAACCCATTGTGCCTCACCATTCAAAGCACCTAAAGCAGAACCCTGAACTATAGGAATGTCATCACCAGGAAATTCATAAAAGCTAAGTAGCTCTCTAATTTCCATCTCAACTAGCTCAAGCAATTCAGCATCATCAACTAAATCAACTTTATTAATAAACACAACAAGTGCAGGAACACCTACTTGTCTTGCAAGAAGGATATGCTCTCTCGTCTGAGGCATTGGTCCGTCAGTACCAGCAACTACAAGGATAGCACCATCCATTTGCGCAGCACCTGTTACCATATTTTTTACATAATCTGCGTGACCTGGACAGTCTACGTGAGCGTAGTGTCTATTATCAGTCTGATATTCTACGTGCGCAGTATTTATAGTGATACCCCTTTCTTTTTCTTCAGGAGCATTATCAATTTGATCAAAGTCTCTCTTCTCTGCTAATCCCTTGTCGGCAAGGACTTTAGTGATTGAAGCAGTTAGAGTAGTTTTACCATGATCAACGTGACCAATAGTCCCAATATTCACATGGGGTTTAGATCTATCAAAGGTTTCTTTTGCCATAATTTTAAAATTTAACTCAAATTTAACTTATTTAAATAATTTTTCAATTTTTTACAATTTTAATTGAGCCGATGACGGGAATTGAACCCGTGACCTCTTCCTTACCAAGGAAGTGCTCTACCCCTGAGCTACATCGGCATCTGAGCGGGCGAAGAGATTCGAACCCTCGACCTACAGCTTGGAAGGCTGTCGCTCTACCAACTGAGCTACGCCCGCTTATTATTATAATTTAAGTGGGGGGAGCAGGATTCGAACCTGCGAAGACATAAGTCAACAGATTTACAGTCTGCCCCATTTGACCGCTTTGGTATCCCCCCTTCTTAATATCTACAATATTTTGCCCATAAAGCTCAAAGGTCTGCAAAATTATATTGTTTTTTAATTATTACAAATTTTTGATTATAAATTAGACTAAGGTAAAAACGAACTAAGTTTAAATAGAATGCAATAATTTTTATTTTTAGATTTATATTCACAAAATGAAATATAAAAGAATACTACTAAAACTAAGTGGGGAGGCATTGATGGGAAGCAAAAACTATGGTATTGATTCTAAATTACTCGAGAGCTATTCTCATCAAATAAAGAAAATTCATGATCTTGGGATTGAAATTGCAATAGTAATTGGCGGAGGTAATATTTACAGAGGGATGGAAGCACAAGAATCTGGCATAAACAGAGTTCAGGGAGATTACATGGGAATGATGGCAACACTAATAAATAGTATGGCTATTCAAAGTCATCTAGAAAAGATTGGATGTCAAACGAGACTAATGTCTGGGTTTAATGTAGATCAAGTTTGTGAACCATTTATAAGGAGAAGGGCAATCAGACATCTTGAGAAAGGAAGAATAGTAATTTTTGGCGCTGGACTTGGTAAGCCTTATTTTACAACTGACTCTACTGCTAGTTTAAGGGCAATTGAGATAGAAGCTAATGTCGTTCTCAAAGGTACTCGAGTAGATGGTGTTTATGACTTTGATCCAGAAAAAGTAAAAGATGCAAAAAAATATTCAGAGTTATCTTTCAAAGAAGCATATGAAAAAAATCTTAATATTATGGATATGACAGCCTTCACTCTATGTAAAGAAAACAATTTACCAATCATTGTATTTGATATGAACAAACCTGGCAATCTTATTAAGTTAATGGAAGGAAAAAAAATTGGAACTTTAATATATTAATTATGGAAGAAATTGATCTAATATTAGATGACACGAAAGATAGAATGGAAAAATCCATCCACTTTCTTGTAACAGAATTAAAAAAAATTAGAGCAGGAAAGGCTAATCCAAATATGCTCGAAGGAATAAAAGTTGATTATTATGGCTCACCAACTCCGATTATTCAAGTAGCTTCAATTACAACACCTGATCCAAGAACCATTTTTATCAAGCCTTGGGAAAAAACAATTACACAAGATATCGAGAAAGCTATAGTGAACAGTGATCTTGGACTAAATCCTCAAAATGATGGAGAAAATATAATTATAAACATACCCCCTCTTACTGAAGAGAGAAGAATGATATTAGTTAAGCAAATTAAGGGAGAAGGTGAGAAGGGAAAGATCAGTATTCGATCAGTAAGAAAAGAATCTAACGAAATGATGAAAAAACTATCTAATGACGGAGTATCTGAAGACTCTATAAAAGATGGAGAAAACGAGATTCAGAAAATTACTGATTCCCAAATCAGTAGAATAGATGAAATCATAAAAGCAAAAGAAACAGAGTTAACTACCATCTAGATAATATCTCTTTTCTCTAATTTTTTTCTCAACTTGTGGAGGAACCATACCTTTTACGCTTAAATTATTTTTTATTCTTTCTCTAATAGTTGATGAAGATATATCAAATAAATAATCTGAGAATAAATAATTTGAATCTTTATCATATCTTGGGTAGATAATTATTTGAAAATTATCTTTTATATAAGTAGCTTTTTTCCATTTATTAAGGTTAGCAAAATTATCATCTCCCATAATAATACTATACTTATTCTCCGGAAACTTTTTTAATATCAGCTGTAAAGTTTTGTAAGTATAGTTCGGAGCTGGTAACTCAAATTCAATCTTAGATAAAACAATTTGATTTTTATTTTTTAAAGCAATTTCAATTAATTCACTTCTCGCCTCTTTGCTAAGCAAAGATTTTTTATCGGGACTCTGGGGAGATAATACTAACCAGATTAGCTCTACCTGTTTCTTCTTAATTATTTTTTCTGCTAGACCAATGTGCCCATTGTGAATTGGATTGAAAGAACCAAAAAACAACCCTATATTCATTCAGATAAAAATTTAGAAACAATATCTAAAATAGACTCTTTAGTTTTTTTAATATTATCATTCATAATAACATAATCAAAGTTATCCTTCTGAGAAATTTCCTTTTTTGCTTTTTTTAATCTTTCCTTAATTTTTTCAATTGAGTCCGTGCCTCTTTCAATAAGTCTTTTTTCTAAGTCTAAAATAGAAGGGACATCAATAAAAACGGAAATAGAATTCTTGCCAAAATATTTTTTCAAATTTAATCCTCCAACTACATCAACATCAAAAATTATATTTTTCTTCTCTTCAACTAACCTTGAAATTTCTTTTTTTAGTGTTCCTTTATAATCATTTTTATATACCTCTTGCCACTCAATAAAATTCTGTTTTTCGATATTCATTTTAAATTCATCTTGAGAAATAAAATAATAATTTATTCCATCAGACTCATTTTTTCTTTTTTCTCGAGTTGTTGATGAAATTGAGAAAGAGAGAGAGGGAATATTTGCAATTAGGAACTCTGCAAGAGTTGATTTACCCGATCCTGAAGGAGCTGAAAGAATTATAAATTTTGACATTTGTAAAATTAGTTGATTTAAATTAATTCAGAAATTATAAATATGATATAGACCCAAAATCACATCTTTTAATTTTTTTATTTATTAAAATATTCAGTGACCCATCTGAGTTCACATCTTTAATTTTTCCAGTCACTTTTTGATTATTTATTAAAAAATCTAAAGATTTATTAAGCCCAAACAATTCTCTCTTATACCTAATTATTAAGGAATTCATATCCAAATGAAGATTACTATATTCGATGTTAAAATTATATTTTATCAAGTTTAATACTTGCTGAATCTCTATTTCAGAATTTAACTCTTTTGCAAGAGAAGTGGCATTCAATTTATTAAATGATATTTGATTTACGTTGAGACCTATTCCTATAATAGAATGAGAAATTTTCTTCTTAAAAATTTGATTTTCAATTAAAATTCCTGCAATCTTTTTGCCAGATATATATATATCATTTGGCCACTTAATTTTTAAATTTTTCAAATTAAAAGTTTTAAGAGATTTAACTAGAGAAACCGATGTAATTATGTGAAGCTTAAACTGCTCACTTAGTTGAAGTTTTGGTTTTATAACGAAAGAAAATAAAAGATTTTTTGCTTGTTCAGAAATCCAAGTGTTTTTTCTCTGTCCTCTCCCTTTTTTCTGATAATCTGTAAGTACTATAGAGCCTTCACTCAATATTTTTTTTTTCACTAAATAAGCTAAAAGATCGTTAGTTGAACGACATTCTGACACATAAACATTAGTTTTGTCTTCAAATAAATTATTGGCAATCTTTTTGCTCATTACTTTATAAATTTTTAGCAATATATATTGAAAATAAATCAAAAAATAAATTCAGAAATACTTAGCAAGTGCATTGCTGAGTGTATGGATGATAAAAAAGCTGAAAACATTAAAATAATTAACTTAAAAAAAATTAAGAACTCTGTGACTGATTATTTCGTTTTAGCTACGGGAACTTCAAATATACATATCGATTCTATATCCGATGGAATTCAAGAAAATCTTTATAAAAAGTTTAGACAAAGACCATGGAAAAAAGAGGGAATGGAAAACAGAGAATGGATAATACTTGACTTTGTTAATGTTGTTGCTCACATATTTAATGACACATTAAGAAACCATTATAATTTAGAAAAGCTTTGGGGAGATGGAATAATTAAAAATTTTAATATAAAAAAATGAAAAACAATTCTAACAAGAAACTTATAAATAACAATAATTTTAATAATCAAATTTGGATTGTTTTTCTTATTTCTATTTTTATATATCTCTCATTTGGTTTTTTTTCAAGTAAACCAATTACAATTGACTACAATAGATTTCAGAAAATGGTTAAGAGCCATGATATCTCTAAAATTATTGTAATTAAGAACCAAGAAATAATTGAAATAACTCTTAAAGAAGAAGCACTATTAAATTCTTCTTACAAGGATGAATTAGAATCTTCTAACCTCGTTAGTAATGTGTACGGACCTCATTACCGTCTTGAAGTATCATCAATAGAATCATTTGAGAGTAGATATGATGATTTGATTGAGTCACTAGGTAAGGGAAATACTAATGAAATAGAGTATCTAACTGAAAGTAGAACAGATATTTACTCATTCCTCCAGACTTGGGGGTTTACAATTTTAATTCTATTTGCTTTCTGGTTTTTAATGAGAAGAATGTCAACAGGTGGTGGACCTGGGGGTCAAATTTTTAATATAGGAAAATCAAAAGCTTCATTATTTGACAAAGAAAGTAAAGTTAAATTGACATTTAAAGATGTTGCTGGTTTAGAAGAAGCTAAAGAGGAAGTAAAAGAAATAGTTGATTTTTTAAAGAATCCTCTAAAATTCACAAAATTAGGTGGGAAAATACCTAAAGGAGCACTTCTTGTTGGCTCTCCTGGTACTGGGAAAACCTTACTAGCTAAGGCTGTAGCAGGTGAAGCTAATGTCCCTTTTTTCTCATTATCTGGGTCTGACTTTGTAGAGATGTTTGTTGGAGTTGGTGCGGCCAGAGTTAGAGACTTATTTAAGAAAGCAAAAGAAAAAGCACCGTGTATAGTATTTATTGATGAGATTGATGCAATAGGAAGGAGTAGAGGTAGAGGGCAAATACCTGGGTCTAATGATGAAAGAGAAAATACTCTCAACTCACTACTAGTTGAAATGGATGGATTTTCTACTGACTCAGGAGTGATTATTTTAGCTGCAACTAATAGACCAGACGTCCTTGATTCAGCACTACTTCGACCAGGAAGATTTGACAGACAGATATCTATTGATAAGCCTGATATCAAGGGAAGAGAAGAAATTTTTAAAGTTCATGTTAGACCTTTAAAGCTTAGTAAAGATGTAAATATTAGCAACTTATCAGCTCAAACTCCTGGTTTCGCTGGTGCTGAGATAGCTAATGTCTGTAATGAGGCTGCATTAATTGCCGCTAGAAAAAATAAAGAATCAATAGAAATGTCAGACTTTCAAGATGCAATTGATAGGGTTATTGGTGGACTAGAGAAAAAAAATAAAATTATATCTCCAAACGAGAAGAAAATTGTTGCTTATCATGAAGCTGGTCATGCGGTCGCTGGCTGGTTCTTAGAGCACGCAGATCCACTTGTGAAAGTAAGTATTGTCCCAAGAGGTATAGCTGCTCTTGGATATGCTCAGTACCTCCCTAAAGAACAATATTTATACCAAACTGATCAACTCCTTGATGAGATGTGTATGGCCTTGGGTGGTAGGGCAGCAGAAGATATTGTATTTGGGAAAATTTCTACTGGAGCTTTAAGTGATTTAGAGAGAATAACTAAAATGGCTTATAGTATAGTTTCAGTTTATGGCATGAATAAAAATATTGGAAATATTTCTTTTTATGACTCAAAACAATCTGATTATAATTTCACTAAACCTTACTCGGATTCAACTGCTGAAAAAATTGATTCAGAAGTGAAAAGAATTGTTGATAGTGCATATGAAAGAACTAAAAAATTATTAATTACTAAAAGAGAACAACTTGAAAAAATAGCTAATAAGCTTTTAGAAAAAGAAATTTTATTCCAAAATGATCTTGAAAAATTAATCGGAAAAAGACCATTTGATTCAGAAGTGAAACCTGAAGAAAAGGAAGTTAGTGAAATAAATAGCTCTGATAATGAAAAATCTTCGACTGAAGAAAAATAAAAAGGCATATTTTGCAGGAGATTTTCATTTAGGCAGACCAAATAAGCCATCATCTGATAAAAGAGAAAAAAAAATAATTAATTGGCTTCATGCAATTGAAAAAGATGCCCAAGAAGTATTTCTTATGGGTGATCTTTTTGATTTCTGGTTTGAATATAAATATGTTATACCGAAAGAAAACCTAAAATTTTTATTAACTATCTCAATGATGATTGAGAAAGGTATAAATTTCCATTATTTCATTGGAAATCATGACTTATGGGTCATAAATTACTTCAAGAACCTTGGTATTTCTGTTTATGACAACCCAACAACATTTTCTCTTGATGAGAAAAAAATATTCGTTGGTCATGGAGATGGCTTAGGCAAAGGTGATATAGGCTTTAAATTCATAAAAAAAATTTTCAAAAATAAACTTTGCCAATTCTTATATAGGTGGATACATCCAGACTTAGGAATACCTCTTGGTAGATTTTTATCAGGGACAAAAAAGAAAATGATTATTGAAGAAAAAGCAAAAAATAATGATAAAAGAATACAAGATTATTGTATTCAGCTTAATAATAAAATATTTCATGATGCTTATATCTTTGGTCATAGTCACCATATTAATGAAGAAAAAATTTCTGATAAATCAACTTATTTTAATTGCGGCGAATGGATCAATAACTCTTTTTATCTAGAGTCAGATGGTAAATACTTTAACTTAAAAGAATTTATTTGATGAGTATCTTTCTCTGTTTTAAAAGCAGATTATTTTCTACCTTATTTAACTGAAATTTTGCCTTTTTTTTAAGCATGTCATTAACTGAATTAAAGGTATCTACTTCTCTTAAGCTGAATGATTTAATCAATTTATGGGATTCATTCTCTAAAGAATAACCTAGGTCAATTAATAATTCATGATTAATTGATTCAAAAATTAAAATTTCATTTTCAGATAACTGATTCCTATACTTTCCAGAATTATTGGTTATAAGTGGTCTTGATAAATTTTCCCATAATTTCCCTGAAACTGAGGTCTTTTTTGACTCATTCGATTTATAAAAGTTTAAAAAATTTTCATTAAAAATAATTCCATATTTTTTACAAAAATCTTTTAAAACAGAAGTAGGCTTACTCAGAAGATCTTCATATTTCACCTTAAAAAAGAAATATGGATCTACTTTATTTTGAATTTCTAGGCATTTAGTTTGATCTGATTTCCACTGTTGTGCTATATTGTATATATGCTTTTCACCAATAGCAGCATTTTTAAAGGAGCATGCCACGTCTCTACCATCTCTGTATATATATATATATATAGGATTAAGTTTTTTAAAGTCAACATTATCATAAAAAACAAAATTTTGAAGGCTTTTGCAACTCCAAAACTTAGGATTATCAAAAGTATAAATTGATTTAAAAATCTGAAAAATATTTCTATAATCTATTGTTTCATTTATTTTTTGATAGGAAGGAATTTTACTCCATTTAACAGGATTAAATTTAACCCATCTGAGCATGTCGTCTACTAATACTCTAAAATTTTCATCATTATTTAAATTCTTATAAGAGTCAATTATAGGAAAAAACGTAGATAAAAGATGCGGAGAATGGGGTGCAAAGAAGTCATCAAGTTCATTTAACATAAGTCTAAATAAATTTGATCCTGATCTTTGAGTACCAATCAGCTGAAAAAACTGCATAATTTAAAATTCAAAATAAAACCCTAGAATACCAAAAATAAAAATTAAAAACAATGGATGAATTTTTGTTTTATTAAGAATTATAAATGAAAAAACACAAACAAAAATACTAATGAGGTTATATGATTCTAATTGTTTAAACATTATAATATAACCAGAGTAACAGATAAGACCAATAATACCTTTCTTAAACCCATTAATTATCAACTTGATTGTATTATTCTTTTTAATAAAATAATATACTCTAGAAAAAAATATTATAACAACTGATGAAGGCAAGAAAATTGAAATAGTAGAAAAAAAAGCCCCAGAAATTCCATTTATCTTATATCCAATAAAAGTTGCTGTAATTAATATTGGACCAGGCGTGATTTGACCCATTGCTATTGAGTCTATAAACTCTCTTTTTGTTAACCACCCAATCTGCTCAACAACAATTTTATCCAGATAGGGAATAAAAACATATCCACCGCCAAAGAGAGTTAAAGATATATTAGCAAAAACTTTAGATAAATTGAAATTAGGAGTGTTTATTGGCGCATTATTTAAAAAAATCAGTAGAATAAAAAGTATGGTCGAGGCAATTATTATTCCTTTTATTCTCAAAAATGCCTTCTTAGGATTAGTTATTTTTTTTATTTTATCTTCATTATAAATCAGATTTATTCCTCCACTGATCAAAAGAGGTATTATAATTGCTAAGTACCCATTTATTAGAGATGTTAACGCAAAACTTAAGACAACAAGTAAGAAAGTAAATCTTTTATCTTTTGATTCCCTGAAAAAAGAGTATCCTACAGAAAAAATAACTGCTGAAACAACCGGGAGTATTCCATCAAAAAAAGAAGAAAATCCAGGTATATTTTTTGAGTTTAAATAAAGATGAGAAAAAATGAGCATAATAATAAAGGAGGGAAGAAGAACACCAACAAATGATACGACTGCACCTCTCCAACCTTTTATAGCAAATCCAATATATGAGGCAACATTAATTGCCATCGGACCTGGAAGAAAACTAGCCATAGTTATAACATCCAAAATTTTCTTCTTAGTTAAAATACTTTTTCGTTCTGAAAACTCTCTCTGAATCATAGATATTAACATCATATATCCTCCAAAAGAAATGGCACCTGTTTTCAGAAATATTAAAAATAATTTTAAGTAACTCATTAACTTGTTTAGTTTAGGACAAATTAAATCAATAGATTAGTTATTTATCTACATAATATACTCGATAAAAAGACTCATCTGACGCTAAGTTCCATAATATTTTCCCAAACCTATCAGTAATTAAGGTTTTATTATTTGTTGAGGAAGAAAATAAGTACTTATTATCATTAAATTGATATACACTCCCTTGTTTAAAAGTAAAGAGATCATCCGGAAGAAAAATACTTTGATGAAGAAATAAATTATTTTGAACACTATCTAAAGTAAAAAGTAGAGCTCGAGAGCTTTTTCTAAAATCTGCTGATCCATTATCAAAAAGTAGAAGTTTATCATCATCAACATTATGAATCGCATGTTGTTGATAAAAAATATTTTCCTTATTTAAATCAAAATCACCATTAAGCCCTAGCCTCCAGATAATTTCTCCAGAGTTAGAGTGAATTTTCCAAATTTGATCAAAATTCCTAAATGATATTAGGAAATGACCATCTCTGTCTATAGAAATTGCATTTGCATGACTCCAATCTTCTCTTAAAACATAATTTTCTGAAAAAGGATCTACATGATCAAAAATATTCCATTCCCATATTTCTTCTCCCATATTATTAAATACAACAATACCATCACCCGCAAGTGAATCTAAGATCTTATTTTTCTTTAAAATATCCTTATTCAGATATTGATAAGTAAGAGTTACATACAACGAATCTTTTTTAAGTAAGTCATGATGAATTAAATTATCTCCAGTATTTATAGTTGATATTGTATCACCATAAAAAGAAATTTCATGAAAAACATTCTTTTCCGAAAGTGATAAAAATGATTGTTTAGATGCTAAGTTAAATGGCCTAGATAACACAGAGTCAGCTATTGAATACCATATAATATTTCCTTTATCATCTAACATGAAGTGAACCCCGGGATCTGTCTGAGTCTTAAAAAACAAGTAACCATCAAAAGAAAAGGTAGAATCCTTTTCTAAGAAAAGTGAGGGAAAAGAATCAGGTAATTCTCTTGTAGTAAATGTATAAAGTTTAGAAGAACTATTTTTTGAAATAATCTTAAACGAGTACTTCGTTCCACTCATAAGGAAGGGCAGTACTATATTGTGAGTTAACCCATAACTGTAATTTGAAAATAAAATGTTTGTATCCTCTGACCAGTAAGTAACTCGAACACTGTCATCTAGAGATGAAGAAAATTTTATATGATATTTTGAGTGAGAATAA
>JAYPVV010000001.1:238692-285697 GCA_038134805.1 Marinoscillum sp. | reverse complement strand
AGATGTTAGAAATGCTGAGATCTCGATATCTTCTCTTAAATTAAATTTATGAGGGATTTGTATAGGATCTTTCTCAATAAATGATTTCGTGTTGTACTTCAAATACATCTCATCTAAAAAGTTTTTTAAATCTTTGTTTGAATTAAAACGTTTCATTTCCTATGTTAAGAGACCTAACCTATAAAAATATAGAGATTGAAAAAGAAATTACAAATCTAATTGGGAAGGAATACTCTTTTCTCAATAAAATTAAAAAAGGAGGAGTTGGATCAGCAAGAATATTAATTAAAAGATCTGATAATGATATTTACTCTTTACTAAACGTCTCTAATGATTTGAATGAGTGTAATATTGAATTAAGAGAGAAAGGCATAATTATTTACTTTAAATCTAAACAATCTACTTATGGGTTAGCTATCTCATTCTACAAACTCACATTATTTAAAGTAGACAATAACCATTACACAATTAGCTATGAAAAATATTTTCTGAAGCTAAGAATAAAAAAAAGCTCTGATCATAAATTCTTTAAAAAAATATCAGAGGACAAAGCTTTTTTCCTTGAGAGTTCCTCCTTAAATTAATTTAGCTTCAGAGTCACCTCGAGCTCGATATCATCTAAAATTAATTTATCACCAAGATTTTCAAAAAATGATCCTGATCTAAATCTGACATCATAAAGTGATCTATCAAAGGTCAGACTAGAAGTTAATAAATCACCATTAACATCAGCTTCAAATGAGATGGGATGAGATATTCCTTTAATAGTAAGTACACCATCAACCTGGTACGTATTATCTGAAGTCTTCTTAGATCCAGTTGCTTTGAGGGTTGAAGTACTAAACTTATCAACAGAGAAAAAATCATCAGATCTAAGATGCCCTACTAACTTATCAGCCCACTCTCCCTGTAAATCCTCAACAAGTAGAGACTCCATATCTACAACAACCTCTCCTGAGATTTGATCATTCTCAATAGAAATATTTCCAGATGCAATACTTAATTTTCCATAATGAGTCTTAGTAGTTAACTCTTTACCAGTCCACTTTATAAAACTCTCTTTAGTATTTACTGATCTCTCATTAGAAAATGAATTTTCAGTAAACAAAATCATAATTAGAATTAATATATATTTCATTGCTATAATTTATTATTTGCGTGGGAACCATCACAGAACCCATTAGGATTCTGAGTGTTTCCACATTGACATAATGGTTTATTTTTCATATTCATTCTTACGAATAATTTATAATTTAGATACATAATTTGAAGTTTTTACATATCGAGAATATAAGCAAAAACTAATGGAGCGACTATTGTTGCATCACTCTCAATTATAAATTTTGGGGTATCTACATCAAGTTTTCCCCAAGTAATTTTCTCGTTAGGGACAGCACCTGAGTACGAACCATAACTTGTAGTTGAATCACTAATCTGACAGAAATATGACCAGGATGGAATATCAGTAATTTCTAAATCTTGGGAGAGCATAGGAACAACACATATTGGAAAATCCCCTGCTATACCTCCACCAACCTGGAAAAACCCTACCCCTTTATTAGAATTTACTTTATACCAGGTTGAGAGATCTACCATATACTCAATACCACTCTTCATAATATTTTTATCAACATTTCCTCTAATAACATGGCTAGCAAAAATATTTCCAAGTGTACTATCTTCCCAACCAGGCACAATAAGTGGAATATTATTTTGAGCTGCAGTTAGAACCCACGAATTTTTTGGATCAATTTCATAATATTTTTGAAGTTTTCCCTCTAAAAGAACTTTATAGAAGTATTCATGAGGAAAATATCTTTTCTTCTGCTCAGATGCTTTCATCCACTCATCTAGAAAAACTTTCTCTAATTTTCTAAATGCTTCCTCTTCCGGAATACAGGTATCTGTAACTCTGTTAAGCCCCTCATCTAAAAGCTCTTTCTCTTGCTCAGGACTGAGGTCTCTATAATTAGGTATTCTCCTGTAGTGAGTATGAGCTACAAGATTCATTATATCTTCCTCAAGATTCGCACCAGTACAAGAGATTATGTGTACTTTATCTTTTCTAATCATCTCTGAGAATATCTTACCTATTTCAGAAGTGCTCATAGCACCAGCTAAAGAGACAAGCATCTTATTCCCTTTTTTAAGTTGATCCTTATAAGATTTTGCGGCATCAACAAGAGACGCAGAATTAAAATGTAAAAAATACTTTTCTAAGAAATTTGAAATGTGTCTATCCATTTATAAAAATTTATAAGTTATCATCTTATAGTAGAGCTTAGAGCATAAAAAGTCTGGGCTTTTATTAGAAGAATTCGGTGAGAGCTCAACAATATCAAAACCTACAACATTTTTTCTCTCAAATACTAATCTTAAGTAGTTAATTATCTCATACCAAAGCATACCACCAGGCTCAGGGGTTCCGGTGGATGGCATAATAGATGGATCAAGGACATCAACATCTAAACTTATGTATACATCATCTGTAAGCTTATCCAAAGATTTATTCACCCATGAATTATCTTTATACATATCCTCAGCAAAGAAAATATTTTCATCATTTATCCCTCTCTCAGAAATATCCATTGACCTAATGCCAACCTGAACCAGATTTGTGTTGATGCTTGCCTCGTACATAGCACACGCATGGCTGTATTTTGTTCCACCATACTCTTTCCTGAGGTCAGAGTGAGCATCTAGTTGAAGAACACTTAGATTTTTATATTTTTCTGAGAAGGCACGAATAGAACCAATAGAAATTGAGTGCTCACCACCAAAAAGAGTTAAAAACTTATCCTTCTCAAGAAAATCATTTACTTTCTTATACACAGCATCTGTCATATCAGAAGGAGATAACTTCTCAACATCTAAGTTCTCAACATAGACACCTTTCTTATATACTTCAGTGGAGGTCTCTATATCAAAGAGCTCCATATTAGCTGAAGCCTCAATAAATGCACTTGGTCCCTTAGATGTACCACTAATCCAAGATGTAGTTTTGTCATAAGGTACTTTGAGAAGATAAATTTTTGAATTTATCTTATCTGAAAAATTTTCTGGTAAATCTCCAAAATTTAAAGACATTTTAGATTTTTAGATTTTTAGAATAATACGCTGTATACAAATAAAATGGGATGAGAAGTAATCCAATAATAAAAAACCCAAACGCAAAGGTATGGGCATGATTTACTGAAAACATTTCACTTAACATCCAAGATGAGTTAGCAGCGAGCCAGACTGTTAATATAATATTTTCATATCGAGAGAGCTTACTCTCAGAATTATAAATAAGTAGAATTGAAATTAAAATTGTTATTATAGCAAATGATAATGATATATACTTTAAAAAGGTATAAGCTTCATAATTTAAACCAAAAAACCAGGCACTATCCTTAATTATCCATAAAGGAAAGTGAATGTAAAAAAAAGATAAGAGTATTCTTTTGTTCAATTTTCATAAATAACTTTCGAAGTAACTCTCTTTTTTTTAAAAAAACTAAAAATTATTTTAATTTTTTTTAAAGTTATTTCTCAGTAGTTTCAAGCTATGAAACGATTACTATTTATTCTTTTTCCTCTTTTCTTCTCATGCAGCCAAGAAAAAGCCTTTGTCCACGATATATCAACACCCAAAAAACCATGGACGAAAGAAATAAATTATATAAAAAATGACTTAGACTTCACATTTGCTATAATTTCAGATTTGAATGGCGGAGAGAGAGAAGGTGTGTTTAGTGATGCCGTTAATAAAATAAATTTGCTTGTTCCTGATTTTGTTCTAAGTGTAGGTGATTTAATAGATGGTGGAACTGAAAATGACTCTATTCTTTTACAAGAATGGGAAAGTTTTGATTTAAGAGCATCTCAGCTTCAAATGCCTTTTTTCTATCTACCAGGAAATCATGATATCTCTAACCCTGTAATGAGAGACTTTTGGAAAAATAAATTTGGGAGAAGATACTATCATTTTATATATAAAAATGTTTTGTTTTTGATGATGGATTCTGAGGATTTCAATGACGATTTTTTTCAGAAGATGTATTTAGCTAGAGATAATGCACTTAAAATTCTAAGTGGAGAGGTAGAAGGTAATTACGAAGAGACAGAATACTTTAAAATGGACCAAAGAGTATACGGGGAATTTAGCGATGATCAAATAGATTACTTTACTGAAGTATTAGATAAATATTCTAATATAAGATGGATTTATTTACTTATGCATAAACCCGTATGGATGAAAGAAAATAGTGAGTTTAAAAAGATTGAAAACATTTTAAAGGATAAAAATTATACTGTAATAAATGGTCATTTACATTCTTTCTCTCACAAGTCAATAAATGGGAATTCATACATTACCTTAGGGACGACAGGTGGAAGCCAGAAACAAGGTGACTCAAACGCATTTGATCACTTTACATATATTAATATAAAAGAGAATACACCTTATATGTCACATATCAAATTAGATGGAATTCTAAATTCTGAAGGGAAAAACTAATTTATAGTTTAAGAAAAAACCCATCAGATGATGGGTTTTGATTTCGCAGTCCCTAGGGGAATCGAACCCCTGTTTCCAGGATGAAAACCTGGCGTCCTAACCCCTAGACGAAGGGACCATTTCGGATGCAAATATAAAGGAGTGATCAAAAAATTATAAATGTTTTAAAGAAAATAATTTGATAATAGATATTTATTTGATTTGATGACAATGGTTTTTATTTTTGCAGAAATATAAAGAATAAATTATGAGTAAGATTAATATAGCTATAAATGGATTTGGAAGAATTGGAAGACTTGTATTTAGGGCAGCAGTTAATAATCCTAATATTAATATTGTTGGAATAAATGACCTAATAAGTCCAGAATACATGAGCTATATGCTTAAATATGACACAACTCATGGGAGATTTGATGGTGATGTTTTAGTTGACGGAAATGATTTAGTTGTCAATGGAAATAAAATCAGAGTTACTAGCGAAAGAGATCCTTCAAACTTAAAGTGGAATGAAATAAATGCAGACTATATTGTTGAATCTACTGGCCTATTTCTAACTAAAGATTCAAGCAAGGGTCATATTCAATCTGGAGCCAAAAAAGTTATTATGTCTGCTCCATCAAAAGATGATACTCCTATGTTTGTTATGGGTGTAAATCACTTATCATATTCATCTGATATGGACTTCGTTTCAAATGCATCTTGTACAACAAACTGCCTAGCTCCCATGGCTAAAGTGTTAAATGATAATTTTGGAATAGAAAGTGGCTTAATGACAACTGTTCATGCAGCAAC
The DNA here is from genome assembly GCA_038134805.1 of Marinoscillum sp. Classification (GTDB taxonomy): domain Bacteria; phylum Bacteroidota; class Bacteroidia; order Cytophagales; family MED-G16; genus MED-G16. The sequence continues at coordinate 280,404 of JAYPVV010000001.1, read as the reverse complement.
TGCCTCTCAAAAAATCGTTGATGGACCTTCAATGAAAGACTGGAGAGGGGGAAGAGCTGCATTTTCAAATATTATACCTTCTTCAACTGGAGCTGCAAAAGCCGTCGGAAAAGTTATTCCAAGCTTAAATGGTAAATTAACTGGAATGGCATTCAGAGTACCTACAGTTGATGTCTCTGTTGTTGATTTAACTGTAAATTTAAGCAAAGAAACTAGCTACGAAGAAATTTGTAATGTTATGAAAAAAGCATCTGAAAATGAGTTATCTGGAATTTTAGGGTATACAGATGAATCTGTTGTGAGCTCTGATTTTCTAGGTGATTCAAGAACTTCTATTTTTGATGCTGACGCAGGCATAATGCTAAACAGTAAGTTTGTTAAACTTGTTAGTTGGTATGATAATGAATGGGGATATTCTTCTAAGGTAGTTGAACTTATTGAACATATAAGCTCAGTAAAAGACTAAATAATTACTATATTATTTTCTCTCATTTCCTGAATAGATTTATCAATATTATATTCATTTATACCTCTACAGCACTTAAGTATTACTCGAGTGTGGAAGCCTTCTTTTGATGAATCAATTGCAGAAAATTTTACGCAGTATTCAGTGGCTAAACCAACACAATCAACCTTATCTATATTCTTACTTTTTAGATATTCAGATAAATGAGTTGAAGCACCTCTTGCGTTATCAAAAAAACCACTATAGCTATCAATATCTTTGTCCGTTCCCTTTAAAATCACCTTATTAATTTTTGATTTATTTAAAGTTTGTGGGAAAGCAGATCCATAAGTATTTTGCACACAATGATCAGGCCATAAAATTTGATTAACTCCATTAACTTTAATAATATCTCCAATATTTTTTTCTTTATGATTAGAGGCAAAACTTATATGATTTTTTGGATGCCAATCTTTAGTTGCTATAACTAGATCATAATTCTCCATAATATCATTTATATTTTCTATTATGAGGTCACCTTCACTAACCTCCAAAGCTCCACCTGGAAGGAAATCATTTTGAACATCTATAATTAAAAGAGCTTTCAATTTCTTAGTTTTAAAATCATTTGTTTTTTCTGATTATAAAGAGTTTCCTCTAAACCTATGGCATATGAATGAGGATTATTTAACCTTTTATGAGAATTATCAAGCATTTCTAAATCCTTCTTTAATTTATTTTTAATAGAAATTAGAGATGGTTGTTTGTAAATAAGCCTACCCTTATCAAACACTTTTACTAGCAGTTTTTCATATGTAAATCTCTTATCAAAAGTTTTAAATCTAGTCGAATCATTAGGATCAATCATTTTATTGTTATCTGAATTAGATTGGACGTCAACTATCATATCACCGCTATATACATCTTTCTTTATAAATCTTAAAACTTGATGAATGCCTGGATTATTTATTTTAATCTTTTGTTCTGAAAGTTTTAGTTTTTTCTCCCATTCACCATCTGAATTTCTCATTGCTGTTAACTTATAAACTGCTCCTAGAGAAGGATTATCATATGCCGTAACAAGTTTGGTGCCAATTCCCCAGACAGAGATTTTAGATTTTTGACTCTTTAAACTTTCAATTAAAAATTCATCAAGATCATTACTTGCAATAATTTTCACATAATCTAACCCACTTTTGTCAAGTTTAACCCTTGCTTTCTTGCTTAAATAAGCTAAATCTCCTGAGTCAATTCTTACACCTATTAGTTTTTTATTAATTTTTTCAAGCTCTTTACCAATAATAATAGCATTATCTATTCCTTGTAAAGTATTGAAAGTATCTACTAATAAAACACAATTATTGGGCATGGCTTCTGCATATTTTCTAAAAGATTCAATCTCACTATCAAACGCTAATACCCAGCTATGTGAATGGGTTCCACTAACTGGAATATTAAATAATTTACCAGCTAATACATTTGAAGTTTTAGAGGAACCTCCAATAAAAGATGCTCTACTTGCAGATAAAGAACCATCTATTCCCTGGGCCCTTCTTAAACCAAACTCAAGAATTGTTTCTCCTTTAGCGCTCATACTCATTCTTGAAGCCTTTGTAGCAATTAATGTGTTAAAATTAAAAATATTTATCAAAGCAGATTCAACTATCTGACACTGATAAATTGGACCTCTTATATTAATGATAGGTTCATTTGAAAAAATGACTCTTCCCTCCTCTATTGCTTCTACGTCACAAGAAAATTTGAAGGATTGTAAAAATTGTAAAAATTTTTCATTAAACATCTTCTTTCCATCATCAGATTTTAAGGTTTTTAGGTATTGAATATCTGAATCTGTAAATCTTAAATTCTTTAAATAATCAATAATTAACTCAAGTCCACAACATACAGCATAACCTGAATTAAATGGATTATTTCTAAAAAATACTGAAAAATTTGATTCTCTGAGATGAAGATTATTTTTCCAGTATCCATAACTCATAGTTAATTGGTAAAGATCTGTAAGAAGTGAAAAACTTGTTTTATATATTTTGTTTAACATTTTTAAAAAATATTACATTAATAATAACTCCTACTGTTACGAGAAACATACCTACATACACTAAAATTGTAAAATTTTCATTAAAGTAAATGCTTCCTACTGCTATTACAAATAAAATTTCCACATAACTAACTATTGAAACTTTTGATATTTCAGTTGACTGATAAGCTCTCGTCATAAAATATTGAGCAAATTGAGTAAGTATTCCTATTGAAATCAAAACGAATAAATCTTCATATGAGGGAGCAATCCAGTTAAAATAACTAAAAAAACCTCCTACAGGGAAAGCAATCATTGGAAAATATATCATTATAACTAGAGAGTTTTCTTCATGTTTTAAATAGCGTATTATGCTATAGGCAATAGCAGCACATAAACTACCTCCTGCACCAATTAAAACATAGTATAATGAAATTCTATCATCAAACCCCTGGATCAATAAAATACCAAAAAAAGCAATAAGAAGTAGTATCCACTGTAAAAATGTCATTTTCTCTTGAAGAAAGAAGATACCTATTAAGGAAGAAAATAAAGGAGTTAAGTAAATTAAAGTAGAGGCAGTAGCTAATGGAATTTCTTGAATTATAATGAAATAAAGATATAATCCAATTGTTCCAAAAATTCCTCTTAAGGATAATAGAAATCTATTCTTTCCTAATACCTTAATTTTTTTTCTTTTTAGGATGACAAATGTGATGAAAAAAGAAATAATACATCTAAAAAAAACAACCTCCATAGGAGGTATATGAGGTAACATTTTTACACAAATTTTCATCATCATGAAGAAAATTGTAGCAAAAAACATAAAATAAATTCCTCTGTTCAACTTATTTTTCCATTTTTTATAGTAAAACTCTTATCAGAAATTGATAAGAAATCTTTATTATGAGAAACTATTATAAAAGTTTGACCAGTTTTTTTATTCATTTTTTTTATTAATTCAATAAAAATTTTTGAATTTTTTGAGTCTAAATTTCCTGTGGGTTCATCTGCAAAAACTATGTCAGGAGAATTAATTAATGATCTTGCTATAGCAACTCTTTGTTGTTCCCCGCCAGATAATTGGTTTGGTTTATGAGTGAATCTATCTCCCAAACCAAGTTCTAACAATATCTTTTCTGCATTTTTCTCAATTAAATTTTTAGAGGTTTTAGATACATATCCTGGTAAGCATACATTCTCAAATACATTAAATTCTTCAAGAAGGTTATGAAATTGAAAAATAAAACCAATTGTAGAATTTCTAAAATCTGACAATTCATCACCCTTTAATGTGCTAATGTCTTTATTATTGATAAAAACTTTACCGGAATCTGGTTTATCTAATGTGCTAAGAATATAAAGTAAAGATGATTTTCCAGCACCTGACCCACCAAAAATTGAAACAATACTACCCTTCTCAACTGTAAGAGATATATTATTTAAGACATTTATGTCACCAAAATTTTTAGAAATTCCTTTTGCAATAAGCATATGACAAAACTAAGTAATAATAAAATTAAGATATATAATATAAGATAAGATTTGATATATAATTTAATATGTTTTAGCTTCGTATCATAATGAATATTCACGAATACCAAGCAAAAGAAATATTAAAAAATTATCAAGTTAAAATTCAAAATGGACAAGTAGCATCTACTGCTGAAGAGGCTTTTGAAATTGCAAAAAAACTTAAAAAAGAGGATTCAAATATCTTTGTTTTAAAAGCTCAAATTCATGCTGGCGGAAGGGGAAAAGGAAAGATTAAAGAAACAAACTCCAATGGAGTTGTAATTGCGAAAGGAGTTGATGAGGTCAAAGAAAAAGCATCAAAAATTTTAGGAGGAACTTTAGTAACACATCAAACTGGGGATGAAGGAAAGATAGTTAATAAAATATTGGTTGCTGAAGATGTTTATTACCCTGGAGAAAACGAACCAAAAGAATATTATTTAGGAATATTACTTGATAGAGCAACTGGCAAGAATGTTATAATGGCTTCAACTGAGGGAGGAGTAGAAATTGAGAAAGTTGCAGAAGAAACACCTCATAAAATAATAAAGGAATGGGTTGATCCTGCTGTTGGTATTCAAGGATTTCAAGTCAGAAAAATAGCTTTTGCCTTAGGTCTTTCAGGAAATGCTTTCAAAGAGATGATAAAATTCATCTTCTCGCTTTATAACGCTTACGATAAGATTGATGCCTCTTTATTTGAGATAAACCCTGTTCTTAAAACATCTGACGATCAAATATTAGCTGTTGATGCAAAAGTTAATATTGACGATAACGCTTTGTACAGACAAAAAGATATAGAATCTCTCAGAGATTTAACTGAAGAAGACCCATCCGAAATAGAAGCTAACAAATCTAACTTAAGCTATGTAAAACTAGATGGTAATGTTGGATGTATGGTTAATGGTGCTGGTTTAGCAATGGCAACAATGGATATCATTAAATTATCTGGAGGTGAACCAGCAAATTTCCTAGATGTTGGTGGTACAGCAAGTGCAGAAACTGTTGAGGCAGGATTTAGAATTATACTTAAAGATCCAAATGTTAAAGCAATCCTTCTCAATATTTTTGGTGGAATTGTTCGGTGTGATAGAGTCGCAAATGGAGTTGTTCAAGCTTATAAAAATATTGGAGAAATTGGTATTCCTATAGTTGTTAGATTACAAGGAACTAACTCAGAAGAAGGAGCAAAAATAATTAGAGAATCAGGTTTGGAAGTTTTCTCAACTAATACTCTCCAGGACGCAGCTGATAAAATAAACGAAATTTTAAAAAGTTAATAATTTAGCGTTCGTAGTTCAACTGGATAGAACATCAGATTTCGGCTCTGAGGGTTGAGGGTTCGAGTCCTTCCGAACGCACTATAAAAAATGAAAAATAGAATAGGATTTGTTTTTTTTCTGTTAATAACTATTTCATCAGTAATACTACTTAATACTCAATTTTCTAATATTCCTCCTTTAGGAAAATTCTTGAATCCGTACAATGGATTTTGGAAAAATGCTGAAACTGATCAAATAAAAATTTTTAATAAAATAAAACTAACTGGAATTAAAGATTCTGTTATTATCCAATACGATAGTATGTTAGTTCCTCATATTTATTCAAGAAATGACCAAGATTTATTTTACTCTCAGGGGTACTTAACTGCTTTTCATAGACTTTGGCAGATGGAGTTTCAAATTAAAGCAGCATCCGGAGAATTATCTGAAATTTTGGGAGAAAGAGCACTTAAAAGAGATAGAGAACAAAGAAGGAAAGGCATTACTTATGCTGCTAAAAAAACTTTAGAAAAATCTATTGAAGATTCAACTACTTATAAACTTCTTGAAGCGTATGTTAGAGGGGTTAATGATTATATTAGCCAACTAAATTATTCTTCATACCCTATTGAGTATAAGTTATTAAATTATAAACCTCAAAAATGGTCCATACTTAAGACTTTTATTTTGATGGAGTCTATGTCAGATATGCTATCTAGCAGAGACATGGATATTGAAGATACATATTTATTAAATACTATTGGTAAAGAGAAGTATGATTTATTATTTCCTGAATATCATGGAAAAATTAAACCAATAATTCCTTCTGGAACAAAATTTAATTTTAAGACAGATAAATTAATTGTCCCTGAGAAAATAAATTATAATATACTCCCAGATAAGACTTTTTCTAAACAAGATAAAGATAATGGAAGTCATAATTTTGCTATTTCTCCTAATAAAACTAAAGATGGTAGTGTACTTCTTGGCAGTCAACCAGATCTTTCACTTAATCTTCCATCGATTTGGTATCTAGTTCATTTAAATTCCCCTAATTACAATACCATGGGTGCTTCTCTTCCAGGAGCTCCTGGAGTAATTATAGGTTTCAATGATAACGTAGCTTGGGGTGAAACAAATGCTACCAGAGATGTAGTTGATTGGTATAAAATTGAATTTAAGGATAATAAAAGATCAGAATATAAGTACGGAGATAAATGGTTAAAATCTGAAAAAATAATTGAAGAAATTAAAATTAAAAATCAAAATTCCTTTTATGATACAGTAATTTATACTCACTATGGACCTGTATCATATGATCGTAATTTTTATCTAGACTCATTAAAAGTAAATTATTCTATGAGATGGGTAGCTCATGATGAATCAGTTGAATACAAAACCTTTTTATTACTAAATCAAGCCAAAAATATTTTTGATATAGAGAATGCGCTTATGTATTTTAATGGTCCAGCTCAAAATTTTGCTTATGGAACTAAATATGGAGATATAGGATTAACAATTGCTGGAAAATTTCCAATTAAATGGCAAGAACAAGGAAAGTTTGTGTTAGATGGCTCAAATCCTTCACATGAATGGAATGGATTTATTCCTTATGAGCATGTCCTAAAAATATCAAACCCAGCAAGTGGATTTGTAAGCTCAGCGAATCAACATCCATCTGACAAAACATACCCCTACTACTACTTCAGTGATAATTATGAAATGTATAGAGGAAGAAGATTAATTGAGAGAATAGAGTCAATTGAAAAATTTGATATTGAAGATGCTATAAAGGTTCAAAATGATAACTTTAGTTATAAGGCTTTCGAAACTTTGCCATTACTTATAAAGAAAACTGATACATTAAATTTAAAAATGGAAGAGAAGAAAATCTTTAATTCAATTAAAAATTGGGATTATTTCGCAAAACCAGAAGACACAAACACTTCTACTTTTGTCATTTGGTGGAACAAAATTCAAGAGAAGTTATGGGATGAATTTGATACTATGAAATATTCATATAGAAAGCCTGATTCTTATACAACATACTCTTTAATTAATAACTATGATGATCTTGAGTTTTATGATAACTTAAATACTGATAAAATTGAATCAATTGATGAAATTATTCTTTTATCATTTAAAGAGACAGTTGATTCTTTAAATGCATGGAAAAAAAGTAAGAATAAAGATATAATTAGATGGAAAGAATTTAAAAACACCACAATAAAGCATCTTCTTGGTTTAGAAAGCTTTAGCTTCCCTAATGTTGATGTAGGGGGTGACAGAAATATAATTAATGCAGCTAGTGAGAGACATGGACCATCCTGGAGGATGATAGTGAAATTAAATAGAGATAAAAAAACTGAAGCTTGGGGTGTATATCCTGGAGGACAATCTGGAAATCCAGGTAATTCTAATTATTTTGAAGGGATAGAAAATTGGGGTAAAGGAAAATACAAAAAACTACTTTTTAATAAAAATTTTAATGATAATAGAAGTAAAACAATTTTTGAGAAAACATTTAAGTAATGAATTTTATTCTTAGAATTATAATAATAGGTTTATCAGCCTTTTATATTGTAGAGTCTTTCCCATGGTGGGTAATTATTATATTACCTTTTATTCTAGGAATATCTTTTGATGATAATCTAATATCTCACTTTTTAAGTAGTTTTATTGGAACAAGTGTGGCATGGATATTTCTTTTACTTGACTTAGATTTAGGGAGTCAATCAATTTTAAGTATTAAAATAATAGAAATTTTATCGATAGAATCAACCAATTCACTAATAATTATTACATCAATTATTGCAGGAGTAATATCAGGGATGGGAAACTTAACAGGAATTTCTCTAAGAAATATTTTATTTAAAAAGAAGAAAATAAGAGAGTACAGATTTTAATTTATAATAAAATCAACTATCTCTTTATCTAAAGGGTTAACATTAGAGGAATAAACTGCTTTCAAGTTCCCAAAATCATCAATTAAATATTTAAAAAAATTCCATCTAGGTGATTTATCATTCCATCCATTATCATTAATAGATGATAACCATTTATAGACATTATTAGCGTTTTCACCTCTAACATCAGACTTTTCAAATAATTGGAACTCTACTCCAAAGTTTGTCTCACAGAATTCTTCTATCTGTTCATTGGTTCCTGGCTCTTGAAATCCAAAATTATTAGAAGGAAAGGCAAGAATAGTTATTTTATCATTATACTTCTTGTGAAGCTCTTGCAGATCTTTGTACTGAGGAGTATATCCACACTTTGAGGCAACGTTAACAATTAATAATTTTTTTCCTTGATACCTTGAAAAATTAATGATATTTCCTTCAATATCTTTAGCTGAAAGTTGATAGAATTTCTCATTCGACTGAGAATTTAATATAGGAGCAGTTTCTTTAATATTAAAAACTTTCTCTTTTAAAAAATAACCTCCAGTTAAACCTAAAAGAACTAATATTAGAATTATTTTCATTACATCTTATCTAAAACTTCTATACCCAATAATTCTAAAGAATCTTTAATAACTATAGAAGTCGAAACTGATAACGCAATTTTAAAAGAAGTTGTTTCATCATTATCTTTTTTAATAATTTTTTCATCTTGATAAAAACTATTATAAAGCTTTGATAATTCATATACATATTGACATAATATGGAAGGAGAAAAATTAACTGACGCTTGTTTTATTACACTTGTAAAAGAATTTAAGTGGTTAATTATTCTTTTAATTATTTCAGAAATATTTTGAATAGATTGAAAATCATCATATTCATACTTAATATTAAGAGTATCTGCCCTCTTAATAATTGATCTAATTCTTGCATAAGTATATTGAATAAATGGGCCAGTATTTCCATTAAAATCAATAGATTCCTCAGGATTAAATAACATTTTTTTCTTAGGATCAACTCTTAGTAAATAATATTTCAATGCTCCAATAGCTATTTTCTTATACAATTCATCACTATTTTTAGAATCAAATTCATCATTTTTACCAAGCTCTTCTGTTCTATCTTTTGCTGTATGAATCATATGAGAAATTAAATCATCAGCATCTACAACTTTACCTTCTCTAGATTTCATTTTACCATCAGGTAAATCAATCATTCCATATGATAAATGATAACATTCTTTTGCCCAGGAATAATCTAATTTTTCTAAAATCTTAAATAATACTTTAAAATGATAATCTTGCTCATTTCCAACGGTATAAATTTGTTTTTTAATATTTGGGAAGTCTTCAAACCTCTTGATAGCAGTTCCTATATCTTGAGTCATATAAACTGAAGTACCATCACTTCTCATTAAAATTTTATTATCTAATCCATCATCCACTAGATCCACCCAAACTGAACCATCCTCTTTTTTATAAAAAATATTTTTTTTCAATCCTTCGTCAATATTTCTTTTTCCTAAAATATACGTCTCAGACTCAAAATAATTTTTATCAAATGATACACCTATTGAATTATAAGTTGAAGCAAACCCTTCATATACCCAATCATTCATTTCTTTCCAAAGCTTTAAGGTTGAAGGATCTTTTGACTCCCATAATTTCAATAATTCTTGAGCTTCTTTAACTAAAGGTGTGTTTTTTTTTGCATCTTCTTGTGAGAAACCCTTTTTTATAAGTGACTGAATTTGAATTTGATTTTCTTTCTCAAATTTCACATAATATTCTCCAACAAATTTGTCTCCTTTAATTTTTTCAGAGTTAGGGGTTTTATTATTAGAATAATGTTTCCATGCTACCATTGATTTACATATATGAATTCCTCTATCGTTAATAATTTGAACTCTGTAAACTTTTGATCCAGAATGTTCTAAAATTCTTGAAACAGAGTCGCCTAAAAAAATATTTCTGAGATGACCTAAATGAAGAGGCTTATTAGTATTTGGAGAAGAAAACTCTACCATTACCTCTTCACCATTTCTCTTAAATTGGCTTTTGTTCTTTTTTTCAGAGATTATTTTAAAAATAGATAAAAGGTAACTTTCTGATAAATCTAAATTTAAAAAACCTTGAACAACATTAAAATCTGAAACGAGATTAGTTTCTTTTATTAAAAAATTACCAACTTTTTCACCAACTTCTTGAGGAGAAAGTTTCAAATATTTTAAATGTGGGAAAATAATAAGAGTATAAAAACCAGAATAATTTTTTGGAGTTTCATCAATAGAAATTTTTTCAGAGTCACATGCATAATCAAATAATATTTGGAATGCATTTTTTATTTCAATTTTTAAACGGCTTTGTATTTCAATCATAGTACAAAAATTAAATTAAATGGTTTATATTCATAATAATTAATAGATTAAGTTTATTATTTTAAAAAAATGTACAAAAGCGTAATAATTATTCCTACCTATAATGAAATTGGGAATATTGAACAAACTCTATATAAAATTCAAAATCTTAACCAAAGACACGATGTCATAGTAGTTGACGACAACTCTCCTGATGGAACTGGAGAATTTGTTCAAAAAGCTATCAATAAAAAAAAATTTAACTTAAATCTTCACCTAATTAAAAGAAAAAATAAAAATGGATTAGGTACAGCTTACATTGAAGGGTTCAAAAAAAGTTTAGAATTAAAATATGATTATATATTTCAACTAGATTGTGATGGATCTCACAACCCAGATCAGATAGAGCTTTTATTTTATGAATTAAAAAATAATAAATGTGATATAGTAATTGGCTCGAGATATATTAAAGGAATTACAGTTATTAATTGGCCTCTATCAAGATTATTACTTTCATATTTTGCCAATTTATATGTGAAATTAATTACCGGCTTGAAAGTTAATGATTCAACAGGAGGATTTAATGGTTATACATTTGATGCCTTAAATAGTATTTTAAAAAATAAAATTTATTTTAGAGGTTATGCATTTCAAATTCAATTAAAATTTATAGGCAGCTCTTTAGGATTCATCTTGAAAGAGGTCCCTATTATTTTTAAAGATAGGGAAATTGGAGAATCAAAAATGTCTTTAAAAATTCCAGGAGAAGCTTTTATTGGTGTTCTCTTAATGAAAATAAAAAGCCTATTTTCTAAATTTAAGCGTTAATTAAATTTAAGAGAATTAATAATCTTTACTTTATCTATGAAAATAATAGGTAAATAAATTGAAATTATTATCATAGTTAAAAGTAGAAAGTTTATAATGAAAATACTTTCTATATCTAACTGAAGAGGAACGAAATCTAAATAATAGCTTTTTCTATCAAGGGTAAAAATTTGAAATTTTTTCTGAATAAAATAGAATATTAAAGAGAACGTATTCCCAAGAAGTATTCCTTTCATAGATGTAATAAAAGCAGACTTAAAAAAAATAGAGTAAATAATTTTTTTTTTTGTTCCGAAAGACTTTAGAACCCCAATAAATTTAGTCCTTTCCATAATAATAATAAACACTGTAGAAATCATATTAAAACATGCAACAAGAGCAATTATTATAAATAAAATAATTACATTTTTGTCTAATAATCTTAACCAATCAAAAATTTGAATATACTTTGATTCTGTCGATTCTACATATTCATCGTATGAGGTTTCACTTTTAATTTTTTCTAGTAATAATGGATCAGAATAATTTGAAGCTAGAATATGAATTCCTGAAGCAGTGCTTTCATCCCAACCATAAATTTTTCTAGATAATTTAATATCTCCAAAAACTATAGAGTTATCAATTTCTTCTAAACCAGTAGAAAAAATACCTTTGACATATAGTTTTCTAAAAACTGGTGGATTATTAGGAAATAAAACAACTACTGTATCATTCAAATTAATATTAAGTCTCGAAGAAATAGCTGAACTTATAATTATTGATGAACTAAATGGAAGATTTTTTTCAAATTCATCTACTTGAGAATAAATATTTTCAATATAGTTCTCTTCTATTCCTTTAAATATTACTCCATCAATAGTAGTATTTTCTCCTTGAATTAAAGCAGAATTTAAAACATATGGTTGTATTGACTCAATATCTTCAATGTTTTTATAATTAATAAATAACCCCTTTGTTAAATCAAGTGGAGAATTTTTAAAGCTTAATCCATTGGAATAACTCGATAAATCATAATGGCCTGAAAAGCTAAATATTTTTTTTTTGATTTCATCCTTAAATCCGTTGAGAATAAAAGAAGATATCAACACAAAAAATATCCCAATTGAAATACTAATTAAAGCTATTTTTTTTATTAATAACGATAATTTTGAGTTATTATCATTGCTAGCCTTACTAATTCTCTCTAATATCTTCATGGATACAATAATATTAATTATTTCCTTTCAGCGTAGACAGCATAATATCTTTTTGAAAAAAAACGAAGAATTGACCTAAACCCAATTTTATTTGAGGGATTAGTCCAATACTCTCTTTTTTTTATTTTCCAACCAGATTTTTGAAGTAACCAGTCAAATTGCCAATCTTCAAATTCATGAAAATGACAATCTCTTATATCATTTTGATTTCTGTAAGATTTTGAATACCATAATCTTAGAGGAACAGTAACAAATAATTTTTCTGAACTTAAATTTTTTAGGAGCGAATAAGGAGATAATAAATGCTCAAGAATCTCAAATCCAGTAACTAGCTCAACATCTTTAGGAATCTCAAAATTAAAATTATCATCTAAATCTTCACCATTGTTATTATAGACTTTATGTCCTCTCTGAATCATTAAGCTTGAAAGAGGATTTTTAATACCTAAATCAAAAATGGTACTATTTGATGGAAGAATAGAGTCAAGCATTTTTAAGGTTAAAACATATCTTCGATTATTTATCATGATTTTTAATTTTTAAAATAAATTTCACAAATGATTATTAATTAACTCGTATTTTTAGAAAATAATTTTATAAATGAATATAATATTTTCTCTTATCTTTTCTTCAATTGGTATATTCAGTAACATTGAAATTAATCAGATAAAGGTTGGAGCTGAAAGAATTGATATTTACAATGAAAGAATATTAGGGAAATCAATTGGACTTCTTGTTAATCATACATCCAAAATTAATGATGTTCATCTAATAGATACTTTATTATCTCTTGGTCATAATGTTAAAAAGATTTTTACACCTGAACATGGATTTTCAGGTATAATAGAAAGAGGAAAAAGTGTAAGTCAGGACACATTAATAGTTAATAATTTGAAAATACCAATAATTTCTATGTATGGAATGAATAGAATTCCTTCTAAAGAAAATATGGAAGGGTTAGATATAGTAATTTTTGATATTCAGGATGTTGGAGCAAGATTTTATACCTACATAAGTGCTATGCATAATATGATGAGTATTTGTGCAGAGTTAGGAATAAAATTCATTGTATTAGATAGACCAAATCCAAATGGCGGATATGTAGATGGTCCAGTTCTAGAAAAAGAATTTCAATCCTATATAGGAATGCATGAAATTCCAATTGTTCATGGGCTTACAGTTGGAGAATTATCAAAAATGATTGTTGGTGAAAAATGGATTGATAATAGTGAAAATTTAGATTTAGAAGTTATTACTTCTATGAATTGGGATCACACCAAAGAATATAATGTTCCTATAAGACCATCACCTAATCTCCCTAATCAACAATCAATACTTCTATATCCTTCTCTCTGTCTATTTGAACAAACTATTGTGAGCATAGGTAGAGGCACTGAATTTCCTTTTCAAATAATTGGTCATCCCAACTACAAAAAAAATGAATTTAATTTTACTCCAAAAAGTGTTACTGCTGAAAGTAAACCAAAGCTTGAGGGAGAGGTTTGCTATGGTATAGACTTGAGATATGAAAAAATTGAAAAGAAATTAAATATCAGCTATCTAATAAATTTTTATAATGAGTTAAAGGAAAATAGTAGTGATTTTTTTGGATCATACTTTTATAGAATAATTGGAAATAAAACATTTGAAGATCAAATAAAATTAGGATTATCAGAAGAACAAATTAGATCATCTTGGAATGAGAAGCTTGATATTTATAAAAAAATGAGAAAAAAATATTTATTATATAATGACTTTGAATAACTCAATAATTTTCATGGGTACACCAGACTTTGCTGTACCCTCTCTAAAGGAATTAATTAATAAATTTAATGTAATTGCTGTAATTACCTCACTGGATAAACAAAAAGGGAGAGGAAGAAAAGTAATGTTCTCACCAATTAAAACTTTTGCCATAGAAAATAAAATACCTGTTTTTCAACCTCCAAATTTGAAAGATCCCATATTCATTAAAAAAATAAAGTCATTAAAGCCGGATCTTTTTGTTGTAGTTGCTTTTAGAATGCTCCCAAAGATTTTAATAGAAATTCCAGAAATGGGTTGTATTAATCTTCACTCATCATTATTACCTCAATATAGAGGAGCAGCTCCAATTAACTGGGTTTTAATTAATGGTGAAAAAGAGACTGGAATAACTACCTTTTTTATTAATGATAAAATTGATGAGGGTGATATTATTGACAGAAAAAAAATTAAAATAAATAAAAATGACACAGCAGGGACGCTTCATGATAGGCTAATGATCCAAGGATCAAAAATGCTTTCCAAAACAATTTCTAAGATTTTAAATCAAAAGGTAACTAGCTATAAACAAAAAATGAGTAGTAATGACAAACTTGCTCCTAAAATAAACAAAGAAATTTGTAGAATTGATTTAGATCAAAATACAGAAAAAATAGAAAATTTAGTTAGAGGACTTAGCCCATATCCTGGCGCAAATATTAATTATAACAATAAATTTTATAAAATAATACTTGTAAAAAAAACATTGGAAAATATAAAATCTCATAACAACTTATTTAGTTTAAATAATAAATTATACCTAAATAATAATTTTGGAGAAACACTAGAGATAATTAAAATACAAGCTGAGGGTAAAAAAATTATGGATGCTTCTGACTTTTTAAGAGGAAATAAATTATGAAAAATATATCACTAATAGTAGCTCTATCAAGTAATAATGTAATTGGAAAAAATAACAAGTTAGCTTGGGATCTCCCTAATGACATGAATTATTTTAGCAATATGACAAAAGAACACTCAGTAATTATGGGACGAAAGAATTGGGAATCTATTCCACTTAAATATAGACCCCTGCCAAATAGAAAAAATATTGTTGTTACTAGAAATAAAAGTTTTAAAGATGATGGAGCATTTATTGTTAATTCAATTGAAGAGGCAATCAGCATTTCAAGAGATAGCGATGATGAAGAAATTTTTATTATAGGCGGTGGTGAGATTTATAAATTAGGATTTGACTATGTTGACAAACTTTATATTACAGAAATTAAGTCTGAAATTGATGGAGATACATTTTTCCCAGCCTGGAGAAAAGAAGAGTGGTTAGAAATTAGTAGAATTACCAATAAGAAAGATAAAAATCATTTATTTGACTTTGACTATGTCACATATAAAAAAATCATATAAAATATCTTGTCAAATCATAACTATTGGAGATGAAATACTTTATGGTCATATTTTAGATACTAATTCAAAGTGGTTATCTGAAAAGTTAACTGAATTAGGAATTCATGTGTCTGAACAAAAAACAATTGGAGATAATTACGAAATAATTTATAAAACTATTTCTTTATCTATAAATGAGTATGATCTTGTTGTACTCACAGGTGGATTGGGTCCTACTAATGATGATATTACTAAAAATTGTTTAAATGATATCTATGAAGGAAAACTTATATATGATATAAAAACATTGAATCACATCAAATCCTATTTTAAAAAACGAAAATTAAAATTTACAAAAAAAAATAAAGACCAAGCACTTATTCCAGATACTTGCAAAGTGCTTCATAATAAGTATGGAACAGCACCTGGAATGGTATTTGAAAAAAATAATAATTTTTTGATTTCTCTTCCTGGAGTTCCATTTGAGATGAAGAGTATATTTGAGGAGGGTTGCGTAGTTTTTTTAAAAGAAAAATTTAATTTACCTGTAATAGTCCATAGAGTAATTAAGACTGTTGGAATAGGTGAATCTTGGCTATCTGATATGATAAAAGAATGGGAAGAAAAATTAGATAAAAATTTATCATTAGCATACTTACCAAGTATTGGAACAGTAAAGTTAAGATTAACAGGAGTTGGAAAAGATTATAAAAAGATAAAATCAAATATTTTAAAACAGGAAAAAAAACTTTATCCATTAATAAATAAGTATATATACGGATATGACTCTGATGAACTTGAGGTTGTTATTGGAAAGTTATTACAAAATCAAAAAAAAAATATATCTATAGCAGAAAGCTGTACAGGAGGTCATATTTCGAGTTTAATTACTTCTGTCGCTGGATGTTCAAGTTATTTTAAAGGAAGTATAGTTGCATATAATAATAAAATTAAAATTGAAAATTTAGGTGTTTCGAAAGAAAAAATAGAAAAATTTGGAGCTGTCTCTAAAGAGGTTGTTGAGGAGATGGCGTCTAATATCAGAAAAATATTTAATACTGATATAGGATTAGCAACAAGTGGAATAGCTGGACCAGACGGAGGATCAAAAGAAAAACCAATTGGAACAGTTTGGATAGCCTTTTCAGATAAAAAAAATATAATTAGCAAAAAATTAAATCTTACCGAAAGAAGAGATATTAATATTATACTATCATCTATCAATATCCTGAATTTATTGAGACAGAAGCTCACTCAAAACATATAGTAAATCTTTCAAAATGTAAGAGAAACTGATATATTTATCTGCTTGAAAAAACCATTTCTAGAAATAATATCATCTGAAATATTAAATGAACCAGGAATAAAAATATCTGGTGCACCCCACCATCCCCACCAAAAATTATTATGTTCAGATTTATATTTTTGGACTAAGTACCCTATTTTCAATGAAATATGTTTATTTCTTGTTGATTTCTTAATTCCAAATGATGGGTTAAAAAATAACCCACCACTTGCACTGATATAATCTTCAAAACCTAAGTCATATCCTAATGAATATCCAATTTTGTTTTCTATGAATAGCTTAAAGATTGAGTTTCTATTATTAGGATAAAAATCAAGATGATTAGAGAAGAAAATTGGGATAAAATTTATTCTATCAATAGTAAAAATACCAGACCCAATTCCAAGATTGAATAAATTATCATTTACAAATCCTTTTGAAAAAAAAATTCCAGAATTAGGTAGAGAATTATTATCGAAGTTTATTGAGTATTCTACTTTATTCCATGTTTCTTTATCAAATTTATAGAATTCATTAAATCTATTAATCTTGATTTTTAAGTTTCTGTTGGAACTAATTTTCAAAGTATCTCCTATTTTATCAACATAAAAAAATACTTCTCCGGAACCAGAATCTCTTATATCAAACTTTGAATAATTTATTAATTTTCCTTTATATCTTATACCATCAACTACTATTAAATCTTTAGATTGTCCATTTAAAAATAGTGGTGAAAAAATTATAAAAAGTAAAAAAAAAACTTTCATTCTCTATAGACTAACAATTGGAATTGTACTTATATATTCAATTTCACCCAATTCACAATCATAATTATACTGATGAAAACCATCAGAACCAATGACCATTAATACATCCATGAAAGGAATAACATCAACTGAACTTAAATCTTTAAAATGTTTGATAAGTTGAATTTGATCAAGGTTTGAGATATCAAACATTTTCAATCCATAGTCACCCTCTGTGATAAATAAACAATTACCATCAACCCCCAAACCATGAGGATTAATCATAGGATAGGTTTTAAATAAAGTAGGATTTGATAAATTATTTATATCTATAATATCTAGTTGATTATTGAAACCTTGACATTCAGAGCCACCTCTTAAAGTAACAAATGCGTAATTTCCTTGAACAACTACAGGATCACAACTTGTTACGTGTTGATAAGTTGAAATCCAAGATGGTGTTTCTTTGGTTTCGAGACTATATATATGCATTCCATTTTGAGCACCTATAAATAAATTATCTCCATAGGGAAATATTGTCTCAATTCCCCAACCTAATTCTACTTTATCTCTAAATACAGGATTTACTTGATCAGTTATATCATATGATTGTAAAGAGTAAGAATCAACAGTATATAAAAAGTCACCAACTATGGTAAATCGAGCCATTGATCCTCCTATTCCAATATTTGAATCAGAAGAAAATTCTCCTCCTGTAGAAAAACCTGGATTTATAGAATCATTAGATGATTCACAACCTAAAAATATCAGAAAACATATAATTAAATATTTTTTCATATTAGTCATATGCTAAATTACAATTATGATTCTCAATTATTTCTTCTCTAATCTCATCATCATATCCAACTATTATACCTTTCTCAAGATCATAAAGCCCATTATTTACATAATAATTTTCAAAATTATTTTTTAATCTATTCACTTCTTTTATATTATTCTTATCAGAGATATCAAAAACAACTAAATCAATATAGCTATCTGCATATAAATAGTTTCCTTTTGTAGCTATATCATAATTACCTGGTAATACTAAAAATCCAATTTTAAGTGGATTATTAATATTCCTGTTGTCAATAACATGAACACCTTTTTTAGTTTCACTTATAAAAAGGTACCCATTGTTATAATTGAGTTTTCCTGGATTAACAATATCTATTGGATCTATAAAATCAACAGAATCTCTTAAAGATTCCATAGAACTATAAATAGGATGATTAATAGTGTAGCTTCTATAATAGTCACAGGTATCCTCACATGAGAAAAGAAAGAAAGAAAAGAAAAAAAATATGTAACTTGTAACTTTCATTAATAACTTTGAACGCCAAAATCAAAATTATATTATAAAATATTAAAATTTAGCTTTAATGAGTAAAATTGAGATGGTAATGCCCAAAATGGGAGAAAGTATAATGGAAGGCACTATCCTAAAATGGTTAAAGAAAGAAGGAGATTCAGTTAAAGAAGATGAGTCTGTATTAGAAGTTGCAACTGATAAAGTAGATACCGAAATACCTTCAACCTACTCAGGCAAAATTGAAAAAATTTTAGTTCAAGAAGGAGATGTTGTAAAAGTTGGGAGTCCTATTGCAGTTATTGATTCTGAAACATCTGTTCATAAACATGTGGGAAAAAATAACTTTATTGAAAAAATAGAGAAAAATTTTAATGAAGTTGTCGGTGAAATTGGTGAAAAATCAAAAATTAAAAATGAAATTAAATCAGATAAATTTTATTCACCTCTCGTAATAAATATTGCAAACAGAGAAAATATATCACTTAAAGAACTAGAAAAAATTAATGGAACAGGAGAGAATAACAGAATAACAAAGTATGATCTTTTAAAGTTTTTAGAAGAAAAAAATTACTTTGTTGAAAATGAAAAGATTGAAGAAGTATTTGAAGAAGTTGTCCTTAGAGAAGGAGAAGAGATTATTGAACCAGATAGAATTAGAAAAATTATTGCAGAGAGAATGGTTTTATCAAAAAGAATTTCCCCACATGTTACATCATTTGTAGAAGCTGACATAACAAAAGTTTTTAGAGAGAGATTAGAAATTAAAGATTCGTTCAAAAAAAAATATGATATTTCCTTAACATTCAATCCAATATTTATTAAATGTGTCAGTAAAGCATTAGAAGATTTTCCTATGATGAATATATCATATCAGAATAATAAAATAATTAAAAAAAATAGTATTAATATAGGAATTGCGGTTGCTTTGGATGACAATAATTTAATTGTGCCAGTTCTTAAAAATGCTAATAAATTAACACTTCTTGAAACAATAATAAAATCTGATGAATTAATTTCTAAAGCAAGAAATAATAAATTAACTCATGATGACCTCGATAATGGGACATTTACCATTTCAAATGTTGGCTCCTTTGGAAATGTTATGGGAACACCTATTATTCTGCAGCCTCAAGTTGGAATTCTTGCTATAGGAAGTATAAGAAAAATCCCTTCTGTAATTGAATCTGATAAGGGAGATGAAATTGCTATTAGAAACAAACTTTTTCTTTCTCATACATATGACCACAGAGTTGTTGACGGGGCTCTAGGTGGAAGATTTGCTCAAAAAGTTGCATTTTATATTGAAAATTTAAATTTAAAGTCAGATATTGAGCTTTGATTTAGGTTTATGTCAATAAAAAAAACATATCAAAGGAGCTTTTATAAAACGCTCACTTGGAGGATTATTGCCTCTTTAGATACTTCTCTACTTACGTGGTTGTTTTCAGGTAATTTCATAACAGGATTGAAGGTTGGAGGTATGGAAATTATCACAAAATTATTTATATATTTTTTTCATGAAAGAGCATGGAGAATAGGATGGAATAAACAAAGTGATCATTTTCATCATTCAAAAAGAAGAAGTTTTTATAAAGCTATGACATACAGAACTATTGGTACTCTTGATACCTTTATTTTGGCATGGATATTCACTGGAAATGCCCTTACTGGAGGATATGTTGCTCTAGCTGAAATATTTACAAAAATCATTATCTACTATGTCCATGAAAGAATTTGGGACAAACAGAAAATTGGAAATTGATAATGTTTTTCTAAGTATTGGTTCCAATAAAGGAGATAAAATTCTATTTTTAAACAAAGCAAAGGATCTGATAGAATTAAAAATTGGTAAAATTTCAAAAATTTCAAAAATTTATGAAACTGAACCATGGGGTCGAAAAAATCAAAATAATTTTTTAAATCAAGTTATTAAATTAAAAACATATCATGATCCAATATCACTTTTGAGAGAATGCAAAAATATAGAACTAGAGATTGGAAGATCAAATAGTAAAAAGTGGGACCAGAGAGAAATAGATATTGATATTTTATATTATTCTGACATTATAATCAGAGAAAAAAATCTTAAAATACCTCATCAACATCTTCACAAAAGAAAATTTGTTTTATTTCCTTTAAAAGATATTGATGATAACTTTATACATCCTCAAATAAAAAAAAATACTAGTGAAATTTTATTAGGATGTGAAGATACATGTCAAATAAAAATTTATGGAAATTGATAAAATTATAATTTTATTTACTAGTGGATTAATATCAGGGCTTATAAACACTGTTGCTGGAGGTGGATCTTTAATCACTTTGCCTATTATGATTTTTTTAGGAATTCCACCAACTATTGCAAATGGAACTAATAGAGTTCAGTTAATTTTTCAAAATATTTTTGCAGTTTATGGTTTTAAGACAAAAGGAATATCAAATTTTGAGTTTTCATCTTTTTTGGCATTTTCTGCTTTAATTGGATCAATTTTTGGAGCTTACATAGCAATAGATTTCCCTGAAGAATTATTTAAAAAACTACTTTCAATTATAATGCTATTAGTTTTAGTTTCAATTTTTTACAATTCTAATAATCTTTCTGAAATAAGCTCAAAAATCAAAAATAAATGGGCATCTATAATCTTATTTTTTTTTATTGGAGTATATGGTGGATTTATTCACGCAGGTGTTGGATTCTTGATGCTTGTAGTCTTAACTAAAATAAATAAAATTAAAATTTCTCATTCAAATAGTATAAAAGTATTTGTTGCACTAATTTTCTCAACTACTGCTATTTTAGTTTTTATAGCTGAAGAAAAAATTAATTGGATTTATGGAATTAATTTAGGAATAGGAAGTGCTATTGGAGGATGGATTGCTAGTAGGTGGTCATATGATAAGTCTGATAATACATTAAAGTATATTCTTTCTATAATAATTTTTGGCATGTCAATAAAACTATGGTTTTTTTAAAATGAAAATATTGATTATTATACCAGTCTTCAATGAAGAAAAAAACATAGAGAAATCATTACAATCATTTATTAATCAAACTTTTCCAATAAGTCAAATTATAATTGTTGATGATGGATCAACTGATAACACCTCTGAAATTGGAATAAAAATTTCAAAATTAAATAAGAATGTAAAGTTCATTAAAAAGAATGATTCTAAATCAATTGCTTCACCAGGAAAAAAAATTATTGAGGCGTTTAATTTTGGTTTAAAGCATTCTAATTCTGATTTTGATTTAATTGGAAAATTCGATGGAGATATTATATTACCTAAAAACTATTTTGAATATATGGTTGAAATTTTTAAAAATGATAATAAAATAGGGTTAGCATCTGGAATACTAGAGATTTCAAATAATAAAAGCTGGAAACTTGAAAATTTATATAATGAAGATCATGTTAGAGGGGGTATTAAACTTTATAGAAAAGAAATTTTTAAAAAAATTAAAGGTTTATCAGAATCTTTAGGATGGGATACTTTAGATGAGTATAAAATTAGATTCAATGATTATAAAATTTATGTTGACAAAAGCTTAAGATGCAAACAACTCAGAAAAACAGGAGAAAGATACGAAAATAAAAAATTTTATAAGCAAGGAAGAGTAATGTACATTCTTGGCTATGATTTTTTTCTTTGTGTAATTGGATCAATAAAATTTTCAATTCAAAATAAATCAATCTTTCCTTTTGCACAATCAATTATTGGCTATTTAACCTCATCATTAAATAAAGAAAAAAAACTTGTAAATAATAATTTTTCTAAGTTTGTAAGATCCTACAGATACAAAATGATGTTTAAAAAAATAAATCAATGGATAAAATTTTAAAGCAAAGTTTCTGGTCGACTCTTGTTATTTATTTTGGTGTTTTATTAGGCTTTATTAATTCAATTATACTTTTCCCTAAGTTTCTTTCAACTGAACAAATAGGATTATTTAGACAAATAATTAGCGCCTCAACAATTTTAATTCCACTTACAACATTTGGAGTTAGCTCATCTTATGTAAAATTTTATCCTTTATTTAAAAAAGATTTTAACCAAAAAAATCAATTTTTTTCTTTAAACCTCATTCTAATTTTTGGAGCATATCTTTTAGTTGGTAGCCTTTTATATATTTTTTTTGAAGAGATCGAATCTATTTTCTCTCAAAAATCTGAGCTTTTCATAGAATATTTTTATGTTGTTTATTACATATTATTTTTAATGAGTCTAAGTGCGTTATTTGAGTCATATCTTAGAGCTAGATATAATACTATTTTATCTAATGTTTTAAATGGTGTATCAAATAGAATTCTAACTTCACTTTCAATAATTCTTTTAGCATATTCTTTTATTGACTTTAAAGAAGTAATTCATTTACAAATATTAATTTATTCTTTAGGTCTTTTAATTATTTTAATATACTCTAATAGTATAGACAAGTTATATTTCACTATAAAAATTGATAAAATAAAAACATCTCTATCAAGAATATTAAACTATAACTCCTATTCATTTTTAGGATCTTTTTCTAATATAATAGTATTAAATGTAGATATCTTAATGGTAACAACTCTTCTAGGATTATCTCAGACAGGTATTTATACAACTGCATTTTATATTGGGATGATAATAGAAATTCCAAGAAGGGCAATATCTCAAATTTCTCTTCCTGTAATTTCTGATAATATAAAAGATGATGATTTCACAAAAATTGAAGATAACTACAAGGAAGTCAGTCTTCATCAGACACTCATTGGTGTTTTATTTTATTTAATTATTATTATAAATATTGAAAATATTTATAGCTTAATTCCAAATTCATCGAGTTTTATAGAAGGAAAAAATGTTGTTTATATAGTTGGTCTTACAAAATTATTAATTATGATGTTTGGATATAGCTCTGAGTTAATATCAATTTCAAAATTTTACAGATTTACTGTAACAACAATAATTATTTTAGCTGTACTAGTAATAGCTCTAAATCTTTTATTAATACCAAAATTTGGAATGATGGGTGCTGCCCTAGCCTCATTAATATCAATCTTAATTTATAATATTATTAAATATTTATTTATTAAAATTAAAATGGGAATCACTCCGTTTTCTGTATCGACTCTTAAAATAATTTTGATAGGTATCGTTTTGTATATAATTTTTTATTTAATTCCTGGAATAAAGAATAATATTCTTGATATAATTTTAAAGACTTCTGTAATTTCGGGATTTTATATACTAATTATTTATAAATTGAGATTATCCAAAAAATTTAATAATATAATTTTGCGATTATTTAGAAATTAATATTTTTTCATACTGAGATGAGATTGACTTATACCTAAGTTCACTATAATCCATTTTAATATTATTTAATTCATGATCTAGAAATAAATTAAAAATAAAATTAATTGTATTATAAATCTTATCTGTTTGAGAATACCCTATTCTCTCAAATCTTTTGAACTTTTTTAAAAACATATCTACATCTTTAGATTCATAGTCTCCAAGGGTAAGAATTTGTTTCTCCGAAACTAAGTAATCAAAGATTTTATAGGGGGTTGTATTTTGATTTTTAGAATTATTTAATAACAACAAAAGTAGTGAGGAGGAGTTAAGCTCTTTCTCAAAAATATCCTCAGAAATAAATGATTTAAAAACCGTCTTTTTACTTAAATACTTTTTACTCAATATATAATTTACTGTTGATTTTTGGATATTTCCAAAAATAGAAAATTGAAAGAGATTTCTAAATTTTAAATTATCTCTAAGCATATTGTCAAGAATATCAATTAAGTTTTTTGGGTCCCTAAAAGAATTTAAAAGACCAAAATAAGAAAATTTAAATTTATGTATGTTAGTATCTAAAACTTTAATATTTGAACCATTATAAATAAGATAAATTTTATTATTATCTACTACTTTTTTAAATTCATTTTTAAGTTGTGAGTTAGTAACTACTATTTTATCAGAGCATTTTAAAATTAAATTTTGATAATACGAATGAATTTTTTTAGATAAATATGTAGGCTTCATTCTTAATAAAATATCCCAATTCAAATATGGATCTCTGAAATCTGAAATCCATTGAATTTCTGTTCTTTTTTTTATTTTCCTTCCTATTAAATGAATACTATGAGGTGGTGATGATGTAATTAAATAATTTATATTATTTTTAGTAATATAATCAACTACATAGTCCTCATTTTTTTTTGAAAATGAAACTCTTCCATCAGGAAAATAAAAATTTGATCTTATCCATGATAATAATTTAACTAAAAATGAATCTGATGAATCTGTAACTCCACTTGAAAAAGAATTTAAGAATTTAGAAGCAATTAAATTTGAGATACTACTATTTTTTCTTTCAATTATTGATATCCTATTCTCTTTATAAAATCTATTTTTATTACCAAAAGTTAAAATACTTATATCATAATTCAATTTGATAAATTCCTCAATTAAATTTTTCCATCTAAGTCCTCCAACTGACCCTTCTATATTCCAATAATAAGTTATTAACAAAATTTTTTTCAAAATAGCATATTTACTAATCTTAAATATACATTTAATAAGTTTATTAAGTATTTTAGAGTCATGAAAAATATAGCAGTCTTAACATCTGGAGGTGATGCTCCTGGAATGAATGCTTGTGTTAGATCTATTGTTAGAACAGCAAATTTTTTTAATTTAAATGTTTACGGCATTCAGTACGGATACGATGGGCTAATTAATAATAATATTAATTTACTAACTAATGAAAGTGTTGGAAACACTATTCATTTAGGAGGAACCATTCTAAAAACAGCTAGATCAGAATTTTTTAGAGAAAAATCTGGGAGAAAAATAGCTTATGACAATATAGTTTCAAAAAATATTGATGGTCTCATTATTTTAGGTGGAGATGGATCTATTACTGGTGCTGGGATTTTTTCAGAGGAATTTAACATTCCAGTGTTGGGAATACCATGTACTATAGATAATGATTTATATGGAACTGACTACAGTATTGGATTTGCAACCGCAAGGGAAACAATAGTTAGTGCTATAGATAAAATTAGGGACACTGCATCTTCCCATGATAGAATATTTATTGTTGAAGTGATGGGCAGAGAATCTGGATTTTTGGCATTAGAGTCAGGGGTTGCTTCTGGTGCAGAAATAATATTACTGCCAGAAAAAAAAGTAAATATTTCAGATCTAATTAATTCTATCAAAAAAGTTAATAGAGATAAGAGATCAATAATAATCATTTACGCAGAGGGGTGCAAACTTGGTTCTGTTGAATATATTTCAAAACAAATTAGTGATAAAATTAATGGAACTAACGTGAGATATTCAATTTTAGGGCATATTCAAAGAGGTGGTACTGCTACTCCTTCTGATAGAATTCTTGGAACAATTTTAGGGAATCATGCAACAAAAAATATTACTAAAGGAGAAAATAAAAAAATGGTAGGTATTATAAATAATAAAGTAATTCTTACCCCATTTAATGAAGTAATTAATAATAAAAAAGATATAAATGATAATCTTTATCAAATATCAAAAATTATTTCCAATTATTAAAAACCTAGTTCAGTTAAAATTTCAGAAAAATTGTAAGGATTTTTATACCACTTTATATACTCATTTTTTTTAAACCAAGTGAGTTGTTTTTTAGAATATTTCCTGGTGTTTAATTTAATTAATTCAGTAGCAGCATCTAAAGAAAACTCATTATCTAAATATTTAAATAATTCAGAATAACCAACACTTTGAAGAGGGGAAAGGTCCTTAAACTTATATAATTTTTTTACTTCATCAACTAACCCTTTTTTAATCATATCATCAACTCTGGAGGTAATTCTTGAATGTAATTCATCTTTATCAGGATTTAATCCAATAAATTTCAAAGAATAATCTTTTCTGAAAGAGGATTTTCCTTTTAAATAATACGAAAAAGGTTTATTAGAAGAATAATAAATTTCTAGGGCTCTTATAACCCTCCTCGGATTTTTTAAATCTACAATACAATAGTATTCTCTATCTACATCTCTTAAAATATCTGTTAAGTAATCAAGTCCTTTTTTCTGAAATTCTAAATTTAATTTATTACGAATTTTTAGAGGAACACTTGGAAAATTATCTAATCCTTTAGTTATTCCATCAATAAATAATCCAGATCCTCCAACAATTATTAGTTTATCATTAGTATCAAAATATGATTTCATAAATGAGTTTACTTCTTTTACATAATTTCCAACAGAATATGAGTCAGTAACTGAAAGGTTATTAATAAAAAAATGAGGGACTAAAGAAAGTTCCTCAGGAGTAGGTTTTGCAGTTCCAATATTCATTTCCCTATAGAATTGTCTAGAATCTGCAGATATAATAGAACACTTTAATTTTTGAGCGATACTTATACTTAATGAAGTTTTACCACTAGCAGTTGGGCCTACTATAACTATTAACTTTTTTTTATTTATATTCAACAATTAGAAATTATGGACTTTAAATTAACAAAACAATTTCAAAAAAAATTAGAATTACTTCTTGAATCGCAAGACTATATTATAAGATTTGAAAAAGGTAATTTCAAATCTGGATATTGTATTATTAGAGATAAGAAAGTCATTATAATTAATAAATACTTTACTTTAGAAGGAAAGATTAATGCTCTAATTGAAATAATTGAATCTTTAAAATTTACTGTTGAAAATTTTAATGATAATCATAAATCACTACTGACAAAAATTTTAAATAATTGAAAATTACATTTTTAGGGACAGGTACATCCCAAGGAATACCAGTAATAGGATGCAAATGCAGCGTATGTAGAAGTAAGGAACTAAAAGATAAGAGGCTGAGGTCATCTGTATTAATAGAAATAAATAATAAAAATATATTAATAGATTCAGGTCCAGACTTAAGGCAACAATCGCTAATAAATAATGTAGATAAAATTGATTGTATTCTTTACACTCATGCTCATAGAGATCATGTATCAGGGATAGATGAGATAAGATCTTTCAATTTTATTCAAAATAAAGAAATTTCAGCATATGGCAATAAAGAATTAGTTAGTCAATTAAAAAAAGATTACTCATATATTTTTAGTGAAAATAAATATCCTGGCCTTCCAAAAATCAAATTAAATGAGATAGATGAAATATTTACATTTGATGATGTCATTGTCAGTCCAATAAAAATATTTCATTATAAATTAAAAATTTTTGGATATAGAATAAAAGACTTCACATATATTACTGATGCAAAAACTATTAGTGAAAAAGAACTTGAAAAAATTAATAAATCAAAAGTTTTAGTTCTTAATTGTTTACAAATTAAAGAACATTTATCACATTTAAATTTAGATGAAGCTCTTGAGCTTATAAAAAAAGTTGATGTAGAGAAAGTATACTTAACACATATATCTCATAATTTAGGATTACATGAGATTATAAATAAAAAATTACCAAAAAATATTGAGCTGGCATATGATAATCTAATTCTAAGAATTTAATCCAACTATATTAACTTTCATCATATTTGTGTGACCTTTCCAATGACTAGGCATAGAGGAGGTAATTATATATTTATCATTCTTTGATAGATGATTATTTCCAGTTAAAAGTTTTTCAATATTATTAATTGTAGAATCTATATTTTCTTCTTTGTTATAATATAGAGAAGTAATTCCCCAAACTAAATTCAATTCACGAGCAATCTTTTTATCATTACTAACGACATAAATTCTAGCTCGTGGTCTACTCCCAGAAACCCTAAATCCTGAGTAACCAGTTTTTGTCATAGTTACAATCGCCTTAGCAGAAATTTGTTTACTAAGCCTACAAGCAGTAGTAATCAAACTTTCACTCACTTTATTTCTAAGTTTTTTGAATTTCTCAAACTTATAGTAGATATCATTTGAAGTTTTTTCCACAGAGTGAATAATTTTATTCATACTCTCTACAGCTAAAATTGGATATTTTCCCGTTGCTGATTCAGCAGAAAGCATTACAGCATCAGCACCATCTAAAACAGCATTAGCTACATCATTAGATTCTGCTCTTGTAGGAGTTTTTTGATTTATCATACTTTCTAACATTTGAGTAGCTATAATTACTGGTTTACATGCTATATTACATTTTTCAACTATTTTCTTCTGTATGATTGGAACTGTTTCCATAGGCATTTCAACACCTAAGTCTCCCCTTGCAACCATAAGACCATCAGATTCTTCGATAATAGAATCAATATTTTTAATAGCTTGAGGCTTTTCTATTTTGGCAATTATTTTAGTGTTATAACCATTTTTCTTAATAATATTTTTAAGATCAATAATATCTTTTTCACTTCTAACAAAAGATAAAGCAACCCAATCAATATTATTTTCTAAACCAAAAACTAGATCCTCAATATCTTTTTTTGTGACCGAAGAAAGTCTAATGTCACTCTCAGGTAAATTAACGCCTTTTCTCTGATATAATTTTCCTCCCCTTTTCACCTCTACTTTAATTTTGTTTACTTCTTTATCCAAAACTTTTAACTCAATTTTACCATCATCAATCAATATCTTTTCATCTACCTTAATATCGTCTATTACATTATTATCTATTGATATCTCATCTTTATTCCCAATTATTTCTTTTGATGTAATGTAAAAAATATCTCCATCATTCAAGTCAATGCTATCTTTAGAAAGTCTACCAACTCTTATTTTAGGACCTTGAAGGTCCTGAAGAATAGTGACTGGAATTTCTAATTCTTCTCTAATTTTTCTAATATTTTCAATAACTATTTTGTGATCCTCATGTTTTCCATGAGAAAAATTTAGTCGAACTACAGATACTCCTTTCAAAATCAATTCTTTAAGAATTTCATAATCTGAGGAAGAAGGACCAATTGTTGCTATAATTTTAGTTCTATTGAAAAGGTGTTTCATACGTATAGGAAATATTTTTCTTTAATTATTCTAACATCCACAAAATTAGCAAATTGAATAAGATTATGAGATTTTAATTTATTAATTATATCCACATTATCAAAATCAAAAAAATCTACTGAAAACTGAAGTAAATAATCAAAGTGAGATAAAGAAGGAATTAGGTGAGAATTAACAGTTTTATTTTGAAGCTTATTTGAAATCAATTTTAAAAATTTTTTCTTTTCAATTGATTTTAAAAATGATACTTGAACAGATTTATTATTTATCAAAGGAATTAAATCATTTTCTTGTTTTTTTAGAGATGTATCAAAAATATTATTAATAATCCAGCCTAATTTATATTCTTTACAAGGACACACTAAGCCTATTAGACTATATTCATGTGTATCAATTATTAAATTTTTAGATAAATTTTTCAATTATTAAATGGTAAAGTATAGTAATTTAATAGTTTGAGAATCGAAAAAAAAAATTATTTTTGCATCATATTTAAAATAAATCTTTATGGAAAATTTAGAAAATAAAATTAAAGAAATCATTGTTGATAAATTAGGTATTGATGAATCAGAAATTACTGATTCAGCTAGTTTCACTAATGATCTTGGAGCTGACTCATTAGATACGGTTGAATTAATTATGGAATTTGAAAAAGAATTTAATGTTTCAATTCCTGATGAAGATGCAGAAAAAATTCAGACAGTTGGAGATGCAATTGCATATCTAAAAGAAAACGTAAAATAGATTTTCCCTAAAACATGGGTTCAAGAAGAGTTGTTGTTACTGGCCTGGGGTCTATTACTCCTATTGGTAATAATATTACTGAGTATGAAAAATCACTCTTCGATGGTGTAAGTGGTAGTGATTTTATTAAATCATTTGACACAACCTTATTTAAGACAAAATTTGCTTGTGAAGTAAAGGGATATGATCCACTTGATTACTTTGATAAAAAAGAATCAAGAAAAATGGATATATATGCTCAATTTGGAATGATTGCTGCTGATGAGGCAATATCTAATTCCGAATTGAATATTGAAAAAATGGATCTTTCAAGAATTGGAGTAATTTGGGGTTCCGGAGTTGGAGGAATTGAAACTTTTCAAAATGAACTAATTTCTTTTAGTGAGAATAATCAAAACCCTAGATTTAATCCTTTTTTCATTCCTAAGTTAATTCCAGATATATGTCCTGGATTAATTGCTATTAAATATGGATTTAAAGGTCCCAATTTTGCAACTGTTTCTGCATGTGCTTCTGCATCTAATGCTATAATTGATTCATATAATTATATTATGTCTGGAACATCAGATATCATAATAACAGGTGGATCAGAATCAGCTGTTAATGCTACCGGCGTAGGAGGTTTTAATGCTTTAAAAGCTTTATCAGAGAGAAATGACTCTCCAAAGACAGCTTCTAGACCTTTTGATAAAGATAGAGATGGCTTTGTTCTTGGTGAAGGAGGGGGAGCATTAATTTTAGAAGATTATGAACATGCCATCAAAAGAAACGCCAAAATATATGCTGAAGTTATTGGATTTGGAATGTCATGTGATGCCTATCATATCACTGCTCCTCATCCCGAAGGTAAGGGAGCAAGATTAGTGATGGAGAATGCTATTAAAAGTGCTAATATTAGTAAATTTGATATTGAATATATAAATGTACATGGCACTTCTACCCCTTTAGGTGATAAAAGTGAAGTTTTAGCTATAGAAAATGTTTTTGGTGATCATTCATATAATCTTAATATAAGTTCAACAAAATCAATGACTGGTCATTTATTAGGTGCGGCCGGAGCAATTGAATCAATAGCATCTATTTTATCAATTCAAAATGGTAAAATACCACCAACTATCAACCATTCTAAATTTGATGATGAAATTAATTCAAAATTAAATTTAACTTTAAATAGGTATCAAGAAAGAAATGTTAATATTGCTATGAATAACACTTTTGGCTTTGGTGGGCATAATACTTGTCTGATTTTCAAAAAAGTGTGAGATAATTTTTATTTATGTTTATTTTTCAAAATAAAGAAAATAGAGAGTTAATTAAAGCCATAAATTTCATATTCGGATATAATACTAAAAAACCTGAATTATTTAAGTTAGCCCTTCTTCATAAGTCAATAAAATCTGATGAGTCTAATGAAAGATTAGAGTTTCTAGGAGACGCTGTATTAGGACTTATCGTTGCAAAATATCTTTTCAAACTCTATCCTTTCAAAGATGAGGGTTTTCTCACAAAAATTAGGTCTAAAATTGTTAATAGAGAATCCCTTAATTATGTAGGGAGAAAAATAGGACTTAAAAAATTAATTAATTTTAATAGAATGAAATCAAAACCTTATGATTCTATTTTTGGAGATGCTTTAGAGGCCATAATAGGAGCTTGTTATCTAGAGAAAGGCTATGAATTTTGTGAAAAAAAGGTTATTAAAAATGTTTTAATTCCATATTTTGACCTAAATAATTTAACAACTCAAACTCATAATTTTAAAAGTAAAATATTAGAATGGGCTCAAAAAGAGAAAATGAAAATCGATTTTATTGTTGAAAAAATTTCAACTTCAACTAAAATTTCTCAATTCAAATCAATTCTTAAATTAAATGGTAAAGATATTTGTGTAGGTTACGGCAAAAGCAAAAAAAATGCTGAGAAAGATGCTTCAAGAGTTGCTTGTCAAATTTTAGAATTAAGCTAGTTTAAATGTCGATAAGAATAGCAACCTCAAGCGTAAATCAGACTCCTCTTGATTGGGAAAATAATTTCAGAAATATTGAGAAGAGTATTAAAGCATCTATTAAAAATCAAATTGAAATTATTTGTTTCCCAGAATTAACAATAACTGGTTATGGTTGTCAAGATTTATTTTTGAATGATTGGTTTATCAAAAAATCAAATGAATTATTAAATAAAATTGTAAATCTATCTAAATCAATAACTGTAATAGTTGGACATCCATTACAATTTCAAAATAAAATATATAACTCTTGTTGTATAATTAAAAATGCTAAAATTTTAGGATTTTTTATAAAAAGCAATCTCCCAAATGATGGCCTTCATAGTGAGAAAAGATGGTTTAGTTCATGGAAATTTGGGAAAAAAGATCAAATTAATTTTAAAGGTAAAAATTATCCAATTGGAACAATTCAAGTTGAGTATAGTAAGAGTTTAACTTTAGGATTTGAAATATGTAGAGATGCGTGGGATATTGAAAGACCAGCTAATTATATTGCAACAAAAAAAAACTTAATAATTTTTAACCCTATTGCTAGTCACTATGCCTTTAAAAAATTTGAATTTAGAAAAAATCTTATAATTAATAGTTCTAAAAAATTTAACTGTACGTATATCTCTGTAAATCTTCTTGGAAACGAGTCTGGTAAAGTTATTTTTGAAGGAGATACCATAATAGCCTCAAAAGGAAGCCTAATATCCGTAACT
Organism: Marinoscillum sp.; assembly: GCA_038134805.1. Taxonomy (GTDB): domain Bacteria; phylum Bacteroidota; class Bacteroidia; order Cytophagales; family MED-G16; genus MED-G16. The sequence continues at coordinate 246,994 of JAYPVV010000001.1, read as the reverse complement.
AAAAGATTTTCTTTAGAGAAATACTCTCTCTCTTTCTTTAATATTGATCCAGAAAAGAAATACTCCAAACTAAGTATTAAACCAATAAATATTTATGAAGAATTTATTGATGCATTTTCACTAGCTCTTTTGGATTACGTATCAAAATCAAAGCTAAGTGGTTTTGCTCTATCTCTTAGTGGTGGATTAGACTCAACATGTATTGCAATATTAATCTATATGATGGTTAATAAAGTAATTTCTCAAAAAGGCATCAAAGAAATAAATAAAAGATTTAATCTTAATCTTACTTCCTCAGGAGATGTTAATAATGATACTAGATTAGTAGTTAATAACATATTGTATACTGCATATCAAAAATCTAAAAACTCAAGTTCTAAAACAAAAATATCTGCAAAAAACATAGCAGATTTTATAAAATCAAATCATTACGAATGGTCAATAGATTCAGAGGTGGATAGTATTATTAAAAAAATAAGCCATAGTACTTCAAAAAAATACACATGGAAAAATCATAATTTATCTTTACAAAATATTCAAGCTAGAGTAAGATCTCCTTTCATTTGGTTCATAGCTAACACTAATAATTTACTATTATTATCAACTTCTAATAGAAGTGAATCAAGTGTTGGATACTGTACAATGGATGGAGACACAAGTGGGTCATTGTCACCAATCGCTGGTATTGATAAAGTTTTTATTAAAGACTTTTTAACATATTTAATGGATCAGTATAATTATACACCTTTAAAAAAGGTTCTTGATTTGAAACCTAGTGCAGAATTAAAACCTAAATCATTAAATCAAATTGATGAAAATGAACTTATGCCATATAAAATATTATCAAGAATAGAAAGGTTAGCAATTAAAGAAAGGAAAAGTCCACAGATGGTCTTACATTACTTAAGAAAAGAAAAGATAAGCAATGATAAATCCCTTAAAAAATATATAAGAGCTTTTTACACTTTATTATCAAAGAATCAATGGAAAAGAGAGAGATTTGCACCTTCATTTCATTTTGATGATTATAGTTTAGAGGCATCATCTTGGTTTAGATTTCCAATATTGTCAAAAAATTATAAAGAAGAATTAAAAAAGCTTATTTAATTCAAAGGATCATATCCTGACCCACCCCATGGATGACATTTTAATAATCTCTTGGCTCCCTTCATTGAACCTTTTATTATCCCATACCTTAAAATAGCTTGTTTAGTATACTCTGAGCAGCTAGGAGAATATCTACATGTATTAGGTAAAATAGGAGAAATAATTCTTTGATAAAATAAAATTGGCAAAATAAATAATCTCCTAATTTTCATCTATAAATAATATATTTGCACCGATAAATTGCAAATGGTAAAAATCTACGTTTTTTCAATAATATTAATATTTTTTTATGGCAATTGTTTCATAACATATAGCCAAATTGAAGATAGAATGTTTAATACAAAAAATTTATCTAATCTTTCGAAAAATGAATATATCATAGACAAAATTTTAATTTCAGGAAATAAAAAGACCAAAGAAAATATCATCCTTAGAGAATTATCAAATAAAATAGGAAGTTCTATTAAAAAAAATGAATTGCTCAGTACAATTGAAGCTGATAAAAGAAGACTTATAAATACAAATTTATTTAATGATGTCTCAATTAAAATTGAAGTTTCCGACAATAAAATAATATTAATAATAGATGTAATAGAGTCTTTTTACTTAATTCCATCATTTATTTTTGAATTATCAGATAGAAATTTTAATGATTGGTGGACAAACTTTGACCATGATATTAGTAGAATAAATTATGGCGGCGGTTTATTTCAATATAATTTAAGTGGAAGAGCTGATATTTTAGAAATAAATTTTAGAAGAGGCTTTATTCGAGAATTTTTAACATCTTACTATTTACCATATTTATCAATAAAACAGAAAGGAGGGCTTGAACTTAAATTCAATTATTTAGACTATGATCATTTGGCTTATAATACATTAAACTATGTACCAGTTTTTCATAAATCTAATTCATCATTAAAAACACAGTTTTCAACCTCAGTTGAGTACTCTCATAGAGAATCATTCTATAATTATCATTTTATCAGTATAGAACATAACAGCATTTTATTAAATGATACTTTATTATTGTTAAATGATAAATTCTATGATAGAAATAATAAAATCAATTTATTAACTGTTGGCTATGAATTTAATAGAGATTTTAGAGATTTTAAAAACTACCCTCTTGAGGGATTTAGATTAAATTTTAGAATAAAAAAAGATGGAATAGGAGTTTTTAATGATATTAATAAGTGGAGCATTAAGGTTTATTATTCAAATTATTACAAATTAAAAAATAATTATTTTTACTCATTTAATTTATCTACTTTAAATAGTAGCAGAAAACAACCATTCTTAATGTTTGAGTCAAATGAGATGATCAGAGGCTTTGAAAAATACTTAATCCACGGCTATTCCAATATTATCTTTAAAAATTCATTTAAAAAAGAAATTCTATCATTTAATTATGAAAGATCTGATGAGAGTTTTATCAAAAAAATTAAAAATATTCCGATTAAAATTTATATAAAAACTTTTTTTGATTCCGGAATAATCTGGGGGTATAAAAATTTAAATTATAATAATTATCTTAATAATACTTTACTTAATACCTATGGAATTGGAATAGACTTTGTTACTATAAAGAATATTTCACTAACATCTGAATTTTCTAGAAATTCTTCTAATGAATTTAATTTATCTTTTAAATTAGGAGCTGACTTTTAGATATGAAGACAGTAGGACTCCATACTTTTGGCTGTAAATTAAATTTCTCTGAAACTTCTACTCTTATAGAAAAGTTTAAATCTAAAGGTTATAAAAAGACATCTATTTATAATAATCCTTCTCAAATTATAATTAATACTTGTTCAGTAACAGAGAATGCTGATAAGAAATGCTCCGATCTAGTAAAAAAAATTAGAAGAAAATCTCCTAAATCAAAGATCACTGTCATTGGATGTTTTGCCCAACTTAAACCTAATAAAATTATTCAACTTGAAGGTGTTGATAAAGTTATTGGCTCAGAAAATAAATTTAATATTGATAGTTATTTTAATGAAGAAAAAATTATTTACTCCCCTATCCAAGAGTCAAGAATATTTCACTCTTCTTTCTCAACTGAAGATAGAACAAGAGCATTTCTAAAAGTTCAAGACGGTTGTAATTACGGTTGTGCATTTTGTACAATTCCTCTTGCTAGAGGAAAAAGTAGATCTGCAGAAATAAATCAAATTATAAAAAATATTTATAAAATAATAGATAAGGGAATAAAAGAGGTAGTACTGAGTGGAATAAATATAGGAGACTTTGGAATTATAAATAATAGAAGAAAACATAGTTTAATTCAGCTACTTGAAGAAATAAACAGACAGATTAAAAATATTAGAATTAGAATATCTTCAATAGAACCAAATTTATTAAACGATGATATAATTGAATTGATAAGTAAATCAAAAACATTTGTAAAGCATTTCCATATACCATTACAATCAGGCTCAAATAAAATATTAAATGATATGTCAAGAAGATATACAAAAGAGCTATACTACGAAAGAGTTACTAAAATAAAAACTTTAATGCCAGATGCATGCATTGGTGGTGATGTGATTGTTGGATTTCCTGGAGAAAATGAAAATGAATTCAATAAAACCTTAGAATTTTTAAAAAAAATTGATATGTCATATCTCCATGTCTTTCCCTACTCTGAAAGGCCAAATACTAGAGCATTAAATAAAAAAGATATTATACCTATAGAAATTAGAAATGAAAGATCTAAAATCTTAAGAATGTTATCAGAAAAGAAAAAAAGATTTTTTTATAATCTAAATTTAAAAACAACGAGAGAAGTAATTTTTGAAAATAAAAAAATTGATAATTACATGTATGGATTTACAGATAATTATATTAAAACTAAGATAAAATTTGATGAAAATTTAATTGGGAAAAACAAAAATGTTTACTTAAATAAAATAGATTCAGATTGTATAGTTCAAGGAAAAATTTTATAAAATGAAGATAATTTGTGTTGGAAGAAATTATGTTGATCATATAGAAGAATTAAATAATTCATTACCAGAAAATCCAGTTATATTTTTTAAACCTTCTATATGCCTGAGCAACAATTCAAATTTTGTTTTGCCAGGATTTTCTAAAAATATTCATCATGAAATAGAATTAATATTTAAAATATCTAAAAATGGAAGAAATATTAAAGAAAATGAAGCTATTAAGTATATATCTCATGTTGGATTAGGAATTGATTTTACTGCTAGAGACATTCAAGATTTAAATAAAAAATCTGGATTACCCTGGGGGTTTTCTAAAAGTTTCAATCAATCAGCGATTATTTCACCACTTAAAAAAATAGACTATTATGATGATTTATATAATATTAATTTTTCACTATCAAAAAATAATATAATTACCCAAACAGGGAACTCAAAGCTTATGATATTTAAAATATTTTTTTTAATTAGTTATATTTCTCAGTTTATTTCTTTAGAAAAAGGAGATATAATTTTTTCTGGAACTCCTAAAGGGGTAAGTAAAGTAAATAAAGGTGATAAACTTATAGGATATATTGAGAATGAAAAATTTATTGATCTTAATATTATTTAGTTTAATATCATTTGATATTAATTCACAAAAAATTCTCTTCCCAATTAATCCTGGAAAACAAAACTATCTTTCTGGTAATTTAGGTGAATTAAGAGGAGATCATTTTCATATGGGACTTGATATTAGAACAGGAGGAAAAATTAATCTTCCTGTGTACGCAGTAGAAAGTGGATATGTTGAAAGAGTTAGAGTTTCAGGAACTGGTTATGGTAAAGCCCTTTACCTTAAACATGAAAATGGTTTAAAAAGTGTATATGCTCATTTAAATTCTTTTGTAGAAAACATAAACACATATGTGTTGGATCAACAGTATAAAAAGCAAAGTTTTATTGTTAATCTCTATCCTTCCAAAAAATTTTATTTTAATAAAGGAGATATTATAGGGTATTCTGGTAATTCGGGTTCATCTGGGGGACCACACCTTCATTTTGAACTAAGAGATAATTCAGATAAAGCCATTAACCCTTTAAATTTTAAATTCAAAGAAATTGAGGATGATGTAAATCCATTATTTAATTCCATAAGTTTTAAAACTTTAAATAATAATTCAAGAGTTAATGACAAATTTGGTATTTTCAATTACAAAACAGAAAAAGAAAATAATATTCATATAAATTTAAAAGGCGAGGTAGGAATTTCTGTACAATCTTTTGATAAATTAAGTAATGCCTCTAATAAAGTTGGTATATATAATTATATATTAATCATTAATGACTCAATTCTTGTTAATAATAAAATTGACACTCTGAGTTATTCAGAAACTAATGATGTAAGTTGGTTTGTTGATCAAAACTTATTCAATTCTTTAAACTATCAGTTTGTGAAGTTATATCAAGATGATGGGAATAATTTAAGCTTTCATAAAAATAACAGTAATGGTATAATAGAATTTAAGGAGGATACTTACTATAAAATAGAATTAATAATTTATGATTCTTTCAATAATAATTCTAGTTTTTTTATTCATGTTAATATGAATAATCAGAAATTAAGCAATCTGATTAATATAGATTTATTTAATAATAACTACTATATATTAGATAACACACTTGTACTGAGATCTGAACTACAAGAAAGAGATTTTATAGAAATAAAACACAATAATGTATTAGATGGAATTTCTTACTCTTATTCTGACAATATTTATAAATATTATCTAATTGATCTAAGAAAAACTTTACCTGAAAAAGCTTTACTTCCTACAAGTGAAATAAACTTTAATTTTATCACTTCACTTAAAAATGAAAAATTAATTGAATTAGATAATAATCATTTAAATCTAATTGTAACTAATGATAATATATTTGATACTTTATATATTGAATTTGTAAAACAAATTGATACAATTGAAAAATTCATCTTCAAAAATTCACTACCTCTTAAAAAAAATATTTCAATTACTTTAAAACCACTAAAAAAATATAATCTTGAAAAATCTGGAGTTTATGATATAACAAATTCTCCATTGTACATAGGAGGCACATGGATTGAAGAAAATATATCATTTAATACTAATTTCCTTTCAAAATATGCTATACTAGAAGATGAAGAAAAACCTAAAATAGAAATATTAAAATTCAATAAGGAAGAAATGAAATTTAGGATATATGATACATTGTCTGGAATAAAATCTTATGAAGCAAAACTTAATGGTAAATGGTTACTTTTTGAATATGACAATAAAAATGATCTTATTATTTCAAAAAAAAGATATCCAAATAAATCATTTACTGGTAAATTTGTAATAGAAGTGTTTGATAACGCCAATAATAAAAATAGTTTAGAATTAAGTTTATAAAATGAAATTAAAAATCGGAGATATTGCACCTAATTTTAAATCAGTTAATCAAAAAGGAGAAGATATAGAATTAAAAAATTTTCTTGGAAAAAAAGTTATTCTATATTTTTATCCAAGAGATAATACACCTGGCTGCACAGCACAAGCTTGTGATTTAAGAGATAACTCTAAAATAATTAAAAATAATAATTTTGTTGTATTAGGTGTTAGTTCTGATTCGGCTACATCGCATCAAAAATTTATTGATAAATTCAATTTAAATTTTGATTTAATTGCAGATGAAGATAAATCTGTTCATAATAAATATGGAACTTGGATTGAAAAAAAAATGTACGGAAAATCTTATATGGGTACAGCAAGAATTACATTTGTTATTGATGAGAAAGGAATTATTTCAGATATAATTACAAAAGTCAATACTAAAGAACACTCAAAACAAATTCTTGGTGAATAAAATAGCTGAATTAGTTAACATTTCTTCTCAAGTAAGAAGAGATATAATTAGAATGGTTCACGAAGTTCAGTCTGGTCATCCCGGAGGTTCATTAGGATGTACTGATTTTTTAGTTTTTCTTTTTTTTGATTTAATGAAAAGAAATAAATCATTTGATATGAATGGATTCAAAGAAGATTTATTCTTTCTTTCAAATGGACATATATCTCCTGTATTTTATAGTGTATTATCACGCTCAGGTTATTTTGCTAAAGAAGAATTAAAAACATTCAGAAAACTTAATTCTAGGCTTCAAGGTCACCCAGCAACCCATGAAGGTCTTCCTGGAATAAGAATTGCTTCAGGTTCTCTAGGTCAAGGGTTATCTGTTGCTATTGGAGCTGCTTTAGCAAAAAAGTTAAATAATGAAAATAATTTAATTTATGTATTAATGGGTGATGGAGAATTACAAGAGGGTCAGATTTGGGAAGCACTTATGTATGCATCTCACAATAAAGTTGATAATCTTATAGCAACTATAGACTATAATGGACAACAGATTGATGGACCAGTTGATGAAATTAACTCTCTTAAAAATTTAAAATATAAATTAGAATCATTTGGATGGAAGGTCTTTGAAAGTGATGGAAATAACTTTGAAAGTTTAATAAATACCTTCAATAAAATAAAAGAAAACATTTTTAAAGGATATCCAATAGTAAATATTATGACGACAACTATGGGAAAAGGAGTGGATTTTATGGAAAATTCTCATAAATGGCACGGAATTCCTCCAAATGATGAAGAGCTTGCTGAAGGCTTAAAACAAAACAAAGAAACACTTGGTGATTATTAATGAAAAGAATAGAATATACATTTAAAGAAAAGAAAGATACTAGATCAGGGTTTGGTGATGGTTTATTTGAGTTAGGAAAGAAAAACAAAGATGTTGTTGCTCTCTGCGCTGATCTAACTGGATCTTTAAAGATGAATGATTTCAAAAATTCTTTTCCTGATAGATTTTTCCAAGTTGGAATTGCTGAAGCAAATATGATGGGTATAGCGGCTGGACTTACAATTGGAGGAAAAATCCCTTTCACTGGCACATTTGCTAACTTCTCTACAGGAAGAGTATATGACCAAATAAGACAGTCTATTGCTTATTCAGATAAAAATGTTAAAATATGCGCATCTCACGCCGGGCTAACTCTTGGAGAAGACGGTGCTACTCATCAGATTCTTGAAGATATTGGTATGATGAAAATGCTTCCTGGAATGACTGTTATCAACCCATGTGATTACAATCAGACCAAACAGGCAACTTTAGCTCTAGGTAACCACATAGGACCTGCTTATTTACGTTTTGGAAGACCTAAATGGCCAATATTTACAGAGTCAAT
>JAYPVV010000001.1:0-238592 GCA_038134805.1 Marinoscillum sp. | reverse complement strand
GACCTGCTTATTTACGTTTTGGAAGACCTAAATGGCCAATATTTACAGAGTCAATTAAAGATTTTCAAATTGGGAAAGGAATTAAATTTCAGGATGGAAATGATATTTCTATTTTTGCTACAGGTCACATGTTATGGCAAGCTCTTGAAGCTGAAAAAATGTTATTTTCAATAGGAATTAGTTGTGAAATAATTAATATTCATACGATAAAACCCTTAGATGAAAAAATCATTTTGGAAAGTGTAAAAAAAACAAAATGTGCCATATCATGTGAAGAACATAATATTATTGGTGGTTTAGGTGAAAGTATTTCTAGGGTACTCTCAGAACATTACCCAATTCCATTTAAAGTAATTGGGGTAAATGATAGTTTTGGTGAAAGTGGCAAACCATTAGAATTACTTGAAAAATATAATCTTAGCCCAGAATATATTAAAAAATCAGTTCAAGAAGTTCTAAAAAAGAAATGAGTAGCGCGCTTATTTTATTATCAGGCGGACAAGATTCTACAACCTGCTTTTATTGGGCTTTACAAAAATTTAAAAAAATTGAGGCAATAGGTTTTGATTATAATCAAAGACATAAAATTGAACTTGAATTTGCAAAAAGATTATGTGATAATCATAATATCAATTTTAAAATTATTTCTCTTAAAAAAATCTTTAATAACTCTGCTCTCTTAGATAAAAGTTTAGATATTAATAAAAGTCATCAATTAGACTCTACCCTACCTAGCTCCTTTGTTCCTGGAAGAAATCTTGTTTTTTTATCTATAGCTAGCTCCATAGCATATACTAGAAATATTTATAATTTAGTTACAGGTGTATGTGAAACTGACTTTAGTGGTTATCCAGACTGCAGAGAAAAATTTATAAAATCTATGGAAGAATCTATATCACTAGCACATGATAAAAAAATCAAAATACATACTCCTCTTATGAAATTAGATAAAGCTAAAATTTGGAAACTCTCTAAAGAACTAGGTTGTATTAAAGAAATTATAAATAATACAATGACAGACTATAATGGATCTTTAATTAAAAATGAATGGGGTTTTGGTAAATTAGATAATCCATCAAGTATTTTAAGATATAAAGGTTATATTAAAGCAAAAAAAAACAAATGGATTTAAAATCAAATTTTATTGATCCTAACATAGGTCAAACACCAGAAGGAAAAACGATTAATTTTGAATCTACAGATTCAATTAGAGAAGATGAATTAAAGGTATTTAGATTTGATAGTATTAATCAATACATTAAAATTATTTCTAATGAATTTATAGCTGTTTGCCCATTCAGTGGTCTCCCAGATGTTGCTAAAATTAAAATTGAATATTATCCAGAGGCAAAAATAGCTCTAGAACTAAAATCACTCAAGTATTATTTAATCAGTTTTAAAAATGTAGGAATTTATCAAGAAGAAGTCACAAAAAGGATTTACACAGATTTAAAAAATATATTAAAAACTAATAGAATTAAAATAACATCAAAATATAATGTTAGGGGTGGACTATACACTACTTGTAAAGAAGGGAAAATCTAACTACTCAGTGTATTTTCTTTTAAACCTATCGTAAAGAATTTGTTGTTTACCTTCAAGGTTAATCATTCTACCAGTTATAAAAGCGTATTCAATTATACTAGATTTCATATCCAGGATATCACCTTTTGAAACTATAATATTTGCATCTTTGCCAATTTCTAAAGATCCGGTTTGGTTATCTATTCCCAAAATTTTAGCATTGTTAAGAGTAATTAGAGTCAATGCCTCCTCTTTACTTAAATTACCAAATGCAGATGCTGTTCCAGCTAAAAAAGGCAGATTACGAGAACCGTGCAAAGAACCATTAGCTGTCAAACCAACAGTAATTCCATTATTAAATAATATCCCTGGAAGTTTATATGGGAGATCATAATCTTCGTGACTCCTAGATGGCACCCTATGTATTTTATTTAGTAATACAGGAAGATTATTTTCTTTAATAAAGTCTAGTGCATAATAAGCATCATCAGCTCCAACAAGAACTAAGTCATCAATCCCATGTTTTTTAAACATTTGAACAGATTCTATTATTTGTTCACGAGTCTCCACATGTAAATAGACTTTTTTAGTTCCTTTAAAAACATCGACCATAGCCTCTAACTTTAAATTTACTTGTCCACTATTTTTATTAGAATAAGCCTTTGAATCGATTAAAAATTTATTTAATAAATCGATTGATGTTTGATAATTTGGGTTTTCTCTATAAGATGATTCTCCACTCCATCCTCTTGGAGGGAAAGTTTTTCTTGGCCAGTTAATATGTAGTCCGTCATCAATTTTATATGCTGCATCTTCCCAATTCCAACCTTCCATCATCATAATTGATGAATTTCCTGTTACGAAATCACCATCTGGGACAACCTGAGACAAAAGAATTCCATTAAATCTAAAAGTAGCTATCATCTCAGAATCAGTATTATAGGCGATTAGAGAACGAATATTAGAGTTCAAATCACCTATCTCAGTATGATCTATAGTGGCTCTAACTGCTGAAACATCTTCTAAACCCACTTTAGAATTTGGAAGAATAAGTCCTGGGTATATATGACTTCCTTTAGCATCTATTTTATCAAAATCATCATATACATTACTATTTACATCAGCCTGAACTGAACCAATATCAGTTATTTTACCATTTTGAAAAGATATATAACCATCACTAATTATTTTACCATCTCCGATATGAATCACACAATTGTAAATAATTACTGGATTTTGTTGACTTTTAACTGGTTCAGGAACTTGTGCTGTTAAACTAAAACTAAATAGTATTAAAAGTATATATAGTATTTTTTTCATGTTTTTAATTTAAAATATTACTTAAAATTTCATAGTCATAGAGATCATCACAATGAAATTCAATATCTACTCTTCTCATTGGTACTCTCCTATTCTCTCCAGAAGTAGATGAACCTTTCATTTTAGATATAATTCTTGCTCTTTCATTTTTAATTTCATCTCTCAATTTAGTGTCTTCATCTAAATCGAAATAGATTTTTCCATCAATAATAGTCTTTGCAGGTTTAGAATATATAGATAAAGGATGATCTGTCCATAAAACTAGATCAGCATCTTTACCAACTTTAATACTTCCCATTTTATCATCAAGATGAAGAAGTTTTGCCGGATTAAGCGTTACCAACTTTAATGCATCAATTTCGCTCATTGATCCATACTTCATTGATTTTCCAGCTTCTTGATTTAATCTTCTAGCCATCTCTCTATCATCTGAATTAATTGCAGTAACAACACCAGCCATAGTCATTAAAGCAGCATTATACGGTATAGCTTCCTTTACTTCATTTTTATAAGCCCACCAGTCAGAGAATGTTGAAGCACCAACTCCATGACTACTCATTTTATCAGCAACTTTATATCCTTCTAAAATATGAGTAAAAGTGTTTACTTTAAAATTAAATTGATCAGCTACCTTCATTAACATATTAATTTCTGATTGAACATATGAATGACATGTTATAAATCTATCCCCCTCTAATATTTCTACCAATGCATCTAACTCTAAATCTTTCCTAGGAATAGAAGAATTAATTTTTTCTTTTTTAGATAAAGAATTATATTTTTTCCACTCGTCTGAATACTTAATGGCTCTATTGAATGCATCTACAAAAACTTGTTCAACACCCATTCTAGAATCAGGAAATCTCGAACTTGATGAAGCTCTAGATCTCTTAACATTTTCACCAAGTGCAAACTTAATATATTCATCTGCTTCACTAATTAACATTTCACTAGGACTTGACCCCCATCTAAGTTTTATTATAGCTGATTGTCCACCAATTGGATTAGCTGATCCATGTAATAATTGAGCAGATGTCACTCCACCTGCAAGCTGTCTGTAAATATTAACATCTTCTGAATTAACAACATCTTTCATTCTAACCTCAGAAGTTACTGCTTGAGAACCTTCATTTACTCCAGTTAAGGCAATATGAGAATGTTCATCAATTATACCTGGAGTGAGATGCATGCCCTCCCCATTAATTACTTTTATATTATTTTCATCAATAGTAAAATTGCCTACTTGAGATATTTTTCCATTTTCTATCAATACGTTTCCTTTCTCAACTATTCCATCTCCTTCTAATGTCCACAAAGTAGCATTTTTAATAAGAATTGTCTCTTCTTTTACTAATGATTTTCGTCCGTATTCAACAAATGGGTATATAACTTCACCTAATTTATCATTATTAGACTTATCTGATTTTTTAGAAGAAATATTTTCAGTTTTTCTCTCTATTAAAATTGCAGTCCAGTCTATCCAATCTAAATTATTAAATGCTCCTTTCCCCATAAACTTATTATCAGACCAATATCCTGATAATTTATATTCACCACTCCCTTTTTTATCTTTTGGAATATTAAATGATAATGTCAAATTATTTTCACTTATGGATATTTTGGTTTTTAATTCTATTGAATCATTTTGAGAGTATTTTATCACAGCACTAGGATCATTCTTTGATCCTAATATTTCTAAAATATAATTATTATCATTAGTAATAGTCAAATCATAGATACCAGTATAACTTGAGTTGTTATAACTTGTTTCAACCCTATGCCACTTTCCTCTAACCCAATTACTTAAAATCTTTGTATTTTCTTCAAAAAAATCTCCATCAGAAATAAAAAAATTAGCATGATAAGATTTTTTAAGAGATCCAAGCTTATCATCAATATTTAAGAACTTTGAAGGATTATAAGTTAGACTTTTTAGGAGTGTCTCTTTACTTACTCCTCTAGAAAGAGATATTATTAAATTTTTTCTAAAGTCAGAAAGCTTACTTAATCCATCTGACGTTATTGAAAAATCAACACCAGCTTTTTCAAGAAAATAAAAGTTAGAAGGTGCCAACTCCCAATGTTTTAATTGAGAAAGTGTTAAGTTATTATTTTTAAAAGGGTCATCAACATTAAATGCACTAGGAAAGTTCAAAGGAACAATAAGTTTTGAATAATTTTTCTGAATATCATCAATTCTTTGATATTCATCTCCAATTCCTTTAATTAAGAAATTGAAATTAAGCTCTTTGGCAATTTTTTGAGCCAATAGAACTCTAATTTTATCATTTACCTCTATAACTTTTGGTAAATTATTATTATCATTTATTGCTTGTAGAGATAGATTAGTTTCAGTTAATTTATTAGAATTACTTTTATACCAATTTGCATCAAGGAAAGATTGCTTCAGAAGAGCAACAGATCCCATTAGAGAATTAGGATAGTTTTGAGCAGTAGAACCTTTTGAGAAAGAATAATGAGTAGATGCTTTCTCTTTTAGTATCATATTTTGCTCAACATCATCATTTAATGATAATAAAGCACCCGTTCCCCTATTAATTCCATCCTTTGAGTGAGAAAGAACTGCGCCAAATCCTTGAGCTCTAAGTTGAGAAGATTTATTCTTATCAAATTTTATATTTTCAACTGCATTGAATTCTGGATGTATAGACTCATTCCAACCAAAAGCACCATTTTTATTAGAAAGCATTTGAGGATTATTGTATGCTGACATCCAATTTGAAGAGCCACTAGGTCTTTCTTTTTTCACAATAGCATAATCTGAATATAAATCAATAAATGAAGGATAAATATATTTTCCTTGAAGATCAAAAACTCTAATATCTGGGGGAATAGGAATATTCTGACCTATGGAAACAATTATCCCATCTTTAATTATCATTGATGCGTTATTAATTAAAGTAGAATAATCTACCTGAATATTAGCATTAATAAATGCGTAATGATTTTCTCTAGAATCTTCAACACCATTTAAAGGAAATCCTTCTTGAGAATAGGAACTACTAAAAAACAGTAATCCTAATATAAAGAATGTAATAAATCTCATAATTTGTTAATGTTAATTTTATATAATTTAAGTAAAGAATTTATAAAAAAAAATTAACGATTAACTTTTCCTTTAATGAATATTAGAGATCTCTTATTATCAGATGTTACGACGGACAAAGATTTACGAAATACTCCTGGTCTACCCATTGGATTATACTCAGCTATAATGTAACCATCATCTCCGGGTTTTACTTCTTTTTTTGACCAGTCAGGAGTAGTGCATCCACAAGAAGGTTTTACAGATAAAATTTTAATTGGGTTTTTTGTATTATTTGTAAAGACAAATTTGTGAGAAACTTTTCCATCCAACTCTTTAATTTCTCCAAAATCAAATTCAGTTTCGATAAACTTTAAATCCTGAGAAAATAGATCTAAAGAAAATACTACTGAGAAGAATATTAAAAAAATATATTTCATAACAATTCAAAAATATATAAATAATTATGTGCAATCAATTAAACAATTCAATTATTTTTGAAAATGACTAGAATATTAACTGGAATACAAAGTTCAGGAAAACCGCATTTAGGAAATATTCTTGGTGCTATTAATCCATCTATATCCCTTTCAAAAGATCCAAAAAACGAATCTCTTTTTTTTATTGCTGATCTTCACTCACTAATAAATATTAAGGATTCAAAGTTAAGAAATGAAAATACTCTCTCAGTCGCAGCATCTTGGATTGCTATGGGGTTTAACTATGAAAAAAATTATTTTTATAGACAATCAAAAATTACTGAGGTATGCGAACTGGCATGGTATCTAAATTGCTTTACACCCTATCCTATGTTATCAAACTCACATTCATTTAAAGATAAATCTGATAATTTATCTGAGGTAAATTCTGGATTATTTACTTATCCGGTATTAATGGCAGCTGACATACTTCTTTATGATTCTGAAATAGTTCCAGTTGGAAAAGATCAAAAACAACACTTAGAGATAACAAGAGACATTGCCAAATTTTTTAATCGTCTCTATGGTGAAACTTTTATAGTTCCTGATTCTAAGATTGATAAAAATGTAGAAATTATTCCAGGTACAGATGGAAGAAAAATGAGCAAAACATATAACAATACAATTGATATTTTTGCAGACGAAAAAAAACTTAAGAAACAAGTCATGTCTATTATAACCGATAGCAAAGGTTTGAGTGAAAAAAAAGATCCTGATAATTGTAATGTATTTAAGTTATTTCAGTTGATCGCACCAAAAGATGAGATTGAAAGAATGAAAGAAAATTATTTATCTGGTGGGTATGGATATGGACACGCAAAAAAAGAGTTACTTAATTTAATATTAAATCTTTACAGTAAAGAGAGATCTAATTACAATGAATTAACAAATAATAAAGATTTTTTGTTTAAAATTCTTGAATTAGGAGAAGAAAAAGCAAAAAAAATTGCCGTAAATGTTCTACAAAGAGTCAAAAAAAAATTAGGTTATTAGGTGAAAAGTATAGATTATTCTACCCTACTATCAAATTCAGAAGTGCAGGCAAAAAAATGGCTTAATTATGATCTTGATAAAAATGAAATTAATGAAATTAAAAATCTATTAAAATCAAAAAATAAAGATTTGCTTATCGATTCATTTTATAAGAATTTAGAATTTGGAACGGGAGGCATGAGAGGAATAATTGGGATTGGAACCAATAGAATTAATAAATACACAATTTCAATGGCAACTCAAGGTCTTAGTAATTACATAAAGAAAAGTTCAGAAAATAAATCTGCTGTAATAGCTTATGATAGCAGAAAATATAGTAAAGAATTTGCACATCAAACAGCAAATATATTTTCTGCAAATAAAATTAAATGTTATCTTTTTTCCGAATTAAGGCCTACACCTCAATTATCATTTGCAGTAAGAGAACTTAACTGCACTTGTGGTGTAGTAATAACTGCTTCACACAATCCTAAAGAATATAACGGATACAAAGTTTACTGGAATGATGGAGGTCAAATAACCTCTCCACATGATGCAAATATTATAAAAGAAGTCTCAAAAGTTAATAGCCTTAATAAAATTAATAATGAGAAAGACAAAAGCCTTATCCATTTTCTAGATAATGAAATAGATAAAATATATATAGATAAAATAAAAAAACTAAGTTTTAATAACAACACCAATTCAAAATTGAAAATAGTTTTTTCATCTTTACATGGAACTGGAATAACACAAGTCCCTGAAGCTTTAAACTCCTTTGGGTTTAATAATATTTCAATTGTTCAAGATCAATCTAAACCTGATGAAAATTTTTCTACTGTAAAATCACCGAACCCAGAAGAAATTGATGCTCTAGATCTTGGAATAAAACAGTTAATAAATGAAAATGCAGATATTCTCTTGGCAACAGATCCTGATTCAGATAGAGTTGGAGTAGCAATTAATACTCAAAATAAAATTTCTATACTAAATGGAAATCAACTAGCAACATTAATTATTTACTATATAATTAAAAATATAGATTTTAAAAAAATAAATAAACCTCCATTTATTGCAAAAACTATAGTAACTACCTCTTTAATTGAGAAAATTGCTAAAAAAAACAATATTTCTTGTTATTCAACACTTACAGGTTTTAAATATATAGCTGAGTTGATTAGAGAAAGAAAAAATGAAAAATTTATCGCAGGCGGAGAAGAGAGTTATGGGTATTTAGTAGATGATTTTGTGAGAGATAAAGATGCAATAATTTCTAGCGCTGTTATATGTGAAATTGCAAGTTGGGCCTTACTCAGCAATAAAAATTTAATTGATATTTTAGAAAACATTTATGATGATTATGGATTATATGTTGAAAAACTTTACACAATTAAAATAGAAGGAATAACTGGGAAAGAAAAAATTAACTCAATTATGAGAGATTATAGAGAAAAAGCACCATCAACTATATTTGATGATAAGGTTGTTAAAATAATAGATTATCTGGATAAAACTGAAAATCCCATTATAAAAGATAAGTCAAACGTCATTCAATTAATTTCTAAAAAAAAATATATCATAACTTTAAGACCTTCAGGAACTGAACCAAAATTGAAGTTTTATTTTAGTGTGAATTCAAAAAACTCTAATAAAAATAAAGTTAAATTAAATAGCTTAATTGAATCTGAAATTATGAAAATTAAAAAAAGATATGAGTGATTTATTAAAATTACAATCATGGAAAAATTTAGAAATTAAATCAAAGCAAATTTCTAAAATGTCATTAAACCAGATGTTCAAAGAAGATAAGGATAGATTTAATAAATATTCAATTACCTTAAAAGATTTACTTTTTGATTATTCAAAAAACCATATTGATAAAAATCTATTTCAATTATTTGTTCAGCTATTAAACGATGTAGATTTAAATAAAAAAATTAAAGCCCTGTTTAATGGAGAAAAAATAAACTCCTCAGAGGATAGATCTGTAATGCACTTTCTATTAAGAGGTTCTTATAATTCTAAAACAAAAGACATTTATAACAATACTGTTAAAAAATGTTTATTTAAAATGAAATCCTTCTATGAGGATTTTAAAGATGGAAAAATTGGAGTAAAAAAAATAAAAAATATAATAAACATAGGAATAGGAGGTTCTGACCTAGGACCAAAAATGGTTTGTAATGCGCTTGAGCATTACTCTAAAAATCAAATCAATATTTTTTTTATTTCAAATATTGATCCTAATAATTTGACAGAAGTACTTAATAAATTAGATCCTGAAGAATCAATTTTTATCATATCTTCTAAATCTTTTGGAACCATAGAAACATTAAAAAATGGATTTGAATGTATAAAATGGTTTAATAATAAATCTAAAAGTAATTTTTCTGAACATTTTTTTGCAGTTACATCTAATATTGAAAAAGCTAAATCTTTTGGTATAAAGGAAAAAAATATCTTTCCAATATGGGACTGGGTTGGAGGAAGATATTCTTTTTGGTCTGCTGTAGGTCTTCCAATTATGTTAAAGATAGGATATAACAACTTTTTAAAATTATTAAAGGGGGCAAAGGATATAGATATTCACTTTCAAAATGAACCTTTTGATAAAAATATACCTGTGATTTTAGCTTGCATTGGAATTATTTATAATAATTTTTTTGGATGTGAAACTCAAGCAATACTACCTTATGATGAGTACTTAAAATACCTTCCCATGTATTTACAGCAAGCAGATATGGAGAGTAATGGAAAGAGTATTAGTAATGATTCAAAAAAAGTTAAATATCAAACTGGGCCTATTATTTGGGGTGATATAGGCACAAATGGACAGCATGCATTTTTTCAATTAATTCATCAAGGAACAAAATATATACCTTGTGATTTTATTGGTTTTTCCAAATCAAACAATGAAAAAAGTGATCTTCATGAAATATTATTATCTAATTTAATTGGTCAAACTAGTGCACTTATGAAAGGCAAAACATTAAAAGAGGCACAGATTGAAGTGAATGATAAAAAAAAGAAAAGTAATTATAAAATATTATTAAACTCTAAATTATTTGAAGGAAACAAACCATCAACTACTATTCTATTTAATAAGTTAAATCCCTACAATCTTGGAAGATTGATTGCTATCTATGAACATAAAATATTTGTTCAAGGTTGTATATGGAATATTAATAGTTTTGATCAATGGGGAGTAGAGTTGGGAAAAGAGTTAGCAAATAAAATTCACAAAATATTTAAAAGTAAAGATTTTGAAAATATTGATAGCTCTTCAAAAGGACAGCTGGATTTTATCTTAAAAACTAGATCATCATAAAGCCAGCAATGTTAGCAGTTAACATAGTTGCTAGTGTTGCTGCAATTAAAGCCTTAAATCCAAGTTTAGAAATATCTGTTTGTCTTGTTGGTGCCATTGAACCAATTCCTCCGATTTGAATAGCTATAGAACTAAAATTAGCAAAACCACATAAGGCATAAGTTGAAATTACAATAGATTTTTGAGATAACAATCCTGCATTTTTCATCTCAGCAAGATTAACATACGCTATAAACTCATTCAAAACAAATTTTTGTCCAAGTAAACTTCCAACTAAAACAGTCTCATTCCAACTTACACCAATAATAAATGCGAATATTCTAAAAATTTGACCTAAAATAAATTCCATTGATAATTTATCAAACTGACCATTTGATGATGTATAAATTATATTATTTAAAGAAGTTAAATCTCCAATAAAATCTAAAAAATGATTTAGCATATAAACAACAGCTAGAAAAGCTAATAGCATAGCTGCTATATTCATAGCTAATTTTAATCCTTCTGATGCTCCTCTTGCAAGAGCATGAATAGCATTTGAGCCTAAATCTTCGTTTCTTAAATTTAAATTTTCATTTATTTTATTCTCTTTTTTTTCAGGAAGGAATATTTTTGAGATAACAATTCCAGCAGGAGCATTCATAATAGATGCAGTCAATAGAATTGTTGCAAATTTCAAAGATTCAGTAGCATCTGACCCACCTAATAAAGCTACATATGCAGCGAAAACACCTCCAGCAATAGTAGCCATTCCACCAGTCATTAGACACATTAATTCAGAATTAGTCATATTTTTAATATATGGCTTAACAAGAAGAGGTGCTTCTGTTTGTCCTAAAAATATATTTCCAGCAGCTGATAAGGATTCTGCTCCAGATAATTTCATTGTCTTGGACATAACCCAAGCAATAGATTTAACAATAACTTGAAGAAAACCAAGATAGTAGAGAACTGCACTTATTGAAGAGAAAAGAATAACAACAGGAAGAGCAGAAAATGCAAAACCATTAAATGAAGCGTCTGGGAATAAAAATAATGTTCCTTTCTGCGAAAAACCAATTAATAAAACAAAAAATTGGCTTATACTACTAAAGAATGATTTTACTAATCCAATATTAGAAATAAGAAAAGCAAAAACTACTTGTAATAAAATACCAGAGAATACTAATTTCCAATTAATATTTTTTTTTGAAGAAGAAAGAAAATAAGATAAAGTAATAATAAAAACTAACCCTAAAATAAATCTTAAAAAATCTATCAATTTCTTCTATTTAATTCATCTCTAACTCTTGCAGCAAATTCATAATTTTCGCTAGCAATTGATTCAGTTAATTTAGTTTGCAATTCCTGAATTGAAAAATCTTTTAACGTTTTTACTTTATCCTTTTTGTTAACTTTTTTTTCAACTTCAGTTTCATCAAATAAAATTCCAGCTTTTTCTAGGACATTTTCTGAAGCAAAAATATTAGCATTATACCTTATAGCTATAGCAATTGCATCTGATGGACGGGAATCTATACTAATTTTTTTAATTGAGTCAGTAATTATAATTTTAGAAAAAAACACACCATCTTTTATATCAGTAACTACAATTTCACTAACTGAAAAATTCATTTTTTTTAAAAAAGACTTAAAAAGGTCATGGGTCATTGGTCTATTTGGAATAATTTTTTCAATTTCCATAGCGATAGATTGTGCTTCAAACATTCCAATTATTATAGGTAATCTTCTATCTCCTTTATCTTCCTTTAAAACCAAAGCGAAAGAACCTGTCTGCGAGTCAACACTTGATGATAACCCTAATATATTTAACTTAACCTTTTTCACTAATTATCTAAAGCTTTTAATAATTCTGGGACAATTTCAAATGCATCTCCTACTATACCATAATCAGCTGATTTAAAAAAAGGAGCCTCGGGATCACTATTTATAACAATAATGTTTTTTGATGAATTTACACCTGCAAGGTGCTGAATAGCTCCTGAAATTCCAATTGCAAAATAAATCTGAGGAGATATCTTAATTCCTGTCTGTCCAACATGCTCATGGTGTGGCCTCCAGCCCGCATCTGATACAGGTTTACTACATGCAGTAGCAGCATTTAATTTTTTTGCTAGATTTTCTATCATTTCCCAATTTTCAGGTCCTTTTAATCCTCTTCCAGCAGAAACAACTATCTCTGCATTTAACAATGATACATCTTCTTTATTATCAACTTTTTCTAAAACCAAATAATTATTTTCATTTACACTTGTGACAAGATTTACAACTTTAGTTGACTTATTAAATTCTTTTGACTCAATTAAATTTTTATTTAAGATAAATATGCATTTATCAGTATCTATTTGAATTTCAGCTTCTGCTTTACCACTAAAAATTGAAGTTTTTGGTTTATTAATGCTTTCAAGATTTATAACATTATTTAAAATTGGAAAATTAAAATTTATAGAAATTTTAGAAGATATTTCCTTGATATTATTTGAATTAGAAGAAAAAATAGTTTGAATGTTTTCATCTCTAATTATATTAAAGATTTTATCTTCATTAGAAAAATCATTAACCATGTAAACTTTATCAAAACCATACTCTCCCAAAGTATTTAAATATACTTCATCTTTATAATCACTAACACCTATCACTAAATTTGAGTTTAAACTAGCAAGAGTAGCTGACTGTTTCGTGTAACCATTTATAATATTTTTATCAAATTCTATAAAGACGAGAGATGCCATTCTATTTTAACTTTAATTCTTTTAATAAATCATTAATATTTTCTAAAGAAAACATTTTAATACTTGTTTTTTTTAATGGAAGATTAAATTTTTTATAATGAAATCCAGAAGATTGCACTATAGGCTCAACTACTAATAATTCTTTTGTTCTTGCACTCATAATACCTCTCATATTAGGTATTTTCCATTCAGCAATTGGCTCTTGACATCCTAAAATTAAAGGTAATTTCGCTTTAAGTTTTTCAATTCCAGTTTCTGTTTCTCTTTTAATTATTGCATTTTCATTATTTTCTAAATCTAAATATGTAACTGAGTTAAACGTTTTAATATTTAAAATTGATCCAGTCAGAAAATGCACTAATCCAGAGTTATAGTCTATAGATTCTTTTCCCATCAGAATCAAATCAAAATCATTATTTTCAACAAAATTAGCAATGTTAGCAGAAACAAATTTTGAGTCGACTGGATTTGCATTTATTCTAAATGCCCTATCAGCACCTATAGCTAATCCTTTTCTTAAGAGATGATCATTCTCAGATAAACCAATATTTAAGAGGCTAATATCAATACTAGAATCTTTTTCTTTTAACTCAACTGCTCTAGCTAAAGCATAATCCTCGTATGGACCAATAATGTATTGAACATTATTTTTATCAAACTCACTTTCATTAATAAAAGAAATTTTGGAAGTAGTGTCAGGAACACAAGAGATACATACAAGTATTTTCATACAAAATAATTAAAATGGATCTATATCTTTAGACGATTCAAAACCATTATTTGCTCTACTTTGGAATTTTTTAACTTCATTAGTATCTAGTGAAGACATATCAGCAAACTTAGCAAATCTTTCAATGAACTTAAGTTTAACTTTTCCGGTTGGCCCATTTCTATTTTTTCTTAAAAGAATCTCTGCAACTCCAGCAGTTAAATTTCCATCCTCATCTTCAGTTATATCATATCTATCTGCTCTATAAATAAATAATACCATATCTGCATCTTGTTCTATTGAACCAGACTCTCTTAAATCTGATAGAACAGGCCTTTTATCTCCACCTCTAGTTTCGACAGCTCTACTTAACTGAGATAATGCTAAAACTGGGACATTAAGTTCTTTAGCAATTGCTTTAAGAGATCTTGAAATAGATGCAATTTCTTGCTCCCTATTCCCAGAAGATTTGCCATATTCTCCTGACATAAGTTGCAAATAATCAACAATAATACATTGTATATCGTGCTGAGATTTAAGTCTTCTTGACTTTGCTCTTAACTCTAAAATACTTAATGCAGGAGTATCATCTATAAAAATTTTTGCGTTATTTAACTGATCTGTTTTATGAAGTAATTGCTGCCATTCATAATCTTTTAAATTACCTTTTTTAATTTTATCACTATCAAGCTCAGCTTCAGAAGAAATTAATCTATTTACTATTTGCAAGGAAGACATTTCTAAAGAAAAAATAGCTACAGGCTTATCGTGATCAATAGAAGCATTTCTCATCATAGATAATACAAAAGCAGTTTTACCCATTGATGGTCTCCCAGCAATAATTACTAAATCAGAAGGTTGCCAACCTGATGTGATATTATCTAAATCAATAAAACCAGATGGGACACCAGTTATACCATCTTTTTTAGTTTTTTTAGATTCTAATTCATCAATAGCTTCTTTCATTAATCCCTTTACTTGAGAATAATTTTTTCTAATGTGTGATTCTGATATTTCAAATAGTGACTGCTCAGTAGTATCTAGTAAATCAAAAACATCAGTGGTATCTTCGTATGCTTCCTTTTGAATTTCACCTGAAACTTGAATGAGCTGTCTTTTGATAGATTGCTCTAAAATTATTCTCGCATGATATTCAATATTAGATGCTGAATTTACTCTAGTAGTTAATTGCGTTACATAAAAAGTACCACCAACAAAATCTAATTTTCCATTTTTTTTGAGTTGTGTGGTAACTGTCAATACATCAACAGGATCAGAATTATTAAATAAATCAATTATAGCTTGATAAATTTCTTTATTTGCGTCTTTATAAAAATTATCAGGCTTAAGAATATCTATTACTTCAGTAAGCGCATCTTTTTCAAGCATTAAAGCACCTAAGACAGACTCTTCTAATTCCAATGCTTGAGGAGGAAGTTTCCCTAAATCTATATCATTTGAAATATTAATTCCTCTTCTTAATGTAGATAAATAATTTTTATTTTCTTTCACTTTGTTTTAGCAAACCTAAATAATTTTTAAAAGTTGAATATGAGATTAATATTATATTTATCCATATATTATCAACAAACTAAAGTTATTGAAATTAAATTGCTCTGGGTATTAAATATTTTTAATTTTGAAAAATATGCAACTCAGTAAATATAAAAATATTCATATCATTTCTATTGGAGGAAGCGTGATGCATGATCTGGCAATTACATTAAAAAAAAATGGAATTAATATTTCTGGAAGTGACGATGTAATTTATGATCCATCTAAATCAAAGTTGAAAAAAAATGGGCTTCTACCAAAAAATTTAGGTTATAATAAAAATAATATATCTAAGAAAATAGATTTAGTAATTACTGGTATGCACACCAAAAAAAATAATCCTGAACTATTACAATCTAAAAAATTAAAATTACCTATTCTTTCGTACCCGGAATATATAAGTAGTATCTCAGAAAATAAACATAGGATAGTTATAGCTGGTAGTCATGGAAAAACTACAATAACTTCTATGATTATGCATGTTTTAAAAGAAGGCAAAATAAATTTTGATTATGTTATTGGAGCAAATGCTAAAGGTTTTAAAAATAATATCTCAATTTCAGATGCTCCAATTATAATTATAGAGGGTGATGAATATTTATCAAGTCCCATTGATAGAATACCTAAGTTTTTAAAGTATAATCATCATATAGTTTTAATTAATGGAATAGAATGGGATCATTATAATGTTTTTAAAACAGAAAATACATATAAGAAACAGTTTAAAAAATTAATTGAAATTACACCAAAAGGAGGAGAAATAATTTATAATGAAAACGATGAGACTTTAAAAAATTTATGTTTAAAATTTCAAAATGAAAATATAATACTTAGACCTTATACTATTGAAAAATGTGAAATAAGGAACAAGAAAACCTATATTTTTAATGAAAAAAATAATAAAATAAAATTAAAAATATTTGGTAAACATAATATGCAAAATTTAGCTGGGGCTAAAATAATATGTAATCAGCTAGGCGTTAAAGATGAGGAATTTTATAGGTCCATAATAAGTTATGAATTACCTCATAGTAGGTTACAGATAATTAATAATAGTAAAACTAAAATATTTAAAGACTTTGCTCATTCACCTTCGAAGTTAAAAGCAACTATTAACGCTGTAAAAGAAAATTATACTGATAAATTACTAGTCTGTTATGAGCTTCACAGCTCTAGTAGCTTTGAACTTTCATTTCTAGAAAATTATAAAGACAGCCTAAAAAATTCTGATTACTCTATTATTTATATATCTGAAAAAAATTTAAATAAATTTTCATCTAAGATTGATCAAAATCAAATGAAAAAAATATTTAATGAAAAAAATCTACAATTAATTTCAAATCCAAACTCTTTGGAAAAATTATTAAAAGATTTAAAATATTTGAATTTCAATAAATTATTAATGTCCTCTGGTAACTTTGATGACTTAAATTTTGAAAGAATTTTTAAATGATATTAAAAAAACCTATTGTAATTTTTGATATTGAAACTACTGGATTAGATATTATTAATGACAGGATAATAGATATATCATTAATTAAAATTTCTCCTGATAATTCAAGAGAAGAAAAAAATTATAGAGTAAATCCTCAAATTAAAATATCTTATGAAAGCTATAAAATTCATGGTATTTCTAATGAAGATGTTGCGAGTTTAAATTCATTTAAATTTTATTCTAAAGAAATATTCAATTTTATTAAAGGTTGTAACTTGGGTGGATTTAATATATTAAAATTTGATCTTCCTATACTAATAGAAGAATTTTTAAGATGTGACATAGAATTATCTCTAGATAAAATTAAAATAATTGATTCTTTAAGGCTATATCATCTTATGGAAAAAAGAGATCTTAGCTCAGCATATAAATTCTACTGTAATAAAACACTAGAAAATGCTCATACTTCTTACGCAGATACTAGTGCAACTCTAGAAATTATTGAAAAGCAGTTAGAAAAATACAATAATTTAAATGTGATTGACAATAAGGGAAATATTCTAGGAAAGATCTCAAATGAGATCGAATCAATTGGAGAAATTATTGATAGTAATATCGTAGATATCTCTGGGAGAATAATTAAAAATCATCAAAATAATGAAATATTCAACTTCGGGAAATATAAAAATCAAGAGGTAGCAGAAGTTTTTAGGAAAAATCCAGAATACTATCATTGGATTATGAAAAGTGACTTTCCTAATCATACAAAAAAGAAATTTACTGAAATCAAGTTAAGAAGCTAAATTATATTTAATTCTCTGAAACCTTTAGAATTTATTCTTATTTGAATTTCAGTAAAATTGTTTTTTAGAAGAGGCTTACAAATATCTGGCCATTCGATAAAACAATAATTTCCAGAATCAATATAATCTATAAAATCAATATTTATTAATTCTTCTACTGAATTAATTCTATAAAGATCAAAGTGAAAAATTTTAATTTTCTGGTGGATAGCAGAATATTCATTCATTAAATTGAAAGTTGGACTTAATACCCTATCTGATACGTTAAACTTATTGCAAAAATATTGAATAAGTGTTGTTTTTCCTGATCCTAAATTACCACTGAATAATATGATTTTATTTGAGGAATTTAAAAATACAAAATCAAAAACTTGATGATATTCATTAACGCTTTTAATCAAAAATGATTTCATTTATATTTTTTTAGGTTTTAGCTGTACAAATGGAATAATCATTTCCTCTAATGAAATACCTCCATGCTGGAAAGTGTCTTTATAATTTTTTAAATGATAATTATAGTTTGTAGGATACAATAAATACTGATTATCTGTTGCAAAAGCATATTTTGTAAAAATATTTTTTTTAGGAAGAAAAATATCTTCTCCGTTTTCACAAAAAAATAAATCTGCTTGAGAATTTAAATTTTTTCCAACTTTAAATCTTAAATTATCATTTATCTCTTTACTTGCTTTTATAATTACTGGATCATTTACAATAGTGGTACCATGATCAGTTGTTATAAAAATTTGGACATCTTTTTTTGATAAATACTTCATAAAATCATTAAATGAAGAATTCCTAAACCAAGAAGAAGTAAATGATCTGAAAGATTTTTCATCATAAACTAAATTTTTAATAATACTGCTCTCGGTTTTGGAATGAGAAAGCATATCTATAAAATTAAAAACTACTGAACTAAAGCTATATTCATCTAATTTTGAAATATTTTTTAAAAATTTAATTCCATCTTCATATGAAATAATTTTATTATAAGAATGTTTTATTTCAATTCCATTTCTTTTAAAATTTTTATCTAAAAATAAATATTCATTATTATTTGCGCCATTCAATTTATCTGACCACAACTCATATTCATATTTTTCCATCTCAAAAGGAGTAAGGCCCGAAAAAATTGAATTTCTTGAATATTCTGTTGTAGTTGGAAGTATGGATAAAAATTGATCTTCATTAGTAATAAAAAAATTTCTTGATAATTTTTTCTCCAATATCTTCCATTGATCATATCTGAAATTATCTAAAACGATAAAAAAAGTTTTTTTGCCTTCTATCTTAGGAAATACTTTTCTTTTTAACACATCATAGGACATCAATGGTTTATTAGTATTTTTTGAGTTCCAAGAAGAATAATTATCTATTATAAATTTAGAAAACTTTTTATTTGCCTCTCTCTTTTGACTTAAAAGCATTTCATAAATTTGATTATCTTCATTAGAATCTAACTTAATTTCCCACTCAACAATTTGTTTGTAAATATCAAACCATTCTTCATAATGATCACTTGAAGATATTCTCTCTGATAATTCAGAGAAAAATTTAATGTAATCTGACTTAAGCTTATTTTCAATTATTTTGGAGTTTTCCAAAACTTTTTTGATAGAAATCAATAGTTGATTAGGATTCAATGGCTTTAATAGATAATCATTAATTTGTGACCCTATTGCTTCATCCATTATATTTTCCTCTTCATTCTTTGTAATCATTATCAGTGGAATTGAATTTGAAATAGCTTTGATGTCAGTAATAAGAGCAATTCCCGTTTTTCCGGGCATGTTCTCATCAATTAATATTAAATCAAAATCATTATTTTTTTGAAGATGATGAATTAATGAAAAAGGGTTATTGAAAGTAATAACATTGTATCCTTTATCTTCAAGAAATAAAACATATGGCTTTAACAACTCTATCTCATCATCTACCCACAAAATCTTATATCTTTGCATCTTCTAATATTTAAATCAAATATAAAATAGATTAAAATGAAAAAAATTGATTTTGAAATTAAAACTATTGCAGAAATATTTGATGCTAAAATTATTGGGGATGAGTCATTAAAAATATCTGGTATAAATGACATTGAAAATGCTGAAGATGGTGATATCACATTTCTTAGCAATCTTAAATATTTAAATTTTGTTGAAAAAACAAAAGCTTCAGCTATAATTGTTGATAAAAAATTCAAGATATCTGATAAAAAAAAACATACTTTTTTAGTTGTAGAGAATTCTTATTTAGCATTTGCAATTCTTCTATCTCATATTGAAAAAAGCCATTTAAAAAATAAAGTTGGTATTGAAAATCCCTCCTTTATTCATAAAAAATCCAATTTGGGAAAAAACATATATATTGGGTCCTTCTCATATATTGGAGAAAATGTATCTATCGGTGATAACTCAAAAATTTATCCTTATTCTTACATTGGTGATAACTCAAAAATTGGAAATAACACAATAATATATCCTGGTGTTAAAATTTATAATTCTTCAATAGTGGGAGATAATTGTATAATTCATGCCAACAGTGTTATAGGAAGTGATGGTTTTGGTTTTGCTCCTGATTCTAGCGGGAAATACACTATAATTCCACAAATAGGAAATGTTGTAATTAAAAACAATGTTAGTATTGGATCTAATACTGTTATAGATAGAGCTACTTTAAACTCAACAATAATTGAAGATGGGGTTAAATTAGACAATCTTATTCAAATAGCACATAATGTAATTATTGGAGAAAATACAGTAATTGCTGCTCAATCTGGAATTTCTGGATCTACAACTATAGGAAAAAATAGTATGCTTGGTGGTCAAGTTGGGATTTCTGGACACTTAAATTTAGGTGAAAACGTTAGTTATGGTGCGCAAGCTGGAGTTACTAAAAATATAAAAAATAATCAAACTGTAATTGGATATCCTGCAATGCCAAAAAATAAATTCATTAACTCGTTTATTGTATTTAAAAAACTACCTTCAATAGAAGAAAAAATTAAGCAATTAGAAAAAAAATTATCTAATTTAGAGTCCTAATGAGAAACTTTCAGAGAACAATAGTAAATGAAGGATCATTACAGGGAGTGGGTCTTCATACAGGAAAAATATCAAATTTAAAGTTTTTGCCTGCAGTTATTAATCATGGAATTAAATTTCAGAGAATAGATTTAGAGGGGCATCCATTTATTGATGCTGATGTAGACAATGTAATAGGAGTTGATAGGGGCACAACTATTTCTCAAAATGATGCTAAAATATCTACTGTTGAACATCTTTTAGCAGCTATTACAGGTCTTCAAATAGATAACTTACTAATCCAGATAGATGGCGAAGAAATACCTATACTTGATGGAAGCTCCAAAGAATTTATAAAATGTTTGGAAAAATGTGAATTTAAAAATCAAGATGCTGCAAGAAAATATATTGAGATTTCAGAAAGTATAACATATAGTGATGAAGAAAATGGGGTTGAGATATCAATATACCCTCACAATGACTATAGAATTACATCTATGGTAGACTATAATTCTAAAATTCTTGGAAGTCAACATTATACATTAAATGAAATATCCAACTTTAAAGATGAAATATCTGAGGCTAGAACTTTCTGTTTTCTTCATGAGATAGAAGAGCTCTTCAGAAATAATTTAATTAAAGGTGGTGACTTAGATAATGCAATTGTTATTGTAGATAAAGTATTAGATGAAAGTAAATTATCAGAATTATCATTATTACTTGGCAAAAAAAATATAAAAGTTGACAAACAAGGAATTTTAAATAATATTAAACTAAAATATAATAATGAACCTGCAAGACACAAATTGTTAGATATTATAGGAGATCTTACACTTGTTGGCAGACCTATCAAAGGACATGTAATTGCTGCAAGACCTGGTCATAAAGCTAATATTGAATTTGCTAAACTTTTGAAAAAATCTTTAGGTAAAAAAAATATTAATGCACCAAAATATGATCCAGATCAAAACCCAGTTTATGATATTAATGATGTAAAAAAAATATTAAAACATAGATATCCATTTTTATTAGTTGATAAAATTATCTACTTAGATGATTCAGAAGTAGTTGGTGTTAAAAATGTTACAGTAAACGAACCATTTTTTAATGGTCACTTTCCTGGAAATCCTGTAATGCCTGGGGTACTTCAGGTCGAGGCATTAGCACAAGTTGGAGGAATTTTAGTGATGAATTCTATTGATGATCCTGAAAAACACATCCCCTATCTAGCAGGAATTGAAAATATAAGATTCAGGAAAATGGTAAAGCCAGGAGATACATTAATTATGCGATGTAGATTTGTTACTCCTATAAAAAGGGGAATTGCAAAAATGAGAGTTGAGGCATTTGTAGGAAATAATTTGGTAGGAGAAGGAAATATGACTGCAACAATTGCTAGATTAAATGACTAATATCACTAATAATTTTATTCATAAAGATGCAATAGTAGGCTCAAATACAATAATTGATCCATTTTCATTTATAGAAAATAATGTTATTATTGGAGATAATTGTTGGATAGGAAATAATGTCAGGGTTTGTTCTGGAGCAAGAATAGGCAATAATGTAAAAATATTTCCTGGAGCAGTAATTTCATCTATTCCTCAAGATTTAAAATTTGAAGGAGAAAATTCAGAAACATTCATTGGTGATAATACCATAATTAGAGAATATGTTACAGTAAGTAAAGGAACTAAAGATAAAATGAAAACATCTATAGGGAAAGATTGTTTGCTGATGGCATATACACATGTAGCTCATGATTGTATAATTGGAGACAATTGTATTTTAGCTAATGCCGTCCAATTAGCAGGCCATGTTATTATAGATACTTATGCAATTGTTGGTGGTGGCTCATTAGTTCATCAATTTGTAAAAATTGGATCTCATTCAATGATATCTGGAGGTTCACTAGTTAGGAAAGATGTCCCTCCTTTCTGTAAAGCTGGAAAAGAACCACTCAGTTTTAGAGGTATTAATTCAATTGGACTTAAAAGAAGAAATTTTCCTAACAAAAAAATTAACCAAATTCAAAACATATTTAGGATATTATATCTTGAGGGAAGAAATAATTCTCAAGCAGTTGATAAAATAAAAAAAGACATTCCTGAAAGCGAAGAAAAAAAAATAGTTCTAGATTTTATTTCATCAAGTGAAAGAGGTATAATAAAGGGGTTATTAGATTAATTTTATGAAAATTATTCTTGAAAATATCTCAAAAAAATTCTCAAATACTTTCGTAATTAATAATTTCAATTATTCTTTTGAAAAAAAGTCATATGCAATTACTGGTAAAAATGGTTCAGGAAAATCTACACTTTTAAAAATTATTGGAAACCTTTTATTACCAAGTTCTGGAATTATAAATTATGATTTTATAGAAAATAGAGATATAGCTAAAAAAATATTTTTTTCAGCCCCTTACCAAGAATTAATTTCTGAACTTACCACAAAAGAATTTTTAAATTTTCATAAAAAGTTTAGAAACCCAAATTTAAATATTGAAAAATGTTTAGATGATTTTAATTTAACAAAATATTATAATAAAAAAATTGAAAATCTTTCTAGTGGAACTATTCAAAAATTAAAACTATTAATCTCTTTCAACTCAAATTCCGAATTTATATTATTAGATGAACCTACAACTAATTTAGATCATGACGGGAAAGTGATTTATAAAAATCAATTTATAAAATATCAAAAAGAAGTTGGTATAATTATAGCTACTAACGATGATGAAGACATCATAAATAATGATATAGAAATTATAAAATTGAAAGATTAATTTATAATGATATATCCCAGAGGAAGGGAATAATATAATAAACATATATTGAAACGATTATTATAGAAATAATATTCATTATAATACCCGTCTTAACCATATCCTTAATTTTAAGATACCCCGATCCAAAAATTACTGCATTTGGAGGTGTTGCAACTGGCAACATAAAGGCACAAGATGCAGCAATAGTTGCACTTATCATTAATATCAATGGATTAATATCTAAAGAAATTGATATGGAGGCAATTATTGGAAGAATCATAGATACAGTAGCTAAATTTGATGTAATCTCAGTTAAAAAATTAATTATAAAAACAATTGAAATTAAAATTAGAAAAATATTAAGCTGGTTTAAATTATAAATTTTATCACCAATCCATTGCGTTAATCCACTACTTTGCATAGCAACAGCTAAAGATAGTCCTCCACCAAAAAGTAAAATAATTCCCCATGGAATATATTTCGTATCTTCCCAAGATATTATTTTTTTCTTTTTCGATTTTGAATTAAAAATAAAAAGTAGAACAGCATAAAAAATAGCAATTATTGTATCATCAATTTTAATTATATACTGAGCAATTATTTTTTTAAGTAATAGTGTTACTATAAACAAAATAAAAATAATTAAAACTATTTTTTCTTCGTAAGAGATTTTTCCAAGCTTTTTTAATTTCTTAAAGATTGTTTCTCTAGTTAATTTTGAGGATTTAGAGACATCAAAAGAATATGTGATGAGATAAATCCAGCAAATCAGAAGAAGGATCAGAGAAAGAGGTAATGCCATTATAATCCAGGAACCAAAGTCTAACTCATAATTAAAAAACTGAATCAAATTTGATTTTAAAATTAAATTTGGAGGTGTACCATACAAAGTTGCAAATCCCCCAATTGATGCTGAGTAAGCTATACCTAACATAAGGACTTTTCCAAAATTTGATTTTTTTCCAGATTTCTTTTTAGATACTTGAGAAACAATAGCCATTCCAATTGGAAGCATCATTATACTAGTAGAAGTGTTTGAAAGAAACATTGAGAGAATAGCTGTTGCGATCATAAAACCCAGTATCATTGATTTTTTTTCTGTTCCTACGTAATGAATAATTTTAAGAGCTATTCTCTTATGTAGATTCCATTTTTGCATTGCAATCGCAATAAAAAAACCAGCTAGATAAAAGAATATTATACTATTTCCATAAGCACTTGCTGTTGATGAGATATCTAATCCATCAGTTAAGGGAAATAATATTAAAGGCAAAAGAGATGTAATTGGAATAGGTACCGCTTCGTTTATCCACCATATAGCAATCCACATTACTGAGCAAAAGATGGCATGAGATTCGGGACTCATTCCTTGAAAAGGACCTATTAATTTATAAAATATAAAGAATACTAAAGGCCCCAATATTATATTAAAACCCCTAATCATTTTTTTTATTTTATAAAATCAAAGATCCAGTTTCCTTCTTTTAGGCCTCCGATAACAGTAAAACTCGTCCTTAAAGTACTTTGAGTAACTGATAGACTAACAACAATATTATCCGATCTGAGTATTTTGCCTTTATCATTATTTTGAAATTCCCAAGTTCCAGAATTTGGCCAGACATCTTTATCTATAGAATTTGTAGTTGCGTAACTACCACCATTCTTAGTTCCGCCAGAAATTGTTAATGTTAAATTTTCAAACTCAGAAATAATAATACCATCTTTCACTGCAGAAGAGGCATCTTTTAGAAACCAAGTTCCATTTAAAAGACTTGCTTGGGTATCTAATGGATCTTCAGGCTCTGGGTCTGGATCAACACTTTTGCAAGAAAAGATTAAAGAAATTAAAATACAATAAAACAATATGTTCTTCATCATTCAAATCTAATTGAAAATTTATTTTTAAATATAATATTAAAAAAAAAGGTCATCAAATGATGACCTTTTTTCTTAAAAATAATAGAGTTCTAGAAATTTAACTTAAGCGAGAAATTTAAAGTTCTTCCCCAACTTGGGAATCCTTGTCCTAACTCACCATCTCTCTCTATTCCTCTAGCCCAATAAATTTCATCTAATATATTATAGCCCTGAACTTGAGCATATGCACCCATGTTTCCTAATTTAAATTTGGCACCTACTCTAAGGTCAAGAACACCATAATTATCCATTTTGAAAGGTTGAGTGAATGCTAAATTTAGATCATCTCTACTTGTAACATCATAGTCAGCATATAGATTTGCATTATATAAGTACTGACCACCAACATCTAGAGTGCTATTAATCTGGTATCTTCCTGTGAAACCAATTTGGCTCTGCGGATGGTTACCAATATATAGTCCATTAGAGTAAATATCAATAGTTGTAATTGTCTGCTCATTATCACTTCTTATTTCACCTTTCACATCATTTGCCCATTTCCATTCACCTAGAGAAACAATACCTCCTACTTCTAACTTTGGAGTAAATTGAGATTTCCACTCTAGCTCAACACCTTTATGTAGAGCATTTTGATTTCTGATAGCAGATCTAGTAGCAACACCATTAATAGTAATGGTTGGAGATAATAAACCTTTATCTTCCCACTTAGTGTAGTAAGCATTTACTTTAGCAGAAAATTTCTGAGCTTTATATCCATAACCAAATTCAATAGATCTAGCTTTCTCGTTCTCTAAAGGATCAACAACTATATTCTCATAGTTAGTAAATACAAAATTAAAGAAAGGTGCTCTAGAAAAAGATCCAGCATTTAAGTAGATATTACTATAATCTGAAAAGTTAAAGTTAAATCCAGCTTTAACATTGTGACCAGTTATATTTACTTTCTCAGAAGTCTGATCTTTTGTTCCACCATTTTCAGCTCCAACATACTGATATCTATCAACTCTTACGTACTGAGTTCTTGAAACAGAACCACCTGCAAAGGCTGAAAATCTATCATCAGAATATTCTAACTGACCATGTAAACCAGCGTATCTATGAATTCCATCATTATCATAAGCTATTCTTTGATTTTCTGGAGTTTTCACAAAAAACATTGAGGTCGAATTTTCACTCACATATTTTAAGTGATCTCTAACCCCCCCATCTCCATACGATGATAACGAAGAATTTCTCCTAAATTCAGGAGCATATTTAAATTCTTCAACCCAATGATCTCCACCAAGTAGATCTCTAACTTCTCTGAAATGTTCACCAGTATATGTTCTAGCATCTAAACCTACTGTTAATGATAAATTATCATTAAAGTCATGATTTAAGTTACTTAGAACACCGTACCACCTGTGGTTGTTTACTGAATTTCTTAAAATAGTTGAAGAACCTCTGTTAGTATTTAGACCATAATTAGCTGCAGCTCCGTTATTAGCAACATTATTTGATACAATAGCATCCCAGTTAATTAATCCATCCTCAGTTCTATCAGTATCACCATAATATCTACTTGTACTTCCCAATGGACCTGATCCTCCTCCTTTTCCGTAAGAAGCATAGACAGAGGTATTTAAGGTTGTACTTTCATTCACATTATAGTAATGGTTTAAGACTATGTGAGGTTTATGGTAATAATTATTTCTTCCATTAAATACTTCACCGTTATAGTATCCCCAATCTCTATTATATTTATGACCATACTTTTCAACTTGAGCTGGAGTTAAATACTGGTCTCTCTGACCATGCTGCTGAGGTGCACCTATAGCAGTAAGAACAAGTGAATTATCTTCATTAAACTCTTTAGTTACCGATAAGAAGTAGGTGTTAGCTTTAACATAAGTTCCATCTACATACCCATTACCATCTGTTCTTGAGAAAAGAAGTGATATAGCCCAGTCATTATTCATTCTCCCAGTATTGTAAGAAAATGTTTCTTTGAACTGACCATAATCAGAAACTTGTTGTAAATATGATCCTCCCTTTTTTGAATCAATTGATTTTGTAATTATGTTGATTGTTCCACCAATAGATCCAATAGCAAGCTTAGAGGCACCAAGTCCTCTAACAACCTGCATAGCAGATGTTACATCACCAAGACCATTCCAGTTTGACCAATAAACTCTACCATTTTCCATGTCATTCACAGGAACACCATTAATCATTACCGTAATATTTTCTTGATCAAAACCTCTAATGTATACTCTTGAATCACCAACTCCACCACCTTCTTTAGTAGTGTATACACCAGGAGTCATCTTCAATAATTCTGGAACTTCCTGAGTACCAGCATACTCCTCTACATATCTAGTAGAGACATTAGAAAATGTAGTTGGAGTTTTTCTGTCTATTCCATAGTCAGCAGTAACTCTAACTTCATCTAATGAAACGTTAAGAGATCTCATTTTAATAACACCTAAATCACCTGAGTTATTTAACTCTACATCTTCATATCCAATGTAAGAAATTAAGACAACGTCGCTTGATGAGGCGTTAGAAGAAAATGAAAATGATCCATTCAAACCAGAGAATGTACCATCTGTAGTTCCTTTAATTGAAACATTAGCTCCAATAAGAGGTTCATTAGTTGAACCATCAACTACAACACCTGAAATAAGCGATTGTGAATATGAAGCAAATGAAAAAAGAGAAACTACAAAAAATTGTAATAAAATTTTGTAATAGTTTTTCATATTTAAGTAAAATTAAAATTTTGGTGAAATTAGAAAATCAATATTAACTAATTATCACTCTCATGCTAAATAAACGTTAATTCATACGTTTTGTTTAGCACCACAAAATTAAACATTTTTATGTAAATTTGATTATGTCAAACAAGCTTTTTAAGAACGACAAAAACTACATCCTTAAAAAGGTACAAAATGAATCCAAAAAATCACTTCTAAATAATTTAATATCACAAAGTGTTAGAAAGTATGAGTTAGAATCAAATCCCCTCAATTTAATAGACTCTACAAGACTGAAACTGGATGCATCCAAAGCAAATAAAATCGATTCTCTAATTTTTTTCTATAAAAAAATCTCAGCTATATACAGATATAGCTATGGTGAAGTTCAACTAAGTTTTCTTTGGGACGGTAGTTCTCATGAAGAATATTATAAGAATAGATGGATATCCTTTTTCAGAACAGAAACTAAAAGAATGACTGAAAATTTATTTTTTTTAAAAACTATTTTGTCATTAACTGTTTTAAATAAACATGATTTAGAAAACTCTGAATTACAATATAAATTATCAACATTTATTAGAAAAAAATATAATATTCAAGTTTTTAAAAGGAAAGGAATAGTTTTACATTCAAAATAAAAGTTACTCTTGAGATACCTTTCTTTTCTGATTTTTCTTTTCAATATAAATTCATCATTCTGTCAAGAATTAACTTTAATTGAAAATTTAATTCTTGAAAAAAAATATGATAAAGCAGACAGCATATTAAAAAAAAATATAGTTGAAAGTAATAGTATCTCATCTGAGATTACTTTCCTTTTTGGAAAAAACTCTTACTTTTTAAAAAAATACAATCAATCAATTAACTGGTTAAATAAATACCTCGAATTAAGAGGGTTATCAGGTAATTTCTCAGATGAAACTATCAAATTTCTAGAATTATCAAATACCAAGTTACTTCTAGAAACTGAAAAAAATATTGATAATGTCTATGTTCAACTATTTTCTTACAATTATATTGAATGTCCAAATAATAGAAAAGTTTGTCCTATTTGCGAAGGAAGTTCTGTTATGATTATTGAAAACGAAATATCAAAAATATATAAAACATGTCCATTTAGTGATAATTCAGGATTTCTAACTTGCGATGAGTACAATCTCTTTCTAAGAGGTGAACTCAAACCTAAATCAAACTAAATATTGCATTAATATACCACATAGATAAGCAGCGTATGTGCCTACTGCGTACCCGAGGACAGCAAGCAAAACCCCAACTGCAGCTAGAGAAGGATGGAAAGCAGCAGCAACAACTGGTGCAGATGCAGCTCCACCAACATTTGCCTGACTACCAACAGCAATAAAAAAGTATGGAGCCTTAATTATTTTAGCAGTAATTAACAATATAAATAAATGGAATCCAATCCATAAAAATCCTAATAAAAACAATCCTGGATTTTGAAAAATTGCTAGTAAATCCATCTTTAAACCAATTGTTAATACTAAAATATAAATAAATAAGCTCCCTATCCTCGAAGCTCCCCCACCCTCTAAATTTCTCACTTTAGTAAAAGATAAGACAACTCCTATTGTTGTTGCAAAAATAATTAGCCAAAAAAAGTTTGAAGTCAAGCTGTATTTTTCCAAAAAAGGAAAATTAATAGAAAGATAAGAAGCTACATAATTAGAAAACAAATGAGATATTCCAGTGACTGAAAATCCTACAGAAACTATAAAAATTATATCCTTTAAATCAGGTATTTTCATAATGCTTTTATTATAATTTTCAATTCGTAATTTTATATCTTCTATAGATCTGCTATCTGCACCTATTTTATCATCAATGATTTTACTTCTTCCAACCCCAATCAATAATAATGCAAGTAATACATTAGCACAAATAATATCTACTGCAACCATTTTGGAAAATAAAGTTGACTCAACATTAAAAACCTCCATCATTGCTGCCTGATTAGCTCCTCCTCCTATCCAGCTTCCAGCTACTGTTGTCATACCTCGAGCTAGTTCTGAAAATTCAAAATTTATAATTTCAGGGAAAAAATTTATAATGACTAGTAAAGAGAATGGGCCTCCAAATAAAATTCCAATTGTTCCAGCCAAAAACATTATTAAAGCTTTAGGACCTAACTTTAAAATTTCTTTAAGATCAACACTAATTGTTAGAAGAACTAAAGAACAAGGCAAGAGGTATCTTGAAGCAACAAAATAAAGGTTTGATTCACTAGAATCAATTATCCCAAAAGAATTAAAAAATGAAGGGAGAAAATAACAAATTAAAATAACTGGAAAAATAGTGTAAAAGCTTTTCCAAAATTTAGATGAAGAAGCTGACGTATAAAAAACTAAACCTAATACTGATAATAAAATTCCAAAAATTACTGCATCATTTGTAATCATTTTTTTTAAGTTAGAAATTTTAATAACTATTTTTATGATTAAGATTAACTAATATAGTTATTTATATAATATTTCTTGATTCCATTCTCTTAAAGAATGGAATTTTTTATTATGAAACAATTAAATAAATATAGTAACACCATCACACAAGATGAGTCATTGCCAGCTGCTCAGGCGATGTTATATGGTATAGGGTTCAAAGACAAAGATTTTAAAAAAGCCCAAGTTGGAATAGCAAGTACTGGATTTGAAGGCAATCCATGTAATATGCATCTTAATGATATCGCAAGAGAGATAAAAATTGGTATAAATAATGAAAATTTAATTGGATTAATATTTAACACAATCGGAGTA
Source organism: Marinoscillum sp. (assembly GCA_038134805.1). Taxonomy (GTDB): domain Bacteria; phylum Bacteroidota; class Bacteroidia; order Cytophagales; family MED-G16; genus MED-G16. The sequence goes on along the minus strand of JAYPVV010000001.1, from coordinate 207,519 downwards.
AGTGACGGAATTACCAATGGTACTGAAGGAATGAGATACTCACTTATTTCAAGAGAAATAATTGCAGATTCAATAGAAACTATTGTAAAAGCTCAATTTTATGATGGACTAGTATCAGTTGTTGGGTGCGACAAAAATATGCCTGGAGCAATAATCGCTATGGGGAGAATAAATAGACCATCAATACTAGTTTATGGAGGAACTATTAAATCAGGAATTTACAAAGAAAAAAACTTAAATATTGTATCTGCTTTTGAGGCATATGGTCAAAAAATTAAAGGCAAAATTTCAGAAGAAGAGTATAGAGGAATAATAAAAAATAGTATTCCTGGTCCAGGTGCATGTGGAGGTATGTATACTGCAAATACTATGTCTTCAGCTATCGAAGCACTTGGGATGAGTCTACCCTATAATTCATCTAATCCAGCAGAGAGCTCAAATAAAAAAAATGAACCTCTTGTTATTGGAAAAGCTATGTATAATTTATTAAAAGAAGATATTAAACCAACCGATATTATGACTAGAAAAGCATTTGAAAATGCTATGTCTATAATTATGATTTTAGGTGGGTCCACCAATGCTGTTCTGCATTTAATTGCTATGGCTAATTCTGTAGGGGTAAGAATTTCACTAAATGATTTTCAAAATTTTAGTGATAAAACTCCATTTCTTGCAAATTTAAAACCAAGCGGAGACTATCTAATGGAAGACTTACACAAGATGGGTGGGACTCCAGCGCTAATGAAATATATGCTAGAAAATGGATATTTACATGGAGATTGTCTCACTGTAACAGGAAAAACTATTGAACAAAATTTAGAAAAAATTGAAAATTCTATTGACAATAAAATAATTAAATCATTTAATGATCCAATTAAAAAGAAAGGACATATTCAAATCTTATATGGAAATATAGCCCCTGATGGAGCAGTAGCTAAAATTACTGGAAAAGAAGGAGAAAAATTTGAGGGATATGCAAAAGTATATGATAATGAATTTGACGCAATTAAAGGGATAGAAAATGAAGTAAAAAAAGGTGATGTTATTGTAATTAAAAATTCTGGACCTAAAGGAGGTCCTGGTATGCCAGAGATGCTCAAACCAACCAGTGCAGTTATTGGAGCAGGCTTAGGGAATGATGTCGCTCTGATTACAGACGGAAGATTTTCAGGTGGATCTCACGGATTTGTTGTTGGACACATAACTCCTGAGGCTTTCGAAGGTGGACCTATAAATATTATTAAAAACAATGATAAAATTATAATAGATGCAGTCAATAATAGAATAGATTTAATTATAGATAAAAAAGAATTTGATTTAAGGATTAAATCAACAAAATTGCAATCTAGAAATAATTATAAAGGAGTAATAAAAAAATATATAAATACCGTATCATCAGCTTCTGATGGGTGTGTAACTGATTAAAAAAATGAGCAAAATATTAGGATCAGAAGCTTTAATTAAATCATTAATCAAGGAGGGTGTAGATACTATTTTTGGATATCCTGGTGGGGCAATTATGCCAATATATGACTCTCTTTACTCCTATAAAAATACATTAAATCACATACTAACAAGACATGAGCAAGGAGCTATTCATGCAGCTCAAGGATATTCTAGAGTTTCAGGAAAGGTAGGAGTATGTTTTGCTACATCTGGACCAGGGGCTACAAATCTAATTACAGGTATCGCTGATGCTCAAATAGATTCTACTCCTTTAGTATGTATCACTGGACAAGTACCATCTCAGCTACTAGGAACTGATGCTTTTCAAGAGTCTGATGTAATAGGAATTTCTATGCCAGTAACAAAATGGAACTATCAAATATCTAGTGGTGATGAAATTCAAAAAATTATAGCAAAAGCATTTTATATTGCAAAATCTGGAAGGCCAGGTCCAGTGTTAATTGATATAACAAAAGATGCTCAATTTTCCTATGTTAAATTTGATTATAAAAAATGTGAAAGAATTCGTAGCTACCACCCTTACCCAATACTTAAAAATAAAAAAATTGAGCAGGCTGCAAAACTCATTAACAAATCAAAAAAACCTTTAATTCTTGTTGGTCAAGGGATAATATTATCTAATGCAGAAAAAGAATTAATCCAATTTACTGATAAAACTGGAATACCTGTAGCATCAACTTTACTAGGATTATCATCCATAAAATGTGATCATAAAAATTATGTTGGGTATTTAGGAATGCATGGAAATTATGGGCCAAATGTTAAAACAAATGAATCAGACCTAATAATAGCAATTGGCATGCGGTTTGATGATAGAGTCACTGGAGATACATCAAAGTACGCTATTAATGCTAAAATAATACATATTGAAATTGATCCATCTGAAATAGATAAAATTATCAAAACAAATGTTGCTATTAATGCTGATGCAAAAGAGGCTCTCACTCAATTAATTAAATTAGTTGAAAAAAGAAATCATAGTAATTGGATAAATGAATTTAGAGAATGTGACAAAATTGAATATGAAAAAATTATTAAGAAAGATATTAATGGTGAGTATGAGAAGCTTTCAATGGCTGAGGTAATTAATAAAATTTCAGAAATTACTAAAGGAAATTCTATAATTGTCACTGATGTAGGACAACATCAAATGATTGCATCGAGGTATTATAAATTCAATAAATCAAAAAGTAACATAACTTCAGGAGGCCTTGGAACTATGGGATTTGCGTTACCTGCTTCTATGGGAGCCAAAATAGGAAATAAAAATAGAGAAGTAATTGCAATAGTTGGTGATGGAGGAATTCAGATGACAATTCAGGAGCTTGCAACAATCTCACAGTATAATATTAATGTCAAAATACTCTTATTAAATAATAACTTTCTTGGTATGGTTAGGCAATGGCAACAACTTTTTTTTGATAATAGATACTCCTTTACTGAGATGAAAAATCCTGATTTCAATAAAATTGCAGATGGATATGGAATAACAAACTCTAAACTTGAAAAAAGAGAGAAATTAGAAGAAGAGCTTATAAAATTTTTAGATCATAAGGGACCATATCTACTAAATGTAACTGTAGAAAAAGAAGAAAATGTATTTCCTATGGTTCCATCTGGAGAGTCAGTATCAAATATAAGGTTAGAATGAAAAAAAGAGGACTTTATCAATTTAATAAAATAGAGAATGAAGTAAAAGAATTTACTTTATCAGTCTTAACAGAGGATAAGGCGGGTTTACTTAATCACATAACTATTATTTTCAATAGAAGAAAAATAAATATTAATAGCTTAAATGTTTCATCTACTGAAGTGAAAGGCGTGAGTAGATTTACCATAGTAGTTGAATCAACAAAAGAAAAAATAACTAAAGTATTAAATCATATTAATAAGATAGTTGATGTTATTGCAGCATTCCTATATGAAGGAAATGAAATTTATTATCAAGAAATTGCTTTATATAAGTTATCAACAAAAATTTTTATGAAAGGTGATGATGTTGAAAGAATAATTAAAGCACATGGGGCTGAAATATTAATTATTGAGGAAGATCATACAGTTATACAAAAAACAGGAAGTAAAAAAGAAACTCAAAATCTTTATTCAGAATTAGAGAAGTTTGGAGAAGTTCTTGAATTTGCTAGATCTGGAAGAGTTGCTCTATCAAAAAAGAAAAGAAAGACAGTTAATTTTATTAAAAGACTAGAAAAAATTAAATCAAATAAATTAAACTTATAAATTAAAAGTTATGGCAAAAATAAATTTTGGAGGAGTTATTGAGGAAGTGGTAACAAGAGAAGAATTTCCATTAAGTAAAGCAAGAGAAGTTTTAAAGAATGAAATAATTGCAATCATTGGGTATGGTGTTCAAGGGCCAGGTCAATCATTAAATTTGAAAGATAATGGATTTAATGTTATTATAGGTCAAAGAAAAAATTCTAGCTCATGGGAAAAAGCTATTACTGATGGATGGGTTGAAGGAAAAAATCTTTTTGAAATAGAAGAAGCATGCGAAAAAGGAACAATTATACAGTACTTATTATCCGATGCTGGTCAAATTGAAATGTGGGAAACAGTAAAAAAATACTTAACTCCTGGAAAAACACTTTATTTTTCTCATGGATTTGGTATAACTTATAATGATCAGACAAACATTATACCACCAAAAGAGATAGATGTTATTTTAGTAGCACCTAAAGGTTCAGGAACAAGTTTACGTAGGTTATTTGTTCAAGGTAATGGATTAAATTCAAGTTTTGCTATCCATCAAGATTTTACTGGAAAAGCTAGAGAGAGAGTCATTGCATTAGGTATTGGTGTTGGTTCCGGATATCTTTTTGAAACCACATTTAAAAAAGAAGTATATAGTGATTTAACAGGAGAAAGGGGTTCATTAATGGGTGCAATTCAAGGTCTTTTTGCTGCTCAATATGATTTATTGAGAAAAAGAGGTCATTCACCTTCAGAGGCTTTTAATGAGACTGTTGAAGAAGCGACTCAATCATTATACCCATTAGTTGCTGAAAATGGAATGGATTGGATGTACGCTAATTGTTCAACAACTGCTCAGAGAGGAGCATTAGATTGGTGGAAAAAATTTAGAGATGCTGTATATCCAGTTTTTGAAGATCTTTACAACTCTGTAGAGACTGGAAATGAAGCTAAAATTACAATTGAAGCGAATAAAAAACATAACTACAGAGATGGATTAAATAAAGAGTTAGATGAATTAAGAGAGTCTGAACTATGGAAAACTGGAACAGAAGTTAGAAAGCTAAGGCCATAACTTAAATTGAAAATGAAGTATGAGGATTTAGATCTTGAAAATTTTGATTATAATCTGAGTAAAGAAAAAATTGCTCTCTTTCCAAGAAAAAAAAGGGATGATTCAAGACTTTTAATTTATAAAAAAGGAAAAATAATAGATTCAAAATTTTCTGATATTTTAAATCATCTTCCAAAAAAATCAACAATTTTCTTTAATAATTCAAGAGTAATTAAAAGTAGATTTTTTTTAAAAAATTCTAAAAATGATAAGATAGAAATATTTATAACAGATTATAAAAAAAATAGAAAGAAAAATATTGTAGAGGTAAATGCTTTAATTGGAAATAAAAAGAAGTGGAGAGATAATGAGATCATTTTTTCAAAAAAAAAATCAATTTTAATTGAAGCTTTTATAAAAAACGAAAAAATATTTATTAAATGGGATAAAGATATTGAGTGGGAGAAAATATTAGAAATTTTTGGGACACTTCCTCTACCCCCTTATATAAAAAGGGAAGTTGAAAAAGAAGACAATAAAACTTATCAAACAGTATACTCAAAGATAGATGGCTCAATTGCTTCTCCAACAGCTGGATTACACTTTACTGATAAAATAATAGATAAATTTAAAAAAGTACATTCAGTTAATTTTATAACTCTTCATATTGGAATTGGAACTTTTAAACCTATAAAAGAAAAAAAAATTTTTAATCACTTAATGCATTCAGAAAAAATTATAATTTCAAAGGATATTATTCTAAAAATTAAAAACTCTAAAAATATAGTAGCCGTTGGAACTACTAGTCTTAGATCAATCGAATCTATATATTATGTTGGCTTAAAAATTTCAAAAAAAGAAAGCTTTATTAATATTGAACAGGATATTTACATTAATGAAAAGAAAATTTATAATAAAGAGTATATATGTGAATTAATCCTTAATTATATGGATGAAAAAAAACTATCAGAATTAGAATTTTTTTCAAGTCTTTTTATACTTCCAGGCTATCAATTTAAATTTTGTGATCAAATTATCACAAATTTTCATTATCCAAAATCTACCTTAATTCTTCTTATTTCATCATTTATCGGAGAAGATTGGAGAAAAGTTTATAATTTCGCTTTAGAAAACAACTATCGATTTTTAAGTTATGGCGACTCATCTCTTCTTAATAGAAAATGATTAAAATTGGCAATGATATAAACCTTGCAAAAAAAATACTAGATAAGAATGGTCTAGTTGCTATCCCTACGGAGACAGTATATGGTTTAGCTGGAAATGCAACTAATAAAGAAGCAGTAAATAAAATTTATTTGATAAAAAAAAGGCCATTCGAAGATCCCTTGATATGTCATACTAACTCTTTAGAGAAAATTTTAAATTACACAAAAAACATTCCAGAGACAGCAATTAAATTAGCCGATTATTTTTGGCCTGGCCCAATGACACTTATCTTTGAAAAAAAAAATATTATCCCAGATATAACAACATCAAATTTATCAACTGTTGGATTTAGAATTCCTAATAACTCAATTACTCTAGAATTACTTCATCAATTAGACTATCCTCTTGCAGCACCAAGTGCAAATATTTTTGGTTACATATCTCCTACAGAGACCAAACATATTACCCAAAATTTTAAAAGTGGAATTGATTATATTTTGGATGGAGGAAAATGTAATCTTGGAATTGAATCCACTATCATTGGATTTCATAATAACATACCAGTAATACATAGACTTGGAAGCTTAATAATTGAAGATATTAAAAAAAAAGTTGGTGAAGTAGAAATTGTTTCTTCAGATTCAAAGTTTCCTGGTTCTTTTAAAAATCATTACACACCAAATAAAGATTTATTTTTAGGTGATGTAGAGAAGTTGTTTGAAAAGTATAAAAACAAAAAAATAGGCATATTATGTTTTGACAAATACTATGACTTTGTTGATAAAAAAAATCAAATAATTCTTTCAAAAAAATCATCTTTGATAGAGGCTAGTAAAAATCTATATTCATCATTATATAAACTAGATAATATGAAAAATGTAGATGTAATTTTATCATCACTATTAGAAGAAAATATGATTGGAAGATCAATAAATAATAGGTTAATTAAATCGTCAATAAAAAATGATTAGAATAAATGAATTAAGTGATATTGATTTTAAAAATAAAATTGCTTTAGTCAGAGTAGACTTTAACGTCCCTCTAGATAAAAATCAAAATATTACTGACACAACTAGGATTGACTTAGGAATAAATACTATAAAATATATTATTCAAAATGGAGGAAAATGTATTATAATGAGTCACCTAGGAAGACCAAAGGGTAAAGGATATGAAAAAGAATATTCTTTAGATAATATAAAAGATTATATTTCCTATCTTCTTAAATTTGAAGTTGACATAATTAAAGACTATTACACTAATAATTTTTCTATAAATAATTATCTTAATAAATACAAAGTAGTTCTTCTAGAAAACTTAAGGTTTTATTCTGAAGAAAAAGAAAATAACCCAGAATTTTCAAAAAAGTTAGCATCTTTCGCAGATATATATGTTAATAATGCTTTTGGAACATGTCACCGATCTCATGCATCTACAAATTCCATTATAAATTTTATGAAAATTAATTGTGTAGGAGATCTAGTTAAAAATGAAATTGTAAATATAGAAAAGGCTCTCTATGAAAAAGTCAAACCTTTTACTGCAATCTTAGGGGGAGCAAAAGTATCTGATAAAATTAAAGTTATAGAAAAATTAATTGGGCTTGTAGATAACTTAATTATTGGAGGGGCAATGGCAAATACTTTTATTAAAAGTATGGGAGGTAAAATTGGAAATTCTTTATATGAAAATGATAATATTGAAGTAGCAAAAAATCTGCTTTTTAAAGCAAAGAAAAATAACGTATCTGTCTATCTTCCATCAGACTTTATTTGCTCAAAATCAATAGATGATCATAATGTTAAATTATTTAATTCATCAAACATAAAAAATGATTACTCAGCTTTTGACATTGGGACAGATTCTCTAAAATTATTCAAAAAAATTATATTGAATTCGAAAAAAATCATTTGGAATGGACCAATGGGAGTATTTGAAAAAGAAATTTTTTCAAATGGCACAACAAAAGTTTGTGAATATGTGGCAAGAGCAACTAAATCAGGATCTTATTCCTTAATAGGTGGAGGAGATTCAGTTTCAGCTGTTAAAAAAAATAAAAAGGAAAAGGATGTTTCTTTTATTTCAACTGGTGGAGGAGCACTGCTTGAATATATCTCTTATGGTTCACTTCCTTCGTTAAAATTATTAGAAAAGTAATTTTTTTTATAAGTTTACAATTCAAACTACTAATGAAATCCTTTTTTTTTTAAATTTTAATAAATATTATAAATACTTTTGCTGCATGAAAAAAATTATTTTATTATTTACATTCTTTTTATTATCAATTTCTAGTTATTCACAAAAATTTGAATTTGATTTTATGTCATCAAGTTTAGATGAAACTATTCTAAATGATCATCAATATATTAAATCTCATTTTCTTGGAAATGAAGTTGCTAGAAAAGTAAAATTAGTTGATTTGGCATATAAGTGGGAAGATCCTCCAACCCCAACTAGAAGTACACCTTTGATTAAGATAGAAAAACAACCCATATATTTTGCCATAAAAAAAATAATTTCACCAAAGTACTATAAGACTAAAATCAAGAAAAATGAATTGACGGAAGAAGAAGCAATAAAAGAGCTAATTAATATATTAGATATTGCGCTGATGATTAGATTTCAAGAAACAGATGATTTCGAAACTATTTTAAGAGATATTGATGATGCAGATGAAGTAGTAAATATATTTAATAATAAAATAGAATTAATTTATTTTTAGATCACTTAGGTGTAACTCTGTATAAATTCAAAGTTAAAATACTAAAGACAATATTAGGAAGCCATACTGCTAGCAATGAATTCAAACTACCGTTTTCAGCAAAAGCCCTGGACATTACAAAAAATATTATAAAAGAAAAAGCAAAAACAAAGCCCAAGGCAATAAGATAACCTTTTCCTTGTCTTGATTTTCTTGCTGCAATAATTACGCCAAGTACAACTAAAAGAACAACAGTAAAAGGTTGGGCAACTCTAATATATTTTTCAATTTTATAAAGCTCAATATCATCAGCTCCCCTCATAGTTTGCAAGTTTATAAATTGATCTAATTCATTCATAGTAAATGTTTCACTTAATCTATAATTATTATCAAAATCAGATGGGTTAATAAGCAATAATGTATCTATCTCAAATCCATTTATTATACTTTCACCATTATCTTTTAGCTCTCTTATTCTCCATGTTTTGAGTTTCCATTTATTTGTTTCTTTATTCCAAATTATTTGTCTTGCAAAAAGCTTACTTTTTAAAAAATTATTTTCAAAATATTCTAAAGTAACATTATAACCTATATCCATATTATTATCATACCTTTCAATATAAAGATAGGAATCATTTCCTACTTTAAAATGGACGTTTTTATCTGAAAAAAAATAAGGGCTTTTAATATACATTACTTCAAAAGCAACTCTTTCTTTATTAAGATGAGGTATAACCCATCCATTAAGAATAAAACTTGCAATTGCAATAATTATAGATCCATAAAAAAAAGATTTTATTATATAAAGCAAACTTATTCCTGATGAAAGAATCGCTGTTACTTCTGATCTAATTGATAGTTGAGCAGTAACATATACAGTAGCTATAAATGCTGTTATTGGAGTTACTAGAGAAACTACATAAGGAATAAATCCATAATAATAATTAAGAATTTCAAGTGAGGAAAGATTGTTCTTAATAAACTTATCATTTTTTTCTGTAAAGTCTATTACGACAACTACTAAAACCATTATCGCGACTACAAACAAAAATGTTTTTAGAAACTTCTTGAGAATATATTTATTAAGAATATTCAATTTATAACTTACTATTAATTTTAGGAATTATTTTACTTCTCCATTGCTCAAATGTATCATTTAATATATTATTTTTAGCTTCTCTCACTAACCAAAGATAAAAGTTGAGATTGTGAAAACTTGCTAATTGAGAACCCAATATTTCTTTATTTAAAACTAAATGTCTTAAGTATGCTTTAGAATATTCTTTACTATAAAAGTCTAAATTAGGATCAATAGGACTGTAGTCTTTTTCCCATTTTTTGTTTTTAATATTAATTGTTCCCTCTGATGTAAAAAGCATTCCATTTCTTCCATTACGAGTTGGCATCACACAATCAAACATATCTACCCCAAGAGATATACATTCAATAAGATTTTCAGGTGTTCCAACACCCATAAGATACCTTGGTTTTTCTTTTGGAAGAATTGAGCAAACTAGCTCGACATTTTCATATAACATATCTTTAGGTTCTCCAACTGACAATCCTCCAATCGCATTTCCAAATAGATTTTTACCACTAATATATTCTGCAGACTTTTCCCTTAAATCTTTAAAAGTTCCTCCTTGTACAATTGGAAAAAGAAATTGTCTATGATTATATAAATAATCCGATTTATTAAATTCAGAAATAGATCTATCAAGCCAATTATGAGTTAATTCCAATGATGACTTTGCATAATTATATTCACATGGATAAGGTAGACACTCATCTAAAACCATCATTATATCTGAGCCTATTTTAGTTTGAGATTGAATTACTGATTCAGGAGTAAATAAGTGTTTAGAACCATCTATATGAGAATAAAAAAAAATTCCTTTCTCCTTAATTTTAATATTTTTTGATAGAGAAAAAACTTGAAAACCTCCTGAATCTGTTAATATTGGATTTTCCCAATTTATAAATTTATGAAGCCCACCAGCGGACTCGATAATCTCTAGACCAGGTCTTAGATATAAATGATAATTGTTTGACAAAATAATTGGCACTTTTAATTTTGTAATCAAATCGTTCTGAAAAACACCTTTTACAGTTCCTAAAGTTCCAACAGGCATAAACACAGGTGTATCTATCTCACCTCTATCTGTAAAAACTTTACCAACTCTTGCATTTGATTTTGATGATGTATGTATTAATTTAAAGAACTTTTTCATCTATATTAAAAAACTACTCAATATTACAAGCATTAATGGATAAACAAAGAAATTTTTCAAAAAAAGCGTTAAGAGATTTTGAGCTAATAGACTCAGCAATTAAATATAATGATCAAAATGCTTTCTCTGAATTAATGGATAATTATAGAAATTCAATTTATTTTACCATTCTGAAAATGATTCAAGATCCAGATGATGCTGAAGATTTAACAATTGAAGCATTTTCAAAAGCATTTAATAAACTTGATAAATTTAAAAAAGACTATACATTTTCTACTTGGCTTTTTAGAATTGCTACAAATAATACTATAGATTTTATAAGAAAGAAAAAATTAAAAACAACGAGTATAAATTCTACTTTTACTGATGATAGCGGAAATAATATTGATATTGATATAAAAGATAATGACATGACTCCCGGTGAAGAGACGATTCACAAACAAAAAATACTATTAGTAAGAAAATTCGTTTCTAAACTTCCAAAAAAATATGAGAATTTGATTAAGTATAGATATTTTGAAGAATTATCATATAATGAGATTGCTCTAAAGACTAAGGCACCATTAGGAACAATAAAGGCTCAGCTTTTTCGTGCTAGGGAACTACTCTTTGAAATACTTAAAGATAAAAAATCTCAAATTTAAATGGTTAAATATTTTAGCCTTTTAAAAAAATATCATTTAGATATTAGCGAAGAAAAACAGAGAAAACTGAAACTCCTTTTTAATATATATAATGAAAAAAACAAAAAAATAAATTTAGTTTCTAGGAAAGATTTTGATAATTTTTTTTTACATCATGTAATACATTCTCTCTCAATCTTAAAATTAAATCTTCTTTCTAATAAAAACCTAACAATAATAGACGTAGGTACTGGTGGAGGATTTCCTGGCATCCCACTAGCAATTCTATTAGATAGAAATCAATTTATTCTAATTGATTCAATTAAAAAAAAAATCGACTCTTTACACTTAATAATAAATGATCTAAAATTAAAAAATGTAAAGCTTTTAAATCAACGAGCAGAAAATATAATTGAATCAGGAGATGTAGTTTTATCAAGGGCAGTTTCTTCAACTAATAATATTTTAAAATGGTCTAAAAATCTAATTAAAGAAAATGGAAAAATATATTTATATAAAGGAGGAGATGTTGAGAAAGAGTTGAAAAATATTTTATCAAGTTTTACTATTTATAAGCTAGATGATATATATTCAGAGGAATATTTTACAGATAAAAAAATTATAGAAATTCAGTTGTAATATGTTTCTAACTTTTGATACAGAGACTACAGGCCTTCCTAAAAATTTTAATGCGGAAATTTCTGATTCAGATAACTGGCCAAGATTAGTACAAATAGCTTGGCAACTGAACAATGAAAAAGGAAAAATTATTTCTCATCAATCTTTAATCATTAAACCAGAAGGATTTTCTATTCCTTTTAATTCAGAAAAAATTCATGGAATATCTACTGAAAAAGCAATAAAAGAGGGATTAAATCTATCTAAAGCATTAGATCATTTTGAAGAAGATTTAAAAAGAACAAAATATATAATAGGACATAATATAAACTTTGACCTAAAAATTATTCTTGCAGAACATTTTAGAATAAAATTTAATTCTACTATTGAAAATAAGATTAATCTTGATACTGGTATAATATCTAAATCTTACTGTAATTTAAAAGGGGGCTTTGGTGGTGGATTAAAAATGCCAAAGCTGATTGAATTATATGAAATTTTATTTAATGAAAAATTTTCGGATGCTCATGACGCAGCTCACGATGTTAATGCAACAGCTAAGTGTTTTTTTGAATTAGTTAAGATTGGTGAGTATTCAAATAAAGATTTGAATAAAGATATTATTTCATATGAAGGACCTATCTTAAAAAATTCAAATTTTACTGATAAAGAATCTAGAGTAAAAAAGAGTAATCAAAACATATTTAGCAAAATATCTGAAGATACAGAATTTATTCATTTACATAATCACTCTCAATTTTCAGTTCTACAAGCAACATCAAGTATTGAAAAAATTGTAAAAAAAGCTTCAGATTATAAAATGAGTGCAGTAGCAATAACAGATTTAGGTAATATGTTTGGAGCATTTAAGTTTGATAAAATCGCAAAAAAAATTGGAATAAAAAAAATAATTGGATCTGAGTTTTATATTTCTGAAGATAGAAAAAAAACAAAATTTACAAGAGATAATAAAGACAAAAGATTTCAGCAGGTTCTAATTGCAAAAAATAAAAATGGATATAATAATCTTTTAAATCTTACTTCTTTAGGTTATACTGAAGGATTATATGGTCAATACCCAAGAATAGATAAAGATTTGATTAAAAATTACAGAAATGATTTAATTGCATTATCAGGAAATTTAAATGGCATAATACCAAAATTGATTTTAAATCAAGGTATAGAAGCTGCAGAAGAAGAATTAAAATGGTGGTTAGATGTTTTTAAAGATGATTTTTATCTTGAATTAAATAGACATGGTTTAGAGGAAGAAAATCATGTGAATGATGTTCTTTGTACATTTTCAAATAAATATAATGTAAAAGTTATTGCTTGCAATGATGTCTATTTTTTAGATAAAGAGGATTACTCAGCTCAAGACATACTTTTATGTATTAAACAAGGTGAATATAAATCAACCCCGATTGGAAAAGGTAAAGGAAAAAGATTCGGGCTTAGTAACTCAGAGTACTACTTTAAATCTCAAGAAGAGATGAAAGAATTATTTAAAGATATTCCTGAATCAATATCAAATATTAAGGAAGTAATTGATAAAGTTGAAGATTATGTTTTAGAAAGAGAAGTTGTTCTTCCTAAATTTACTGTTCCTGAGGAATTTAATAGAAGTGATAATATTAAAGAAAGTCAAAATAATTACCTTAGGAAACTTACTTTAGATGGAGCAATCAATAGATATGGAGAAATAAATACTAATCTAGAAGAAAGAATAAATTTTGAATTAGAAACTATTAAAAATACCGGATATCCAGGATATTTTTTAATTGTGCAGGATATAACAAATGTTGCAAAAAAAATTGGGGTAACAGTTGGACCTGGAAGAGGTTCTGCTGCAGGATCAGTAGTAGCTTATTGTATTGGAATAACAGATGTTGATCCTATTAAATATAATTTACTTTTTGAAAGATTTTTAAATCCTGATAGAATTTCTTTACCTGATATTGATATAGATTTTGATGATTTAGGAAGAGATAAAATCATTAATTATGTTATTGAAAAATATGGATATGAACAAGTAGCTCAAATTATAACTTATGGTAGCATGGCAGCAAAGTCAGCTATAAGAGATGCAGGAAGAGTTTTAGAATTACCTCTTTCTGAGACAGATAAGTTAGCAAAATTAGTTCCTGAAAGACAAGGGATTTCTCTAATTGATTCATTTAAAGAAGTTCCTGAGTTATCTGAGATTAGAAAAAAAAATAATCTTGAATCTGAAGTGTTAAAACAAGCTGAAATTATTGAAGGATCAATTAGAAATATTGGAACACATGCTTGTGGAATCATTATTACTCCTGATAAAATAACAAATTATATACCTGTGTCTAAATCTAAGGATTCAGATTTATTAATTACACAATTTGATAATAGTGTTATCGAATCTGCAGGAATGTTAAAAATGGATTTTCTAGGATTAAAAACCTTGTCAATAATAAATACAACTTTAGATAATATTTTTAAGAAAACAGGTCAAAAAATTAACATAAATAAAATTGATCTAAATAATAAAAAAACTTATGAGCTATACCAAAAAGGAGAAACTAACGGAACATTTCAATTTGAATCAGATGGTATGCAAAAACATCTAAAATCTCTTAAACCAGATAGATTTGAAGATCTCATAGCTATGAATGCATTGTATAGGCCAGGACCTATGGAATATATTCCCAATTACATAGCAAGAAAACATGGACGAGAAAAAATAACCTATGATTTACCTGAAATGGAAGAATTTTTATCTGAGACTTATGGAATTACTGTATATCAAGAACAGGTTATGCTTTTATCACAGAAACTTGCTGGTTTTAGTAAAGGAGAAGCTGATCAACTAAGAAAAGCTATGGGTAAAAAAGATGCTAAATTATTAGAGCTTCTCAAACCTAAATTTTTTGATGGAGGAAAAAATAAAGATATTGATGAGAAAACTTTAGAAAAAATTTGGTCAGATTGGAAGTCGTTTGCAGCTTATGCTTTTAATAAATCTCACTCTACCTGTTACTCTCTTATAGCATATAAAACCGCCTTTTTAAAAGCAAATTATACTTCTGAATATATGGCATCAGTTCTTACTCACAACCAGAGCAATATTGATAAAATTTCCTATTTCATGGATGAATGCAAAAAACAAAAAATACAGGTTTTGGGTCCAGACATTAATAATTCAGAAAACAACTTTATTGTAGGAGAAGATGGAGATATTTTATTTGGGTTAGGTGCAATTAAAGGGACTGGAGAAGCTGCTGTTTCTTATATCATAAAAGAAAGAGATCAAAACGGTAAATATAAAGATATATTTGACTTTATACTAAGAACAAATTCTAGAGCAGTAAATAAAAAAACATATGAAGCTTTAGCTTTAGCTGGAGCATTTGATAATCTAGGTCAAATACATAGAAGACAATACATCTACTCTAATGAAAAAGAAGCTTCTTTGATAGAAAAAATTATTACTTACTCTAATAAGATACAAAGACAGAAAGAATCAAAACAAACCTTTTTATTTGACAACTCTTCCGAAAATAATATATCTCTTCCATCGATTCCTGATATAGATCCTTATTCTGAAATAGAAAAATTGAAAATTGAAAAAGAAATTCTTGGAATTTATGTTTCAGGCCACCCTCTTGATAAATATTCATTTGAATTAAATCATCTTTGTAATTCAAATTTTAGAGATATTAAGGACACAAATGAACTAAATGGAAAATCTGTTTTATATACTGCTGGAATTGTTACTTCTTGTGAACATAAAATTTCAAAAAATGGAAAACCTTATGGAAATGTAGTAATTGAAGATTTCACAGATTCTTATAATTTTTTAATTTTTAGTGATGACTATGTTAAATTTAAAAATTATTTTGAAGTTGGATGGTTTTTATTTCTCAAAGGGAAAATGAGGACTAAATGGAATAATTCTGAAGAATATGAATATAAAATAGATGAAATAAGCTTATTATCTAAAGTGAGAGATAAAATGATTAAAGAAGTTCATTTAAAGTTAAGAGTCGAAGATTTGAATGAGAAAATGGTTAAAACAATAGATTCAAATTTCAATTCTTTAGATAAAGGAAACTGTCACCTTAAGGTAACTATTATATCTAGTAATAATGGTAAAAATATTTCTGTTGATATGATATCTAGAGATAAAAAATTCAAATTAGAAGATTCATTAATTAAGTTCTTAAATGAAGAACCTCTTATAGAATATTTAATTAATAAATGATTTTTTTTAACTATTTTTGAGAAAAAAATTATGGGAAAAGCATTAGAAATAACTGATTCAAATTTTAATGAAGTAATTAAGAATAACAACATTGTCTTGATAGATTTTTGGGCTGAATGGTGTGGACCTTGTAGAATGATTGCTCCTATGATAGAAGAACTTGCAAATGAATATGAAGGAAAAGCAATCATAGGAAAATTAGATGTTGATAATAATCAAGAATCTAGTATAAAATATGGTGTAAGAAGTATCCCAACTCTTCTTGTTTTCAAAAATGGAGAAATGGTTGATAGACATGTTGGAGCTGTTCCTAAGGAGGTGCTTTCAAAATCAATTAATTCCAATTTGTAATTTATTTGAAACATAAGTTTTTGTAACTACAATATTTACAAATTTCTGAATCTTCCGTCTGGATAAATTGTTTTTCCTTGTCAAATATTTCTGAAATTTTATTTGATAATAAAATCTCAAATTCTTTTAAATATCTATTAACATCTTCAATAATTTCTTTCTGAATCTCAATATTTATTTTAAATTTTTTACTACTCATTTCTCTTATATTTAAAAGTCCAGGAAGTATCGGTAAACTATTTTGTTTTTTTTCATTGAGTAATAGAGAATAAAAAAGCAATTGAAAAATAGCATTATTTCTATCTTTTCTCTCTAAAGAAAATATTGAATCCAAATCTTTTACTTTTTTAATATCACCTCCTGTTTTATAGTCAATTATTCTATAAGTATTATTCTTTTTATCAACCCTATCTATAACTCCTGATATATTAACAGAATATTTTTCAGAGATATTTATTTTTTTAATATATCCTTTACTAGAATCTCCTTCTAAATCAATAATTTCAAAAGGAGCATATTTTTCATCAATAGATATTACTTTTGAAATATAGTCTTTCATTATCTCCTCAATTATAATATTACTACCCTCCATTTTTAGTTCATTTCTTTTACTCAATCTAAAATGATTTTTTAGCACATTGCTTAAAGTTCCAGAAATACTATTTTTAATAATAAAAAAATCGTTTGAGTCAATATATTTTTTTTTCTTGGATTGTACTACATCAGAATAAAGAATTTCTAGAACTTTATGAGTAATTTTCCCAAAATCTAGTTTAGGAATTTCATTAGATATTTCATTTAACTCTTTAATATTTGCAACATATTTATAATAAAACTTTAATGAACAGTCCATAAAATCCTTTACTCCAGAAGGAGATAAGTATCCATCATTGTAAAATCTATTTTTTAACTTATTTAAAATAAATTCATCTTTTTTAATCGAGGTAGTAATAAAATTTTGAATTTTTAATTTATCTGATATTAAATAATTCTTTATTTTCAAACCTGATTCCGAATCAAGTTGCCTTATATATCTACTTTTTTCACCCTTAGAGAGAATATTTGAGTTATTATTATAGATAAAAGTAACATTCTTTGCTCTTTGAATTACTCTATAAAATAAATAACTGTATATTTCATCAATAGAATCCTTTGTGTCTAAAACAAAAGCTTTTCTTATATTATAAGGTATAAAAGAAACATTAAAATTTTTTTTTGGAAAATCTCCTTCATTCATACTCAATATATATACATCATCAAAATCTAAGTTTCTAGATTCAAGAACTCCCATAATTTGAAGACCAGAAAATGGTTCTCCAGAAAACGGAACTCTTATTTGTCTTAAAATTTGAATAATAAGTTTATATTGACTCTCTATAGAGTTAAATTTTATTTTAAGAGAACTAATTTTCTCGAGAATTTCTAATAGTGACTTTAAGTACTCTTTATCAAGATCAATAATTTCTTTTGAGTTATTAATAAGATAAAAACAAATATTTTGCATTGATTTTATTAAAGATTTTATATTAAAAAAACTTATCTTAAATAATTCTGAATCACTAATTAAAGATTTTTGATCGATGTAAACTTTTTTACTTTTTCGAATCTGAAAAATTAAATTTTCATAAAATTCAGGATTACTTTGATAAATATATGGATGAGAAAAAAAATGAATAATATCTTTAAAATAATTT
The DNA here is from genome assembly GCA_038134805.1 of Marinoscillum sp. Lineage (GTDB taxonomy): Bacteria > Bacteroidota > Bacteroidia > Cytophagales > MED-G16 > MED-G16. The sequence continues at coordinate 189,165 of JAYPVV010000001.1, read as the reverse complement.
ACATTTTTGAGATCTCTAATCTTTACATTTTTGTAAATATTATATACTGAGTAAACTAGAGTTAACAAAGGAGAATCATAAAGATTTAATCCCATTGTCACGTTAATTTTTTTTATTCTTGATGGAATAGAGTTTAAGACTGGTAATAAGAGATTTTCGTCTGGAAGAAGAATCAATACCTTATTTTCATCAAAGTTTTTAGAATTAACTTTTTTAGATATTAGATTTCCTAAAACCTTAGATTGACCAACTTGTGAACCAACTCCTATTAAATTTATATCTTTTTTAATTTTATTTAAATTATTCGGGATAATTTTAGGAAAAGTTGGACGTAATATTTGATCTTTATAAAATAGTCTAAATGCATTACCTGCCTCTTGTTTTGTGTCATCAAAATAGTATTTATCAATATCCCAAAATACCATACTTCTTTTATTTTGAATGAAATATTTAATTATACTTTTTTCAGAATTTGATAAAAAACTAAAGCCTACAAATAAATATTCATTATCTAAATCAATATTAGCTTCCTTAATTTTTGAAAGAAATACTTTATAGACCAGCCCTTTATAAGCTAATTTATTTTTTATCAATTTTTCCGTAAATTCTTTGTAAACATCCAATAGTATTTCCCATGTTTCTCGAAAATTTTTCTGATTTAATGTCATTTTAGGAAAAAATTTTAACCAAAAGGATTTAATTTTTTGAAAATTTTCTTTTTCTAAAAAATTGAAATTTTTTTCAATCTCTTTCTGATCTCTAATATTTTTAAAAATTTTTGATACATCATTTAAACTTAAATCAACATCATCAAAATCTTTAATTAATGTTTTTCCCCAATAAAAAAAATCATCAAAAGAAATTCTACTCTTATTATTTTGATGTTTACCTATAATTTTAAAAAGTAAATAATTTAATCTTATAGCGTCATAGACCTCATCAGCTATCTTTATATCTGAAAATTTTTGAATAAAATCCTCAATAGTTAGAATATTTGGAGATAATATGGGTTTTTTATACTTTTTTGATAACGCTTTTTGAAAATATAAACCAGCCCTTCTATTTGGAAAAATTATGAATAATTTTGTGTAATCTTTATATTTTTTGATTGTATAATTTACAACCTCCTCCAAAAAAAAATTCTTCATCATAACACCTCAAAAATTTTTTTCAAATCAATATAAATTAAAAATCCTCTAATTTTTTTTTCATAAATTTTACTAAGTAATCTCATATAATTATTGACTTGCTTCAGATGTTCAGGTTTTTTTTCATGCCCAGTTTTATAGTCAATTACAATTATCTCATTTTTTGACTCAACTACCCTATCTATTCTAAAAACATTTCCTTTCTCATCTAATATTTCTAATTCATTAAATGATTTATATTTCGGATTAAAAAAATTTCTTATTTTATCATCTGTAATTAGATTTTCAATTATTTGTAAAAATGTTTTTCTTTCATTTTTCTCAACAGATATCTTAACCCCGTTATCTATATCATTATAATTTTTAATATTTGAAAGTATTTTATGAATCTTTTCCCCTCTAGATGCACCTTCCTCTCTGAAATCAGAATCAAAAGATCTTCTTACAACAATCCTATTCTTCCAAGAAAAAGAAGGAAAATCTTTCAAAAAATATGAACTGCCAAAATATGAATTATTATTTTTCTCTATTGCTCCATTTATATAGTTTCTATTATTAATACTTTTGGATAAAACTTTGAAGAGTAAATGAGAAACATTTTTTACTTTATCTTTATATACTTCACCATTAATAAATAAACCTAATTTTGGTCTAGTAAAAGAAACATACATCAAATTAATACTATCCTCATAAGCTTTTTTTTTCTCCCTGTCATTTGAGCTATTAAATATAGTTAACGTGTCATTTGAGCTATAATTAATTGGATATGGCATGTCATATTTTTTATTAAAATCTTTTAAATTCACCCATAAAGTCTTTGTTTTACCACTTATAGAACTACTGTCAAGAGGCCAATCAAAAAAAGGAATTATTACAAAATTAAATTGTAAACCCTTTGATTTATGAATTGTAATGAGTTGAATTGAATCAGTCTCAGAAGTCATATTTAATTTTTTACTATTTTTTTCGAACCAATCTAAAAATAATGTTTTGTTGCCTTTACGAATCATTTTATATTCTAGAACTAAATCCATAAATGCCTGTAAATATGGAGCTTGACTTTTTAATTTATTTAAGTCAAAAATTCTAATAATTTCTTCAATTAAATCATAAAGGGGCAGTCTAGATAAGCTATATTGTTTTTCACTAAAATCTTTAGGAAGAAGATTTAATTTTTCTTCATTTGATAACAAAAAATGAGAGTTATCCTTTGATGATAAAATATATTTAGAATAAAAATTAACTATCTCAGATAAGGAAAGTCTATCTTTTTTATGAGAAAGATAATTTATAGTACTTATTAAAAATATAACAATTGGAGATGAATTAATATCTAAGGCTTCTGCAGAAACATGGTTAAAATTGTATTTATCTGAAGAGTCAGATTCTTTTATTAAACATTCCGCTATAATTTTAGCATCATTATTATCTCTTACTAATATCCCAATATCTCCTGCACTATAACCAAAATCTTGAATTTTTTTTATTGAATTTATTGTGAATGTTTGTGCTTGAAGTTTATTCTCATTTTTCTCATTAAATTGAATTTCTACGTATCCTTTATTTTTCATGTCATCTCTACTAATTTGAGGAACATTTTTACTATTATAAATTTTATTTATATGCTTATTTATAATAGTATTATCTAAAAATTTAGAAATATTAGTAAAAACATAATTGTTAAAATTCACGATTTGACTTCCACTTCTCCAGTTTTTATTTAAGGGAATAGTATCTGAAAATTCTCTTTGAATTTCATTATAAATATTTTTATCCATTATATTAGAATCTGAACCCCTCCATCTATAAATACTTTGTTTTATATCACCAACTATAATATTTTCATTTCCTGAAGATAGTGACTCATCAATAATCTGTCTGAAATTTTTCCATTGAAAACTACTAGTATCTTGAAACTCATCAATTAAGAAATTATTATACGTATTGCCAACTTTTTCAAAAACAAATGGTATACTATCGTCTTTTATAATTTGAAATAATAATTCAGCAATATCAGATATTAAAATAACCTCATTAGTATCTCTATATTCTCTAACCTCCTTCTCAAGTTCTCTTAAAATAGCATATGAGTAAATGTTATTTCTTATCAATAGAGAGGTATTATATTTTGGATATTCACTCTCGAAAAATGCTATAAGATTTTTTAATCTTTCATTTAAATTATTAGATATGAATGATATTATGATATTATCTTTTTTACCCTTACTAATCCAATTTTCTGGTGTATCAATACACTCAATTATTCTTTTTGTAGGATATTTTAAATTTCCAGATGAATTTGATTTTAAAAATCCAGCTATTCCATTGTTTCCATATTTGAAATCAGAAACTGAAAAATTATTATTTATAATTAAATTATAAATTGATTCAGAATCTTTTAATATTTTTTTTTCAAATGAATTAATGATGTAACTTGTTTCATCCCTTAAATCTTTTATGATATTTAAATGATTATCTAGAGGTATTTTGCTTTCTAGACTTTTATAATCTTCACTAAAAAGATTTTTAGACATTTTTTTTAGCTCTTCCTTTATAAGAAAGTCCTTTCCTTGATTAATTTTTTCTTTAGAAAAATCAATTAACCAATTAGAAAGCTCTGAACCTTTTTTAATTTTTGATAATAAACTATCTACAATATCATTAATCACTAATTCTATATCAATATCAATATTGAAATTACCACGAAACTTTAGATCTCTAGTAAAAGATTGAACAATGGAATAAAAAAATGCATCTATAGTCGTTATAGAAAAATATGAATAATTATGAAGAATATTAGATTTTAAATTTTTAGATCTATTTATTATTTCATCTTGCGAGACTTTATAATAGTCAGAAAATTCTTTTATTAATTTTATTTCTTTTCCTATTGAAATCTGATGAATAAGATCAAGAATTCTTGATTTCATCTCCTCAGCAGCTTTATTTGTAAAAGTAACTGCAAGAATTTTTTTAAAATAATTTTTATTTTTAAGTGCTAATCTTATATAATTTTTGGAAAGAGTATATGTTTTCCCAGAGCCTGCAGATGATTTATAAATTTTAAAAGTCTTATGATCCACAGAAATAAAAAAATATAATTAAAACTTTCTTTTAGTCTTAGAAAACATCCATTTCATAAATTCTTCACTCTCAAATACTTTTTCCCAAGAATTATGATATGTATTCTTAAATTCTGTGTATTTATGATAATTATTATGAGTTTTTAACAAATTAAATGCATCTCTTGACTCTTTTACAGAAACTACCCTATCGAGCTCACCATGAAATATCCAATGCGGAACACTTACAGCATTTTTCAAAATAGATAAGTTTGAACCTCCACATATTGGAATAGCAGCAGCAAACATATCTGGTCTTTTAGAAGTAAGATCAAATGTTCCATAACCACCCATAGAAAGCCCGGATATATAAACTCTATATGGGTCAATATTATAATTTTCAATTAATTGTTTAATGAGGTTGATAACTAATTCTCCATAGACTGATAAAGTATTAGATATATCATTTTCAGTAATTTTCCAAGGATCTTGAGTGTGAGAAGACCACCTGAAATTTTTATCACACTGAGGAAACAAAACATAACTATTAAATTTCTTTTTCTCAGTAACTTTTAAAAAAAAATCTGATCCATGAATTAATTGTAGAGAATTATCATTTCCTCTCTCACCACTCCCATGTAAAAAAACTATTAAAGGTTTTTTTTTATCATTATCTCTGAACGGCATTAAAAGCCTATAAGGAAGGTTTCTTTCATCATATTGAAAATTAAATTCATTAAAATAGCTTAAATTTCTCTCCTGAGAGAAAACAAATGAATTGACAAATAATAATAAAGAAAATATTATTCTCACAATAAATCAATTTAAAGAAAAATAATTAATGAGAAAATTTAGCTATTATTTTTTTATCAGAATTTACAAATATTGTCAAAGGATTTTCATCGGTATCATAGTCTCCTGCCCACCCAATAAACTTATTTCCTAGTTTTGGTACAGCAAATACCTGTATGAAGGATTTCTCAAGATGAAATCCAGATAAATACTCGCAATTTCTTAATTCACTAACTCCTAAACAACTATGTCTGTCAGTTATTACTCCAGAACCATCTTTTAAAAATTGGACATAATAAGATACTCTCTCTATTTTAGATTTAGACAAACTATCATCAATATCTGAACATGAAAAATTAATTAATAAAAGTAATAAAATTATGACTCTCATAATTGCATAACGATCAATACAATTAAATGTTTAAGAATAGATTTTTTTTAAATCTGAAGACATATCAGAAAATCTATTTTTAATTGAATCCAATAATTCATTATTTATTATTTCATAAACTTCTTCAGAAGTTTTGAATTCTAATTTGTCAACTTTAAATGTTTGCTCTAGATCTTTTTTTTCAAATTTTATGACATATTTTAAATCAAAATCAAAAACAGAAACGATTATTTCATCAAAAAATATTTTATTAATTAATCTCATTATTTATTTTAATTTTTTGAATTCTCCAGTTTAATATTTCAGACACATATATATTACCATCACTATCAATATCCAATCCATGAGCCCATCCAAATTGACCCTCACTTTTACCAGGTGAGCCAACCTCCCAAAGTATCTCACCTTTTAAATTAATTTTCTTTATTTTTTCATTTCTTGCATCTGAAATATATATAAAACCATTAAAATATTTGATACCGTATGGATATCCAACATTTTCCCAATATCTAATAAAATTACCATTTGTATCAAAAAGTTGTATTCTGGCATTTTCTCTGTCAGCAACATAAATTATGTCATTATTATCAATAGTTATTCCATGAGGCAAATTAAATTCTCCCTTATTATTTCCTTTTGTGCCCCACTCTAATATAAACTTACCTTCAGAATTAAATTTTACTATTCTATTATTTCCGTATCCATCGGCAACATAAATATTATCATCGCTATCAAATGAAATATCTGCTGGTTTATTAAATAGTGGCATTGATTTCCAATCTGAAAACCCATTACTTTGTAAGGAATCAACTAACCAAGTGCCAGGAGTATAATTTTTTCCAAGAACCATTTTTATATTTCCAATTTTATCTAGCTTTAGGACTAAGTGAGTATTTAAATCAGTAGTCCATATATTGTCGTATCTATCAATCTTAAGCCCGTGTGAATTAGAAAAAACATCATCATTAAACACCTTTAAAATATTTCCATCTTTATCAACTTTAATCAATGCATTATTACCCCTATGAAATATGATTATATCATCATCAGAGTTAATACCAATCCCAGAGATCTCTTCGAGTATTATGTCTGAACTGTTTAAAGTTAGAGTAGATATTTTATATTCTTGAGAGAAAGAGACATTAAAAATTAAAAGAAAAAAAACATTACTTAATTTCATCAATACAAAGGGATCTTAATTCTGAGTATTTATTTTTTAATTCTAAAAGTTCTGCTAAATAAGCAGTAATATTTTTTTTTGACTCAATAATATTTCCATAAAACATGTCACTCCTATAGTACTCTTTATTGAATTTATATTTAACTATTTGAATCTGATTTACATCAGAGGTATTAGTTTTCCAGTTATGTTCTAAAAAAAATTTTTCAGATAATTTATAATTAAAACTCAAAAAAAACTGGTCATACTCTTTAGTGTGAACTTCATGTCTTCTTAAGTCTTCATTAAATAATTTAAAAAGTTTATTTTTTAGTGTTTCTGATTTAATTCTTTTAATTAGGTCAGAGCTTATTAACTGATTAAATATACCTTCTTGTGGAAAAAATGACTTTAGAGCACGTCCAATTGAGGAAATATTATAAATTATTTTATCATTACTTAAACTATTTTCATTATTTAAATTGTCATATATGATTTTTGTACTTTCTAATGACATCTGTTGAAGTCTAATAAAGTTATCAATTTGAATCATATCTTGATCAATTACATTTATTAATTGATCAATCGACTTATTTTTTCTATCATCCTCAATACTATCCTGTCTTGATTTCTCAAAGTAGAGAGATATAAGAATACCTAGAAAAATAACTAAAAACTCAAACGAGTATTTTATAATATAATTCTTCATTTAATATTGAGTTAAACTTAAATCAATTTCATCTCTCCACTTCATTATTCCTCCATCAAGATTATAAATATTATCAAATTGAAAATTATTTTCAAGAAACTTAACAATGGTAGCGCTTCTTTTTCCAGACCTGCAATAAATTATAACTTTCTTATTTTTTGAAATCTTATCAATATTATCAGTAACTGAATACATTTTAATATGGAGGCCTCCGATAGAACATATTTTAATCTCATGATCTTCTCTAATATCAATTAATTGAAAATCATTGCTTTTAGATTCTATAAGTTTATAAAGTTCTTTAGGAGATATGATCTTCATTCTATGCTCTAATTTCTCCTGAAATTCCTCCAGAAACAATATACTTCATAACATCAGATGGTGAATTTTTTAAAGGAATAATATTCTTTTTTTCAGTAATAAAAACATTTCCACTAAAGTTATAAGAATGAGGTAAATAAACAGAAACTTTACCTGATAAGCCAATATTCTTTAAATCATCACTAGTAACAAAACCAGGTTTAAAAAGATTTGATTCAACTTTTACCAATACAGGTCTGTCAAATTTTTTTTTCTCACCCATAAAGGATGTCATTAGATCCTTAATAGAGGAATATACTAAGTTTAAAAGAGGAATATCCTTAATCAAATGCTCAAACCAACTGATAATCCCAGTATTATATTTTTTTGCATAATAACCGGCAGCAGTAATAAAAAAAATAACTATAAGAAAACTTAAACCAGGAATATCTTTTGCAAAAGGAATAATATTGTCAAGACTAATAAATAGATAGTAAACAACATATATTGCTGCAGCCATAGGAACCACAAGAAGAAGTCCTCTTAAAAAATTACTCACAAAATTACTCACAATCTAAATTTAGAGAATTTATAATGTCATTCCAATAAATGTCTTAAAAGCTAATCCCATAAGACCTGTTAGAAGCATAGTAATACCAAGACCTTTTAACCCATCTGGAACATGTGAATATTTAAGTTTTTCTCTTATAGCTGCAAGAGCAATAATTGCTAAATAAAAACCAAAACCACTTCCAAATCCAAAAGCAGTAGCTTCCTGAATATTAAAATCTCTTTGAACCATAAATAATGATCCACCTAAAATGGAGCAATTTACTGCAATAAGAGGAAGAAAAATCCCAAGTGAACCATATAAAGAAGGAGAAAACTTTTCAATAATCATCTCTACAAGCTGAACAAAAGAAGCAATTACTGCAATAAACATAAGTAGTTGAAGAAAAGAAAGATCAATAGCCATAAAATCTGAACCTAACCAAGAAAGAGCTCCCTCTTCTAAAATATTTTTTTGAATTAACCAATTTAATGGTGCTGTACAAGTCAAAACAAAAATAACAGCAATACCTAAACCATTAGCAGTACTAACTTTCTTTGAAACTGCAAGAAAAGAACACATACCAAGAAAATATGCAAAAATCATATTATCCATGAAAGCACTTTTAATAATAAGATTAATTAAATCAGTCATTTTTATTAATTTTCTATATAACCATTTCTTGATCTTTGAATCCAGATCAAAATTCCTAAAATAATAAAGGCTCCTATGGAATCTACAAATAAACCATTAGTTGGAAAATTTGACCATCCAATTAATTCAAAAACTTTAAAACCTAATACTGAGCCTGAGCCTAGTAGTTCTCTAAAAAAGGAAACAGTCAAAATAATCCAAGCATATCCTACACTACTACCTAAGGCATCTAAAATACTATCATAAGGCTTATTTCCCATTGCATAAGCTTCCAATCTACCTAGAATTATGCAATTAGTAATAATTAATCCAACAAAAGCTCCAAGAACTTTATACATCTCATAATTGAAAGCTTGTAAAAATTCAGAAACAATAGTAACTAAACTAGCAATTATTGCTAATTGAACAATAATTCTGACTCTTGTAGGTATGTAGTCTCTAACAAGAGAGGTGATCAAACTAGAAAAAATCATCACAAAAACAACACTTAAGGACATTACAATTGTTGGTTCTAACTTGATTGTGACTGCCAATGCAGAGCAAATTCCTAGCACTTGAATAGTTACTGGATTATTATCATCTAATGGATCCACCAAAATTTTCTTTCTTCTCTTCGAGAGAAGTGGCTCAACTTTTTTCTGGTTTAAAACTTTTTCTTTTACTTCAGAGCTCATTTTGATGAAATTAAATTTAAAGATTCAATTTTATTCTTATTAATAAATGGCAAATAACACTCAAAATAATTTTTAAGCATATCATTAACTCCATTAGCAGTAATTGTTGCTCCTGACATCCCATCAATTTTATGGTTATCTAAAACATTATTTGTTTCTTTTTTTAACATAGTTACTGAAACAAGAGATCCATCAAGATCAAATATTTTTTTTCCTTTATATCTATCTTGAATTTCAGCAGAAGTTATTCGAGCTCCAAGGCCTGGAGTTTCTGACTTATGATCAAATGCAACACCTACAATTTGATTTAAGGAATTATCAAGAGCCACAAATCCAGAGATCCAATCCCATAATCCATTTCCAAACATAGGGAAAATATAATAGTCTACTATAGAACCATTATCACTAAACATAAAAACAGGATATTTTCTGTCATTTTTATTTAGTTTAAAGTTCTTTTGAATATTTATTTCTTCAGCAATGAGTTTAGTGCCATCATTGAAAACAAATTCCTCACCATTTATATTTAAAACTTTGGAGGTCATTTTCTCAGAATAAAGGTTTAAAATCTCCTCAGGAGTTAATGAAGAAATATCCATAACTGCTCCTAATATCTTCTTTTTAGTGTCTATTTCTACTTGAATTTTTTGAATTGGTTTTAATTGCATTCTAGTAAATGACAATAAAGCACCAAAGAATATTGTCATTACTAAGGTGAAAAAAATAATATATGTATTAGACTGTTGCACGATTTAATCTTCTTTTTTTATTTGCACTCACAACATAAAAGTCAATTAATGGAGCAAAAACATTCATAAATAAAATTGCAAGCATTATCCCCTCAGGATATGCTGGATTAAAAATACGAATTAATACGGTCAATAATCCAATCATAAATCCATAAATCCACTTTCCTGTTTCAGTTTGAGCAGCAGAAACCGGATCAGTAGCCATAAATACTGCACCAAAAGCTAGACCACCCATTACAAAATGATAGTATGGAGGTAAAAGCATAAATTCATTTAATCCAATTAAGTTAAAAATCCACCCCATGAAATAAGCTCCTGCAAAAACACTTAAAATAATTTTCCAACTTGCAACACCGGTAAAAATTAAAATTGTTGCACCTATTAGACACATTAAAAAGGAAGTTTCACCGATAGAACCAGGGATAGAACCTAATAACATATTTTCAAAAGAATAAAATGATTGGTGATCAATTGTCTCTGAGTACTCATCTAATAAATTAACCACCGAATTTGATTCTAAATTAGTTACAGTACTAGCTCCAATTGCTAAAGGAGTTGCACCAGAATAACCACTAATAATCTCTTTCTCTTCATAATTTTCACCATAATATGTCCACACATCTCCACTTATGTCGCTAGGAAATCCAAAATAAAGAAAAACTCTAGCAGTAAGAGCTACATTTAATATATTCATTCCTGTACCTCCAAAAACTTCTTTTGCTATTACAATAGCAAAAATTGTAGCAAGAGCAACCTGCCATAATGGAATATTTGGGGGCATAATTAATGGAATTAACATGCCTGTAACTAAAAATCCTTCATTAATAGGATGTCTTCTAATAAGTGAGAAAACAACCTCTACTAAACCACCAGCAACGTAAGAAACTAAAACTATAGGTAAAACTTTTTGAGATCCAAGAAATATCTTTTCTAGAAAAGAAGCAGACACACCAGTAGCAATAAAATGTTGATGACCAACATTCCATATTCCAAATAAAAGACATGGTATCATTGCGATAACAACAGTCATCATCAATCTTTTTAAATCAATAGCATCTCTAATTTGGGAACCCTTTCTAGGAGTAACTTCATTTGGAACAAACATAAAAGTTTCACCAGCTTCAAATAAATAATGAAATTTTTCGTATTTACCTCCTTTAGCAAATAATGGTTTTTGTTTGTCTAAAATTTTCCTTAAAAAATTCATCAGCTTTCTTTTAACATATTTAATCCTTGCCTAAGTAACTTTTGAAGTTCATTTTTTGAAACATCAATAAACTCACAAAGAGCAACATCCTCCTCAATTAATTCATAGATTCCTAATTCTTCCATCTCATCATAATCTTTAGCTAAAATTGATTTGAAAAGAAAAGTTGGTAATATATCCATAGGTAATACTTTTTCAAATATACCTGATTGGACAAATGCTCTCAATTCACCATTAGTATTTGTGTCTAAAATAAATTTCTTTTTAGGCCTGAGAAAAGAAAGTAATCCAAAAGCTCTTTGGAAACTTAACTTATTAAAAACAGGAGTTATCCACCCAAGAAATTTATAGTTATCTCCTTCTGGAATGACAGTAATCATATTATCATAAAACCCTAGATACCCATTAATACCTATTGAGGTACCTGTTAATACATTTCCAGATATAACTCTGATATTTTCCTCGTTAGTACTTCTAGATATAAGATTTTCAACAGAAAATCCAGAGACAGTTCTATAATACATTGGTAATTTTACTGAAGATCCAACCAAGCAAATAATTTTTGAAGCATCATAAATACCCTTAGAAAATAACTTTCCTATTTGTGATAGACCCATTGGTGTTGTTGTCCATATAATATCATTCTTATTTATTGGGTCAATATGATGAATTTGCACACCAACATTTCCTGCAGGATGTGGTCCTGAAAATTGATTATTTTGATAGTCTTCAAAATAAAAATTTTTAATTGATTCTGAATTATGATTTAAATGAATTTTACCGTTTGTTAATTTACTTAAAACAAATAGTCCTAATTCTATATTTTCTTTTTCATCTGACAATATATAATTATAATCAGGAGACAAAGGACTTGAGTCAAAAAATGAAATATGTATTGACTTAGGGATTGCATTTGTATCTGCAACAAAACCAAATGGTCTCTGTATAATATTTGGCCATAGCCCAGAGACAGATAAATGATTAATTAAATCTTCCCTAGATAAGTTTTCTATATCATTTCTAGAAAATTTTTTGTGAGTTAAATAGTTGTTTTTTTTATCAGCAAGTATTCTTATTTCCTCAATTCTTCTCTTATCACCCCTAATGATATCAGTGATTTCTCCACTAACAGGAGAACAATACATAACATTATCAGAGAGTTTATCATAAAATAAAGGAGTTCCAGCTTTAATATCATCACCAATATCAACTAATAATTTAGGCCTAGATAAATGTAGAAAGTCTGTTGGTTTGACAGCATAAGAACTTTTCTCAAAATCTTCTCCAAACTGATTGGATGATTCTCCTTTTAGATTAATATTAAAGCCTTTTTGAAGATTAATTTTAAGGGACATTTTTTAACAAAAAAATATTTTTTTTTATCGCGACAAAAATAGTCTTAAAAATTAAAATTAGAGTTTTATTTTAAAAAATTATGAAAATTTTTTCTCTATCAAATCAATTATTTTATAAGCTTGTTCTTGAATTTCTAAATTTGTAGTATCAACTATTATTGAATTATCTGCTACTTTAAGAGGACTATCTTTTCTAGTAGAATCCTTTAAATCCCTTTCCATCAAATTATTTAGAACGTCACTAAATGTAATATCAGGATTATTTTGTTTCATATCCTGAAATCTTCTCTTTGCTCTAACTTCAATTTCTGCAGTCATAAATATTTTTACTTCAGCATCTGGAAAAACAACAGTAGCTATATCTCTACCTTCTACAACTATTTTTTTCTTTTCTCCTAACTTCTTTTGAAGTGTTACTAAGTATCTTCTAATTTCAGGAATAGAGCTATACTTACTAACAAGATTGGATATTTTATCAGATCTTATTTCTCTCTCAACATTTTCATCATTCAAAAAAGTACTTTGTATTCCTTCAATATATTTAAATTGAATATCGATTTGATTGAGATGATTATTAATTTTATCTTTTTCAAAAAAATCTATCTTTTTTCTATCAAAATATAAACTAACAGACCTATACATAGCACCAGAGTCTAAATAGCTGTAGTTAAAATAACTCGCTATTATTTTTGAAGTTGTGCTCTTACCACACCCTGAATGTCCATCAATAGCAATTACAATATCTTTAATCATAATTAATTTTATTAATTAATTTACCTCTTTTATTAAATTCATACCACTCTCCAGTTTTAAAATTATCTCTAAACTCTCCATATTTTGCTTTTCTTCCATTTGAGAAGTATTCCTCATAAAGACCATTTAAAAGACCATTCCTATAATTAGACTTAGAAAAAATAGATCCATCATCATGATAATCAATTAAAAGACCAGTACCATTTTTAAAATTATCTGTCAAAATTTCTTCACCACTTAAAAGAAAAAAGCTTGAAACAGAAAATAATCTACCTAAAGAATATTTTTCCTCTTGCTTTAATCTTCCATTTTTATGAAATCTTCCCCATAAGCCTTCTTTCAACCCAAAATTATAATAACCTATTTCATCTAATTCTCCATCATCAAAATAATAAATCCATTGTCCATCTTCTAGGTCATTTTTATATTTTCCTTCTGATGATAGATTACCTGATCTGTTAAAAAACTTCCATTCATCGCTTTTTAAATTATTTATATATTTTCCTATAGAGAAGACACTTCCATCCTCTCTGTAGGTTTCCCAAATTTTATTTTTTAGTCCATTTTCATAGTAACCCTTAACACTAATTGTTCCCGATGGGAGATACTCATAATATTCTCCATGAATTAAATTATTTTTATAGTTAATTTTTTTTGATAGTTTGTTTCCAAAATAATATTCTTTATAGTCACCATTTTTTATACCATTTTCGTAATTTTCCTCTCTTTGAATAAATTTAGTGTCTTCATAGTAAAATTTCCATATTGAGTGTGGTAAGTCATTTTTAAATCTTTTCTCAAATGAAATATTACCAAATCTTGAAAATTCTGTCCAAACACTATCTTTTAACCCTAGAGAATAATAGCCTTTTAAAGCTATACTTCCATTAAAATAATACTCTATATATTCTCCATCTAATTTATTTTGAATGTAAGAAGCTTTTGAAACTAATGTTCCAAACTCATCAAAGGAAATTAACTCTCCATGTAATTCACCTTCAATATTATAATTTGAAATTTCTTTAATATTCCCACTGGAAAAATAGTAATTCCATTGCTTATACCTCTTTCCTTCATTTAAATTTCCAATAGTTTCTAAAGAACCATTTTGATAAAAAGTTTTCCACTGACCAGTTTTAATATTCTCACTAAATTCTCCAGAAACTTTAATGTTACCATTATAATAATATTCGATGAAAGAACCAGATAATTTTCCATTAGCAGAATAAGAATAACTTGCCATTAAATTTCCATTTTCAAAAAAAATATACCAATTTCCAACAGGGATTAATTTCATAAATTTCCCTTTAATTCTAATATTACCATCTTTATCAGTAGATAGATATGATCCATCATCGAGCTGATTTCCTGAGGTATATATTGAAATTATTTCCTTATCATCAATAGGTATATATAATTTTTGGGATAGTAATACTTGAGAAAAAAATAAACATAAAAATAATAATTTCCAGCTTACCATCTTATTAATGCAGAGCCCCATGTGAACCCACTACCAAATGCAGCTAGACATAGAATATCTCCTTTTTTTAATTTATTGTTCTTGATAGCTTCATTTAAAGCAATAGGGATTGAGGCTGCTGTAGTATTTCCATACTTCATTATATTATTAAAGACTTGGTCATCTGTTAATCTCAATCTTTTTTGAATATACTGGCTTATTCTTAAGTTAGCCTGGTGAGGGATAAGCAATGATATATCACTTGGTTTTAAATTTGAAAAATTAAGTGCTTCATAAATAACTTCTTCAAACCGGACGACAGCATTTTTAAAAACAAAATTCCCGTTCATTACAGGAGAATACCCAGTGCCATCTTCATTTTTATCATCAATTATTTTATCAATCCAAAAAGTAGTAGAAGGTTTGAGAAGAGCAAGTTCTTCTGCGTATTTTCCTTGCGAGTGCAAGTGAGTAGATAATATACCAGATCCTGAGTTATCAGCTGAAATAACAACAGCTCCTGCCCCATCTCCAAAAATTACAGAAACTGCTCTTCCTCTTGGAGATTTATCTAACCCTCCAGAATGAATCTCACTCCCTACTACTAAAATATTTTTATACATTCCTGATTTTATAAATTGGTCAGCCACAGAGATCCCATAAATAAATCCTGAGCATTGATTTCTTATATCTAATGCACCAATTTCTTTAATATCTAAATTTCTTTGTAGCAGTACACCAGATCCAGGAAAGTAATAGTCAGGGCTAAGTGTTGAAAAAATAATAAAATCTATATCATTTTTATCAATTCTAGCATCTTTAATAGCTTCCTCTGCAGCATAAGTTCCCATTAATGAGGTTGAAAGTTTATCATCATCAACCCATCTCCTTTCTTCAATCCCTGTCCTCTCTCTAATCCACTCATCAGACGTATTCATTACATCTTCTAAATCTTTATTTTTAACTATATTTTTTGGAACATAAAATCCAACCCCAGAAATTTTTGACATTAACATATTCAAAATTATTATATTATTAATTAATCAAAAAGTGAGTAATTAGCATTCTGATTCATATTTTTTTTCATATCAATTAAAGAAGAGTTATCAATATTGTTATTTTCAAAGTAAGGTGAAACTATATAATTTGAAAAGTCATCAAAGCGAATTGTATTTATAAAAGGATATAAACTATCTATTGTAGATACCCTAGAAAACCATAAATCTAAATATTTAATATCAAAAAAAAGTGGAATCCTTTTGGTGTAGCTTGCCCAACTTTTATCTGATTGACTAGAAATAAAATAAAAGAATGAAAAAGTATTTCCTGATAAATCTTCATACACCTCTTTAATTCCTAAACAATATATTAATTTATCTTTAACGTACTTAAAGTAATAAGGGGCTTTATCTTTACTTCCTAAATTTTTCCATAAGAAAAATCCATCACATGGTATTAAACATCTATTTAATTTAAATTGACTAAAGTATATATTGCTATTTCTAACTTTAGATAAATCAACACTAACTAACCTTTCTGAAATATCATTATTATTAGATAGCCAATTTGAAGTACCCCAAAATTCAAATTTAATTTCTCCATTATTTTCTAAAGTTACAATAGGCATTTTTTTTGTGGGGTAAGCATTATAAATAGAATTCAAATTCTCAAGTGAGAATTTAAATGTTTTAGATATAGATGAGATGTTGATAAGCGTATATCTTTTAATCATTCATTAAATTTAATTATTTCATGAAGTTAAAACCATTAAAAAAATTTTGGTTTAAATTTGAGCAAAAAATTAAAAATGGCTGAAATCATAAGAATGCCTAAAATGAGTGACACCATGGAAGAGGGTGTTATTGCAGGCTGGTTAAAAAAAGTCGGAGATAATATTAGTTCTGGAGATATACTAGCTGAAGTTGAAACTGATAAAGCAACAATGGAACTTGAATCTTATGATGACGGAGTACTACTTCATATAGGGGTTAAAGATGGTGAATCTGTTCCAGTCGATGGTGTTATTGCAATTATTGGAGATAAAGATGAAAATATTGATGATATTTTAAATAACATTAATGGTACACAAACTTCTAATAATACTAATTCCGTTTCAGAAAGTAATAATTTGACTACTTCAATAAAAGATGAAATTAATGAAAAGTCAGATGAAATTGAAAATAATATCAATAGTAAGGAAAATTTAGAAAATGGGAATGATAGTAGAATATTAGCATCTCCTCTTGCAAAAAAAATAGCTGAAGAAAAAGGCATAATTCTTTCTAATATCTCTGGATCTGGTGATGGTGGTAGAATTATTAAACGAGATATAGAAAATTTCAACTCTGAAAAAATAAACTCAAATGATAAAAAAGAAGTTAATATAACTCTTCCTACTATTCATTCCAGTGAATCATTTGAGGAAATTCCTGTGACTCAAATGAGGAAAACTATTTCTAAAAGACTTGCTGAAAGCAAGTTTTCTGCTCCACACTTTTACCTAACTATGGAAATAGATATGGACAATTGTATAGATGGAAGAAATAAAATTAATGAATCATCAGAAATTAAAATTTCTTTTAATGATATAATTCTAAAAGCGTGTGCTGTAGCTTTAAGAAAACACCCAATGGTAAATGCTAGTTACTTAACTGATAAAATAAGAATTAATCATCATATTCATATAGGAGTTGCTGTCGCTGTAGAAGATGGATTACTTGTCCCAGTTATTCGTTTTGCTGATAATAAATCTTTATCTCATATTTCTTCTGAAGTAAAGATGCTTGCTAATAAAGCTAAAAATAAAAAACTTCAACCATCTGATTGGGAAGGAAACACATTTACTATTTCAAATCTTGGAATGTTTGGAATTAGCGAATTCACTGCCATAATTAATCCAAATGATTCATGTATTTTAGCAGTAGGTGGAATCAATCATGTGCCCGTTATAAAAAACGGAGAAATTGTTAAAGGAAATATAATGAAAGTCACTCTATCATGTGACCATAGAATTGTTGATGGTGCTCAAGGAGCTTCATTCCTTAAAACATTGAAAGAATTAATTGAGGATCCTATTAAAATACTAGTATGATTAAAATAAAATCAACTACAGTTTGCGCAGTTTTAAAAGACAATAAGGTTGCAATTGGAGCAGACGGTCAGGCAACAATGGGTAATACTATTGCAAAAAGTAATGTTAATAAAATAAGAGTTCTACATGAAGGAAAAATTTTAGCGGGCTTTGCTGGATCAACTGCCGATGCATTTACATTGATAGAAAGATTTGAGGAGAAATTAAGTAAATATGGAGGAAATATGAAAAGATCTGCAATTGAGCTTGCTAAAGACTGGAGAATGGATAGATACTTAAGGAGACTTGAAGCAATGATGATTGTTGCTGATAAAAAACAAATTCTTATTGTTTCTGGCACAGGAGATGTTCTTGAACCAGACAATAATATTGCTACAATTGGATCAGGAAGTATGTACGCTCAGGCAGCCGCTATTGCGCTAAAAGAAAATAATAATAAGTTATCAGCTGAAGATATTGTTAGAAAAAGTTTAAAAATTGCTGCAGATATTTGTATATATACAAACCATAATATTGTTCTTGAAAAAATAGATTAATAATTTATAAATTTCTAATCCAAATATTTCTAAAGCTAACTAAGTTACTGTGATCCTGAAGTTTAATTGGCAACTTAGATGCGTGCGCCTTATATTCAGGATATCCAATATATTTAACAAAACCTTGAATTTGCGAATTATTTTGAATTAATACACCATTATGAAAAACTGTAACATATGCAGGAGACTCTAACCCACCTCTATCATTGAATATAGGAGCTTTAAATATAATATCATAAGTCTGCCATTCACCAGGCTTTTTTGAAGCATTAACAAGAGGACTATGTTGCTTGTAAACACTACCTGCCTGGCCATTAGAATAAGTTCTGTTATTATAAGAGTCAAGGACTTGAATTTCATATCCATTATCTCCTGAGGTCAAGCTTTCCATAAAATATACACCACTATTTCCTCTATCCTGACCATCACCATCAATAATTTTAGGTGACATAAATTCAACATGCAACTGACAAGAACCAAAACTTTTTTTAGTTAAAATATCTCCTGTTCCAGGCTTAACGGTAAAATAGCCATCTTTTATATCCCACTTTGCTGGTTCACCATTCTTGTGTAACCACTCATCTAAATTAGATCCATCAAATAAAATAATCGCATCTGAAGGTGCATCTCTGAAACTCTCTCCTGGAACAACTACTTCCGGTTCCGGATCCCATATTTCAGTTACTTTAGGTCTAATTTCTCTTTCTTGCAAAACTCTTTCTAACTCTGAATTATTTTGACAAGGAAAAAAATAAGTTAATCCATCTTCCAATTTAGAAAAAGAACCTTCACATCCTAAAATTGAAGCATAATACTCAGCAGATTCTTTTTCTGTAAATCCCTTAAATGTGTTTTGAGGATTAATTAAAATTAAGGATAGTAAAATTAGTATCATACTTATATTATTTAATTATGAATTTGGTTTCAGATGTTGAGTCTAAGTTAGCAATTTTTACTTTATACTCACCTTTATCTAAATATTTGTTTTCAGAATCAATAAAAAGATTATTATTTATAAAGTTTAATCCCTTAGTAATAGAAAAACTTTTTTTAATTAATTCATTATCTCCTTTACTAAATATTAAATTAATTTCAGAATCAAGCTTAGAATACAGAACTAAGTCAATTGATGGTTCAATAACTCTACCATTCCAGCTTTGAGTTCCCCATCTCGTAGAATAACTTAAGCTTTCTATTTCAAAAAGATGTAATTTTTTATTGAGAATTTCATCATTAAGATTCTGTAGAGAAGAAATATTAGCTATATAAACTGATCTTCCATGAGTTCCTACAATAAGATCATTCTCTCTTGGATGAATTACTAAATCATGAACAGGAACTCCAGGTAATCCATCTACAAAAGGATGAAAATTGTTACCAAAATTTAGTGAAGCATAGACACCATGATCAGTTCCAACATAAATTAAACTCTCATTCTTATTATCTTCTACTATAACATTTACTGGCTCTAGAGGTAGATCATGTCCAATTTTACTCCAGTTTAATCCATAATCCTCTGAAACATAAATCATAGGACTAAAATTATCCCATCTATATCCATTAAGAGATAAGTAAACTCTACTCTCACTAAACTTAGAGGGAAAAATACTACTCACCCACATATTTTTGGGTAAATTATTAGATATATTTTTCCATGTGTAGCCACCATCTCTTGAGACATGAACTAAACCATCATCACTACCTACATAAATCAAACCAATTTTTTTTTCAGATTCAATAATAGTTGTAAGAGTTCCATAACTAACATTACCAGAAATTCCACCATTTGTAAGATCTTCTGACATTGTTTCAAAATCATCTCCTCTATTTAAAGATCTATGAAACTTATTTGATCCCATATATAGGATATCTTGATTGTGTCTTGACAAATAAATAGGAGTTTCCCAATTCCATCTGTAAGGTCTTTCCCCAAGCTTATGGGAAGGAGTGATTCTCTTTCTCTCTCCTGTTTTAAGATTTAATCTTGAATAACTTCCAAATTGAGACCCAGTATAAACTATCTCATTATCTCTATAATCAATTTCTGTTTGCATCCCGTCTCCACCATAAATGGATTTCCAGGAATAACTTCCTGAACTATGCCATCTTAGACTTGATTGATAATTGGAAGGCCCCATCCAAACTCCATTATCTTGAAATCCACCAAAGACATTATATGGAGTTTTCATATCAACATTTATATCATAAAATTGTCCAACAGATGGGCTATTGAGTTTCATCCAATTACTACCATCGTCATATGAAATATTAACACCACCATCATTTCCATTTATTAAATGTCCAGATTTACTTGGATTTATCCATAGTGCATGATGATCACTGTGCATATTCTCAAAATCAATTGATGACCATGATACTCCTCCATCATTGGATTTGATTAACGGCACTCCCATTGTATATACTTTATCAGGAAATTGAGGGTCAACTCTAATTTCCCCAAAATAATATCCATAGGAATAAAAAAGATAACTTAAATCATCTTTATTTACCTTTTTCCATGTTGTTCCAAAATCTTCAGATTTATAAACCTCAGCGCCAATGACAGGTGTTTCAAATAATTGAGAATTAGAATCTTCTAAATATTCAACTAATGAAATTGGCTCAATTTCTCCTTTTGATACCATTGATTTTATTACTTCTGAATTATAAGAGCTAGGAAATCTATTTGACCTTAAAAACTCTCCAAGTTTAACATTTGAAATATTTAAAAAATCAGACACTGATATTGATCTTAACTCATCTTTACTTAAAGTATTTTCATAATCATTTTTATTATCGTCTGACTCCAGTCTGTCCTGGTTATCTAAGATTGCATAAATTATATTTGGATTAGAAACCGATATATCAAGACCTATTCTACCAGTTCCTTCAGTGTCAGGAAATCCACTTTCTCCTCCAGAAACTTCAATCCATGTTTCTCCTCCATCTACTGATTTGAAAATTCCAGAACCCAACCCAGAACCTGAAAAATTCCAAGCTTTTCTATCCTTTTCCCACATAGAAGCATATAAAATGTCAGGATTAGAATTATCTATAATAAGATCTATTGCTCCAGTAAATTCATTAATATAAAGTTTATTACTCCATGTTTGTCCTCCATCTACTGATTTATATATACCTCTTTCCTCACTAGGAGAATAAAGATGACCAAGTGAAGCAACCCAAATAGTATTAGGATTTGAGGGATGCAAGATAATTCTACCAATATGATGAGACTCATGTAAACCTAGGTTTGCCCATGTTTTACCATTATTATTTGACATATATATTCCATTACCTGAATAAGAAGACCTACTAGAGTTATTTTCTCCTGTGCCAACATATATAATATTATTTTCCCAATCAACCTTTATATCACCTATAGTCATAACCATTTGATTATCAAATAAAGAGGTAAAGGAGTTTCCATGATTTTTTGTTTCCCATAAACCACCAGAGGCATAGGCAACATAAAAATGAGAAGGATCTTTAGGATTAACATCAAAATCAACTACTCTTCCGCTCATAACAGTTGGGCCAATATTTCTAAAATGAATATTTTTAATTATAGAGTTTTCAATTAGAGAAATCCTATTTTTATATCCTTCTATTCTTTCAATTGAATTAGTACTATTGGGATAGGTGTTATTTTTCTTTTTTTTCTGAGAAAATGAGATATTAGTTATTAAAACGAGAATTAATATATTTAAAAGTTTCATCACTGTATTTGAGTTATTAGGTTTACATTAAATTTTAATTAAATATAGAGAAATTGCAATTATTTTACATATCTGATTCTGAGAGTCAAAAACTAGAGGGGGAAGAATTTAATCATTGTGTTAATGTACTTAGGAAAAAAGTAAAAGATAAAATTTTTTTTACAGATGGAATTGGAAATCTTTTTAAAGCTACACTTTCTAATATTAATAAAAACTCTTGTGATTTGGTTGAATTAGAGAAAGTAAGATCAGAAAAAAAAAATTCTTATAATCACATAGGAGTATCTATTATTAAGAGTCAGAATAGATTAGAATGGATGATTGAAAAGCTTACTGAAATAGGTGTTGATGAAATTAGCTTAATTCATTCTAATAATTGTGAAAGAAATAAAATAAACTTTCAAAGACTTTACAAAAAAAGTATCTCAGCTATAAAACAATGTAACTCACTTTTTTTACCAAAAATTAATAAATTAACTCCTTTAAATATATTTCTTCAAACAAATACTTCATCAGACACAAAACTCTTAGCAGAAATTAATACAAGAAGAAAATTTAAAGTAAATTCATCTAGGAAAAAAGCAACCATGCTTATTGGACCAGAAGGTGATTTTACTGACCAAGAAAAAAAACTTATAAGAGATTATGGATATAAAGAAATCTCATTATCAACTCAGATTCTTAGAACAGAAACAGCAGCAATTATAGGTGGAAGCATTCTTCTTAATGAAAATATGTGATTGGCCTGGGGCTCGAACCCAGGACCCTCTCCTTAAAAGGGAGATGCTCTACCAACTGAGCTAGCCAATCTTAGTTTTAAGGAACGCGCAAAACTAGAAAATGTTATTGAAAAATCAACAATGAGTTTAAATTATTTGAAAATTGTTATCTTAATCAAATGAAACGTTCTTTACTTCCATTATTATTATTCGTTGTTTCAATATCTTATGGACAAGAGAAAATTTCACCACTTATAGAATCTTATAATGAATACAAAGTATTAAAAGATAAAACAAAATACAATTTAGATTGGATTAGCTTAGGGCCAGTTATTAATTCTGCAAGAGTTGAGGCTGTACAAATTGATGAAAAAAATCCAGGTGTCATGTATGTTGCATTTGGATCGGGAAATTTATGGAAAACAATAAACAATGGAATTTCATGGAAGCCTATTTTCAACGATGTTCATTCAATTGGTATTGGCGATTTTGCAATCTCCCCATCAGACAGAAATATAATTTATGTTGGAACAGGTGAAAGCTTAAAGAAAGCAAGAAATTTTACTATGCCTGGAACTGGTGTATATAAATCTTCAGATGGTGGAGATTCATGGGAGCATTTAGGGTTAAGTGACTCATGGCATATTGGTGAAATTGTAATACATCCAAATAATCCTGATATTGTATATGTTAGTGTATTGGGACACTTCTGGAGTAAAAATTCAAATAGAGGAATTTATAGGACCTTAGATGGAGGAAAAACATGGAAAAGAGTCTTATTTATAAATGATAAAACAGGTTCAAATGATATTGTTATATCACCATCAAACCCAAATATAATCTATGCTTCAATGTGGGAAAATTTTCCAGGAATCAGTGGTATAAGTAGCGGAATTTACAGAAGTGATGATAATGGTAATACATGGAAAAAAATGATTAGTGGGTTGCCTTACGGTGAAAAAATGGGAAGAATTGGATTAGCAGTATCTTATCAAAACCCAAATAAAGTTTATGCCCTTATTGATAATCTTTCTAAAGAAAAAAATTATGCTGCAGAAGTTTATAAATCTTTAGATGGTGGAGAAAGTTGGGAGAGGACACATGAGAATGAACTTTTAATTTTTCCTGGAATAGGATGGTATTTTGCAGATATTTATGTAAGTCCATTAAATGATGATGAGATATATGCATTAGGTGTGAGAACTGCAATTAGTAATGATGGAGGGAAAAACTTTAAAAATTTAGAAGGAGAAGTTAAAAGAATTAATCCTAGTCAAGCAAAGGGTCTTCATCTAGATCATTGTGAATTATGGATAAACCCTCTAAACACAAATCATATTGCTTTGGGTAATGATGGTGGTCTTTTTGTGAGTTATGACAAAGGGAATTCATGGATGCATTATAACAATATACCTACAGGGGAATTTTATGATATTGAATTAAATAATAAAAATCCTTACACTATTTATGGTGGAACTCAAGATAACTCAACAGTATTAGGACCCTCAATAGAATGGAATAATAAATTTAATGATCCTTGGAAATATCTCTGGATTGATGCCTGGGACGGTGGTGATGGATGTGTTACTAGGGTTGATCCTAACAATAATAATATAGTTTATTTTAGTATGCAAAATGGTGCCATAAGAAGAAAAAATATGTTGACTGGAAAATCAATTTCTATAAAACCTTCTCTTCCAAAAAATATTAATGATACATTAAATTATAATTTTATAACTCCATATTTCATATCAAATCATGATTCAAATACTTTATATCATGCAGGAAACTATGTTTTTAAATCTACTGATAATGGTGATACATGGAAATTAATTAGTGATAACCTTTCTAATAAAAAATCTTATCCTAGTAAAAAATCTTTTTCTGCAGGATCTATAGCTGAATCTAATTTGGTCAAAGGTTTATTATATTATGGGAGTGATAAAGGATTATTTTGGACCTCTAAAGATGATGGAATTACTTGGAAAGAAAATTCTAAGAACATAGCAGATGGATATATAAGAAATATTTATCCATCGAACTTTAAAAATGAAAGAGTGTATATGAGTATGACTGGCATAAATTATGATGATTTAAATAATTATATGTATGTTTCAGAAAATTATGGAGAAAAGTGGGAGAAAATTAAATCCAACTTACCAAATGAACCAGTAAACATCATAATTGAAGATATAAATTATGAAAATATTTTATATGCTGGAATGTATAGAGGAGTTTACATTTCGACTGATAGAGGTAATTCTTGGGAAATACTAGGAAAAAATTTTCCAATGTCAAGTGTGTCAGATATTGAAATTGATAAACTATCTCAAGATATGGTTGTTTCAACTCATGGGAGAGGAATATATAAAATTAATTTAAATTCTATCTATCAATATTTATTTTCAAATTCAAATGAAGATAGACTTTTATCTATCGGAAAATTTATTCTTCCAAATTTTAATGATACTCACAAGGAACCATTATTTTCAACATATGAGAAAACACCTATATCATTTTATTTAAACTCTCAAAAAGAATATTCTTTGATAGTTACTAATAAAAATGAAATTATTTGGAATTATAATGGATTCGGGGATGAAGGTATCAATCAATTAAGATGGGACCTAATACTTGAAAAAAACAATAATCAAAATCCCTATCATATACATTACAATAAATTTATTTCACCTGGAAATTATACACTAATTTTGGAAACAAATGATTATAAAAGCACTAGAGAAATTGAAGTTTTTAATTTTCAATAAAAAGCTAATTTTTATATTAAGTTTTATTCTCATATCGAATACACTTAGTGCTGAAAGAAAACTTTTAGAGATTGGTGATTCTTTATTTATTCAAGGAAAATATCAGTTAGCTAAAAATTATTATGATAGTCTATTCTATGAGTATAATACTTTCTCTAATTCTCTACTTTTGAAACTCTCATTTATAGAAGACTATTATGGCAATTATGAAAAATCAATATATTATTTGACTATTTTAAAAAATAAAGATAAAAACATTGAAGCTCAAAAGTTATTAGATAAACTCATTAATGAAAATGATCTTAATTATTATGAAGAAAGTGATTTTGATTTATTTAAAAATTATTATTTACAATATAGAAATACTATGTTATACCTATTATTTTCAATTATAATTCTAATATTTTTAATCAATGCTCACTTTCATTTTAAGAATAAAAAAATGGTTTCAATAAAGTCATTTTTCTTATTGTGTTTTTTTCTAATTTTCTTAGCAAATTTCAAATTTTCGAGAGAGGGTATAATACTAAATGACAACACATTTATTATGAATCAACCCTCATCAGGTTCAGATGTATTTGCAATTTTAAAAAAGGGTGAAAAACTAAAAATATCCGATGAACTGGATAATTGGTATGAAGTATCTTTAAATGAAAGTAAAAAATTTATTAGAAAAAAAAATTTACTTTTAATTAATCAGTAATCTTTTAGAAGAGACTCTCTTTCATTTAATATTTCCTTATAAGCCAACCTGTCTAATATCTTAGGAAAAAAATTTTTTATTAAGTGAGCTAATTTACCTCTAAATGTAAAAATCAAATCTCTCTTCTTAATTTTATATCCATAATAAATTTTATCTGCTAAAACTTTAGTGGACATCATACCCTTTTCGTCTCGAGATGTACTCCCCTCTTTATTTCCATCACTTTTAAGTGTATTTTTTCTGAAGTTACTTTCAAAATATCCAGGTGAAGCAACCATAACATGAATATTTTTTTTCATTAGTTCTAATCTAATTGAATCAAAAAAACCTTGCATTGCATGTTTTGATGAAACATAAGCAGATCTAGTTGGAGTAGCAATAAATCCATTTAATGAAGATATAGCAATAATTGATCCCTTAGTTTTTGTTAAGTAAGGAATTGAATGTTTGACTGAATAAATTGAACCAAAGAAATTTATTCTAAATAATTTCTCAAACACATCTAAATTAGCATTTTCAAAAACCGATCTGTATGATATTCCTGCATTACAAATTAAAACATCAAGCCTCCCAAAAGATTTGATAGTTTTATCAACCATTTTTATAACATCTTTCTCTGAAGATATATCATGAACAATGTACTCACATTTAGACCCAAAAGATTGGATATTTGAATGAACTTTTTTTAACCTTTGAAGGTTTGTGCCACCAATAACAACATTGAATCCTTCTGAAGAAAATTTATATGCTAAAGCTTCACCCGCTCCAGAAGATCCCCCTGTAATTACTACAACTTTATTTTCCATTTTATAAATATATTTTCTTAAAATTACTATAATTTAGCACAAACAACTTAACTAAATTCATGTCTTTAGATATAATTAATCAGCTCGGAGAATCCAGAGAAGATTATTTTAACGCAGCAATCCCTCCTATTTTCTCAAATTCCAATTTTCTATTCTCTAAAGTAGAAGATATGAGAAATGCTATGATTAGTAAGAACAATATACCTTTTTATACAAGAGGTCATAATCCTACTACTAGAATATTAGAAAAGAAAATTGCGGCTTTAGAGAAAACAGAAAATGCTATAGCAGTAAGTAGTGGGATGGCTGCAATTTCTTCTGCAATACTATCTCAGGTAAATTCTGGTGATCATCTTATAAGTGTAAATCAACCATATACTGGTACTGATAAATTAATGAAAGAGATATTTCCAAAAATGGGCATAGAAATTAGTTTTGTTGATGGGAAAGACTCAAATAATTTTAAAAAGAGTATTAAAGAAAATTCAAAAGCAATTTATTTGGAAAGTCCTAATTCATGGACATTTGATATGCAAGACCTTGAAGAAATTGCTAAAATAGCAAAACAAAATAATTTAGTTACAATAATAGATAATAGCTACTCTTCACCTATTAACTGTAACCCAGCAAAATGGGGTATTGATATTATTATTCATTCAGCTACAAAATATATTGGAGGTCACGCAAATGCCATGGGAGGAATAATATGTAGCTCTAATGAAATTATCAATCAAATATATAATTCAGAATTTAAGCTATTAGGTGGAGTATTATCTCCATTTAACTCATGGTTATTTATTAATGGACTTAGAACCCTTAATTTGAGAATGGATTATATAAGTACTTCCACTCCAGAAATTGTAAATTTTCTTGAAAATCATAAAAAAATTAAGAAGGTTATTTACCCTCATTCTAAAAGTTTTGATCAAAAAGATTTAGTAAATAAGTATTTAAAAAAACCATGTGGTCAATTTTCTATTGTGCTAGATACAGAGGATGAAAGTAAAATTGAAAAATTTTGTGACAATTTAAAAATCTTTAGAATGGCTGCCTCATGGGGAGGACATGAATCACTTATATTTCCTGAACTTGCCAGATATAATTTAAAAAGTAAATACTATTCTAATACTGATCTTTTACCAAAAAATTATATAAGATTTTATATAGGTTTAGAAGATACTAATGATATAATTAAAGATATTTCTCAGGCATTAAATCTAATTTAATAAATAATTGTTATAGAACCTCTATAGTCAGATTTAGTATACTTTATATAATAATAATACACACCAGGTGATTTATTATCACCATCCCAATTAAAGTATTTATTATAAGTTTTATACACCTCTACACCAGTTCTATCAACTATTGTGATAAACTCAAAATTATCATCACAAGCATCAATTGGTAAATTTTGATTTGGCTCTTGAAGACTTGTAAGTTTAAATGAATCATTTTTACCGTCCCCATTAGGGCTAAACGCGTTAGGAGGAGTAAATTTTGACCAATCAATTTCAGGTTTTTCAAGAAGAAACTTTATAGTTTTTGTGCTGTTACCAAAAAAAGGACAATTATCATCAGATACCTTAAATGTTAAATTATAACCTTTTGGGCCAAAATCTGTACCAAGAAATTCACAAGTAGGATCCCAAAATAATCTACTGCTTACTTCACCCTTGCCTGAAGCTTGAGAAAATTCAAAATTTCCAGGTAGACCATCAGAAATTAAATCTAAAATAATGAGATCACCATCCTCATCTGTTGCGCTAATATCAATTTCAAAAGGTTGATTAGGTAAAACAGAGTATTGATTTTCATTATTTATGAAAGGATCAATATTTTCACCAATATCAAGCTTAAGTATGAGTTGAATTGTATCAGAATTAGTATTTTGACAATAATCTATATCTTCAGTAATAAAATTTATTTTGAATTCATTCTCACCATCAAAAGGAAAATTGACACATTCTAAATCAAGAGTAAATTTCCCATCAACATGACCCAATTGAAAGTTATCTGCACTAAAAACTCCATTAATATCTTCTATATTAAATCCAACCCCTTCAGCTAAAATATATAAAGAGTCATTATCATTATCATCTGAAAATAGGTTCAAAGTATACGTTCCTTTCAGCTGCGTCTCTAACTCTATTATTTTAAAATTTGGTCTAGAATTAACAGAATCTGTAATTTCTTTATCAGAAGATAAAACTGGAGAAGAGTTATCAGGTAAATCAACCGTTATGTCATAATATATTGTATCTTGATTAAATAGATTACATGTATCTAAATCATCTAACACTAAACCTAATAAAAAATTAGATCTTTTAGAATAATCATAAACTCTACAATTTGAGTTAATATTTAAAAAAGAAGAAATTGATCCTGCACCACTTTCTAGAGTATTTATTGAAATTCCATAATCTTCTATATTATATCCAGGTTTATTTGGAACAACAAAATAATCAATACTCAAACTATCATTATCATTATCTATTCCAACAATTTCTTTTGAAAATAAAGAATTCCAATTAACTGAAAAATAGTTTGTATCATTTTCATTAATAAAATAAGGATCTTGATTAGTTGGGGGCTCAACAATTATAGTAACCCTTACTGTATCTCTTTGAGGTAGAGGACATGCATCATCAGCAGCTATGAGATCAATCATATATGGCTCATTCTGAACATATGGACAATCTGAAACACAAACTTGAACTTTTAAAGTGTCTCCAGATTCATTTATCGAGCCCTCACTAAAAGAGAAAATATCTGATAAGTCAGTTCCATCTTTTCCGAAATTTACTCCTTCAGCTTTTAATGTAACATTTGTGCCAACTTCATCAGTTACAAATAAATCAAAGCATTTAGGTTGAGAAGCAATATAGATTATTGTGTCGTCTTCTCTGTAAAAATCAATTTGACCTGGAATTTTCACTAAAGCTTCAGGTGGATCTGGTGGGTTACAACCATCGACGACTAACATCTGAAAATCTCTTCTAGCCTCTCCTATCTTAAAGCCTTCTCTAAATTCTTCAGCTTTGACTGAGAAAACAAATAATCCTACATCTGTAGGAGTAACAGTTATAAATCCGTTTGAAGAAATTGCGAGTGCTGGTTTTCCAGGAACCATATTCTCAACATCGTACCCTTGGGCAAAATCCACTGATGGATGTGGTGGTGGAGTCGATGGAGGTAATGCAACAATATTGGCGTCATTTGGTTGTTTATCATCTAAGGGTGCAGCTAAACTATATACTATCGAATCCCCGTCATCATCAGTTCCTGCAAAATCAATATAAAATAATTGATTTATACAAGCATAATCACTAAGAGGAGGAAATAGTCGTGGAGACGAATTAATGAATGGCTCACCATTTGCGTCAACAACTGGAGGAAAATAAAGAGTATATGTCATTCCATTCCAGCCTGGATTTATTAAATTCTTTGTTTCCCAATTTCTACAACATCTTTCCCAAACAATTACATAGCCATTAGGATCATTATACTCATCTGGATCCAAAAAAATTTGATGTGAGTATTCTACTTTTAAGGTACAAAGAAAACCTAATGCACAATCTGGATTAGTATAAGGAACAAATTCTTGATTTGTTATAAACATAGTTTCTTCCCTCATAAAAGCTCCATCTGAATTTCTAAATATTGAGTATGTGATTAAATTATCAGGACCAGGATTTTCTGTCTGAGCACAATCAAAGTATTGAACTAATCTTATCTCATACCTGAAAGAGTTTTCATCACCGACATGAATCATTTCTATCTCACCACCAACAATATGGTTAGAGAAAAGGTTAAATTTTATAAAATAAAGAAGAAATAAAAGTAGAATTACTCTTGGCATAAGTATGATAAATATAGTAAGTTTATTTTAAGTATATGGGCAATATAGATATTGAATTAAGTAATGAAGAAATAGGCATTATCACTTCGGATTTTGTTAAAGTTTCAGATCAATTAAAAACAACATGTAATAAAATTATTGAAAAAAAATTTTCTAAATACCCTATTATAATAATGAGCAGAAATGAAGTGAAGTTAGGAACACTTCTAATTGATATTAATGAAATAAGTGATAATAATTGGAAATATTTTGCTAGTTATCTTGAAATTCTACAAGAGAAAAAAATAATTTCTAATTTAAGAGTTTTTAAAGAGAGTTATAAAAATTCTGATGAATACTGCTGTCTACTTACTATCTTAAACAATAAATCTAAGATAGTTTTCATACCTTATCCAGAAGATTAATTTAAATTTGTAATATGACCGATCTTTTAAATACAGAAAATTATAATTTTTTATTTAGTTCAATAATAGAATATTCTCCTAAAATTATACTAGGATTAATATTTTTATTTTTTGGTTTAAGATTAATAAAAAAATTAATTAAAATATTAGATAATTTTTTAATAAATAGAAAAATTGATGAGTCAGTTAGACCTTTTTTTAGGTCTTTGGTTTCAATGACGCTTCAGGTTGCTCTTATCATTTCGGTTCTTTCAATGATTGGAGTAGAAATGACTTCTTTTCTTGCAATTCTAGGGGCTGCTGGTCTGGCGATTGGTCTAGCTCTAAAAGATACCTTACAGAATTTTGCTGCTGGAATTATGATTTTATTTTTTAAACCATTTAAAGCAGGTGATTTTATTGAATATGATGGAACACAAGGCAATGTAAAAGAAATTCAAATCTTCAGTTCTATTCTCACAACTGTTGATAATAAAAGAGTTATAATACCAAATGGAGTTTTACAAACTTCCAAGGTTACAAACTTTACTGCAGAAGATATAAGAAGAGTAATTTGGACATTTTCTATGGCTTATGGAAATGATTTTAACAAAGCAAAATCTTTAATTTTAAAATGGATAAAGGATGATGAAAGGGTTATTAAAGATATGGAACCTTTAGTTGTTATTTCTGAATTAGGTGAAAGCTCAGTTAATATAATGGTGAGAGTATGGGTCAAAACTGAAGATTACCTTAATGTAAAATTTGATTATAATGAAAAAGTCTATAATGAGTTTCCAAAAAATAATTTAACTATACCTTTTCCTCAATTAGACGTATACTTAAAAAGGTGAAAGTATTATTTTCAATCATTCTAATTTTATTTTTTACTAATTGTAGTTCACAAGATAGGAAAGAAAATTATTGGAAAGAAAAATTAACTTCAGAGCAATACAGAATTTTAAGAGAGAAAGGAACTGAAAGAGCATTCACTGGCAAATACTGGAATAATAAGAAAGAGGGAGAGTATATATGTGCAGGTTGTGGCCAAAAACTCTTTTCATCAGATAAAAAATTTGATTCTGGAACTGGATGGCCTTGTTTTTTTGATGTTGAAGATAAAAAGTATGTAAATTTTTTTGATGATAACAGTTTAGGAATGAAAAGAATTGAAGTGGTATGCTCAAATTGTCAAGGGCACTTAGGCCATATATTTAATGATGGTCCCAACCCTACAGGACTTAGATATTGTATAAATTCAGCTTCTCTCAATTTTATAGAAAAATCTGAAAAATGAAAGATTTATTATTTGTTGGACTTGGAGGGATGATAGGTTCTTTGATTAGATTTTCAATCACTAAAATAAATTTTATAAACTCAGCATTTCCAATAAATATCTTCCTTATAAATATATTAGGTTGCTTTCTTGCTGGACTTTTCTTTAAATACTCATTAAGCGTAGATAGAAATATATCAATAACCATAAACCATTTTTTAATTATTGGATTTTGTGGTGGTTTTACTACTTTTTCTGCTTATTCATTAGACTCTTTAAATTTATTATCAGAAGGAAAATTTATACTTCAAGCTATTTATCTAATATTGAGTTCTACAATTGGAATATTATTTTGTTATTTAGGTATGAATATTATTAAGTAATGATTACAAAAAAAAATTTATATCAAGTCTACAATAGATTAATTGAAAATAAAGAAATTGTAAATTCATCTTCAATAAATAGTAGAATCAATAACTTAAAAAACTTAAAAAAAACTTTATTATCTCACAGAAATGAAATCAAGGAAGCTTTATTAAAAGACTTTAAAAAAAATTCAATAGAAGCTGATCTTACTGAAATATTTCCTGTTATATCTGAGATTAATTTCAATATAAATAATCTACAAAAATGGAATAAAAAAAAATATGTAAAAACTCCAATAACTTTAGTTGGATCAAAATCTTACTTAAAATATGAGCCAAAAGGATTAGTACTTATTCTAACCCCTTGGAATTTTCCAATTAATTTATCACTTGTTTCATTAGTTAGTGCAATAGCTGCTGGAAACTCAGTAATTTTAAAACCATCTGAAATAACATCAAATACATCCGTTATAATCAAAAAAATAATTAATACTACCTTCAATGAAAACGAAGTTGCTACTGTATTAGGAGGTGTTGATGTAGCCGAAGAATTACTTAAACTTAAATTTGATCATATTTTGTTTATTGGTTCTCCAACAATCGGTAAAAAAGTAATGAAATCTGCAGCTGAAAATCTTTCTTCTATAACTCTTGAACTAGGTGGAAAGTCACCAACTATAATTGATAGAAATATAAATTTAAAAAAAGCAGCAAAAAGAGTAGTATGGGCAAAATTTATTAATAATGGACAAGTTTGTATTGCCCCAGACTATATATTAGTTCACCATCGAGTTAAGGTAACATTTATAAATTTTCTAATTAAATACATAAAAGAATTTTATTCTGAAATGGCTATTAATTCAAGTTCTTATTGTAGAATAGTAAATAAAAGTCATTTCAATAGAATTAAAAATTTGCTTGAGGACGCAATTAATAAAAAATCTAAAATACTATATGGAGGTAAAATCAATTCTCAAGAAAATTATATTGAACCAACTCTCTTAGAAAATATTAGTGAAAAATCTAAAATATTTGATGAAGAAATTTTTGGGCCAATTCTTCCTGTATTTGAATATAAAGAGATTGAAGAAGTAATTTCATTCATTAATAAAAAAGAAAAGCCGTTAGCTTTATATTTATATAGTAAATCAAAGAAAAATATTAATAAAATTCTTGAAAATACATCTTCTGGAGGTGTTTGTATAAATCATAGCACATTACATTACTCTAACAACAATTTGCCATTTGGGGGTGTTGGAAACAGTGGTTTTGGTAGATGTCATGGTGAGTATGGTTTTAAAGAATTCTCTAATACCAAGAGCATATTTGAACAATTTTCAAGTTTTAGTCCTTCTGATCTACTAGCTCCACCTTATAATAATCTTAAAAAAAATATTGTTAATTTTTTAATAAAATATCTTTAATCTTCTTCTCTTAATTTTCTCTCAATATCTCTCTGTTTAATTGTCTCTCTCTTATCAAAAGATTTTTTTCCTTTGCCTAGTCCTAATTCAACTTTAATATAACCTCTAGAATTTATAAATAATTTGATTGGAATTAATGAAAGTTTTTTTTCTGATATCTTCTTCTTTATCTGATTAATTTCTTTTTTATTAAGTAAAAGTTTTCTATCTCTCTCAGGCTCATGATTATTAATATTTCCATACAAATACTCCTTTATAACCATACCTTTAATAAATATTTCATCATTATGAATTGTACAATAAGAATTAGAAAAATCTATAGATGCATTTTTAATTGATTTGATTTCTGTCCCTTTTAATACAATTCCAGCAGAATATTTTTCAGAGAACTGATAATTGAAACTTGCTTTTTTGTTTCTAATAGTTAAGTTATTAGCAGTCATCAAATTTTACTTTTAGAAAATGGTACAATATCATATTCACTAAATATTTTATCTTCATACATATAGGAAGCATAGTTTGCTATCATGGCAGCATTATCAGTACAGTATTCCATATCTGGTATGTTTAAATTAAAACCGATAGAATTTGATTTTATTATCATTTCTTCTCTTAATTTAGAATTAGATGCAACTCCCCCACATATTGAGACTTCTTTAATATTAAATTTTTTGATAGCTAATAAAATTTTTTCTATTAGCATATTAATTAACTTAGATTGAATAGATGCCGAAATATCATTTAAATTTTCATTTATAAAAGATTTATTTTTTTTTAATTCATTATTAATAAAATAAAGAAATGATGTTTTAATTCCACTAAATGAGAAATCAAATCCATCAATTTTAGTATCAGGAAATATGAACTTTGATGGATTTCCATTCTTAGATAGTTGATCAATTATTGGACCTCCAGGATAATCTAATCCTAAAATTTTAGCACATTTATCAAAAGCTTCTCCAACTGCATCATCTCTAGTTTCTCCTAAAACTATCATATTATCGTAGGATTTAACAAGAATTATTTGTGTGTGTCCTCCACTCACTAATAAAGTTAGAAACGGATAATTTATATTACTTTTATTTATAGTATGAGAAAATGCATGAGCTTTTAAATGATTTACACCAATAATTGGAATATTTAAAGCAAATCCTAATGACTTTGAAAATGATGAACCAACTAATAAAGATCCTAGTAATCCAGGACCCAAAGTAAATGCAATAGCATCTAAATCTTTTTTTGAAATGCCAGCGTCATTAAGAGCACTTTCAACGATAAAAATTATATTCTTTTGATGAGATCGAGATGCTAATTCTGGCACAACGCCACCATATTTTTTATGATCAACCTGAGAAGAAATAATATTAGATAATATTTTACCATTAGATATTACGGATGCAGAAGTATCATCACAGGAAGATTCAATAGCAAGTATTGTATTATTCATTTCACAAAAATATATATACTTTTGTGATGTAAGTTGTCTTATCGCTTCATATTTTGAAGAGGAAAGTCCGGACAATATAGAGCATTATACTTCCTAACAGGAAGGTCTCATTTGAGAACAGAAAGTGCAACAGAAAATATACCGCCTTAGGGTAAGGGTGAAAAGGTGAGGTAAGAGCTTACCGATTAAATAGTGATATTTAATGCATTGTAAACCTTATAAATTGAAAGATCAAGTAATCTGAATGTTATAAACAGGTAGTTGCTCGCTATTATTTCAGATGGGTAGATCGATAGAACTTAACAGCAATGTTAAGTCTAGATAAATGATAAGAGTCTGATTTATCAGATACAGAATCCGGCTTATAAACTTACATTTTTTTAAGTAAGAGAATAATTTGTTTCTTTATATTCTGAGGAATTAGGTATTGAGGAATATGTTGGACATAATTTCCTTTCGCAAGATGAAAAAAGTAATAATAAAACTACAAGTATTTTTTTCACAATTAATTTGTTTTTCAAAGATACACAACTTTCTTAATTTTTAATATACTTGATATTTCATGAAATTAAATTCTTTAGTAAACGAAAAAAGTGAATATCTAAGGCAGCACTCAAATAATCCTGTAAATTGGTATCCATGGGGGGATATCGCTCTAAAAAAAGCAAAATCAGAAAACAAAATCATTATTTTAAGTATCGGTTACTCTAGTTGTCACTGGTGTCATGTCATGGAAAAAGAATCATTCCAAAATAAATCAATTGCTGATTTTATGAATAAATTCTTTATATCTATTAAAGTGGATAGAGAAGAAAGACCAGATATTGATAATATTTATATGGACGCTATTCAATTAATGGGAATAAATGGAGGATGGCCCTTAAATGTTTTTCTATTACCAAATTTAAAACCATTTTATGGAGGGACCTATTTTAATCCTAGCCAGTGGATTGGAGTTTTAAATGGTATAAAATCTGCATATTCTTCTAATAAAAAAGAATTTGAAAAATCTTCAGAGAGTTTTACTAAAGAATTAAATACTTCAAGTGTGATTAAGTATGGCTCAGAAGATAATCACAGTATTAAATCTTTAGCATTTGAAATTAAATTAAAGTTTGATAAAAAATATGGGGGAATTAAAAGAATTCAAAAATTTCCAATGTCAAGCTTATGGAATTCACTACTCTTTTATTCTTTAAGTTCTGGAGATAAAGAAATTTATAATCATGTAACTAAAACAGCAAATTCAATAATTGAAGGTGGAATTTTTGATCATCTAGATGGAGGATTTTTTAGGTACTCTACCGATACAAAATGGAATATTCCTCATTTTGAGAAAATGATTTATGATAATGGTCTTCTATTAGATTTTTTTTCTAATATGTTTTCATTAACAAGAAATAAATCATATAAATATATTCTTGATGAAACTTATAAATGGATTCAAAGAGATATGATTGATGAATCTGGTGGATTTTACTCATCTGTTGATGCTGACTCTGAGGGAGAAGAAGGAAAATTTTATTTATGGAATAAAAATGATATAAAAAAAATACTTAATAAAAAGGAATATGAATACGCTGAGGAAATATTTAATTTGTCAAATTCAAATGATTATAAAGATCAAATTATCATAAAAAGAAAATTTAGAAATAATGAAAAAGATGAGTTATTTCAAAAAATTAAAAGAAAGCTTTTTACTCATAGATATGAAAGAACACATCCAAATATTGATAAAAAAATTATTTTATCATGGAACTCAATTCTTCTAAAAGGCTTAATTCAAAGTTATTTAGTATTAAAGGATGAAAAGTATCTTAAAACAGCTTTAAAAAATGCTAATTTTTTAATTAATGAATTTATAAATAAAAAAAAACTAAAAAGGATTTATGGAATGAATCTATCTGCATTTCTTGAAGATTATGCTCATACCATTAGCGCATTTATTAAATTATATGAAGCAACAAATGAAATAAAATATCTTACGATTTCTAGAAAATTAACAGAAGACTCAATTAAATTATTTTATAATAAAAAAGAGTTTCTATTCAATTTTAGTGGAAAAAATAATGAAAAACTGATAGCAAATAAAATACAAATTTTTGATGATGTAATCCCATCTTCTAATTCAGTTATGTTTCATAATTTACTTATTCTAGGAAAGTGCTATAATGATCCTCTCTACCTACAGATATTCAATAATATGTCAACAAAACTAAAATTATTTTTAAATAATTATGAATTTTTATCTAACTGGATTTTTGTTAATGAAATTAATAAAGTAGGAATTTATGAAATTCAAATTTTAAATTCAAAAAATAAAAAAAAGACAATTAGTGAAATTAATTCCTGGTATGTTCCAAATAAAATCTATTCTATTAAAGAACCTAATAATGACTTCTCAGTTAATAAACTTAGTATTATATTGTGCCGTAATAATGTTTGTGATAGTCCAATTAGCTCTATCAAAAAACTTAAAAATAAAATATATATTAAAAAGAACAGTTAATTAAGAATGAGACATTTAATTAATTTTTTTTTAGTTTTTGCTTTATTCTCTTGTAATAACGATGAAAATATTTCAGAAGTACCTTCTATTTCATTTGAAAAATTAGAATTCAAAAAAAGTAATAACTTGAACTTTCAAGACTCCTTGATTCTTACTATAAATTTTATTGATGGAGATGGAAACTTAGGATTATCTAATGAAGAAAATAACTATCCTTATCACCCATATAATGCTATAATTGATCAAGAATTCAACTGGGTTACTCTCGGAGATAAAAATATAATTCCACCGCTTTATATATATGAACCCAATGGCACATACTATATATTTAGCAATGAAGATAATAGACCTTCTTTTAATTGCGAAAATTACATAATAGATACTTTAGCTGGCTCATCTAGGCTAGATACTTTTTACATTCAAAAAAATGAAAATAATAAAAATATTTTTGTAGAATTTTATATGAAAAAAAATAACGATTTTGAGATAATTGATTGGAAAAGAATTTTTGACAGAGAATATGGTTGTGGATTAGACTTCAATTCAAGATTTCCAGAACTTAATATTTCTAATTCATCTCAACTTCTTTCAGGAAAATTAAGATACGGGATGGTATCTTATGGGTTTGAAATGATTTTAAAAAATAATATTTTCAAACTAAAAATATATATAAAAGATAAAGACTTAAATAACAGTAATATTATAGAAACTCCAGAGTTTACTTTAGAAGAAATACTTTCAGAATAGTTTAGGGTATGCGTTAGGATTTACCTCGTTAAATAAATTATATATTCTGTCAAAAATTGTTTCACAATTGGGCTTAGAAAAATAATCACCATCTGTGCTATATGCTGGTCTATGATCTTTAGAATGGATAGTTATAGGCTTTGAATCTAAAAAATAGTATGCATCTTGAATCTCAAGCACTTCTTGCATCATGAAAGCAGTTGCACCACCAGATACGTCTTCATCAGCAAATACAACTCTATTTGTTTTTTTTATTGAATCAAGAATTTTATTTTTTTTATCAAATGGGAGTAGAGTTCTTACATCAATTACCTCACAGGATATACCTATCTGAGCTAATTGATTTGCAGCTTCTAATACTATTCTACACATAGAACCATAAGTTACAATAGTAATATCATTACCAATTCGTAATATCTCAGGAGATCCAAACTCAACTGTAATCTTATCAAGATTATTAGGCAAATTTTCTTTTAATCTATACGCATTTAATGGCTCAATAATAATACCCGGCTCATCTGATAATAAAAGTGTATTATACATTCCAGCTGCTTCAACAAAATTTCTAGGCACTAAAACATTTACTCCCCTTAAACTATTAATTAGAGTGCCCATTGGAGAACCGGAATGCCATATACCTTCTAACCTATGACCTCTTGTTCTAATAATAACGGGAGCTTTTTGACCACCCTTGGTTCTATAATGTAACGTAGATAAATCATCAGATAAAGTTTGAATTGCCCAGTATACATAATCTAAATACTGAATTTCAACTATAGGTCTAAGACCTCTCATAGCTGCACCAATTCCCTGCCCAATAATGGAGGCTTCTCTTATTCCTGTATCTGTAATTCTTAGATCTCCATATTTTTTTTGGATACCTGCAAAACCTTGGTTAACCCCCCCTATCATTCCCACATCTTCTCCAACTGCAAATACTAGTGGATTATTTTTAAATGTTATATCAAAAAAATTATTGATAATTTCTCTTCCATCAATTAATTCAGGAGTTGATTCATAATCAGGCCTAACTTCTTTAATTTTTGATGTTGAAAAATCAGATTGACTATAAAGATGAGAACTATATTCATCTAAGTATTTTTTTTCTAATTCATTAATAAGGTTTATCAAATATATCTTACCTAAATTATTTTCATTTCTAATTATTCTCTGAACAAACTTCAACGATTTTAAAATATCTGCTTTTAAGGGTTGAATAGTTGATATTAAATCTTCTCTTACATTAATTATTTCTTTCTTATTTTTTGGACTATTTTGAGCAACTCTGGTTATAATAGCTAATGAATCATCAAGATCATCTTCGATAGATTTTCTATATGATTTCCATGAATTATCTCTTGATATTTTTACATTTCTTTCAGCTTCAATTTCGATTTCATCTAATTTTTGAGCAGATGTAATTTCATTTTTTAATATCCATTCTCTCATCTTTTTAATACAACAATAATCTTTCTCCCACTGAAGCCTTTCTTTTGTTTTATATCTTTCATGAGATCCAGAAGTTGTATGACCCTGAGGTTGGGTAACATCTTTAACATGAATTATTGATGGGACATGATCTTCTCTAGCTACTTTTACAGCCTTTGAATAACAATCTAATAAGCCTTCATAATCCCAAGCTTTTACAGTAAATAACTCAAATCCATTTTCTTTATTAGAAGATCTTTGAAATCCAGATAAAACTTTTGATAAATCATTTCTAGTAGTATGATATTCTGATGGAACTGATATACCATAGCCATCGTCCCAAATTGACATTACAACTGGAACCTGTAGTACACCACATGCATTCATTGATTCCCAAAAATGACCTTCTGAAGTACTTGCATCTCCAATTGTCCCAAAAATGACTTCATTTCCATTTATTGAAAAATTATTCATTTTTGTTAATGCTTTATTTTTTCTATAAAGTTTAGAAGCATAACCTAATCCTACAATTCTAGGCATTTGACCTGCAACACAAGATACATCACTTGCCGAATTTTTCATATCAGTAAGCGTTTTCCATTCACCAGAAGAATTAAGCATCCTTGTACCAAAATGACAATTCATCTGTCTACCTCCAGAGTGAGGATCATGTTTAATATCAGTATGAGCATATAACTGGGCAAAAAATTGATCTGAACTTAGCTGATCAATTGCCATCATAAATGTTTGATCCCTGTAATAACCACTTCTAAAATCCCCATTTTGAAAAAATTTTGACATAGCAATTTGAGGTAATTCTTTACCATCTCCGAATACACCAAATTTTGCTCTTCCCATAAATACCTCTCTTCTACCTACTAAACTTAGGTGCCTACTTTCATTAATTAGGTAATAGTCATTTAATATTTCTTGTTTAGAAATTTTAAAGGATTTATTTATCAAGAGATTTGATTCTTGCATATTAGAAATTCGAAGTAAATATACACAAAAAGGAATTAAAATTATTTTTAAATTAACTTGTAATAAAAATATAATTGCATATTAGTTAAATATTCAATATAATATTTTGATATTTTAATATATATAGAATATTATTTTAAAAAATTAATTTAATTAGAAATTAAAAAAAGAAGTAAAATAGTATTATTTTTTTATAAATAGATGATATTTGCACCAATGATAATTGGAGTACCAAAGGAGATTAAAAATAATGAATTTAGAGTTTCGATAACTCCAGATGGAGTAAATGAACTAATCTCTAATGGTCATGAAGTTTATATCGAAAAAAGTGCTGGAATAAATTCAAGTTTTTTAGATTCAGATTATCAAGCAGCTGGAGCTAAAATTTTAGAAGATAATAAGCTAGTATATCATAAGTCTGATCTTATCTTAAAAGTAAAAGAGCCCATTGAGCAAGAGTACAGTTTAATAAAAGAGAATCAGATAGTATTTACTTATTTTCACTTTGCATCATATAAACCTCTACTGGACGCAATGATAAAAAGCAAATCAATTTGCATTGCATATGAAACTGTAGAAGATCAAAATGGCTCCCTTCCATTACTTATTCCTATGTCTGAAGTAGCAGGAAGAATGGCAACACAAGAAGGAGCAAAATTCTTAGAAAAACCTATGGGAGGAAGAGGAATTCTTTTAGGTGGGGTCACAGGCGTTCAACCAGCAAATGTTTTAATTATTGGGGGAGGAATATCAGGAACAGAAGCTGCTAAAATGGCTGTTGGCCTACAAGCTAATGTGACAATATTAGACACAAGTGAAAAAAGATTGTCAGATTTAAAAAAATTATTTAATGATAGTGTAAAATGCATTTTATCCTCGAAAGAAACTATTGAAAAAGAAGCAAAGGAAAGTGATCTTATAATAGGAGCAGTTCTTGTAGCTGGAGCAAAAGCTCCAAAATTAATTTCAAAAGAATTATTAAAATATTTAAAACCAGGTTGTGTGCTAGTAGATATAGCTATAGATCAAGGGGGTTGTTTTGAAACTTCAAAACCTACTACGCATGAAAATCCAACATTCATTGTGGATAATGTAATTCATTACTGTGTAGCAAATATGCCTGGTGCTGTTCCGTTTACATCAACAACTGCTCTGACTAATAAAACATTACCCTATTTAATAGAAATTGCAAATAAAGGCTGGAAAAAAGCTTCAATTGATAATAGTGAAATAAAATCAGGAGTTAATGTTATTAAAGGAAATATTGTTAACAAAAACGTTTCTGAGGCATTTGGATTAAGTTATACTAGAATCGATTCATTAATTTAATCCTCATATTTAGGAATAGATTTCTTAACAATAAAACTATTTTCTTTCCAATTGAACTCATAAACTATGTGATTCAAACCATTAGTAATCATCATAAATTTACTTTTATAGATTTTATTATATGTTGAAGATTGATCAATATGATTTCTATTCAATTTAATCTTAAAAGACTTACATTCAACTACCATGAAAGGACTTAACTCCCTATCTAAAACTAACACATCAGATCTTTTATTTAAATTGTTATACTTTAAAAAAGATTCTGTTATAATTAGTCCTTTTGGATAATCTAAGTCTT
Organism: Marinoscillum sp.; assembly: GCA_038134805.1. GTDB lineage: Bacteria > Bacteroidota > Bacteroidia > Cytophagales > MED-G16 > MED-G16. The sequence continues at coordinate 145,812 of JAYPVV010000001.1, read as the reverse complement.
TTATTAAATAATTAACTAGATGTTGTCTCACCCACTCCTCAGGAGTCAGTATTACATATTTTTTTCTTAAACTATCAAAAACATAAGTATTTGAGTTTTTTTTCTTCAAAGAAAGAGAAGTAACAGGAAAATTTAACTTAATCATTAAGTTGATCTATTAATTTTAGTAAATAGTAAGAATATTAGACCTATAATAAAAAATAACATGAGAGCTAAAATACTTGTTCTCATACTTCCTGTAATACTTTCTATGTACCCATAAGAGAATGTGCCTACAACTACTGCAATATTATAAGTTATTGCATAAAAATTAAATAAAGAAGCTTTTTCTTTACTCTCATAAGGAATAAGTTTTGAAAATGTAGATCTAGATAATGATTGAATTCCACCCATTAATATACCAACTGCAACTGCTAGTAAATAAAACTGATTTTCATTTGTAGTATAATACGCACTCAAACAAATAATAATCCATATTACAATCATAATAACTAACGAAAATTTATTTCCCCTTAGTTTAGAAATAAATGCAAAAAGATAAGCTCCTAAAATGGCTATAATTTGTATTACAAGTACAGTAAAAATTAATTTTGACTGATCAAGATTTAATTCTTTGTCACCAAAATATGAGGCAACAAGCATAATAGTTTGCACTCCCATACTATAAAAAAAATAGGAAAATAAATAAAGCTTAAGATTTCTGACACCATTTATGTATTTCCATGCTTTAGCTAATTCTTTTGAGCCATACGATAATATTTCAAAAGAAATATTGATCTTTTCTGATTTTTCTGAAATATAAAATAAAGTGATTTGAGAAAAAATAATCCACCAAACACCAACAAGCAAAAATGTAAATTGAGTAGCTTCTTTAGAATTTTCAAAACCAAATAAACTATATTCTTGAATAATAATTAAACAAATAATTAATAATACAACACTTCCAACATAACCAAATGAGTAACCTCTCGCACTTACCCTATCAAAATTTTCAGAAGTTGTAATTTCTGGAAGGAAGGCATTATAAAAAACAAGGCTTCCTGTAAATCCTATACTTGCTAAAACAAAGAAGATAATTCCAAATTCAATATTTTCCCCTTCAAAAAAATATAATGACATACAAGATAATGATCCTATATACATAAATAGCTTTAAGAAAAATTTTTTATTTTCTGAATAATCAGCGATACCAGATAATATTGGTTGAATTATTGTTACTAATAAAAAAGAAAAAGAAAGTGAGTAGGAATATAAAACTGAATTAACAATTTTAATACCAAAAAAACTAACTATATCAGAACCATCAGAAGCGGTTGTAACTGAATTATAAAATATTGGAAATATTGCAGTTGTAATTACAAGAGAGTATACAGAATTTGCCCAGTCATACATACACCAGGCATTAATTTTTCTCTGAGATTTATTAAATAATTTAATCATAAATAAGAATTACTAAATCTAATTCTTATTTTTTAATTAAATGTCAATTGCTTGTACTGAACTATAAAGAATTTTTCTAGCATTAGCTTCTCTAAGCTCTTGCTGCACATCAGATACAATACCCATTTTAGCCTCAACATCTACTTTCAATGACATTGTAATTTGATCTCTTTCAGCCTCATTCAATTTATCTTTTTCTTGATTAACAAATTGAACAATTTCATCAACTTCCACAAAGACATCATTTACTTGAATTTTAGGTTCTTTACCAAAAAGACTAATTTGTTTAGGCTCTCCAATATAGATATAGCTAACTAATGATTTCCTTTCTAATTTGGAAAGCTGAGCAGCCTTAGGTAATTTTTGTTTTACTAAAATATCAGTTTCTCTTAAAACAGTTGTTACCATAAAGAAAAATAACAACATAAATATTATATCAGGCAATGCAGCTGTAGGTATATCTTGAGATGTATTTGATTTTTTTCCAAATTTTGCCATTAGTTTACAATTTTATTAGGTTCTGCAATAGAAATAGCTCTAGGAATTCCCTGTCTAGCAGTTTGATATTTTCTATCTTGAACTGGATCATCCCTATCTAACTGTAAAAACTCAGCAGCTGAAAGCCCAACTCTTTCACCATAAACATCATTATATGCAGCATTAACTTGATCTAAAACTTGAACATACAATTCATATGAAGTGCCTCTATCAGCTTTAAATGAAACAACTGCCTCAGTTGGATCATCAGAATAATCTGCCCTTCTTCCATTCAATGACACATATGATTTCATTGAATTTGGAAGACTATTATAAATTGCAACACCTTCCTCTCCAGGGCTTCCAAAATTTAAAATAAAAACTTTGACCATTTCTCTTAATTCACTAACATCAGATAAAGGCTCATCCTCAACTAGTAATTTATCTTGTGAATTAGCTAAAATTTTAAAGATATTTCTATCATTTTTAGTTACCTCGGGTGGAGGTTGATTTGGATCTGGTTTAGGTGGCAATAACATTGCAATACCCTTGTCATTGGCTATAGTAGTTGTTACTAAAAAGAATATTAATAACAAAAAAGCAATATCAGCCATCGAACCATTAGGTATCTCTGCTGTTGGTCTATTTTTTCTAGCCATTTTTAAGAGCTTTACTAACCTCTGAATAAACTATTCCAAGTATTGCTAAACCAGATAATATATATACTAAATTTAACATTCCACCAATGAATTTTGATAAGGATTCATCAACTCCAAACTCTACATAACTAGCATAAACCTCACTTCCAGAAATCAACCAAGCTACTAAAAATAACACTAAAATTGAGCCTAATCCAATTCCTGTTCCTATCAATGATTTTGGATTTTGAGATGCTATCCATATAGGAAAACCAAGTGCAAGCAAAGCTGCAACTAGGACCATGCCATATCCAAAATATAATATAACATCAACTAAATCTAAAATAACCATTACTTAGAAAGTTTATTTTTAACTAGAATATCAACTAAAGAAATAGAAGCGTCCTCCATAGTATTAACTAGGGAATCAATCTTTGAAACAAGATAATTATAAAATAATTGAAGAATAACTGCAACAATCAAACCACCAACTGTAGTAAGAAGAGCTATTTTTATACCACCAGCAACAAGAGATGGTGATACATCTCCAGCTTCAGCAATAGCATCAAATGCGCCAATCATACCAATTACTGTTCCCATAAATCCAAGCATAGGAGCAAGAGAAATGAATAATGAAATCCAAACCATACCTTTCTCTAATTTTCCCATTTCAACAGATCCATAAGATATAATTGACTTTTCAACCATTTCAATTCCTTCAGAAGCTCTCATTAACCCCTGAACAAAAATAGAAGCAACAGGACCTCTAGTATTTTTACAAATTTCTTTTGCAGAGTTTACCCCATCCTTTGAGGAAAGAGCATTATCAATGTCAGAAAGCAATTTTTTTGTATCAGTAGTTGCTAAATTTAAAGTAATTATTCTCTCAATAGCAACTGCAAGTCCAAGTATTAAACATAAAAGAACTATACCCATAAATTGCCAGCCACCCTGTATAAATTGTTCCTTAATAGCATAATGAAAGGATTGAGATTCTTCAACAACTTCTTCAACAACAACTTCTTCAACAACTTGATCTGACGCCACATCAAGTGTAGTATCATTTTCTGCATATGAAGTATCCTCTTGAACAATAGTTGTATCCACAGATTCATCTTGAGAATATGAAATGTTATAAGTCAGAAGACTTAATGATAATAAAAAAGTAAATAATTTTTTCATAGTTTAATGTGTTATTTTTTAATAGAGTGTTTCAAAATTATAATTATTAATATTAATATAAAAATCTAAAAGAGATTAATTTTTCATAATAAAAAATGCAGAGAGGAAGGGATTCGAACCCTCGATACAAATTGCTCTGTATACGCACTTTCCAGGCGCGCGCCTTCAACCACTCGGCCACCTCTCTGTATATTCTAAATTACTAAATCAAACAAATTTATAGCATTTTGAGTAGTAATTTTTGCAATAGAATCAATTGGTATCGAAGTTATTTCAGATAATTTTTTTGAAACAAAAATTAAATTTGAAGGTTCATTAGTTTTCCCTCTTCTTGGTTCAGGAGATAGGTATGGACTATCTGTCTCTAAAATAATATGATTTAAATCAATCTTAGATATAACTTCCCTAACTTTAGAATTCTTAAAAGTCAAAATCCCACCAACACCAATTTTAAAACCAAGATCAATTATTTGATGAGCTTGATCTAAAGTTCCATCAAAACAGTGAAAAACTCCTTTTAACTTTTTAGAAAAGTTTCTAATACAATCTAATGTTTCATCAATCGAGCTTCTTGTATGAACAACAATTGGTAAGTTATTTTCTAGAGCAATCTGGCATTGAATTTGAAAGGAAGTTATTTGATCATTTTTATTATCACTTGATCTATAAAAATCTAAACCAATCTCCCCGACTGCTATAGTTTCATATGATAAAAATTTAAATATTTCTTCGATTTCATTTTTATAATTTTCAGTTACATAACAGGGATGAAGACCCAACATATGATAACATATTCCTTTATACTTCTCAGATATTTTCATCATAGAGGATATAGTTCTTAAATTAATATTAGGCATTAATATTTTAGAAACATTAACATTTAGCGATTTCTTGATGATATCATCAAGAATATACTGATATTCCTCTGAGTAGATATGAGCATGTGAATCGATAAAAGAGAGATTCATAATTTCAATAATAATTATATAGCTTTAATATCACGAAATTACAAATTATATGTTTTTTTTTAAATGGATAAAGAAAGTATAATTCTTGGACTAGATCCAGGAACCAATCTTATGGGATTTGGTGTAATTAAAACATCAAAAAAGTCACTAAATATTTTACAATATGGAGTAATTAAAATGACTAATGAAAAGAATCATTTAAAAAAACTGAAAATAATTTTCAATACAGTTAATAATTTAATATTAGAATTTAATCCTGATGAGATATCAATTGAATCTCCTTTTTTTGGCAAAAATGTTCAATCTATGCTTAAGTTAGGTAGAGCTCAGGGAGCAGCTATGATAGCAGGAGAAATAAATAATATTAAAATATCTGAATATGCTCCAAAAAAAATAAAACAATCAGTTACAGGAAATGGAAATTCATCTAAAGAACAACTTTCTGAAATGGTAAAAAAAATATTAAATATCAAAAAAACAGAAATAGAAAAATTTGATGCAACTGATGCTCTTGGAGCAGCTCTATGTCATTATTATCAGAGGTCCTCAAATAAAAAATCAAAAAAATCATGGAAAGAGTTTTTAAATTCAAACCCAGATAAGCTAATCTAAATTATTGATTATTTTTTTTTGAATTTTCAAAAAATCCTCATGAGTCAAACTAATTTTTTTATTAGAAAAATTCAAGTCTTTTTCTTTATTAAATGGAATTAAGTGTAAATGCGCATGAGGAACTTCTAAACCAACTACAGAAACTCCTACTCTCTTACAGTCAACGGATTTCATTAATGATTTTGATATTTTTTTAGAAAAAATCAAAATATCTTTTAAATAATCGTCATCTAAATCAAAAAAGTAATCGATTTCTTTTTTAGGAACAACAAGGCAATGGCCTAAAGTTAGAGGGTTAATATCTAAAAAAGATATAAATTTTTCATTATCATTTATAATATATGACGGCATCTCTCCATCAATGATTTTAGAAAAAATTGATTTCATACTAAAGAGATATATCTAAAACTTTAAATTTTATTTCTCCTGAAGGTACATTAATTGAAACAATCTCTCCTATTTTTTTCCCTAGTAATCCTTTACCTATTGGTGATTGAACAGATATTTTACTTTCCTGTAAATTAGACTCTTCTTCAGAAACTATAGTATACTCAAATTCTTTATTTAAATTAACATTTAAAATCTTTACACAAGATAAAATAGATACTTTATCAGTTGAAATTTCAGATTCATCTAAAACCCGAGCATTACTTATCGATTCTTCAATTTTTGATATCCTAAGTTCATGAAGCCCCTGAGCTTCTTTAGCAGCATCATACTCTGCATTTTCTGACAAATCACCTTTATCTCTTGCATCAGCTATTTGTCTAGCTATATCAGCTCTGCCTTTAGTTTTTAGAAAATGTAATTCTTCCTTGAGTTTTTTCAATCCGTCTTCAGTAAAGTATTTTATATTACTCATATTTGTAGATAAAAAAAACGGACTTAATCCGCTTATTGAACAAATATATAAAAATTTTATATTTAAAACCCTCCTAATAATAGAGCAACAATAAAATATATTGCCAAAGCAATTAAATCGTTAGTTGTAGTTATAAATGGCCCAGATGCTAAAGCAGGATTAAAACTTAATTTATCTAAAATTAATGGAGTTACTGTACCTAAAATAGAAGATACAATAACTATTGAGAAGAGAGATACTGAAACTATAAGAGCAGTATCAGAATATAATCCAAAATCTAAATAACCATAATAGTCAAATAATAACAAACCCAAATAAACTAAAGTAGATAAAACTATTCCATTAATGATAGAAACAAGAATAACTTTTAATAGCCTATTAGAAACTGAGTTCTCAAATGCACTAGGATTAGATAATGTTTGAATTACTATTGAAGAAGATTGGATGCCAACATTTCCAGCTGTAGCCATAATTAATGGAATAAAAAAAGATAAAGACAAAAAAACACTATTATTCTTAAAGTAATTGTTTTCAAATGATCCTAAAAAAAATGCACCAAATAGACCACCAACAATACCAATTATGAGCCAAGGCAACCTTGCATTTGATAGCTTCCATACAGAGTCATCTTCTTCAACATCAGATGTTATACCTGACATTATTTGTCTTTCTTCCTCAGCAGATTCAGTTATAACATCTAAGACATCATCAATTGTAATCCTTCCTAACAATTTTCCTCTCTTATTTATTACAGGCAGTACTGTTAAATCATATTTTTGCATTATTTGAGAGACATCTTCCTGATTCATTTTTGCATCAACTGAAATGATATATTCATCATAAATATCTTTTACTTTAGAATTATTATTAGCAATGATTATATCTTTTAAAGATACTTTACCTAATAATTTTCCTTTATCATCTGTGACATATATTGTGTAAATGTTTGAAACATTCTCTGCTTGCTTTCTAATTAAGTCAATACATCTGTCAATTTTCCAATTAATATTTACCTTAACTAATTCAATAGCCATAAGTCCACCTGCAACATCTTCATCATATTGTAATAAGTCCTTTAAATTTTTAGATTTTTCTTGATCTTTTATAATAGAAATTACATTATATCTAATTTCAAAATCTAACTCAGAAAGAATATCAGCGCCATCATCAGAATCAATTACCTCTAAAAATTTAGCTATTTCTTTTTCAGAAAATATTTTTAAAAAACTTTTTCTATTATCTTCATCTAATTCAGAAATGATTTTTGCTCCAGTTTCTAAATCAATATTATCAATAACATATTTTGATTCTTGAGAATTAAATTCATATAAAAGCTCAGTAATATCAATATAACTAATTCCCTTAAAGGAATTTTTAATAAAATCAACATTAAGATTAATAATTTCCTCTCTTAATTTTTCTTTAAAGTCATTAGTTAATGAAAATTTCATGATTTAATTTTTTTAATTTCAGTAGACAACCAAATGTAATCATCAACACCTAATTGTTCTGGTCTTTTAGAAAAAATTGAATTTGAAGTAAAGCTTTTAGGTAAATTTAGATTTTTTAAAGAATTTCTCAATGTTTTTCTTCTATTTTGAAAAGCTTGTTTGACAATACTTTTCAAATAATTGAAAGGAACACCTATTTTATCACGCGAATTCCTTTTACCAGAAATTAAAGAGGAATAAACTTTAGGGGGAGGAATAAATTCTTCGGGATCTACTTCAAATAATATTTTTACATCAAAATATATTTGAGTTAAAACTGATAAAATTCCAAATGTTTTTCTCCCAGGTTTTGATGAAATTCTTTCCGCAACTTCTTTTTGGATTAAAAAAGTAAACTCTGTAATAAATTCTATATTATCTAAAACTTTAAAAAAAACCTGAGAGGAAATATTGTAAGGAAGATTACTGATAATTGAAAATTTATTTTCAAAAAGATCTTTAAAATTTAATTCAAGTATATCACCATGAATCACATATAAACTTTTAAAGTTATTTTTTAATTCCAGAACACAATCTTTATCAATTTCAATTACTTTAAAGTTTTCTACTTCATAAACTAAATATTTAGTTAGAGCGCCAATTCCTGGACCTATTTCTAAGACGTTAAATCTACTTTCAAGACTTTCCAATATTTTTTTTGAAATATCATCATTCTTTAAAAAATGTTGACCTAATTTTTTTTTGGTCTGAATTTTAACCATATTTTTTTTGAATGTAAATTTGAATTAATTCCTTTTAAATTAATGAAAAAACCTATTAACAAAAAGATAATTTTAGGCTTTAGTATTGGAGATTATAATGGAATTGGGCCAGAAATTTTATTAAAGGCTTTCTCAAATTTTAATCTTTTCAAAAAATGTATACCTGTAGTTTTTTGTAATTTAGAAATTCTGGTTTATTATAAAAAATTACTTAAAAGTAAAATTATAATTAAAAAAGTTAAAAATTTAAATGAAGATCTCAATGACAACTGTTTAAATGTTTTCTCATGCTTTAATAAAAATATAAATATTGAACCTGGAAAAATAAAAAAAAGTGCAGGCAGATATTCTATTATATCTCTTGAAGAATCAACAAATGCTCTAATTAATAATCAAATTCATGGAATAGTAACACTTCCAATAAGCAAAATAAATTCTCAAAATAAAAATTTTAACTTTCCTGGCCACACTGAATATTTTATGTCAAAATTCAATGTAAAGAATAACATTATGATAATGAATTCTAATTTAATGACATTAGGCCTTATTTCAGGGCACATACCTCTAAATAGGGTAAATATTAATACCATTAAAATACAAGCTGAAGAGAAAATTAGAATTTTTACAGAGACTCTTAAATATGATTTATTAAAGAAAAATCCTAAAATTGCTATTTTAGGTATAAATCCACATGCTGGTGAAAATGGATTGTTAGGGAATGAAGAAATAAAAGTAATAATCCCTTTAATGAATAAATTAAATAGAAAAGAAAGAATACTATATGGTCCTTTCCCCTCGGATTCTTTTTTTGGATTAAGAATGTTTAAAGAATTTGATGGAGTTATATCATGGTATCATGATCAAGGATTAATTGGGTTTAAGTCATTTTGTTTTGAAAAAGGAGTAAACTTTACAGGAGGGCTTCCAATAGTAAGAACATCTCCTGATCATGGAACTGGGTATAATATTGCAGGTAAAGGCATTGCTAATGAAAAATCTCTTTTAGAATCTATTAAACTGAATTTAAAAATTATATCTAATAGGAATTTAATTAAATGATAATATTTTTGCCAATTATTTTTAGAAATGAATAAAAAGCTTCTTAGAAATTATAACATTAAAATTCAAAGTCTTTCAAATAACGAACATTCTTTTATGTTTGAGTTTAGTCAAGATTTATTTGACTTTTTTTCTAATGAAAATGAAATTCAAAATACAAAAGGTTCTTGTAAAGTAGTTATTGTAAAATCTGATATTATGCTTAACACCATATTTCTTATAGATGGAGAAACCCAATTAATATGTGATAGAACCTTAGAAAAATATATTCACAAAATAAATTTTCAAAAAAATCTACTTTTTAAGTTTGGAGATATTGAAGAAGAATTATCAGATGAAATCCTAATGATTGATAGAAATAAACCGATAATCAATATAGCTAAATATATTTATGAGTTCTTTATTTTAGAACTACCTATAAAAAGATTACATCCATCTTTAAAAAATGAAGATAATATTGATACTTTTGTGTTTTCAACAAAAAAAAATAATGAAATTGATCCAAGATTGGATCCATTAAATAAATTAAAATAAAAAAAAATGGCACATCCTAAAAGAAAGATTTCTAAAACTAGAAGAGATAAAAGAAGGACTCATTACAAAGCAACAGCTAAAAAGTTTGTTGTTTGCTCTACTACAGGGGAGTCTCATTTACCTCACAGAGCATACTGGTATGAGGGAAAACTATACTACAAAGGAAAAGTAGTATTAGAAAAAGAAGTAGTCGCTTAATAAACTCTTTATGTTATTTAAAAAAAACAGAGCCTCCATTACTGGAATTCATGGTTATGTTCCCGATTATGTCTTAACTAATTCTGAGTTAGAAACATTAGTTGAAACTAGCGATGAATGGATAGTAACAAGAACAGGAATTAAGGAGAGAAGAATTTTAAAAGGAGAGAATAAAGGAACATCAGTGATGGGAATTAAATGTGTTAAAGAGTTATTAAAAAAAACTAATACTGATCCAAAAACAATAGATCTTATTATTTGTGCCACAGTGACTCCAGACATGTTATTTCCTTCAACATCAAACTTAATAGCCGATAAAGTTGGAGCAACTAATGCATATGGATTTGATATTTCTGCAGCATGCTCAGGTTTTATTTTTGCTTTAGCCACTGGATCCCAATTTATAGAAGCTGGCAATCACAAAAAAGTAATTGTTATAGGTGCAGATAAAATGTCTGCAATCGTTGATTATACTGATAGAAAAAACTGTGTTCTTTTTGGTGATGGAGCAGGAGCAGTCCTTTTAGAACCATCATTAGATGATACTGGTGTTCAAGATTACTTATTAAAAAGTGACGGTTCTGGGGGTAATATGCTCTGTCTTAAAGCAGGGGGTAGTTTAAAACCAGCCTCTACTGAAACAATAAAAAATAGGGAGCATTACATTTATCAAGAAGGATCTTCAGTTTTTAAGTTTGCTGTAACTAATATGGCTGATATTTCTGAGGAAATTATGAAAAAAAACAATTTAACCTCGAATGACATTGCTTATTTAGTTCCACATCAAGCTAATAAGAGAATAATTGACGCTACAGCAAAGAGAATGGGAGTTGGACCTGAAAAAGTATTATTAAATATTGAGAGATATGGTAATACTACTGCTGCAACAATTCCTTTATGCATGTGGGATTATGAAAAAAAATTTAAAAAAGGCGATAACTTAATTTTAGCTGCATTTGGAGGAGGTTTTACATGGGGATCGCTTTATCTTAAATGGTCTAAAGATTAATTATGGCATCTACTAGTGATATTAAAAATGGTCTTTGTATTGAATATAATAATGGTTTATATTTCGTTGTTGAATTTCAACATGTGAAACCAGGAAAAGGTCCTGCTTTTGTTAGAACAAAATTAAAAAATGTAATTACAGGAAAAGTAATTGAAAACACATTCCCTTCTGGTCATAAAATTATAACTGCAAGAGTAGAAAAAAGAGTTCACCAATTTCTTTATAAAGATAACTCTGGATTTCATTTTATGGATAACTCAACTTATGAGCAGTTATCACTGGAAAAAAATCAAATTGATTATCCAGATTACTTAATGGATGGAATGGAAGTTGAAATTTCTATTCATGCTGAAACTGGAGATATTTTATCGTGTGAACTACCTCAAAATATTGAAGTAAAAATTATTTATACAGAACCAGGTGTTAAGGGTGATACTGCTACAAATGCTACAAAACTTGCTAAAATAGAGACAGGAGCAGAAGTGCAAGTTCCTTTATTTATAAATGAAAACGACAAAATAAAAGTTGATATTAGACAAGGGAAGTATGTTGAGAGAGTAAAATGATTTAAATTAGCATTATGAAAATAAAAGAAATACAAGAAATTATAAATTTTATTAAAAAATCTAATTTAGATGATGTTAGCATCGAGACTGAGAATTATAAGATAAGAGTTAAAAAAAATAACGGGATTTCAGAAACTATAGAAAAACCAAATGAAGTAAAAAAAGTTTCAAAAACAATTGAAATTAATGAAGAAAAAGATGAAACTAATAAAAATACATCTTCATCAAATATAATTATAAAATCTCCTATGATCGGCACTTTTTACAGATCACCAAATCCTGAAAGCGATCCATTTATAACTGAAGGGGATTCTATTAAAATAGGTCAGACTATTTGTATTATTGAAGCAATGAAATTATTTAATGATATCGAATCTGAAATTTCTGGTAAAATTGTCAAAATTTTAGTTGATGATAATTCTCCAGTTGAATTTGATCAACCTCTGTTTGAAGTAGATCCAAATTAGTTTCAAAATGATTAAGAAAGTACTTATCGCTAATAGAGGTGAGATTGCCTTAAGGGTAATTAGAAGCTGCAATGAAATGGGTATTAAAACAGTTGCAGTTTACTCAACTGCAGATAAAGAAAGTCTTCATGTAAGATTTGCTGATGAAGCAGTATGTATTGGGCCTGCAGTATCTAAAGAATCATACCTAAATATTCCTAGAATAATGGCTGCAGCTGAAATAACAAACTCTGACGCTATTCATCCAGGGTATGGATTTTTATCAGAAAATCCAGAATTTTCTAAAATTTGTTCTGAAAGTGGAATAAAGTTTATAGGTCCTAATTGGAAGATGATTCAAAAAATGGGAGATAAAGTTACAGCAAAAGAAACTATGAAAAAAGCAGGAATTCCAACTATTCCTGGATCTGATGGACTCTTAAATTCAATTAAGGTAGGTAAAGAGCTTGCAAAAAAAATTGGTTATCCAGTAATTCTTAAAGCTACAGCTGGTGGAGGTGGTAAAGGCATGAGAATAGTAAATGAAGAAAAAGATTTTGAAAATGCATGGAATAGCGCAAAAGCAGAATCCCAAGCATCTTTTTCTAATTCAGGCCTCTATCTTGAAAAATTTATTGTAGAGCCCAGACATATTGAAATTCAAGTTATGGGTGATCAATATGGCAATGTATCACATCTATCTGAAAGAGATTGTTCAATTCAAAGAAGACATCAAAAACTTATTGAAGAAACCCCTTCTCCTTTCGTTGATGATGAATTAAGAGATAAAATGGGACAAGCAGCAGTAAAAGCTTGTAAATTTATCAAATACGAAGGTGCAGGAACAATTGAATTTCTAGTTGATATTAACAAAAACTTCTATTTTATGGAAATGAATACTAGAATTCAGGTTGAACACGGAATTACAGAGGAGGTGACTGATTATGATTTGATTAAAGAGCAAATTAAAGTTGCTTATGGTGTTAAAGTATCTGGGAACCATTATTATCCAAAAAAATATTCAATTGAATGTAGAATTAACGCAGAAGACCCTTCTGCAAATTTTAGACCTTGTCCAGGAAAAATTACTGCACTTCATAAGCCAGGTGGTCATGGTGTTAGAGTTGACTCTCATATCTACTCTGGATACGTGATACCACCTAACTATGATTCAATGATTGCTAAATTAATTGTAAGTCATCAATCAAGAGAAGAAGCTATAGTAAGAATGAAAAGAGCTTTAAAAGAATTTATTATTGAAGGTGTTGAGACAACCATACCATTTCATATAAAAATCATGAATGATAAAAATTTCATAAAAGGTAACTTCACTACCAATTTTATGGAAAATTTCAAATACTAATTATTTTTTCTCTAAAAGAAATTCCGAATTGACTTAATTTTTTAAGTAGTGGCTGATAAATTTCTTTATTGAAAGGAAGATGAATTCCAACTTTTTTAAAATTAGAAGTAATTATTAACTCAATAAGTAAAGCTATAGGTAATCCTACTGTTTTTGACATAGCAGTATAAATTTTATCAGTTCCTTCAATACACATATATGAGATAAGCTCTTTTAATTTAGAATTTTCATAAAATTTGAATTTATGAACCATAACAATCATATCAATATCATTTTCTTCTAGGGTCCATTTATCTTTTAAAATATAGAGTAATAGATCAGCAAATTTTCCTTCTTTGATAGAAAACTTCTTACTTGAGAAGAAACCTGACCAATTTAAATTATTAAATTCCTTTGAATTATTTTTAATTCCATATTCATTTTCTAATTTGATTTTTAATTCATTAAAATTTTTAGCTTTTAAATTATAGTTAAAAAAATCATAATAAGTCATTTTGTTAGTTTCTGTCAATTTTTTTTTACTTGTTAATCCTATATTAACAAGTAAGTTCCAAGTTTTGCAAAAACCAATATTTCTTAAAGTTCCTCTCTTTAAAGTCTGAATATGATTAAGCTTATATAATGACTTATAATTTAAAGAATCTCTATTTGGATATCCTTCAAATTTTAATTGTTCATTAATATTTATATCTGATATATCATTAAAAACATCTTTATATAAAAGATTTTTTTTAACACCATTTTTTAAATAAACTGCTCCATCTGATCCTGCATTTATAACATTTGTAGGGTTCCAAGTAAACTTATAACCCCAAGGATTATTAATATCTTTTCTAATCAATCCACCTGTATAAGACTCAAACTCAATTATCTTAAATTTTTTATTTAACTCATCAATAATGCTCATAGCAGACATATGATCAATACCTGGATCTAATCCCATTTCCATGAATAAAAAAGAATTGCTTTTCTTAAAAGAAGAGTTTAAAGACTTAATCTTTTTGTCTATATATGATGCTGTTATCATACTTACTCCAATACTTGAACATATTTTTGCTATTTCATAGTGCAAATGGGGTGGTAACAGACTAACTAAAATAAATGAATCCTTTATAATATTTGTTATTTTTTTCTTATCATGAATATCAATTTTAATAAAATTGATTTCTTCAAAATGCTTCAAAAAATCAGAAGAAATATCAGATATCACATATAATGAGATATCTAATTTATTTCTATTTTCATACAAATATTTTATCAAATAAGAAGAACTCTTACCTGCTCCAAGAATTACTATTTTTTTTGTCATAAATTTGATTATATATCAAAGTAATGAATTAATTATATTATTAAAAAAGCTAATGAAACTAATTATTACAGGGGGTAGACAATCTGACTCAAAATTATCCTATTTTAATAAAGAGTGGAATAATGGAATAGAGGGTGTAGTTCTTGAATATGATACAATTTCAAAATCTATTATAGAAAAATTTACATATATAACTCCTGAAAAATTTAGACCGCTAAAAGACTTTAGTATTTCATTTAAAAGCGGATCTATTTTTGAAGATAAATTATTTCTAACAACACTAACAGAGGTGTTAATTATCAAACTTCCTAATTATGAAATTCTTGATAAAATTTCTTTAAAAATTTTTAATGACTTACATCATGTAATCTACCATGAAGGTGATTTATTTATAGTCATTACTGGATTAGATTTAGTAATAAGATATTCTCTTTCTGAAAAAAAAATAAAAACATATTACAATTGTTATCCAGAAATTGATACTTGGAAAAAATTTGATAAAGAAGTAGATTATAGAAAATTTAATACAACAAAACCTCATTCTTCTCATCCAAATCATGTATCAATAATCAATAATCAAGTTTATGTAACAAGGTATAAACAGCAAGATGTGTTAATTTTTTCACTGGACGGAAAGATTATAAATAAAATACCTCTTAATTATGGAATTCCTCATGATGGTGCACTATTTAATGATAGTATGATCTACACCACTGTTAATGGTAAAATTATTTATATCAATAAAAAAAATCAAAAAGTGGATAAATTATTTGATTTAAACATTCATGAGAGAAGTGGAAGGTCATTAGGATGGTGTAGAGGTTTTCAAAAAATAAATTCAGTAAATTTTGTTGGTTTTAGTAGAATCAGACCAACAAAATTCGTTGAAAATATTAAATGGCTTGGAAGTAAAATCTCTAACAAAGTAAAATTAAAAATGCCTACAAGGATAGTTTCTTATAACAATAATTTTTCAAAAATTTTAGATTCTATTGATTTAGAAAAATCAAAAATGAATTGGATTTTTAGTATTTTGAAATACTAATTTTTTCTTATTACTAAAGATGAAGAAGCTTGAGCTTTAGGTAATAAAGTTAATTCACTAATATTTACATTATCTGGTCTATTTAAAATAAAATTGATACATTCAGCCACATCAATTGCTTTAAGTGGCTTCATACCCTCATAGACCTTTTCTGCTTTCTCTTTATTATTTTTAAACCTTACTAATGAAAACCCAGTATTTACTAAACCTGGGTTAATTTGGGATACTTTAATGTTCTTATCAACTAAATCTAATCTCATCCCTTGAGAAATTGCATCTACAGCAAATTTTGATGCACAATAAATATTACCCTTTTGATAAACTTCTTTTCCTGCAATAGAACCTACGTTTATAATGTGACCCGATTTTTTTTTACACATTAATTTTATTATTTCTTTAGAAATAAATAATAAACCTTTGACATTTATGTCAATCATATTTTCCCAATCTTCTATATTTCCCTGATCTATATAATCTAAACCATGAGCATTACCGGCATTATTAATAAGAATATCAATATTTTTCCATTCATTAGGCAAAGATTTAAACACTTTATGTATTTCTAATTTATCTCTTACATCAAAACATAGAGAAATTACATTAGTCTTATCTTCAAGTTCTTTTTTTAATGTTCTCAATTTATTTTCTCTCCTCCCACAAATAATTAAATTACAACTTTCTGACAGAATTTTTGCAGTAGCTTCTCCTATGCCTGAGGTTGCACCCGTTATAAATGCAATTCTTTTATTATTATTTCGGACCACCTTCAAATGTAAAGAAAAATGAAATATTATGAACTATAATTTTATCTAGAGGAATATTATATTTATTAGTATTATTTTTCAAAAGCATATTTCTTAATCCCCTAGAATATCTTATCTCTGGAGAGAACTTAAATAACTGAAAGAAAAAATCACTTCCAAATCCAAGCTCAAATGAAATATCAAAAGCTTTTAAGTCAAGAATATCTTTTCCAGCCTCATCTTTATTTTTTGCTCCAATTTCAAGACTAGGCTTAATTCCTCCAATGATAAACATCCTATGATTTTTTCTTCTTTTAGATTTATATTTCAATAATATAGGGGACTCTAAAAAAGTAGCTGATCTTGTATCACTAAATAAAGATCCGTCTAAGTAATAGTAATCCATTCTAAATTCTGAGAAAGATACTTGAAGAAGAGTTCTTAAATCAAATGGATAAATTAGAGAAAAATCAGAAATAAAACCTAATTTAAACCCTGGCATTGCTTTAGAGTGAACACTATGAAGATTATTATAGTCATCGCTTGAAAACTCAGAAGAATAATTAAATCTATAATATGAAGAATGAAGTCCTAGTAAAAAGCCAAAATGAGTTTTAATATCATCATAACCACTAAGATTTATTCTCATAGACTGAGAATGGGAAAAGTTAGATATTAAGACAAAAATCAATATTAAGGGTACCCTACACATTTAATAATAAATATATAATATCTAAACTTTAAAAATGAATTAAAATTGCATATAGATAAAAAAATGGAAATCAAAGAAGCAATATTTATTAAAAGTAGCTCTGCATATACTGAGTGCCCAAAAGAGATAAAGCCTGAATATGTTTTTTTAGGAAGATCAAATGTAGGAAAATCTTCCCTAATTAATATGCTAGTTAATAGGAAGAAATTATCTAAAATATCTTCAAAACCAGGAAAAACTCAACTTATTAATCATTTTCTAATTAATAACAGTTTATTTTTTGTTGATTTACCAGGATATGGCTGGGCTAAAGTGAGCAAACAAGATAGAGAGAAATGGGAAAAAATGACTAAAGACTTTATACTAAAATCACATAAAATTTCTTTAGTTTTTATCCTGATTGATATTAGATTAAGTCCCCAAAAAATTGATATAGACTATATTAACTTCATAGGAAAAAGTGAACTTCCACTGAATTTAATTTTTACAAAATCTGATAAATTAAGTAAGTCCCTCTTAAAAAAAAATATTTCTTTATTCATTAATGAAATAAAAAAATATTGGATTAAACCTCCAAATTATTTTATTTCTTCATCGATGAATGGCACAGGAAGAAAAGAAATAATTGAACATATTTTTGAAATAAATGATAAGATTCTAAAATGAGTATTTTTTATGATTTGTTTATATCTATTCTTGATGTATTGATAAAATTCAGTTCATTATATAATGAAAAAAATAAAAAAATTATTGAAGGAAGAAAATTATCTCTAAAAAAAGTTAAAGAATTTAAATTAAATAATAAAGAAGCTATTTGGCTTCATGTATCATCAGTTGGAGAATTTGAACAAGCAAAACCAATTATAGATTCTATCAAACAAAATTATAAATTTAAAATAGCAGTAAGTTATTTTTCTTCTTCAGCCGAAAGAATTGTTGATAATTATTCTAATGTCGATTATAGCTTTTATTTGCCATCTGATAAAAAAAAGCTAATGAAAGAGTTATTTGAAAATTTTACTCCTAAAATTTTAATTTTAATAAAATATGAATTTTGGAAAAATTTAATTGAACAGGCAAAAATTAACTCCATTCCAATTTTATCTATTTCATCTGTTTTCAGAAAAAAACAAATTTTTTTTTTCCCAGGTATTTTTTTTAAAAATATTTTGAAAAATATTTCATTATTTTTAGTTCAAAATGAAAATTCATTTGACTTATTAAAAAAAATCAATATAAAAAATGTCAAGGTTGTAGGAGATACACGATATGATAGAGTATTAGAAATAGTTAAAAAAACTGATGAAATTGAGAATGTAAAAAACTTTATTGACAATAAAAATGCAATTGTGATAGGCAGTTCATGGAAAAGTGATATTGACAAATTAAAAAATGAGATATTAAAAGATCTCACCGACACTAAATATATTATTGTCCCACATAATATTAATTCTAAAGAATTTGAATTTCTGGAAAATACTTTCATCAATGATACCATAAGATATTCAGATTTACCTCAAAATAATGTAAATAAAAGAATATTGATCATTGATAAATTTGGCATTTTATCATCTATTTATAGATATGGTAAAATAGCATATATAGGTGGTGCATTTAGAGGTGCTCTCCATAATACTTTAGAAGCTGCTGCCTGGAATATCCCTGTAATTTATGGATATAATAAAAATAATGTAAAATTTATTGAAGTAGATGAATTAGAAAAAAATAAAATTGGATTCCCAATAAAAAATGGAAATGAATTTAGATTAATTAAAAACAGAATTTTTAATAATAGTAAAATAGGTAAGGGTGGGTTTAATTTCATAGAAAAAAAATCAGGAGCAACAAAAAAAATAAATTTTTATATTTCTGATTATTTAAAATAATGAAAGGATTAATAATTAAAACTTTTGGAAACCAATATAATGTAGAAATAAATAAAAATATTTTTAGATGTGTTTATAGGGGCAAAAATAAAGTTAAAAATCAGTTTAAGAATCCTTTAATTTCAGGAGATATTGTTGATATAAAAATGTTAGATGATGGTACTGGAGTAATTGAAAAAGTATATAAAAGAAAAAATTATTTTATTAAAAAATCTTTAAAAGAGAGTCAACCTCACCTGATTGGATCAAATATTGATTATTCATTAATACTAGCAAGTCTAAAAGAGCCTTACACTAAATTAAAATTTATAGATAAATGCCTAGCAACATCTATTTATAATAATATAAAGCCAATCATAATTTTTAATAAAATTGATATTTTAAATGAAAGAGATATTATTAAATTAAATAATATTTTAAAAATATATCAAAATATTGGACTTAAAACCTTTACAATTTCTGTAAAAAAAAACGTTAATATAAAGGAATTAGAAGACCATCTTAAATATAAAAAATCAATAATTTTAGGAAACTCAGGAGTAGGAAAATCAACATTGATTAATTCTTTAAGTATTAATTCAAATCAAAAAACTGACGATCTCTCTATAAAGACTGGAAGAGGTAAACAAACTACTACTTTTTCAGAAATTTTTAGATTAAAATGTAATGGAATAATTATTGATACTCCCGGATTTAAAGATTTTGAGTTTTATGATATAGATAAAAATACCCTTAAATTTTTATATCCTGAATTTAATAATATTGGTGAGAAGTGTAAGTTTAATAATTGCTTACATCTAAATGAACCGAAGTGTAAAATAAAAGAAAAATTAGACATAAAAATTTCTTTAAAAAGATATAACAATTACTTATCGATTTTGAAAGAATTAAATTGAAGAATTTAGTGTTTTAATTTTTATTTTAAAATATGCAAATAAAATGGTCATTATAGGACTAATTAGATTAAAAAAACAAAATGGTAAGTATGTTAGAGTTGCAACATTCAATACAGATGAATGGTAGGCTCCACATGTATTCCATGGAACTAAAACAGAAGTAACTGTCCCGCTATCTTCTAAAGTTCTACTTAAATTTTCTGGAGACAAACCTTTATTTTTATATATAGAAGAATACATTTTTCCTGGAACAACAATAGACAAATATTGATCTGATGCAGTTAAATTAAAAAATATACAAGTTCCAACAGTAGATGAAATTAATGATGAATTTGAAGATATTTTAGTTAAAATTATAGAAGATATTTTATTTAAAAATCCAGCTTTTTCCATCACTCCTCCAAAAATCATGGCTGATATTACTAGCCATATTGTATTAAGCATTCCAAACATACCACTAGATGAAAATAAATTATTAACTAAGTCATTAGATGTATTAATTGTAATAGAACCATAAAGAGATTTCATTGTTCCTATAAATAAAGATTGCCATGAATTTACTTCATTACCTGAAACTTCAATTACTAAATTCCACTGAAATATTATAGAAAATAATGCCCCAAGAATCACTCCTATAAATAAAGCAGGTACAGCTTTTATTTTTTTATAGATTAAAAAAATAACAATAAAAGGAACCAGAAATAAAATTGGAGATATATAAAACTTTTCTAAAATTATTTGTGAAATAACATCTGCATTATTTGAAACATCTGTACCTGATAAATTAAATCCTAAAACGATAAAGATAATAAGTGATATTATAATAGAAGGGAAAGTGGTAATTGATAAATATTTTATATGAGAGATTAAATCTGTTCCAGCCATTGCGGGTGCAAGATTAGTAGTATCTGATAAAGGTGACATTTTATCCCCAAAATAAGCGCCACTTAGTATAGCTCCTGCTACAAGACCATCAGATATACCTAAAGCTCTACCTATACCAATTAACGCTATTCCAATGGTTGCAGATGTTGTCCAAGAACTTCCAGTAGCCATTGAAACTATAATGCATATTAAACAAGCAGCAAACAAAAAAATTTTTGTATTTAATATTTGAATTCCATAATAAATAAAAGATGGAACAATGCCACTTAAAAGCCATGTCCCAGCAAGAGATCCAACAAGAAATAAAATTAGTATAGAAGACATAGATGAATTAATACTTTTTAGTATTCCTTTTTGTATTTGATTCCAAGTAAATCCTAAATTAAAAGCTATTATTGAAGCAAAAGCAGATGATAAAATAAGAACAATTTGTATACTTCCTGATATAGAATCATCTCCAAAAATTGAAACTGTTATAGACAATAGAGTAACCAAAAATATTATTGGAAGAAATGACTGTATTACTGTTGGAGATTTAATATTATCCATATTTCATTAATATTTTTAGTAAAATACAAAGATGAACACTTAATATAACATTTATAAAAGATAATATTCTATTTAGTTGAATAAATAACTCCCCTATCTCTTAAGTAATTATTAATAAAAATAAAATGATCACCTAAATATTCTGGAGGAGATACTCCTAATTTATTGAATTTGTTTTCTAAAACTAGATTTACGATTGCTGTACAAGTAAATCCAGTTGTTCTAGCCATTGAGGAATCTCCATTACTATATGAATCAAAGAGATTATATTCATATATTTTATTTTTATTTTTTTCTTTACCCTGAATCTTAATTCTCATTAAAGTATAATCTTCATCTCCATCTTTCATTTTCCATTTTGGAAATAATAATTTTGAGGTCAAATCAATTGGTCTGATTTTTTTTCCATCAATATCAACTTCGTCATATGAGAAAAATCCTGATTCTTTTAAGACCTTAATATATTCAACGCAACCAGGATATCGTAAAGTTTTTTCAATCATATTTGGGACATGACTCATTGTTCTAATAAGAGTTCTTAAGCCATCTGAGTTCCAACTTTCTAATGTTCCAATTGAGTCAAAATTAATTAATTCAGTATCAGAAAGAGCTTCTTTCACAATTATTTTGTTATTTTGAACATATCTTGCAGGTCTGGTATATTCCTCAATTACATCAATTGGCGAAAAAACTGCCTGATATTCAAATGGCCATATTCTTTTTTTTGGTAATCCACCTACCAAACACTCATAACTATCAATTTCCATTATTTTATCATGATGACTAAATATTATATTCCCCATTCCAGGGGCAACTCCGCAGTCCATTATTGCAACAACTTTATTTTTTTTTGCTAAATCATCTAATAAAAATGGATCCTCTGGGAAGAACGAAATATCAACTATATTTTTACCTGAATTTATTACTCTTTTCATTATTTTAAATCCTAGAAATCCAGGTAAGGCTCCAACAACTATATCGAAATTTTGAATCAATTTTTCTAAGACATTTTTTTTTGAGATATCTTTTTTAATTTTTTTAATATTCTTAGGGAGAATATTTAGATTTTTTTCAGAAATATCTACAGAAGTGACTTCATGATTATCAGATAAATCTTTAGCAATTACACTACCAACTAATCCAGAACCTAAAACAATTACTCTAGCCATATTTATTTTTTATTTTCGTTTTGTAATAAAAAAGCTTTAATAAATTCATTGATATCTCCATCTAAAACATTTAAAACATCTCCTCTCTCAACTCCAGTTCTAACGTCTTTTATCATCTTATATGGATGAAGTACATAATTTCTTATTTGAGATCCAAAATCAATTTTCAATTTAGCACTATCTCTCTCATCTTTTTCTTTATTCATTTTGTCTATTTCAATTTGATATAATTTAGATTTCAACATATTTAAAGCTTTTTCTTTATTTAATAACTGACTCCTTTCCTGTTGACATTCTATAACTAATCCTGAGGGCTCATGTCTTAACCTAACTGCAGATTCTATTTTATTTACACTTTGGCCACCTGCCCCACTTGATCGAAATGTATCCCATATTATATCCGAAGGATTTATATTTATTTCTATAGTCTCATCTACTTCTGGATATGCAAAAACAGATGCAAATGAAGTATGTCTTCTTGCCCCAGAATCAAATGGAGAAATTCTAACTAATCTATGAACACCTATTTCTGATTTAAGATTTCCAAAAGCAAATGCTCCTTCAATACCTAAAATTGCAGATTTTATTCCTGCTGTATCTCCTGGCTGAACATTCACTTTTTTAACATTAAATCCTTGAGATTCTGCCCACATAATATACATTCTCATTAAAATATTGGCCCAATCTTGACTTTCTGTCCCACCAGCACCAGGATTAATTTCTAGAATAGCGTTCATTTGATCTTCCTTACTTGAAAGCATTTTCTTAAATTCAAGTTTTTCTAGGATATCATTAGATTTATTAAATTCTTTAACTATCTCTTGTTCACCTGCTTCACCAGTCTCATAAAAATCATATAATGTTTCTAAATCTGAAATAGAGACCATAAGATTATCATATTCATCTACCCATATTTTATTAGAAGAAATTTCTTTAAGAATTTTTTCAGCATCTTCTCTATTATTCCAAAAATTAGGATCAAGTGATTTTTTTTCTAAAAAAATTATTTTCTCTTTTCTATTATCATAGTCAAAGATAGCCTCTTAGAGCAGAGGCACGCTTTTTTAAACTTTCAAATTGATCTGAATTCATATTATAACTTTACAATCCAATTATTCTTATCTTCAATTTTTCCAAATTTTAGTTCGGATAGATAGTTTAATAATACATTAGAGTAATGTTTTTCAGAAACTGGAGGTAGATTATAATTAATAGAATCATACCCTATCATTTTAATTGGAGCAATTGTCGCAGCAGTACCAGCTCCAAAAGCTTCAATCAGGGTATTATTATTTATAGATTTAATTATTTCATCGACTGAAATTTTTCTAATTTCAATATCAATTTTTAATTCATTACAAATAGAAATTATACTATCTCTGGTTATTCCATCAAGAACAGTATCACATAGTGGAGGTGTAACTAGTTTGTTATTAAATCTAAAAAAAAGATTCATAGTCCCTGCCTCCTCAATAAAATTATGGTCTTTTCCATCAGTCCAAATTAATTGATGATATCCTTCATTTTGAGCTTTTACAGCAGGATATAGAGCAGCAGCATAATTTGCAGCTGTTTTAGCAAAACCTACACCTCCAGAAATTGCTCTAGTAAACTTTCTCTCAATTTTGACATTAACTGGCTCAGAATAATATCCTCCAGCTAAACCACAGAAAACAATGAAGACATATTTTTCAGCAGGTTTAATTCCAATGTAAGGATCAGTAGCAAACATAATTGGCCTTATGTATAAAGAATTGTTTTTTCCTTTTGGAATCCATTTTTGATCTAATTTCACTAATTCTGAAATAGCTTTCATAAAGTATTCTTCAGGAAATGTCGGCATACACATTCTTTCTGCACTTTTATTAAATCTTTTTGCATTTTTATCTGGCCTAAAAATTAATATCTCATCTTTCTCATTTTTATATGCTTTTAAACCTTCGAAAATTGTTTGACCATAATGAAGAGTTGTACAAGCAGGAGATAATTGTAAATTTTCAAAAGGTTGAATTCTAAAATTTTTCCAAATATTATCTTCGTACTCACTAATGAACATATGATCAGTGTAATACTTGCAAAATCCAATATTATTAAAATCAACATTTGAAAAATTAGACTTTTCAATCTCATTTAAAACAATATTCATTTTTTAATAAATTATTTTTTTTTATCAGAATAAACTAGACCATCCTTCAATCTTACAATTCTTTTAGAGTACTCTGCAATATCTTCTTCATGAGTAACCATAATAATTGTATTTCCCTTTTCATGGAGTAGAGAAAAAAGATCCATTATACTGTAAGATGTTTTACTATCCAAGTTCCCAGTTGGCTCATCAGCTAAAATAATACTAGGATTATTTACCAAAGCTCTTGCTATAGCAACTCTCTGTCTTTGTCCACCAGATAACTCATTTGGTTTATGAGAAGCTCTATCTATTAAATCAACATCTTCCAAAGCCTTCATAGCCATTTCTTTTCTTTCACTTGAAGAATAACCAGCATAAACTAGTGGCAAAGAAACATTATCTAATGCAGATGCTCTTGGTAAAAGGTTAAATGTTTGAAAAACAAATCCAATTTCTTTATTTCTAATGTCAGCTAACTCATTTTCACTCATATTACTGACGTTTTTATTATTTAATTTATAAATACCACTAGTTGGAGAGTCTAAACAACCAATAATATTCATAAGAGTAGATTTACCCGAACCTGATGCACCCATAAAGGAAACATATTCATTTTTTTTAATATTAACAGAGATAGAATCCAATGCTTTTACTATCTGTTTACCAACATTATAATGCCTCGAAATATCTTTAACTTCAATAATATTATTCATATAAATAATTATTTTCGCTAATAATTAGATGCCAAATTAAACAAAATTGCTTTTAAATTTTTATAAATAACTATATAATAAAATGGAATTTGTTTTAAACCTAGAAATATTAATTGCTCTGTTAACTCTTACACTTATTGAAATAGTTCTAGGTATTGACAATATTATTTTTATTTCTATAGTTACAAATAAAGTTGAGAAAGAAAGTAGAAGTAAAGCAAGAGTATTAGGACTCACACTTGCACTAATTTTAAGAATTTTAATGCTACTATTTTTAACATCATTGATTGGTTTATCTAATCCTTTTTTTTATGGATTTAGTATAAAAGATTTAATTTTATTTTTAGGTGGAATTTTCTTAATATTCAAAAGTGTTCTAGAAATATCACATAAAATTAATGGGAACTTTGATGAAAAAATTGAATCTACTAAAAGAGTCTCTTTTAACTCAGTAATATGGCAAATATTAATTGTAGATTTTGTTTTTTCAGTTGACTCTATATTAACAGCAATAGGACTTACTGAAGTATTAATGATAATGATTATAGCTGTAATCATTTCAATTTTATTTATGATTATTTACTCTTCTTCAATAAGTGAAATAATTGACAGATATCCATCCCTTGAAATATTAGCGCTTTCTTTTTTAATTCTCATTGGTTTTACTCTAGTATTAGAATCTGCTCACATAAATATTCCAAAAGAATTTATTTACTTCTCTTTATTCTTTACTCTGGGAGTAGAAATGATTAATATCAAATTTAGAAGAGTAAGTCATAAAAGAATGAAAATTAGAAAATGAATTATTCCTTGATTAGTCTATATACTACTCTTTTTTCCCCTTGTGTCATTTTTAATAAATAAATTCCATCATTCTCTGAATTAAAATTAATTTTATGTGAAGATGATCCTGAAGAATTACTAAGAAATGTATTTTTTATTGATCTTCCAATTAAATCTGAAATTTCAAGCTTAATTTCACCTATCCAAGTATTATCAAATTTAATAACAAAATCTCCTTTTGTTGGATTTGGATAAATTAAAATATTATCATTTAATTTAAAAATTTCAGCTCCTTGAATTATAGGAGAATCTTTTTGAATATATAGATCATCAATCATCCATCCCCATGCAGTAGTAAGATCATCTGAAAATAATCTAAATCTAACTTTCACAGTATCTCCAACAACAAAGTGAGGTTGAAAATTAATTTCTCTAGATCTAATAAGATCTGGGCTTCCAAAAGAATTTGAATTGTATGCTGCTCTCCAAGCTGGATCAGAGTCAGAATCATATCCATCTATTAAAGCTTTCCATGTAATTCCATCCTTAGATGCTTCAACAATCACATAATCCCAGAAATATAAACTTCCAAATGAAGATCCTGGCTCACCAGGCTCAACTATTACAATTTCATTAAATTTAATTGATGGAGAAAAATCAGAGACAATAATTGGAATATTTAGCATTGCATGAAGACTATATCCATCAGTATATCCTCCGTCAACTCCTGATTCGTATGGGTGCTCGGTATGTAATTGCCTCCCCTCAAATCCACCCTGAGTGCCAATTCTAAATCTATCTAAATAAAACTCGTCTCCTAGTAAGTCGCTAAAAGTAGTTCCAAATTCTGATCGAGCATCAAGAATTGGATTAATACTGATATCAAAAATATTAGATGGATAGTTTAATCCATTTACATATGAAATGACTTGTAATTTATAATCTCCTACACCTTCAACATAAAATGATATTTGAGACTCTTCAACAAGAGTTTCAGATAACGTTTCTTTTAATTCATCATTTGCATAAATCTCTATTGAATCATATTCTGATCTTAAATTTATAGTAGTTAAAATCTCATAATTTTCATTATTATCTGTCTGATATGCTTCAAGTATTACTGGTGGAAGTGTGATGGGATTTGGAATAAAATTCTTTAAATCCTCAAGAGTTGCTGTCCAAATTCCCCTACCATGAGTGGCAAACACGACTTGACCTTGATCTTTAATTTTCATGTCCCATATAGTAACATTTGGTAGGGTTCCCTCTACTTTATGCCACGAAGCACCTCTGTTAGTTGTTTCAAATAAACCAATCTCCGTCCCAGCCCATATAATTTTAGAGTCATGAGGCATAACTAATAAACTAAAAACAGCAACATCTGGAAATCCATTTATAGATTTATCATTACTACTTTCACTAAATCCCGAAATATCCGACCATGTTTGGCCTAAATCCTTAGTCTCTATAATTTTAGATTTTCCAGAAATTCCAAAAAGTAAATAAGCAGTAGAATCTTCTGTTGGATGAGAATATATTCCTGATGTGAGACCCATTCCTTCAAATTTATTAACAGGATCGAAAGATTTACCCCAATCTCTAGATAGAAAAATATCAGCATTACTAGACATTTCTCCACCTGCCCAAATAAATCTAGGGTTTGCTAATGAGACTTCAACATCTGCTCCATCCCAAAAACTATTAGACCATGTACCGCTTATAGGAGTATGCTCCCAAGAAATTCCAAAATCAGAAGACTTGTCAATACCTACATTAGAAAGAGTAACTAAAAGATCTGGATCTTGATATGATGTTGAGACTCTATTTATAAATGGCCCTGATCCTGAAAGCATATTTCCTACAAATGACCAACTCTCCCCAGCATCATGAGTATAATACAATCCATTTCCTTGATATCCACCAAACATTTTATCAGGATCAGAGAAATGAGCAACTACTTCAAAACCATCTCCTCCAATGGGGTGATAATAGTTTGTTAATAGACTAGCAGGTTCTTCTCTAGGACTTATAAAAGTTCCGTTATCCTGAGCTCCACCAATAAATTGATCAAAACCTACAACTTTATCTGCCCCATAAAACTGGGTAGTATTATAGCCACCTGCTGGGCCAAACATTTCATCTGAAATCACTCCTGCTCTATGAAAATGATCATCTTTTATGCCAGGGTCTTTTTCAGAAATAGTGTAGTATACTCCTCCATCTGTTGTGATATATAAAATAAATGTACTATCATTTTCTGAATCAACAATAGTACCAATATTATGATGGTCGACATGAACATTTTGATTAAGTGTTTCTCCACCTCCGTTATCATATTGATCAGTAACAAACTCAACTGATTTCTTTAATGACTTATAGCTTGCATCAATAAACTCAATCTTAATTGATGATTCAGGAATATTTTCAGAATTCCATGTAACTCCTTCAGGTGAATAAGGCCATAATAAATATAATGTCTTATATAATTGACCATATAGAGATAATGAATTTCCTGGAGTTCCATCACCAATAATTTCACTTTGATTCATATTAGGATCATAAGGGATAATTTGTGGAAATATATACTCTCGACTTTCTGTATAATCATTAACTATATTAAATTCACCATCATTATTATTATCTCTAAATGAGACTGTAATTTGTTGTTCAGGAGTTGAACTTATATTCCAAACTTCAAATGGAACCTCAACAAATCCTTGATAAGAATAACTACTATGAGCTACTCCAGAGCTAGCTCCTTCTGGAACTGAAAATCTATATGCTTTTTGTTTCTTACCGGGACCAAATCTTATTTCTATATTTACTTCATCAGGGTCGTTAGAATTATCCTGCCATTCTGTACCACTACCAACTGCTGATCCACCCCAGATATTTAACAAATTCATATGTGAATTCAAATTATTAAGAGTTACTACAATTGTTGATCCACTAAAACTGGCTCCCGCATCAGGTAAGACTGTAGCTTTTGAGGCATCTCTTCCCCCATAATAAACTATACTATCATTAAAAGGGTTTACTGTGATAGTATTATCAAACCAACCCTGAGGTACAAGCCAATCATCCACGCTATTATCAACATTTTTAAGCAAATTCCAAGTAGTTCCTCCATTATATGATACTCTAAGATAAGAATCTACATCTCCATCAATACCAGCATAAACAGTATTAGAATTCTGATGTGACACAGCCAATTCAAGTCTACCAAAAGTACCTCCACCAGATGAAAAAATTCCATCAGGATCATCTAATGATACAGTACCTCCAATACCAATTCCACCCGGGTTATACCAAGAAGTTCCGGCATCAACTGATTTTAACACACCTTGTCCTCTTACAGCAGCATATTGGATATTAAAATCAGATGGAGCAGATATTATTTGCTGAATTCTAGATGAAGATTGATATACTTTTGACCAACTTGTTCCACCATCTAATGTTTTAAAAATAAAACTTCCACCTCCCCCAACAGTACTTATAATTATAATATTTGAATTATTCGGATCAACTAATAATCTACTAATGTTAGAAAACCTAGAGTCAACATAACCATCTTCATCTCTTAGCGATACGTTTGACCAATTTTCACCTCCATTAGTAGATTTAAAAATTCCTGCACCTGTGATATCCCCAATAGTTCCTATCCAATTTTCTCCAGTCCCAGCATAAATAACGTCAGGATTTGAAGGTGATTGACCAAGCCATGAAATAGCAATATTATCCATATCTGAGGATATGCTCACCCAATTTTTTCCACCATCTGAAGTCTTCCAAACTCCTCCACCTACACTTCCAGCTAACCAAGTTTTTTTTGTTAAGTCTGATGCATCAACTAGAAATGCTCTTGTTCTTCCAGGAGCATTATAAGGCCCCCTCTCTATGAAAAGAGCGTTATCTTTAGCGTAAGGAGCATATAATTGATTAAATGAATTAAAAGATCTTGAATACTTTACATCATTAATTTTTTTAAGTGCTTTCTCTAACTCTATTTGCTTATAACCAGGTTTGTATGAATTAAATCTAGAAGGTTTATCTAGATCAGCATCTCCATGTTTTATTGCAGCATGATAATACATATATTTTTCAGGACCCTCATACCTAGCATTGCCTACTTGTATTGAATATTTATTTTTTGGATTTAACTGTTTTTTTTTAATTGATTTATTATCAGAATTACATGATAAAAAAAGAAAAGAAATAAATATTGAAATAGAAAATTTAAAATATAAACCCATTTTCTAAAAATAGACAAGAATTAATTAAAACACCAGTCAAATTATTTAAATAAATTAAAAAAGATTAATTTATAGACTAGTTAGCACAAAATTCTTTGAGTCGTCTATTTTTTCCAGGTTCTCTGAGTTTTTGTAAAGCCTTCTCTCTAATTTGTCTCACTCTCTCTCTTGTTAGGCCCATCACATCTCCAATTTCCTCTAAGGTGTAAGGATTGTCAAAACCTATTCCAAATGACATGAGAACAACGTCTCTTTCTCTTGGAGTAAGAGTAGATAAGGCTCTCATAGTTTCAATTTTAAGAGAATGATTAAAGACAAGACCAGTATCAGTAGGTCCTTCTGAATCATTTTCTAGAACATCTAATAAAGAACCAGAATCATCTTCACCAAAAGGAGCATCCATAGACATCTGCTTTACCTCAGCACCTAATGTACTTCTAACTTCAGAAGTTTTCATATCTAAGCTATCAGCAATTTCTTCTTCTGTAGGCTCCCTTTCATATTTTTGCTCTAATTCAGCGTAAGCCCTTCTGATTTGATTAATAGCACCTGATTTATTCATAGGTAATCTTACTATTCTGGATTGTTCTGCAAGAGCTTGCATTATTGACTGTCTTATCCACCAAACTGCATAAGAAATAAATTTAAATCCTTTAGTTTCATCAAACTTTTTTGCGGCTTTAATTAAACCTAAATTACCTTCATTTATTAAATCATTTAATGGAAGACTTCTGTTTTGATATTGTTTAGCAACAGAAACAACAAATCTTAAGTTAGCCCTAACTAATTTGTCTAAAGCTTCTTGATTACCTTTCTTAATTTCTTTAGCTAATCTTACCTCTTCTTCTGGGGTAATCATAGGAACACCACTTACCTCAGTAAAATACTTTTCAAGAGTATGACTCTCTCTTCTATTAGTTATTGATTGTGTAATCTTAAGTTGTCTCATGGAAATAAATTAGAAAAATAACAGCAAACCTATTAAATTATTTTAAAAACTTAAAGAGATAAAGCCTAGAAAAAAAATTCTCATAAAATTTCAATTTCAACTTTATCAGAAGTTGGATGAGACTGACAACATAGAATGTACCCATCATTTATTTCTTCATCAGATAATCCATCACTAACATCCATACTAACTGAACCCGAGATAAGTTTTCCCTGACACGCAGTACATACACCACTTTGGCAAGAATACGGCATATCGATATTATTATCAAGAGCCGTCTCAAGAACAGTTTTAGATCTATTCATTGAAAATGAAAAGTCCTCACCATCTAATTTTAATTTTATATGAGATTTAATAGACATAAAAATAAGTTAACAAACTTAATAACGACTTATCTATAGATCTGTTACAATATTTATCTAAATTTACAAATGAGTTTATATAAAAATGATTTATTTACAATATCACCCATTGATGGAAGGTATAAATCAAAAACTCAATTACTTTCAAAGTATTTTTCAGAATTTGCATTAATTAAGTATAGAATATTTATTGAAATAGAATATTTCATTGAATTATCAAAATTATCATTCCCAAAATTCAAAAAAATATCACCAAAGAAACTTAAAGAAATTAAAAATATTTACTCTAATTTCTCTGAAATTGATGCATATGAAATTAAAAATATTGAAAGTGAAATAAATCATGATGTTAAAGCGGTTGAATATTATATTAGAAATAAGTTTAAAGAGATAGGATTGGAAAATTATGTAGAATTAATACATTTTGGACTCACATCACAAGATATTAATAATACTGCAATACCATTAATGCTAAAAGATTCTATAAATGAAGTTTTAATCCCTTCATTAAATAGTTTAATTAAAAATCTAAATGTATTATATGATAACACTAAAAATATCCCAATGATCGCAAGAACTCATGGACAGGCTGCAACACCTACTACTTTTGGAAAAGAAATAAAGGTTTTTTTAGAGAGACTAAATAATCAATTAAAAAACTTAAGAAGTATTCCAAACAATGGAAAATTTGGTGGGGCTTCAGGTAATCTAAATGCTCACTATATATCAATGCCAAATATTAACTGGGATAAATTCTCTGATAATTTTTTAAATAAAATTGGATTATTAAGAAGCAAACCTACAACACAAATTGAACACTATGATAATATGGGTGCTCTTTTTCATTGTATTGTTAGAATTAATTTAATTTTAATTGATATGTGTAGAGATATATGGCACTACATCTCTATTGGATATATTAAGCAAAAAATTAATAAGAAAGAGGTTGGTTCATCTGCAATGCCACATAAAGTAAATCCAATTGATTTTGAAAATGCAGAAGGAAATTTAATGCTTGCAAACTCTCAATTTTCATTTCTTGCTAATAAATTACCTATTTCTAGATTACAAAGAGACTTAACTGATTCTACTGTATCAAGAAATATTGGAGTGCCAATTGCTCATACAATTATATCGCTAAATTCTATTATAATGGGTTTAAATAAAATAGAAATAGATAAATCAAAAATTGATGAGGATTTAGATAATAATTGGGCAGTAATTTCAGAGGCAATTCAAACAATATTAAGACGTGAAAATATTAAGAACCCATATCAATTATTAAAAGAATTAACCAGAGGAAATAAAGATATAACTCAAAAAAAATTTGAAAGATTTATAAATAATCTTCCAATAACCGACAAATTAAAAAAAGAATTACTAAAAATAAGACCTCACAATTACTTAGGGAACTCAAAATTATGATTAAGAATTTTGTAGGTTTTTTATTAAGAAATGTGCCTCGTACATATCTTCAGTTAATTAGTAAGCATTTGTTTAAATTAATTTCCATTTTTTATCAAGGCAACAATGTTAATTGTCCTATATGTGAATCTAATTTTTCTAAATTTTTTCCTTATGGAAGAAAAACTAGAGAAAATGCACTTTGCACTAAATGTCTATCTTTAGAAAGACATAGATTAGTTTTCTTATTTCTTAAAATAAAGTCAGGAATTTTTTCTAAAAAAATCAATCTTTTACATATTGCTCCCGAACATTGTTTGATTGATACTCTCAAAAAATCAAAAAATATTCTTTATACATCAATAGATCTTGAATCACCTTTAGCTGATATAAAAATGGATATACATAAAATTGAATTCTCAGATGAAACTTATGATTTTGTCATTTGTAATCATGTTTTAGAACATGTCAATAATGATCTTATGGTTTTAAAAGAAATTTTTAGAGTGTTAAAAAAGGGGGGGAAAGGAATTATTCAAGTACCATTTTTTCTTCCTATCCCAGAAAAAACATTTGAAGATAAAAATATTACTTCAAAAAAAGAGAGAGAAAAACATTTTGGTCAATCTGATCATGTCAGAAAATATGGAAAAGATTTTAAAAATCGGATAGAAAGTGTTGGATTTGGGGTTAGTATTGTAAAGCCTCGAGATTTTATTTTAGATTCTGATATTAAACTATATGGTATTACTGATACAGAAGAAATATATTTTATTTCCAAAAGCTAAGACTTAATATATGAGACTACATATCCAATACCATAGCCAGTAAATTGTACTATTGTAGTAATAATTGACATAAATCCTACAATAGGACTTTTAAATAAAAAAGTTGAACTAAGAAAAATTATTGCAAAATAGAGAAGGTAAATTAATCCAAGCAGTTCATTAATTTTAAATCCATTCATGTTAATCGGTATTATTGAAAACATAATTAATATCAAAAATATAGTTGGAAATAAATGAAATATTTTTTTTGAATTCTTGTGCTTTTGATTAAGTAAATATCTTGCTTTTCCTGAATTAAATATTTGAAAAAAGAAATCAATCAAGTTAGTTCTTCTTTTATGGAAAACTTTTGCGTTAATTATTAAAGCTGATTTTTTTTTAGCGTAAATTAATTTGTATGAAAGATCTAAATCTTCTCCGTATCTCATATCAGAAAAACCTCCAACTTCTTCAAAATATTTTTTTTTAACTCCCATATTATATGATCTAGGTAAAAATTTATCAACTGAACGATCACCTCCTCTTATGCCACCTGTTGTTATAAATGATGTCATAGAGAAACTGATTGATTTTTGTAATAAGGTGAATTTATCATCTGCCATATCTGGTCCACCATAAAAATCTATCTTATTTTCATTTAAAAACTTTTCCACTTCAAAAAAGTAATTTTTAGGGACAGTGCAATCAGAATCAAAGAATATTACCCAATCCCCTAATGATTTTGTTACTCCAAAATTTCTTGCTTTAGCTGGACCACTATTTTCTATAAAGTAATATTGAATTTGAAATTTTAATTTATATAAATCATAAATCTTTTTTGATTGTTCTATAGAGCCATCATCAACGATAATAATTTCAAAATCTCTATAACTTTGATTATATAAACTTTCTAAGAGTTCTTTTAATTCATCTTTTCTATTAAAAACAGGAATAATAATAGAATATTTAGTTTTTTTACTCATTACCAGATTTTTCAATTTTATATCCTTTATTGTGAGAATTTAATTGAATAATTAATTCTGATAAAAATCCAACAAGAAATAATTGAACTCCAATAATTATAGCTAACAATGAAATATAAAATAATGGTTGATCTGTAACTGGTCTAATTAAATCAAGGGGAATATTTTGAGAAATTTTAGAAATTTTTTCATAAACAACATATCCAACTGAAAAAAAACCTACTAAAAAAAATAAAACTCCAAGTGACCCAAAAAAATGCATAGGTCTTTTTCTAAACCTATAGATAAAACTTACTGATAATAAATCTAAAAATCCTCTAATATATCTTTCCATACCAAATTTTGTTACTCCAAATTTTCTTTTATTATGTTTTACTTCTTTCTCACCAATAAAACTAAAACCATTCCACTTAGCAATTAAAGGGATGTATCTATGCATCTCACCATACAAATTAATAGAATTAATTACTTCTTTTCTATAAATTTTTAAACCACAGTTAAAATCATTCAATTTTATTCCTGAAAAAATTCTAGTTATAAAGTTGAAAAATTTTGAGGGGATAGTCTTTGAAATTGGATCATTTCTTTGTTTCTTCCAACCAGATACTAAATCCATATTGTTTTCCTTTATCATATTTAGTAAAGGTAAAATTTCAGATGGGTCATCTTGTAAATCTGCATCCATTGTTAATATATACTGTCCACTTGATAATTTAAAACCCGCATCTAATGCATCTGATTTCCCATAATTTTTTAATAATTTAATTGGAAAAATATTTTTATAGTTAGAAGAAATTTTACTAATATTTTTCCAAGTATTGTCCGTACTCCCATCATCAATAATGATAATTTCAAAATCTTCAATTTTATTCTTAATATTTTCAATAATTGATTCAATTAAAGGAAATATGGAATCTTCTTCATTATAAGCAGGAATTATAATAGATAGTTCCATTTAAATCAAATTGGTTTTATTACCTACTACAACACCCATCACCTTTCCTTTAAGTGACCAATTCATCCATGGGGAATTTGAAGATTTTGATAAATTAGTTTTATCATTATAATCCCAAGAGCCGTTTTCATCAAAAATTGTTAAAACAGCATAACTTCCTTCTTTAATCTCAGGAATATTTAAACCAAGAATCTTTCTTGGTGCTACAGTTATTTTTTCAATAAGAATGTCAAAAGAAATATTTCTTGAAATCTCTAATAAGTTTGAATAAAAGGTCTGAAGAGATATAATTCCAAAACTAGCTTTTTCAAATTCACAATTTTTAGAGTCTATATCCTGAGGTTGATGGTTTGAGGAAATTACATCAACTGTTCCATCTTTTAGACCTTTAATTATTTCATCTATATCTTCTTTTGATCTAAGAGGAGGAAAAACTTTATAATTTGGATCAAAATCAACTATTTTTTCATCAGTAAGTAAGAGATTATAAATTGGCACATCACAAGTTACATTTAATCCTTTTCTTTTTGCCTCCCTAATTAAAATAACTGACTCCTTTGTTGAAATTCCAGAAAAATGAATCTTACCCTCAGAATACTCTAAAAGAGAAAGGTCTCTTTTAATAGCAATTATTTCCGAGATTTTTGGAATAGATTTAAGACCTAAAATGTTGCTATAAATACTGTCGTTAACTAGACCATTAGACAAAGAGTTTTCTTTGGGCCTAGAGATATATAAACCTTTAAAATGTTTTAAATATATTAATGTGTTTAATATTAATTCTGAACTTCCAATTTTACTATCAGAAAATGCAAGAGCACCAGCTTTATAAAGATCTATAAGATCATTTAATTCTAAACCTTGAGAGTTTTTAGTCACCGCTGCTGAGGGATAAATATTACATAAATCATTGTTAGATTTATTCTTAATATAAGAAATATCATTTTTAGTCTGAATAACTGGATCTGTGTCAGGACTTATTAAAATATCAGTAAAACCTGAACTTGAAGATATAGCTATACCAGAGCTTAAATCTTCTTTAAATTCATATCCTGGATCACAAAAATTTGCACCTAAATCCATCCATCCGATAGATACCTTTCTTGAATTACAATTAATTATTTTTTTTGCTTTAATATCTATATTGTTTTTAGATATTTTTTTAATTAATCCATCTGAACCAATATGAATATTTACTAAAGAATTATGAAATTTAGAGGTTGGATCTGAAACAATTAAAGATTGTAACAACAATGACATTAAATGCAAATTTAGATAAATCTAAAATATTAGCAATACAGGTTAATACTTAATTAATAAATAATGTCTTTTCTCTATCAGGACCTAATGAAATCAGCTTTATTTTGATTCCTACCTCTTTTTCTATAAAACTAACATAGTCTTTAAAACTATCTTCAAGTTCTTCAAAATTTCTAGCAGAATTAGACTTAGAAGTCCATCCTTCAAAGGATTTATATATTGGTTTAATATTATCAGAATTAATTGAGGAAGGAAAATAATCAATCTCTTTTCCGTTATAAATATATCCCACACAAACATTAATATGATTAAAATCAGATAAAACATCTGCCTTCATCATGTAGAGATCAGTAACACCATTTAACATTATAGAATATTTTAAAGCTGGGATATCTAACCACCCACATCTTCTAGCTCTTCCAGTAGTTGAACCAAACTCATTTCCGTTAGTTGCTATTTTTTTTCCAATATCGTCAAATAATTCAGTAGGAAAAGGTCCAGAGCCAACTCTAGTACAATATGCCTTGAATATCCCAAAAATATTTTGGATTTTTTTTGGAGAAATTCCAAGTCCAATACATGCACCTGCAGTAGTTGTATTTGAGGAAGTCACATATGGA
Organism: Marinoscillum sp.; assembly: GCA_038134805.1. Lineage (GTDB taxonomy): Bacteria > Bacteroidota > Bacteroidia > Cytophagales > MED-G16 > MED-G16. The sequence goes on along the minus strand of JAYPVV010000001.1, from coordinate 107,875 downwards.
TAACTACCAAAATCAATATCAAGAAGAGTTCCTTGAGCTCCCTCTGCTAAAATTTTTTTATTATCAGAGATATTCTTATTTATTAAATATTCAGTATCTAAAATTTTATAAGTTTTTAATTTTTTTATAGAATTTAAAAAAATTTTCTCTTCATTTTTAAATTCATCATCATAATAACTATTTAAAAAATTATCATGAAATAATTTTTGCTCAATATATTTTTTTTTAAAATTATCAGATAAAATTTCTCCAACTCTTAACCCATGTCTACCAATTTTATCTTGGTAAGTAGGACCAATCCCTTTTAAAGTAGATCCTATTTTCTTATCCCCCTTATTAGATTCTAAAACTTTATCTAATAATCTATGGATAGGAGTTATTAATTGTGCTCTAGATGAAATAGATAAAATTTCTTTTAAATCAATTTTAAATTTTGATTCTATTAGACTTACCTCATTTAAAAAGATAACTGGATCTAAAACTACTCCATTCCCAATAACATTGTGAATATCTTTCCTAAAAATTCCAGATGGAATTTGATGAAGAACGTGTTTTATCCCATCGAATTCTAGAGTGTGACCTGCATTAGGACCACCCTGAAATCTTGCGACAATATTATATTTTGGAGCTAGATAATCAACAATTTTTCCCTTACCCTCATCACCCCATTGTAGTCCTAATAATACATCTACTGACATTTAGCTCTTTTTTTTCTCTCCAAAAAAATAAAGAGAATGATTTTTAATTTTTATATCAAACATCTCTTCTAAAGTATTTTTGATTGATTGAATTCTTGGATCACAAAATTCAATTATTTCATCATTTTCTAAAATTATATGATCATGCTGTCTAAATCCAAATGATTTCTCATATTTTGCTAAATTATCTTTGAAAACATGTCTTGTAACTAATTCTAAATTTACTAGTAACTCTAAAGTATTATAAATAGTAGCTTTACTTACTCTATATTTTTTTTTAATCATCTGGGAATATAATTCATCAGCATCAAAATGGTGGGTAAATGAATATATCTCATTTATAATCGCATATCTCTCAGGAGTTTTTCTTAATTTTTTTAACTCTAGGTGCTTATCTAGAACTTTTTTAACTTCTTCAATAATTGATTTTTTATCCATTAATTATAAATCTAATCTTATTACATTATTGACATTAGGAACTTCACGTAATTTCTTAATCAATTTAGATAATTGCAAGGTGTCAGAGACAAATAGCTCAATTTTTCCCTTAAATATTCCTTCATTTAAATCTACGTTAATCGATTTCATATTAACTTTTAGCTGAGAAGAAATTATTCTGGTAATATCATCAATTACTCCTACCCTGTCTGTACCATCTATAGAAAGAGAACTCATAAGTTGAATATTTGACTTACTATACCAATTTGCCTTAATTATTCTATAAGCATATTTAGATAATAATTCAGGAGAATTTTTGCAATTAGTCCTATGCACTTTAATTCCTTCATTAACAGTAATAAAACCAAAAATATCATCACCAGGGATAGGTTTACAACATTTTGATAAAGAATATTCTATATTATCTCTATTTCCTTGAAATTCAATTAACTTATCATTTAAATCTGATTTCTTATCTAATAAAGATCTATCTATCTCAATTTCAATTATACTTTTTTTAGATTTATTTTTAAAGGTATTCTGAAAATCTAAGTACTCTCTTATTCTTTTTGTGTTAAATGTTCCATTAGCTATATCGAAATAAAATTCAATTATACTTTTATATTGAAAGTAGTTTGATACCTTGGATATATTCTCATCAAATTCAATCTTAAGTTGTTTAAATCTCCTTTTAATTAATTCTTTACCTTGACTAGATAAATTCTTTCTTTGTCTATTAATATTATTTTTTATAGCTGATTTTGCTTTAGAAGTAACAACTTTTTTTAACCAATCCTCGGAAGGCTTCTGATTTGATGATGTAATAATTTCTACCTGATCACCACTTTTTAATTTATGATTAATAGGCACTAATTTATTTTCAATTTTGGCTCCAGTACACTTTGATCCCAATTCAGAATGGATAGAAAAAGAAAAGTCTAATACAGTAGAGTTTATTGGTAAAGTTTTTAAGTCCCCATTTGGAGTAAATACAAAAATTTCTTCATTGTATAAATTACCTTTAAAGTCATCTAAAAATTCTTGTGGGGAATAATTTTTTTGACTAATTAAGTCTCTAACTGAGCTAATCCAATCATCAAATTGCGACCCTTTTTTTATTTTTTCTTTGTACTTCCAATGTGCTGCAAAACCCTTTTCAGCTATTTCGTCCATTCTCTTACTTCTAATTTGAACTTCTACCCATTTACCAGAGTTACTCATCACTGTAGTATGTAAAGATTCATACCCATTAGTTTTAGGGGTGGAAATCCAATCTTTTAATCTATCAGGATTTGGCTGATAACAATCTGTGACACAGGAATAAGCTTGCCAACATACTGTTTTTTCTTTCTCAAACGAAGAATTTAAAATTATTCTAATTGCAAAAAGATCATAAATTTCTTCAAAATCCTTGCCTTGAGTTTTCATCTTATTCAAAATTGAATAAATTGATTTAGGTCTACCTAAAATATCAAAGTCTAAGTTTTGATTTATCAATTTATCTTTAATTGGACTAATAAAAGACCTTATAAATTTATCTCTTGAAGATTTAGTTTCCTTTAATTTATATGAAATCATTTTATAGTTAGCATAGTCCGTATATTTTAAATATAAATCATCCAACTCTGACTTAATTGAATATAAACCTAACCTATGAGCTAAAGGAGAGTAAATGTAAATAACTTCTGAAGAATTTTTTAATTGGGCACTTCTAGACATGCTATCTAAAGTTCTCATATTATGAAGTCTATCCGCTAGTTTTATTAAAATTACTCTTACGTCATCAGCTAGTGTTAAAAGCATTTTTCTAAAATTTTCAGACTGAATAGAAGATCCCGGAGACAATACACCTGAGATTTTTGTTAATCCATCACATATCTTAGCAACTCTCTCACCAAATTCATTTCTTATGTATTCTATAGTTATTTCAGTATCTTCAACTACATCATGAAGTAGAGCAGCTACAATTGAAGTTGTCCCTAGTCCTATCTCTTTCACACAAATTAAAGCAACACTTATCGGGTGAAGGATATAAGGTTCTCCAGACTTTCTTCTCATATCTTTATGAGCAGAAAAAGAAATTTTGAAAGCTTTCTTAATTATTTTAGAATCATCTTTTGATATGAAAGGCTTAGAATATCTAATCAATTTTGCAAAAGCATTTAAAATAACTTTATTTTCATTTTCTTCTTTCAAAAGATCATTTTTCATATAAAAAAATTAAAGATAATTTAATCTAATTTTTCTCATTAAAATAATTTATCTCTAGATTTGCAAACTATTTTAAAGCGGATGTGGCGAAATTGGTAGACGCACTAGATTTAGGATCTAGCGCCGAAAGGCATGGGGGTTCGAGTCCCTCCATCCGCACAATTCTAAATTATAATTTTGAAAATAACTAAGTCTAAAATATCAGAAACTGAATCTAACATCAATCTTGAACTTGAGAAGAATGATTACTTTAATCAATTCGAGTTAAAGTTAAAAGAACTTAAAAAAAAAGCAAATTTAAAAGGGTTTAGACCAGGTATGGTTCCAATACAGCTTTTAAAAAATATGTACGGAAAATCTGTCCTTCTGGAGGAAATAAATAAAATTGTCAGTGAAAAAATCAATAATTACATTAAAGAACAAAAGATTAAAATTATTGGCGAACCTATAGCTGATTCTGATAAAATTGATGAAATTAAAATTAATGAAATTGATAAATTCACATTTAATTTTAAGATAGGACACCTAAGTGATTTTTCTATTAAACCTTATAAAAAAACTCAAAAGTTTACTTTATATAATATAAAAATTGACAAAAAAACAGTAGATGAAACTATTAATAATCTTAAAATTCAGTATGCAGATATAAATAATCTAAAAGAAATTACTTTAAAATCATCGGTATACTGTGAGTTTGAATTTCCAGATGAAAAAAAGAAAGGCATTTTAAATATTGAAACACTTGACAAAAAAGAATCAAAAAAACTTATAGGATGTAAATTAAATGAGTCTTTATTGATTGATTTAAAAAAATTAGCTAAAAATGACTTAAACCTAATTTCACAGATAGTTGGCAATTTGAAAGATATTAATGATGTTCCAAATAAAATAAATATAAAAATTGAAAATATTATAGAGAGATCTCCAGCTAAACTTAAGCCTACTTTTTTTGATAAAATTTTTGGTCAAGGAAAAATAAAAACTTTAAAAGACTTTAATAAAGAAATTGAGAAATCCATTGAATTTAATTATTTAAGAGAAAGTGAATATCTATTAAATAGAGAAATAGAAAAAAATTTATTAAAAAATAACAAAATTAGTATCCCAAAAAAATACGTAGAGGATTGGATTATATCTAATAATGATGAAAAAACATCAAAAAAATTACTTGGTGAAGATTTTGATAAATATTGTGAGCAGATAAGGTGGTCATATATTGTTGACGATATAATTGATTCAAATGAAATTAAAATTGATAATAGTGAAATTGAAGAAATGGCTAAAAATCAAATTCAAAATCAACTTTTTGCATCAGGAATGCAAAACATGAGCAAGGACATTGACAAATTCGTTAACAATTACCTCAAACATAATGGTGGTGAAAATTACTTAAAAATATTTAATGAACTCAAAGCAAATAAAGTTTTTAATCTTATTAAAGATCAAGTTTCTATCAATAAAAAGTCAATAACATTTGATAAATTTAAGTTAATAGCAAAAGAAATATAGTTATGAATAAGGAAGAATTAAGGAAGTATTTAGTGAAAGATAAAAATGTAAATGGATTAACATTTGATAAATATGTTGAGAAAGTTGAAAATATGACAAGAGCAGTTATCGAAGAAAGGCCAACAAATTTTAGGGAAATTGATGTTTTTTCTAGACTTATTATGGATAGAATTATTTTCCTTGGAATGGGAATTGAGGAAAATATATCTAATATAATAACTGCTCAACTTTTATTTTTAGAATCAACTGATTCAAAAAAAGATATACTTCTTTATATAAATAGCCCTGGTGGATCAGTCTATGCTGGATTAGGTATCTACGATACAATGCAATATGTATCCCCTGACGTAGCAACTATTTGCACGGGTATGGCCGCATCAATGGGCGCTGTCTTATTGTCTGGAGGAACTAAAGGAAAAAGATCAGCTTTAAAACATTCAAGAATTATGATCCATCAGCCTAGTGGGGGTATGCAAGGACAATCAACAGATATGGAAATCACTCTTAAACAAATGCAAGAGTTACGAAAAGATTTATATAATATTTTATCTCATCATACTGGCAAAACATTTTCTCAAATTGAAAAAGATTCAGATAGAGATAAATGGATGAGATCTGAAGAAGCTAAGGAATACGGTATAATTGATGAGGTTCTAATTAAGAAGTCATAAACTTTTCAGTAAATTTTCTGAAGTTTCTTTTATTGCATCTTTTTTCCCAATTTTCTTTATCATATTTTCATATCCTTCAATTATTTTCTTTTGATTTGATATTTTAAGCGTTTCTTTAATTTCAGTTATTAATTTTTTTGAATTAAAATCACTTTGAATTAGTTCATTTATTGTTTTTTTATTTAAAATTAAATTGACAAGAGAAATAAATTTTATATTAACCAAACTCTTTGCAATTAAATAATTAAGAAAAGAGGTTTTATAAACAACTATCTGAGGTTTTTTCAAATAAGCTATTTCTAGGCTTGCTGTTCCTGACATAACAATTGCTAACTCAGATTTTAAAATGGTTTTATATGTTTCTTCATAAATAACTTCAGCATTTTTTAAATTTTTAAAATCATCATATAATTTATAATCAACTGAATTAATAGCACATATTAAAAATTTAAATTTTTTAAGACTCTTTATAAGTTCTATAAAAATTGGAATTGAATATCTTAATTCTGATTTTCTGCTTCCAGGCAATAAAGAAATAATATTACTAAAATTATTAATTGATTTAGTATTCTTTATATATCTATATAGCGGATTGCCAACATAGGAAATATTACAGTTATATTTCTTATAAAAAGGAATCTCAAATGGGAGTATAGAATATATCTTATCAATATTTTTTGATAAAATATTTGCTCTACTTTCTTTCCATGCCCATGCTTTTGGTGGTATAAAATAATGAACTATAAAACCATTTTTTTTTGAAAATTTTGCAATTTTTAAGTTAAATCCTGGAAAATCTATTAATAGAATTATCTTAGGTTTATAATGAAGTATTTGAGACTGACATAATTTAATTTTTTTAGTTAAAAGATTAATATTTTTGATTACTTCGATGAACCCAATCATACTATAACTAGAGTAATTTTCTAGAAGAAAAGCCCCGGCTTCTTTCATTAGTTTTCCTCCCCAACAATGAATCCTAAGAGATGGATTTTTTTTTAATAAATACTTAACAATATGCGAACCATGAAGATCACCAGATCGTTCGCCACAAATAATAAATAAATCAGACTTGCTTTTCTCCATAGTATACTACAAAATTTCTAGGAGTTTCATATAACTTAATTTTATGAAGAGAACAATTATAATCTTTTAATTTTTTTAGTCTCTCATCTAAAACTTCCCAAAATTTGATAGTTACATTTTCAGTTGTTGTAATTAAATTTTTGAGAAAAGGAACATCAACATTTAAGTTTTTATGATCTACTTTATCAATAATTTCTTCCTTAATAATTGTTGATAAAAGTTTTAAGTTTATAAGCATACCATTGTTTGGATTAATATTTCCCTTAACTGTAACCTCTAATTCATAATTATGTCCGTGCCAATTTTCATTTGAACAAACACCAAATTCAATTTTATTTTTTTCCTCAGACCATTCTGGGTTATAAAGTTTATGAGCAGCATTAAAATGTTCTTTTCTTACTATGAATATCATAAAATAATAACTTTAGGAGATTTATCTAATTTAACTTTAACATGTTCAGATTTAGATGTACTTAACTCAAGGCCCTTGAAGTTAGGAACTAATGGAAAGTTTTTGTAATACCTTTCAATAAGAACGGCTATCTGAATTTCTTTTGGAGAAAATTCCAAAATTTTATTAATTGAGTACATTAAAGTTGCAGCACTATTCATAACATCATCAATTAAAATAACTACTTTTTCTTTAATAATTTCTTTATTGAAGTCCGGACTTATTTTTTTAATAAAAAAATTATTTTTGTCAATATCTAAGTAAAAAACTGAAGTTTGAATTTTTGAATTTTTTAATATATGAGACTTTATCTTATCAGTTAAAAACTTACCGTTTGGAAGAATTCCTAATAAAACAATTTGTTTTTCAGAAAGATTTTTTTCGATAATTTCAAATGAGATTCTTTTTAATTTATTAGAAATTTCAGTGGAATCAAGGACAATATTTTTCATTTACACTGGCATCGCTTTATTTTCCTTAAAAGTAGAAAGAATAACCATCGACTGCAAACTATCTGTAACTTCAATTTCACTAACCTTATCTAACATTAATTCTTGATAAGATTCAATGTTTTTAGCTACTACTTTCAAAATAAAGTCTCCACTTCCTGTAATATGATGGCATTCAATAATATTTTCAACATTTTTTATTTTGTCTAAGAAAGCATTTATATTTTTTTTGTTATGTCCTTTAAGTGTAACCAAAACAAAAGTACTAACACCTAAACCTATTTTTGATTTATCTAATTTGGCATGATAGCCTTTAATTATCCCATTTATTTCTAATTTTCTTACCCTTTCTAGAGTTGGAGCTGGAGATAAACCTATCTCATGAGAGAGCTTAGCATTAGTTATTTTAGCATTTTTTTGCAGTATGGTTAAAATTTTTTTATCAATACTATCTAATTTCATATTTAAAATTTTCTACTGTTAAGACGACTTTATTTTAAGAAATGTTTTGTATTTATTATAAAATCAAATAATTATTTTAAATAATCTCTAGATTTTTTGTTTAAATCATCATTTCTATTAGTTGATCTGATAACACTTTTTAAATATTTTTTTGATAAATTTTTCTCTCCAAGAGTATAATATATTTTGCCTATAAGGAAATTGGAGTAAATAGTATATCCTAATTTTTTATTTTTAAACTTATCAGAGAACTCTAATGATTTCTTTAGATGATATATTGATAGTCTGTAATTTCTACTTAAACTATAAATTTCTCCTAAAAAAAAGTGAGCTAAACGTGCCTCATTATCAAAATATCCAATCTTTTTTAAACTAAAATTTTCAAGGATTTTTAGAGACTCTTTTTCACATAATTTAAAATTAGAAGTCCTATAGAGAAGCTGTGTATAGTATTTATGAAAAATCGAATTATTAGGAAATGTTTCGAATAAATATTTTGAAAGATAAAGTGCTTTATTTAACTGATTTTCTGCTGAAAAGATTTTAACTAAGAATAATTGTGCTTCAGTTCTTGTGTAAAAAGAAGTATTAGCAGCATTTACTAATTGTTCGATTCCTAAATTTTTATTTCCTTCAGGAAATAATGATATAAAAGGCTTTAATAGAGGATATCTATCAGAAATCCATATAGAATAATAATTGAATAGTCCATTGCCAAAAGAAATTTCTGGAATCATGAGAGTATCTTGTTTAATTTCTTTTAAGTATTTTAAGGCATTTATCCCAGCTACTGATGCAGATCTCCATTTTTTTCTATCAGCTAGTAGCCTACCTTTAAATGCATGAGCTGCAGATAAAAAAAAAGCTGCATCAATTTTATTATTTTCATATATTTCTTTAGAAACTGAAATTGTATTATCCATAATTTCTAAAAATTCACTATCAATTTTTTTTAATGAATCTATTTTTAAAAGATCCGAAATACCTGAATACGCATCAATTTTCCACCAAAGACTTAATCCTTTTAAAAATATAGGAAGTGGATGATTTTTATATTCTTGTTCTAACCATCTAAACTCTTTCAGAGAAGTATTAAACTCAAAATTGTACATTTTATTTATTGCCGCAGTAGACTCAATTTGGATATCAATATCTGTTAATATACTTTTATTTTCTTGAGAAAAAATCAGATGACATGTAAAATAAAAAAATATAAAAAACCTTATCCTTGTTGAAATCATTTAACAAAATAACTTAATAAGAATCTTATATGATTAAAAAATTTATATATTTTCGCCATTATTCTAAATGATGATTAATTATAATAAATTAAATATAATTACAGGTTGGGTAACTTTTCTTATAGCCCTTATAGTATATGCTATTACTGTAGAAGATACAGCAAGCTTTTGGGATGCGGGTGAATTTATAGCTGTATCATACAAATTAGAAGTTCCTCATCCTCCAGGTGCACCATTTTATTTACTTCTTGGTAGATTTTTTTCTTTATTTGCTTTTGATAACCCTGAAAATATTGCATTAGCTGTTAACTCATTAAGTGTTTTTTCAAGTGCTTTCACGATTTTATTTCTTTTTTGGACAATTACTCATTTAACTTCTAAGATTTATAAACCAGAAAATTTTAATAATATAATTCTTATTTTATTATCTGGTCTAACTGGAGCACTGACTTTTACATTTACCGATTCTTTCTGGTTCTCAGCTGTTGAAGCAGAAGTATATGCAATGTCTTCATTTTTTACCGCATTCGTGTTTTGGGCAATTTTAAAATGGGAAAATTCCAACGATAAAAAGATTCAAAATAAATGGGTCATTTTAATTTGTTACATGATTGGATTATCAATTGGAGTTCACCTTTTAAATCTAGTTGCTATACCTGCACTTGCTCTTTTTATGTATTTTAAAAAATCAAACAAAATTTCATTGATAGGAATTTCATTATCCCTAATCGCAGGTCTTGTTATAGTAGGTATAGTTACTGAGGGAATTATTCCAGGATTACCTACTCTCGCTAGTTTTATTGAAAGGCTTTTCATTAATTCATTTGGTCTACCTTTTGGTTCAGGTATTGTGTTCTTTGTTTTATCATTTGTATTATTATTAGTTTATTTAATATGGTATTCTCATGTCAAAGAGAAAGAAATTCTAAATACTTCCATTTTGGCTTTCACCTTTATTCTAATAGGATATTCATCATACTCATTGGTATTAATTAGATCTAACTATAACCCGCCTATTGATGAGAATAATCCTGAAAATATTTTGAATTTCATATCTTATCTTAAAAGAGAGCAATATGGATACAGACCATTATTTCATGGACAATACTTTGATGCAGAAGTTATTAAACAAGAAGAAAGTGGAGTTAGCTATAAAAAGGGAGATGATAAATATGAAATAAAAGAAAGAAAATTCAATTACATTTATGATCCAAATAGAACCACTATTTTTCCAAGAATGTATAGTAGTTCTCCCAATCATATAGAGAGATATAGAGAAATAGCAAACCTCTCACCAAACGAAAAGCCATCTTTCTCTGACAATTTACTCTTCTTTTTTAAGTATCAAGTTGGCCACATGTATTTAAGATATTTTATGTGGAATTTTTCTGGAAGATCTTCTGATATTCAAAATGCTGAATGGCTAGGGTTAAGTAATGTCTTTGATGAAGTACCCTACCAGTTAAAAAATAATAAGGCTAGGAATAATTATTATATGATCCCATTTATTCTAGGAATATTAGGACTACTATTTCAGTACTACAAAGACAATAAGAACTTTTATGTTACAATGTTATTTTTTATTCTAACTGGAATTGCTCTTGTAGTTTATTTAAATAGCCCGCCGACAGAACCTAGAGAACGTGATTATATTTATGCTGGTTCTTATTATGCATTTAGTATTTGGATAGGATATGGGTCATTATTTATTTTCAATTTCATAAATAAATTTCTTTCTAATAGAAAAATTATTTTAGCACTTACCACTATATTATCTTTATCTTCACCAGTCATTTTAGCTAAAGAAAATTGGGATGATCATGATAGATCAAATAGATATTTAACTGTTGATTCAGCAAAAAACCTACTTAACTCATGTGCTCCAAATTCAATTTTATTTACAGGTGGAGATAATGATACATTTCCTTTATGGTATGTTCAAGAAGTAGAAAATTTCAGGACAGATGTACGAGTTATTGTATTAAGTTATTTTAATACTGACTGGTACATTGAGCAGATGATGTCAAAGAAAAATAAATCTGAAAAAATTAAATTTAATATAGGTATTGAAAATTATATTCAAGGGGGACTTAACGATTATTTACCTTATGTAAACAACCCTAAAATTCAAAATGTTGCAATAAATCTTAAAGGCTACATCAATCTAGTTGATAGAAATAGTAAAGCGATTCAAGTTGCAACATCAGCAAGTAATTACAACTCAATACCATCCAAGTCATTTTGGATTCCTGTAGATAAAGATAATAATCAAGGAATTCCAGTAGAGTTTCAAAATTTTAAACAAGACACATTATTTATTAGTCTAAAGAGTAATAAAAATGGCCTTGAAAAGAAAGATTTGGCATTTTTAGATCTATTAGATGCAAATAATTGGGAAAGACCTATCTATTTCAATAATACTTCTCTTAATGGAATAAATATTGAAGTTAAAAGAAATGTTGTTCAAGAAGGATTTGCTTATAGACTTTTACCAATCCTGAACCCTAATTCTGGAAGTCTAATAAATACAGATTTAATGTATAATAATATCATGAATAATTCTTTTTGGAGAGAATTAGATAATAAAGATGCATACTTCTCTGAAGATCACAGGGGATTTATAATGAATTACAGATCAACTTTTAATACTTTAATTAAAAATTTAATAGATAAAAAAGAATATAAAAAAGCTTTAGAGGTCATAGAAAAAACTATTAAAATTATTCCAGATGAAAGTATTATGTATGATCATTTTTCAGTTCAATTAGTTGAGTTTCTTTTAGATTTAAATTCCAAAGGAAATTTAGATACTGAAAAATTAGCAAATAGTATTGCTGATTTAATTGGTACAAGATCAGATGAAATACTTAATTATTATTTTGAAAATAATATTAATGATAGATACGAAATTCAAAAAAATCTAGTTTCTCTTAATACTCTTGCTAGAGCTTACAGTAAATATACAAACCAAGAATTATCCACTAAGTACAGAGAATTATTTGAAAATAATTATGCGAGGAGTTCTCTAAATTAATTTTTAGAGAATTTGTAAATTCTTCTTTTATCATCCTTTCTTGAATCAAGAAGAATGAAATAATAACCAATTTTATAATTTTCAATATTTAACTGAACTTCATTATCAGATATTTTTTCATATTTTAAATTCATTTTATTTCCTATTAGAGAATAAACTGATATCTCAAAATCCTCAATATATTGATCTTCCAATAATCTTAAATTAAGATAATTAGATGCAGGATTTGGAAAAATATGAACAGGATTATTTTTTTCTTGTGAAAAAATAGAATTTGTGATGCTAAAGAATATTAATAAAAACAAAATTCTCATATTTAAAAGTAATTCAATTATAATAATATATCAATATTATAAATATTAAGAAATGTTAATTTACTAAAGTAGACTTTTAACATTTTTTGCAATCCAATCTCCAACTTGAGAAGTTTTATAGTATTTATTGCTATTTATATCAATAGTAACTATTCCATTTTCTAATGCATTTTCAATGGATTTATTAATTACTATAGACTCATTTTTGAGATTAAAAGATAAGTCAAGCATCATTGATAAAGAAAGTATCATTCCCATTGGATTTGCAATATTTTTTCCAGTAGCCTGAGGGTATGAACCATGGATTGGCTCGAATAAAGAAACATTATCACCTATGGAAGCAGATGGAAGCATTCCAAGAGAACCAGTAATTACAGATGCCTCATCAGTTATTATATCCCCAAACATATTCTCTGTTAAAATAACATCAAAGTCTTTAGGATTTGTAATTATTTTCATTGCAGCATTATCAACAAAAAGAAAATTAACATTAATATCTGGATAATCTAGAGAAATTTCTTGTACAACCTCTCTCCACAATTTAGATGTACTAAGTACATTTGCTTTATCTACAAGAGTGAGATTTTTTTTTCTTTTTCTTGCTTCTTCAAAAGCCAATATTGATATTCTAATAATTTCTGATTTAGAATATGAACAAGTGTCATACGCTGAGTTTCTATCTTCTGAAATTGATTTATCTCCAAAATATATTCCACTAGTTAATTCTCGAAATACCATAAAGTCTGTCCCAGATACTATATCTTTTTTTAGGGGTGATGAATCAAGAAGTGCGTTATAGGTAACTACGGGTCTGACATTAGCATAAAGACCAAGAAATTTTCTCATCTCAAGGAGACCATCTTCTGGTCTTACTTTTGCTTTTGGGTCATTATCATACTTAGGATCACCTATTGCTCCAAATAAAATGGCGTCAGCATTCTTACATAAATACTTAGTTGAATCCGGAAAAGGGTGACCCTCATTATCAATAGCAGAAGCTCCAACAAATCCTTTTTTTAATTCAAACTTTAAATTGTTTTTCTTTGAAATAACATCAAGAACTTTTAAAGCCTCTCTCATTATTTCTGGGCCTATACCATCACCTTCTAAAATAGCAATCCTATTCATAATGTTTTTTTTCAAAATCTATTATTTTATTTTTTTGACTTAGAATATAGTCAATATTATCATATCCCTTAATTAGGCAAGTCTTGTTATATTCATTAATACTAAAAAACTCGTCTATTAAAAAATCTTGAGAATAAAATCTTTGATTTTCTAGATCTACAGAGAAGATTAAATTTGGATTTTTTGAAACCATTTCAAAAATTTTATCAATTTTAGGCTGACTAAGTTCAAAAACTAATAATCCATTATTTAAAGAGTTATTTTTAAAAATATCTGCAAAAAAACTACTTATTACTACTCTAAATCCATAATCATAAACTGCCCATGCTGCATGCTCTCTGCTAGAACCACAACCAAAATTTCTTCCAGCTAATAAAATTTTAGAATTATTATTTATTGTATTAAAACTAAAATCTTTAATTAGATTATCATCACTGTCATATCTCCAATCTCTAAATAAATTGTCTCCAAAACCTTCTCTTGAAATTGCTTTTAAAAATCTTGCGGGAATAATTTGATCTGTATCAATATTTTCAATATTAATAGGCATTATTGAAGAATCAAGTTTATTAAATTTTTCCATTATTTATTTTTTCTAATATCAGAAATAACCCCTTTAATTGCAGCTAATGCTGCAGTTGCAGGACTAACTAAAAAAGTTCTTGAACCAGGTCCTTGTCTACCTTCAAAGTTTCTATTTGAAGTTGAAACACAGTATTTACCTTTGGGAATTTTATCTTCATTCATGGCTAGACAAGCAGAGCATCCAGGTTGTCTAAACTCAAATCCTGCCTCTTTAAAAATTTTATCTATACCTTCTTCAATAGCAATTTTTTCAACTGTCTTGGAGCCAGGGATTACCCATGCATTTATATTTTCTGCTTTCTTCTTTCCTTGAATAATTTTTGATGCAATTCTTAAGTCTTCTATTCTAGAATTTGTACAAGAACCTATAAATACATAATCAATTTTTTTCCCCAGTAACTTTTCGCCTGTTTTTATATCCATGTATTTAAGAGATTTACTAAAGGATTCTTCAGAAGTATTTAAAGCATTATTAGGAATTTCTTCATCAATTTTAATTCCCATTCCCGGATTTGTTCCGTAAGTAATCATAGGATCAATATCTGATGCATCAAATTTCAAAACCTTATCATATTTAGCGTTAGGATCAGATCTGAGTTTTTTCCATTCTCTTACTTTTAATTCAAAATCTTCATTTTTAGGTACAAATTTTTTGTTTTTTAAATACTTAAAAGTTGTATCATCTGGAGCAATCATTCCACCTCTTGCCCCCATTTCAATGCTCATATTACATATTGTCATTCTAGACTCCATTGAAAGGGATCTGATAGCTGAACCAGCATACTCAACAAAATAACCAGTTCCTCCAGCAGCAGTTATTTTTGAAATAATATATAATATGATGTCTTTAGAATATACCCCATCTTTTAAATCTCCTTCTATCTCAATTAACATGGTTTTTGGTTTATTTTGAAATAAACACTGAGAAGATAGAACCATCTCTACCTCACTAGTTCCAATACCAAATGCAATCGAACCAAAAGCGCCATGAGTAGAGGTATGGCTGTCACCACATACTATAGTCATTCCGGGTTGTGTGATCCCTAACTCTGGGCCAATTACATGAACAATACCCTGATATTTATGACCAAGACCATACAATTTTATTCCATGTTTTTTACAATTTTTAGTTAGAGTTTCAACTTGATTTCTAGAAAGAGCTTCCTTAATAGGTAAGTGCTGGTCAACAGTTGGAACATTATGGTCAGCTGTTGCTATTGTTTTATCTGGTCGAAAAACTTTAATACCTCTTTTTTCTAATCCTGAAAATGCTTGTGGACTTGTTACTTCATGAATCAAATGCTTATCTATATAAAGAATACTAGGACCATTAGTTATTTTATCAACTAAATGATTTTCCCAAACTTTATCAAAAAGGGTTTTTCCCATCAACTATATTTTTTCATTAATTCTATAAGATCTTCATCGTGTAATAGCTTCTTTTTATCTGCTAAATCGATAAATTTAATATAGATAGTTTCTAATTCTACCTTAGAAAAACTAAATCCTAATAAATTTAATCTATGTTTTAAAGCAGCTCTCCCACTTCTTGCAGTTAAATCTATTGATGATGAATCTAAACCAACATCCTCAGGATTAATAATTTCATAATTTTCTCTATTTTTTAAAAACCCATCTTGATGTATACCCGAAGAGTGAGCAAAAGCATTAGCTCCTACGATTGCTTTATTTCTTTGAATAGGCATATTCATCATTCTACTAACTTTCTTACTAAGTGGAATAATTTTCTTTGTATCAATATTAGTGTCTAGATTAAGATATGGGTGAGCACGAAGAGCCATTACCACCTCCTCTAATGAAGTATTCCCTGCTCTCTCGCCAATTCCATTAACTGTAGCTTCAAATTGTCTAGCCCCATTTTGAAGTCCAGCTAATGAGTTAGCTGTAGCCAAGCCAAGGTCGTTATGGCAATGGACAGATATTATGGCTTTATCAATATTTGGCACATTATCAACTAAGTATTTTATTTTTTTTCCATACATCTCAGGAAGATTATATCCTGTTGTGTCTGCAATATTAATTACTGTTGCTCCTGCTTTTATAACTTTTTCAACCATTTTGCAGAGAAAATCTTGATCTGCTCGACCCGCATCTTCTGGATAAAATTCCACATCTTCAAAAAATTTTTTGGAATATTTGACTGCTGCCACAGCTTGTTCTAATATTTTTTCTCTTGTAGAATTAAATTTATGTTTTATATGAATATCAGATGCACCTATTCCAGTATGAATTCTTTTTCTTTTAGCATTTTTTAATGCTAAGTTAGCCATATCAATATCTGATATGACTGCTCTAGATAAAGCACATATTATAGGTTTCTTTATTACTTTTGAAATTTCATAAACAGAATTAAAATCTCCTGGACTAGAAATAGGAAAACCTGCCTCGATAATATCAACACCTAAAAATTCTAGATCCAAAGCTATCTCAATTTTCTCCTCAGTGTTGAGTTGACATCCAGGAACTTGTTCTCCATCCCTTAAAGTAGTATCAAAAACAAATATTTTTTCTTTGCCCATAAAAATATTACATATTACTTACAATCTCATCAGCAAATTCAGAGCATGAAAGTAATGTAGCATTGTCCATTAATCTCTCAAAATCATAAGTAACTCTACCAGACTCAATTGTTTTAGTCAAACCAGAAAAGATTAAATTTTTTGCTTCATTCCATCCTAAATGTTCTAACATCATAGCCCCAGATAAAATCACTGAACCTGGATTTACTTTATTTAAACCAGCATATTTTGGAGCAGTTCCATGTGTAGCCTCAAAAATTGCATGACCAGTTTGGTAGTTAATATTTGCTCCAGGAGCTATTCCAATTCCACCTACTATAGCAGCAAGTGCATCAGATATATAGTCTCCATTCAAATTCATAGTTGCAATTACTGAGTATTCATTTGGTCTCAATAGAATTTGTTGTAAGAATGCATCTGCAATAACATCCTTAATAATAATTTCTTTTGAACCATTTTTTATTACTTGCCAAGGGCCACCTTCATAATCTAAAGCTCCAAATTCCTCTTTAGCAATTTTATATCCCCAATCTCTGAAAGCTCCCTCAGTAAATTTCATAATATTACCCTTATGAACCAATGTCACAGAGCTTCTATTATTATTTATGGCATATTGAATTGCAGATCTAACAAGTCTATATGTTCCCTCTAATGAAATTGGCTTAATTCCTATACCCGAAGATTCAGGAAATCGAATTTTATTAAATTTTTCTTCAAAAGAATCTTTTAAAATATTTTTTATTTTTTCATTTTGTTCAGTTCCATTCTCAAACTCAATACCAGCATAAATATCTTCAGTATTTTCCCTAAAGATAACCATGTCAGTTGTTGATGGGTCTTTAACTGGAGATGGTGTTCCACTAAACCATCTAACAGGTCTAACACAAGCAAATAAATCTAACTTTTGTCTTAATGCTACATTTAGGGAAGTGATGCCTCCACCTACTGGGGTTGTTAATGGACCTTTAATTCCAACTAAATATTTATTGAAAATATCTAAAGTTTCTTGAGGCAACCATTCTCCAGTTTGATTATATGCTTTTTCTCCGGCTAAAACCTCTTTCCATATAATTTTTTTCTTTCCTTCATAAGCTTTTTGTACAGCAGAATCCAATACGTGCTTACTTGCTGGCCAAATATCAATTCCAATACCATCTCCTTCTATAAAAGGAATAATCGGATCATTTGGAACATTTAAATTATTATCATTAAACTGAATTTTTTTTCCTTCCATAATATGCGTTTTTTCTATAATTGAAAGCAATTATAGATAATTTAATCTAAATGAATAAAGAATAATTAACTGAATTTATTTCCACTTAATATTACATCCCATACTTGGAAACTGATTTTTGTCAACTTCTTTATTTTTAAGCGTTGAATCAATAGCATTTCTCAAATCTATACCATTAATTTGATTTGAATTTCCTGGAGATGAAGAATCTAATCTTCCTCTATAAACTAAAGTTTTATTACTATTAAATAAATAAAATTCAGGAGTACATTCAGCTTTAAATTTCTTAGCGACTTCTTGTGATTCATCATATAAATAAGGGAATGAAAGATCTAAGTGTTTAAATAACTCCTTCATTTTTTCTGGTGAATCTTGAGGATAATTTACAACATCATTAGAACTGATAGCTATAAAGCTGACTTTTTTATTTTTATAATCATTAAAAAGATTCTTAATTTCTTGATGATAATGAACTACATAAGGACAATGATTACATATTATCATTACAAGAGTATTTTTTTCATTATCTAAATTTTCAGTTGAATAAAATTTATCATTAACAACGTTAAGTAAATTAAAGTTCGGAATTTTAGTGCCTAGTGGAAGCATTTGTGAATAAGTTAGAGCCATTATTTTATTATTTTAATTTTAATTTATATATTAATCAAAAATACCATCAATTTTAACCTAATACAATGAAAAAATATTTACTTATTCTATTTCTTTTTACTTGGAATTATATTTATTCTCAAATAGAAAAAGCTCCAGAAAGATACAGAGGTGATGGACCTCATAAACAATTAATCATTAGAGGAGCTACTCTTATTAATGGAAATGGGGCGCCCCCTACTGGTCCAGTAGATATAGTTATTGAAAAAAATATAATTACTAGTATAAGAAATGTTGGGTATCCAGGACTTAAAATAAATGAAAATAGAAGACCAAAAGCTGATCCCGGAGGAATAGAAATAGATGCTCATGGTAAGTATGTTCTCCCAGGATTTATTGATATGCATGGCCATATTTCATCTCAGAGAGATGGAAAAGCTGAATACGTGTATAAATTATGGTTAGCTCATGGAATAACAACAATTAGAGACCCATCTTGTGGACAAGGTCTTGACTGGGTTCTTCATCAAAAAGAAGAAAGTAAAAAAAATAATATTTCTGCTCCTAGAATATTAGCATATACTGGCTTTGGTCAAGGTGCATCAAATGGAATAAATTCTCCTCAAGAAGCAATTGATTGGGTTAGAAAAAATGCAGAGAGAGGAGCTGATGGGATTAAGTTTTTTGGAGCAAGACCAGATATATTTAAAGCTGCTCTTCAAGAAAACAAAAGATTAGGTCTAAGATCTGCCTGCCATCATGCTCAAATGGATGTTGCTGAAATGAATGTACTTGAAACTGCTAGGAATGGATTAACAACTATGGAACATTGGTATGGTCTTCCTGAAGCTTTATTTGAAGATAAAACAGTTCAAAATTATCCATTAGGATATAATTATATGAATGAAGGAGATAGATTTGAAGAAGCTGGAAAGTTATGGAAACAAGCTGCAAAACCTTACTCTGAGAAATGGAATGAAGTTATGAATGAATTAATTTCTCTTGATTTCACCATAGACGTAACATTTGTTCCTTACAGTGTATTTAGAGATGTACAAAGAGCTAGTAGTTTACCATGGCACAAAGATTATACAAGGCCTAAACTCTTGAAATTTTTTCTACCTGCAAGAGATTCTCATGCTGCAGCATATTATGATTGGGGTACAGAAATGGAGACAGAGTGGAAAGATAATTATAAGCTATGGATGACCTTTATTAATGAATATAAAAATAGAGGCGGGAGGGTTACTGCTGGAGCAGATTCAGGATATATGTATAATTTATATGGATTTGGTTATATTCAAGAACTTGAATTATTAAGAGAAGCTGGATTTCATCCAATGGAAGTAATAAGAGCTGCCACACTTCATGCTGCAGAGGCAATTGGAATGGAAGACGTAATAGGTACTGTTGAGGTAGGCAAATATGCAGATTTGATTATTATGGATCAAAATCCTTTGAAGAATTTAAAGTATCTATATGCAACTGGTGATATAAAGTTAGAAGGAAATGAAGTTATACGAGTAGGCGGTATTTCTAAAACTATTAAAGATGGAATAATTTTTGATACTAACGAGTTATTAGAAGATGTTAAAAAAATTGTAGATGAAGAAAAGAAATTATATCCTGATTGGGAAAATCTATTAATTGAAAAGATAGATAGAAAATAATTTTTTACTTAAGCCCTAACTCTTTTAAATGATCATTATTTATACTAGAAGGGGAATCAATCATTACATCTCTTCCCGAAGTATTTTTTGGAAAAGCAATAAATTCTCTGATTGATTCTTTTCCAGCAAATAATGCACATAACCTATCAAAACCAAAAGCTATTCCTCCATGAGGAGGAGTTCCATATTTAAATGCATCTAATAAAAATCCAAACTGATTGTAAGCCTCTTTTCTAGAAAATCCTAAAATATTAAATACTTTCTCTTGTAAGGCTCTGTCATGAATTCTTATTGATCCACCTCCTATTTCTACCCCATTAATAACTAAATCATAAGCATTAGCTTTTATACTACCTGGATCTTTATCAAGCTTTTCTATATCATCTTTATTAGGAGATGTAAATGGATGATGCATTGCATGGAATCTATTAGATTCTTTATCCCAATGCAAAAGAGGGAAATTAATTATCCATACAGGCTTAAATATTTTTGGATCTCTTAACTTTAATTTTTCAGCAATATGTATTCTTAATGATGACATAGCCGAATAGGTCTGATTTTTTTTCCCTGCTAGAATTAATATTAGATCAGAAGATTGATAATTATTTAGTACCGCAATTTCCTTTAAATCAATAGGAGAATAAAATTTATCAACTGAAGATTTAAAGGAATCATCCTCATTACATTTAATAAAAACAAGTCCTTTAGAGCCAACTTGAGGAGACTTTACAAATTCTGTTAATTCATCAATTTCTTTTCTTGTAAAATAAGAGCATTTTTTTGCGTTAATTGATAATACAACCTCGGAATCATCAAATACTTTAAACCCTTTATTTTTAACTATAGAAGTGATATCATTAAATTGCATATCAAATCTTAAATCCGGTTTATCTGATCCATATTTCTCAATAGCTTCATCATATTCCATAATAGGAATATTAATTAAATCAACATCTAAAATTTTTTTAAATAAGTAAATAATTAATTCTCCAAAATATTCTAAAATATCTTCCCTAGTAACAAATGACATTTCACAGTCTATTTGAGTAAACTCAGGCTGTCTATCAGCTCTTAAATCCTCATCTCTAAAACATTTTACAATTTGAAAATATTTATCAAAACCAGAAACCATAAGTAACTGTTTAAATGTTTGAGGAGATTGAGGAAGGGCATAAAACTGACCTTTATTCATTCTTGAAGGAACAATAAAATCTCTAGCGCCTTCTGGAGTAGATTTGATTAATATAGGCGTTTCAATTTCAATAAACTCTTTTGAGTTTAAATATGCTCTTGTCTCTTGAAGTAATTTATGTCTAAGTAATATATTTTTTTGAAGTGGTTGCCTTCTTAAATCTAAGTATCGAAATTTCATTCTTAAATCTTCCCCGCCATCAGTTTCATCTTCAATTGTAAAAGGTGGCACATCTGAAACATTGAGATACTCAAGTTCATTTACCTTTACTTCAATTTCACCAGTACTTATGTTAGGGTTAACAGATAACCTCTTAGATACTTCTCCTTTAATTCTAATAACATATTCTCTTCCACAATTCTTGGCAAGTTCAAATATTTCTTTTCCAGAAAACTCATCTTCAAATATTAATTGAGTTATTCCATATCTATCTCTTAAATCAATCCATATAACCTTTCCTTTATCCCTTATTTTATGAACCCAACCTGTTAAAATAACTGATGATTTAACATCATTTTTAGATAATTCACCACAATTATGAGATCTAAGCATAGATATTTTATTTGAAACAAAATTAATAGAATTATAAAGAATGCATGAGTTTTTTTTATAATCTTACAACTAATTATGAGTCTCATAAAAAAGAATTATGAATATTTTATGAAAGCAGCATTGAGGGAAGCAGAGCTTGCATACAACGAGGAGGAGATTCCAGTTGGGACTGTTATAGTTTATAATAATAGAATAATAAGCAAAGGACATAATCAATCTCAAATTTTAAATGATTCTACTGCTCACGCTGAGATGATAGCAATCACTTCTGCTCAAAATAAACTAGGAAGTAAATATCTAAATCAATGTGAGCTATATACTACTCTTGAACCTTGCATGATGTGTTCTGGAGCAATTTTTTTATCCAAAATTAAAAAAGTTATTTATGGACTTGATGATAAAGAAAAAGGGCACCTAAGAAAATCAAAAGAAGAATCTAATAAGAATTTAATAATAGTCTCAAATATTTTAGAAAATGAATCAAAAAAATTATTAGAATCATTTTTCTTTAAATTAAGAAGCTGATACTAATACATTTACTGAAAATTTTTTAAATTAAGTAAATTGTTTGTAAAAATTTAAATAAAAAAATTATGTCATATTCTTTACCACAATTATCATATTCTTATAATGATTTAGAACCTCATATTGATTCTACAACAATGGAAATACACCATAGCAGACATCATAACCTCTATATTACAAATGTCAATAATGCAATTAAAGACACAGAAATGGAAGGTATATCCATAGAAGAGTTATGCAAAAAGCATTCAGATATTATCGCTGTAAGGAATAATGGAGGAGGTCATTACAATCACTCATTATTTTGGAAAATTCTATCACCTTCAGGAGGTGGAAACCCCCATGGTAATATTGCTAAAATGATCGATTCTTCATTTGGAAGCTATGAAAGTTTCAAAGAAAAATTTTCAAATGCAGCAATGACAAGATTTGGATCAGGATGGGCCTGGTTATGTCAAGTTGGTAATCAATTAGAAATTTGTTCAACAGCAAATCAAGATAACCCCCTGATGCCTGGAATATGTAATGATGATAGTAATCCTCTATTAGGAATTGATGTTTGGGAGCATGCTTATTATTTAAATTATCAAAACAAAAGAGCTGACTACATTAATGCTTTTTTCAACTTAGTGAATTGGGATGAGGTAAATAATAGGCTTCTATAAATAATGCATAATAGAAGATCTTTTATCAGCAAAACATCTAAATTAGGTTTAGGATCATACTTATTATTTCATACACCTATTGAATTACTTTCACAAGTAAGAGAGAAAAAATCACCTAATGACAAAATTCATTTCGGGATAATAGGATGTAGGGGTATGGGATGGAGTGATATGACATCAATATTAAAAAATAGCGAAACAGAGTGTATTGCTATTTGTGATATTGATCAAGAAATTTTAAATAACAGATCAGAGGATCTAAAAAAAATTTCAGGGAAAAAACCAAAGATTTATAAAGATTATAGAGATTTACTTGATGATAAAGAAGTTGATGCAGTAGTTATTGGAACTCCAGATCATTGGCATTGTCTTAACTTAGTAGACTCGCTCGATTCAAATAAACATGTTTATTGTGAAAAGCCTATTTCTAATTCGATTGAAGAGGCAAATATTATGTTAAAAGCTTATGCAGAATCAAATAAATGTGTTCAGGTAGGTCAATGGCAAAGAAGTGGTGGACAATACAAAGAAGCTATAAATTTTCTTTCATCAGGAAAGCTTGGGAAGATTAGATTAGTAAAAGTTTGGGCATATATGGGTTGGTATGGATGGGTAGATAATATTTCTGATTCAGAAACTCCAAAAGGTATAGACTACAATATGTGGTTAGGTCCAGCGGTAAAAAGAAAATTTAATCGAAATAGATTTCATGGCAGTTTTAGATGGTATTGGGATTATGCTGGAGGTTTAATGACAGACTGGGGAGTACATGAAATTGATATAGCCTTATGGGGAATGAACGCAAAATACCCTAATTCCGTTTCAGCTTCAGGTGGAAAAATAGCTTACCCTAATCAGGATACTGAAACTCCGGATACCCTTCAAACAATCTATGAATTTGATGACTTTACTATGTTATGGGAGCATGCTAATGGAATCGATGGAGGAAATTATGGTCTAGATGAAGGAATTGCTTTTATTGGAAATAAAGGAACTTTAGTCGTCAATAGAACTGGGTGGAATGTAATTCCGGAAAAAGATCATAGAAATACTGGAAATTTATTTATTGATGAAATTCCAAGATTAACATTTAATTGGGATCAAATGAATAAAAAATATGGAAATGCATTAGATAATCACACTAAAAATTTTGTTGATTGTATTAAAAATAATAATCCATCTGAATTAAACTGTAATTTAAAAAGTGGAGCAATAGCATCAATAGTTGCTCATATGGGAAATCTAGCATATAGAAGTAAATCTAAGATTAAATGGGATAATAATTATAGCAAGTTTGACAATGAACTTGCAAATAGATTAATCAAACCAGAATATCATAATGGCTGGAAATTTCCAGAATTATGATTTGTTTTGAATGATTTTTTTCAACTCAATATTTTCATCTCTTAACCTTGCTGCCTCATAAAAATCTAATTCTTCAGCGGCTTTATTCATTTCTTTTATATTCTTTTGAATAAGTTTTTCAATTTCAGAGTTATTCATATTTTTAATGACTGGGTCAATTTCTAGCTTATTTTCAAATTTTTTTGAGGTCTCTTTTTCATGAGCTACAGTTGTCTGAGCTAGAATATTTTCTTTAGATTTAGAAATTGTTCTAGGGATTATGTTATTTTCTAAATTATATTTTTCTTGAATATTTCTTCGCCTGTTTGTTTCTTCAATAGTAGTTTTCATAGATTTAGTGATTTTATCAGCATACATTAAAACCTTACCATTTGAATTTCTTGCAGCTCTTCCAACAGTTTGAATCAAAGATTTCTCATTTCTCAAAAAACCTTCTTTGTCTGCATCTAGTATTATTACTAATGAAACCTCAGGTAAGTCAAGACCTTCCCTTAATAAATTAACACCAACCAATACATCAAAATTTCCTAATCTTAAATCTCTAAGAATATTTACTCTTTCTAATGAATCTATTTCAGAATGCATAAATCTTGATTTAATTCCACTATTTATTAGATATTTTGTTAACTCCTCAGACATCCTCTTTGTCAAAGTGGTTATTAAAATTCTTTCATTCTCTCCTATTCTTAGATGAACCTCATTGATAATATCATCAATTTGATTCTCAGTTTTTCTAACTTCAATCTCAGGATCAAGTAGCCCAGTAGGTCTAATAATTTGTTCAACTACTACTCCCTCAGATAAAGTCAGCTCATAATCTGAAGGTGTGGCTCCGACATATACTACCCTACTAATTAATGAATCAAATTCTTGAAAATTTAATGGCCTATTATCTAAAGCTGATGGAAGTCTAAAACCATAATCAACCAAATTCATTTTTCTGGATCTGTCTCCACCCCACATTGCCCTTATTTGAGGTAGAGTCACATGACTCTCATCAATAAACATTAAATAATCATCTGGGAAATAATCTAATAAGCAAAATGGTCTATTCCCTGGATCTCTTCTATCAAAGTATCTTGAATAATTTTCAACCCCTGAACAGTATCCAATTTCACTAATCATTTCCAAGTCAAACTCTGTTCTTTCTCTTATTCTTTTTGCTTCACTAAATTTTCTTTCTTTCTCAAAAAATTTAATTTGATTATCGAGATCTACTTCTATTTCTTTTAATGCTAAATCAATTACATCCTTAGAAGTAACAAATAAATTAGCTGGATAAATTTTAATTTGTTCCTCATCAGAAATTTTTTTATTAGTTATAGGATCAATTTTTTGAATAGATTCTATTTCATCACCCCAAAAAATTATTCTTACAATAAAGTCAGCGTATGCTAAATAAATATCTAGCGTATCTCCTTTCAACCTAAAAGACCCTCTTTTAAAATCATCCTCATGGGATCTCTCATATAAAATATCGACCAGTGAAAAAAGGAATGATTTTAAATCAATTTTTTGACCATTTTTTATATCAATAACATTTTTACCAAAGTCTTTTGGATTTCCTATTCCATAAATACATGAAACAGAAGCAATTACTATTACATCATTTCTTCCAGATAGCAAAGATGAGGTTGCACTTAACCTAAGTTTTTCAATTTGCTCATTTATAGATAAATCCTTTTCTATATAAACATTAGTAGTTGGAATATATGCCTCAGGTTGATAATAATCATAGTATGAAATAAAATACTCAACTAAATTATATGGGAAAAAAAATTTTAATTCACCATATAATTGAGCTGCCAAGGTTTTATTATGACAAATTATTATGGTTGGTTTATTTATTTTTTCAATAACGTTAGCCATTGTAAAGGTTTTACCAGAACCTGTTACACCAAGAAGAACTTGATGCTTTAAATTATTATTTAATCCATGAACAAGATCACTAATTGCTTTAGGTTGATCTCCCTTAGGAGTATATGGTGATATTAACTCGAATTTCAAAGTGTATATTTATTTATTCCAAATTTCCCAGGAATATTCGGCCTGATTAACCAACATTTCATATCCATTTTTAATTTTTGCTCCCTTCTTTTTTGATATATTCAACAACTTAGTTTCAGAAGGATTGTAAACTAAATCAAAAATATAATGGTTTTTTGATAATTTTTTAAAGTCTATATCTGGGCATGATTTAATATTTGGGTACATACCCAGTGGAGTTGTATTAATTATTAATTTTGATTCACTAAGAATAGTAGATTTTTTTAATTCATCATATGTAATCATATCTGAAGATTTTGATCTAGAAATAATATTAAAAGGAATTTTTAACTCATTTAATACATAAATTACAGCTTTAGAGCTACCACCAGACCCAAGAATAACTGCTGAAAATTCTGAGTTTGGAATCCAATTAACTAAACTTTTTTTAAATCCAAGATAATCTGTATTGAAGCCTTTTAATTTTTTGTCTTGAAATTTAATTACATTGACTGAACCAATTTTAGCAGCAGATTCGTCAAGTTCATCAATAAAACTTAAAACTTTTTCTTTATAAGGTATAGTTATATTTAAGCCATTTAGCTCTTTATCATTAATTAATTTTTGAATAGATGAAATGTTTTCAATTTCATAATTTTCATATGAAACATCTTTTATTTTTTGATTTTTAAATTTTTTTTCAAAATATAATTTAGAAAAAGAATGTTCTAAAGGATAACCTATAAGTCCAAAATTCCTCATTTAGATTTAAAATATATTGAAAGAATGCCTGAGATAATAAAAAACAAACCCGATAAAATTAACTCATAATATTCTCCAAAAGGAAAAACCAGTTGCTGATCAATTCTCCAAGGCCAAACTTTAATTAATGCACCTAACATCAAACCTGATAAAAATAAGACTGATATTTTGTAATAATTATTTAATATCCAATAAATCAATCTTGAAAATGAAAGTATTCCAAAAATTGCTCCAAGAGAAAAAATTGATAAGTTAGGTATATTAAAAGATGAGATTGAATCAAGCATAAACTGATATTTATCTAAAATTACTAAGATATAACTTCCAGAAATACCAGGAAGTAACATTGCTGAAATAGCAAAAAATCCTGAAATAAAAGTTGAAAATAAACTATCAGATAGATTTAAAGAATTTAAAAATAATAATAAAGAACCTACTAAAAAACCTATTATAATAGATAAAAAGTCATAGAAGGAAGAAGGCTTTAAATTTGAGATAATTCTAAGAGATGAAAAAAAAATTAAACCAAAAAAAAATGTAAAAATTAAAATTTCATAATTCTTTATCAGATATGAAATTAAAGAAGAAAAAAGAAAAATAGATGATAAGATACCTAACACTAAAGGAAAAAGAAATTGGAAATTTAATTGCTTACTAATCTCAAAAAACTGAAAATTAAATAAGTAAAAAATTGTTTTCTTATTAATTGACTTAAGTGATGTTATAAATTTTTCATAAACTCCTAATAATAAAGCAATAGTTCCTCCAGAAATTCCTGGAACTAAATCAGAAATTCCCATAGCCATACCTTTTATAAAAAGAATAAAGGTTTTCTGAAAAATCATATTGATAGATACTGATTAAATGTATCACCACGTAATCCCACTCTTATTGTTTCTAAAGAAATTACCTCATCTGGTGATATATTACCGAGATTTACATTCTGTCCTAAGAGATTTACAAACCATACCTGCTGTGCCTTCTGTGGAGCTTCCCATAAAATTTTTTCAGTTGGAATCTCAGTTAATATTTCTTCTACAAGACCCTGTCTAACTTCCCCTGAAGATCTAAAAAGACCGACACTTCCTGACTCTCTCGCCTCTCCTATAACTTTCCATGATCCTGCCTCAAGCTCTGCTTTCATTTGCCTAATCCATTTATATGGTGGGATTATTTTTTTTTCATCTTTAGATCCAACTTCAGAAAAAACTGTAACATATTTGGATAATTTCTCAATATATTCACATTTTTTTTTATGAGGTATCGAAATTGATCCATCAGAAACTTCAGCATATTTAAGATCAAATTTTTTTATTATATCTATATAATCATCAAACTGATCCCTAATAGCAAAGGCCTCAAAAAGTGTACCTCCAAAATAAACATTTATATTAGCATCATTGAAGAGTTTTATTTTTTCTTTTAAGTGTTCTGAAAAATTAGCTGTAGTCCATCCAAATTTTACAAAATCAATGTACTTAGAAGAGGAATCAATTAGATTTTTACATTCCTGAACACTTGAGCCTTTGTCTATTACCATAGTGACTCCAGTATCTCTAGGTTTTGATGTTCTCTCAGGAATATTTTTTAAATTAAAATTCATAAAAGATTATTTTTTCTATACTGATTTATTACCCTAATAAGAGCAGACTGTGTCTCAAAATTAGGAACAAATTCGAAAAGAGCCTTATGATTATTAAAATTTAAAGATAAAGCTGTCTCCAATAAGTTAATAGACTCTTTGTACTTTCCAGCATCCATAAGATATATAACTAACCTGTAATATAGAAGAGATTCATTAGGTGAATTTTCAATTGCCTCATTAATAATTTCAATCGCTTTTTCTGTTTCACCACTTTCATAATAAATTAATGAAAATTCCAATGATAAATTAAAATCAGATGGATCAAACTCTAATGCTTTTTTATAAAGATCGATACTTGATACCATATTACCAACCTTGAATTCAACATATGCTAAAGATTTAATATATTCAATATTATCATTATCAAGTTTATATGCTTTTTTAAAATAATGAATAGATTCAAACCACTTATCAAGAGAAACTAAAGATTTTCCCAACCAAAAATACGCTTCTTTAAAAAATTGATCGATTTTAATCGATTTATGAAAATAATGAATAGATGTAGTATAATCTTCAAGAAAATGATATGATCTGCCTAATGCAGAGTAAATATCTGGGGATGGGCCATCTAGTTCAAGAGATTTATAAAAATTATCCTTTGCTAAATCAAATTTTTCAATTTTTAAATATGCTTCACCAATATTGATATATGCGCTAGAGTACTCATCATCAATAGCAAGAGCAAATCCAAATGCCTCAATAGATTTACTATAATTTTTTAGTTTATAGTAAATATTTCCAAGGTTAAACCATGCATATTCTGAGTAAGGATCTTCATTTATAAATTTATTATAATATAAAATACTATTCTCTAACTCACCAGTTAACTCTAAACAATACGCTAAATCATATAAAGCATTTTCATGTTTGATATTAATTTCTATGGCATTTTTAAAATATTTTGCAGCATTTTCATAATCTTTTTGAGCTTGATATGCTAAACCAATTTGATAGTTTACTTCATCTTTATTATCAGAAAATTCCAGGGCTCTATTTAAAACTGAAATAGCCTCACTAAAATCAGATAATATTATTTTGACTTGACCTATCAATATAAAAATATTTTCATCAGTTGGGTTTAGTGAGTGAGCTTTTTCTAAGGATTGTAGAGCTTCAGAGAACTTTTGTAAGGCAATTAAAATATTTGCTTTCTGTATCAATAAATCTGAAGAAAATTGATGTTGTGAAAGTGCAAATTCAGCAACTTTAAGTCCTTGTTTAAATTTATGATTATCTATGTACCACTTAATTATCTTTTCGTAAGATTCTGAGTCATAATATATATCAATATCATTTTTAATTTTCATTTCAAATTCCATCACCAATTTGAATAACTCATCTTTTTTTTTCTTATAACCTTCTGCCATTAAATCTATTTGAATGAAACTTAAAACTAACAATTATATTGCTTATTAATAAATGAAATTTATTTTTGTTCAGAGGCCCTGTAGTTCAATGGATAGAATAGAAGTTTCCTAAACTTTAGATACAAGTTCGATTCTTGTCAGGGCTACTATGATGAAAATTATTTACTTTATTACTTTTATAAGTTTTTTGTCTCTTGATGGAATTCATAAAGCAAAAAATAATTATAAAAACGGAAGATATTCAGAAGCTATTAAGGAATTTTTAAAGGTAAAAAAAAATAAAAATTTTGATTATTATTTTTATTTAGGACACTCTTATTCTTTTCTCAATAAAAATGAATTATCAATAAAATATTATGATTCTGCGGTATTAAAAAATTCTAAAAAAGATATTGTTTTTTTTGAGAGAGGATTTTCAAATTTTATTTTAGGAAATAGTAAAGAAGCATTATCTGATCTTAACCAAGCAATTTTAATTAACTCAAAAAATGCAAAATATTATATTAATCGAGGAAGTGTTAAGCATGATTTAGGTTTAGTTGAATCTGCCTGTAATGACTGGAATATAGCTATGAAGTTAGATGATACTATTATTTCATATAGCCTGATTGAGATGAATTGTAATTAATCTTTTCTTTTAAAATCACCATTTTTTATAGCCTTTATAAATTTTATCCATGCAAAGGGATTCAGAAGTGGGTTAGATGGTAACTGATATTTAGTTGAAGTTGCCATCATTTGTTGATCCATAAAATATTTATAGTTCATACCAGCACTCATAGGCTCATTTGTATACATTCTTCTTAATAAATCTTTATCTAAAGACTTATCTAAATTATCTAAGTCATCTCTATTTGGTAACTCGATAGCTAGTACAGCTTTTTTAAAAAGTTCTTCTGTAGGATAAGGAAAAAATTCAAGTTCAGGAAGTATGGTCGTATCAGGTTTAAGTTCCACAAATAGAGTAACAGACTCACCCTTATCTCCCGGCATGATAAAACTTTGCTTTTGATAACCTACGGCACTGACTATTATGCTGTCATTTTCTAATACAGGCATAGCAAAATAACCATAGGGATTAGATGTTGTTCCTCTACCAGCTTTAGGAACATAAATATGAACTCCTCCAACACCTGAAATACTGTCTTGACCAACTATGACACCTGACAACTGTATCACTCTCTGCTGTCCTTGAGAGAACACACTACTTTCATTAAAGAATAAAGTAAAAAATAAAAGAAAGAATATAGAGTTTTTTTTTAGTATCATTTTAAAATGTTACTTTTTTTTAAATAACATGCTAAATTACCTAATAAATTGTTTTTTTTAGTTAATATAAAATTGTAATAACAATATTTAACATAGATGAAATTAAAAAAATTTAATATTGATTACGGAAAAACTATTTTTAAATCATTTTCTGATGCATCTAGAATTAGAATTTTAAATATTTTAATTAACAGAAAAGAAGCATCTATTTCTGATTTAGAAATAATATTAAATTTTACTCAAACAAAAACATCTAGACATATTTATTATCTAAAAAATTCTGGATTATTAAACTCGAAAAATATTGATCAATTTATATTTTATTCACTTAAGGAAGAAGCTCATGGTATAATTGATCAAATTTTTGAATTTTTAGATAAGGATGAACAACTAAAGAAAGATCTCGAAACTTATGATATTATGAATTCTAATAGAGAACTTTCTATCAATAAAATAGAATTAAAAACCTGGAAAAACTAAATTATTTACTTATGAACAATGCATTTTTTGAAACTCCTGTGCCTATCAATGAGCCCGTTAAAGATTATTTAGAAGGATCAGCAGAAAAAAAAGAGTTGATCAATATCTTAAAAAAAATGAAAAAAGAATGCATAGATATTCCAATGATAATTGATGGTAAAGAGATAAGAACTCAGAAAAAAATAAAAATTACTGCTCCACATGATCATAAGCTCCATCTAGGAAATTTTTATGAAGGTGATAAGTCACATGTTAAAATGGCTATAGATGCAGCTCTTAAAGCTAAAGAAACCTGGGCATCAATGTCTTGGCAAAGTAGATCTTCAATTTTTTTAAAAGCTGCAAAATTACTTGCTGGACCATATAGATCTAAAATAAATGCATCAACCATGCTTGGACAATCAAAAAATATTTATCAAGCTGAAATTGATGCTGCATGTGAATTCATTGACTTCCTAAATTTTAATGCATATTATATGGAAGAAATTTATAAGAATCAACCAGAATCTTCTGATGGGATGTGGAATAGATTAGATTACAGGCCATTAGAAGGATTTGTATTTGCAATAAGTCCATTCAATTTTACTTCTATAGCAGGTAATTTGTGCGCTAGTCCGGCATTAATGGGGAATACCATAGTTTGGAAACCTGCATACACACAAATTTATTCTTCCAAAGTCATCATGGATGTGTTTAAGGAAGCAGGGTTACCAGATGGGGTGATAAATATCATTTATGTTGATGGACCTGATGCAGGAGACATAATTTTCAAGCATAAAGATTTTGCTGGACTCCATTTTACTGGTAGTACTAGTGTTTTTAAACATTTATGGAAAGAAATTGGAAGAAATATAGATCATTATAAATCATACCCAAGAGTTGTAGGTGAAACTGGAGGAAAAGATTTTATAGTAGCGCATAAGTCTGCAAAGTTTAAAGAAGTCTCTACTGCTATTATCAGAGGTTGCTTTGAGTTTCAAGGTCAAAAATGTAGTGCCCCTTCTAGAATTTATTTACCTAAATCCCTATGGCCAAGCATTAAAAATGATCTTATTGAAGAAATAAAAACAATTAAAATTGGTGAGCCTGAAGATTTTAGTAATTTCATGAATGCAGTAATTGATGAGAGAGCATTTAATAAGATAGTCCGCTATATTGAAGATGGGAAAAAAGATAAAGATTTAGATCTGATTATTGGAGGAGATTACAGTAATACTAAAGGTTACTTTATCAATCCTACTGTCTTTGTTACTAGTAATCCAAAAAATAAGTTAATGGTTGAGGAAGTTTTTGGACCTGTAACATGTATTTATGTTTATGAGGATATAGAATTTGAAAAAACATTGAAACTTGTAGATCAGACATCACCTTATGCCTTAACTGGTGCTATATTTGCTACTGAACAAGATGCTATCAATATTGCTACAAAAGAGCTAGAATATTCCGCTGGAAACTTTTATATAAACGATAAACCAACTGGAGCAGTAGTTGGCCAACAACCTTTTGGAGGAGGCAGGGCATCGGGGACAAATGATAAAGCTGGTTCACATCTTAATTTATTAAGATGGTTATCACCTCGTACAATTAAAGAGGTATATAATACACCTAAAGATTATAGATATCCTTTTTTAAAGAGTTAATTTTTAAACCTCAACTCATATTTATTAAAAAGCAAAACTATCAAAAAAGATAATACTAAGTAGGTCATGAAAAAAGCTTCATAATTAGGAAGATATAAGTTAAGTTGAGAGAAGCTATTTGTATAGATTATTAAGACTATTCCTATAATAAGTTTTGCTAATTCAAATAGCCAGGAAGTGTTTTCTTTATCCATCAAACTAGTCATACCATAAATACTAATAAAAATAAATATTGTATTTAGTACTGAGTCAAAAAATGAGATTAGATGAAGGTTATTAATAAAATACATAATAAAAAGAAAGATCATGATAAACTGAAACCATGACCAGAAATGTAATTTTATACTCAAGAAAGGATAATATTTTTGATAATCATAAACTGAATCAATGGAATATACAGGATATTCTTTTTCCACATCATCAGGTCTCCAACCAGTTGGCATAAACCATATTTTTAACCTATTTATCATACTTTTTGTCCTCCAAGAGTCTCTAATTAAAAGAAATAAATGAGAAAAATTTATTTTTATTGGATTCCAAGACCTCAAAGGTCTTTTAACACCATAAACTGGAGGAATATCATCTAATTCTTCTTGAAATGTCCCAAATAATTTATCCCAAATTATGAATATTTGAGAAAGGTTTTTATCAAGATACTCTTTATTAATTGCATGGTGAACTCTATGATGAGAAGGAGTAACAATTATATATTCTAATACCCCCATTTTTCCAATTAGTCTAGTGTGATACCAATATTGAGCAAATAAATGAAGCGGAGCTAAAACTGAAACTACCTCAGCTGGAACTCCTATAAGTGCTATTGGAATTAAAAAAATAAATGAAATTGAAAAAAAATTTGAGATTGATTGTCTTAATGCACATGATAAATTAAATTCTTCACTGCTATGATGAATAATATGATGATTCCAAAAATAATTGATACTATGATTAATTCTGTGAACCCAATAACCTGCAAAGTCAATACCAACAAATGCAATAATATAAACTAGTACAGATGACTCTATTTTAAAAATTGATATATTATCAACTAAATAAGAATATGAGATAATTATTATAGTTAATCCAAGAACGTCTTTTACAATATTTGTTAATCCCGAACATAAGCTTGATAAGGTGTCTAAACTTCTAATAACATAATTTTTATTAAATACTTTTGATAGTACTACTTCAATTAATATAAGAGTAATAAAAAAAGGAATAGCAAAATTTAAAGTAGTTATATAATATGAAGGCATAAACAAATTTATATTTTTTCAATTTAATTTATTACAGTAACTTCGTGTCAAATCCAGAAATGATAAAATATATATTAAGTATTTTTTTTATTACTTTATCTTATTTATCATCCTCTCAAAATTTATATAAACCTCATAAAATAATTGATAATAAAATTACAGTTGATGGAATAATTGATTCTGTTGAATGGATTGGAGCTACTGAGATCAATTTAAATTTTGAGACAAGTCCAGGTTATAATACCAAACCTATAGTTGAGACAAAAGCATTTATACTTTACTCCGATTATAATATCTACCTCAGAATTCATGCAAAAACTAAAGAGATGGTCAGAGCATCTATTAGGAAAAGGGATGATATGGGTATTTTTAATGATGATGTGGTTGGATTTGTTATTGATACTTACGGAGATGGCAGAAATAATTTATTTATTGGGTCAAATCCTTATGGGTCTCAGGTTGATGTAAGAATCTTAAATTCTATTCAAGAAGAATCTAGATATAATATTTCATATGATATTGAATTTGAATCTTCAGGAACTATATCAACTAATTCTTATGATGTAGAAATGAAAATTCCTTTTTCATCACTTCCTTTCCCAAATGGAAAAGATCAACTTTGGAAATTTAGCTTTTTTAGAAAATATATTGATTATGATTACTCATCTAGTAAATCTGATAGAAATAATTCTTGTAATACATGCCAGCTTGATGATGAAATTCTATTTGAAAATATTACAATTGAGAAGAAATTAGATTTAATACCCTACATAACTAGTAGTATAACCGGAAATAAAAACAATTCAAATGACCTAGAATATGATAAAATTAATTCAAATATAGGAGTAAGTATAAATACAGAACTTTCTAAAAATTTATCTTTTGAGCTTGCTATCAATCCTGACTTTTCACAAGTAGAAGCTGACGTTACATTAATAGATGTAAATTCATCCTTTTCTTTAATATATCCAGAAAAAAGACCTTTTTTTAATAATGGGACTGACATTTTAAAATTAAATAATCCTGACCTGCAGCCATTTTATTCAAGATCAATAAATAATCCCTCCTTTGCAATGAAGCTTTTAAATCAAGGGAAAAAATCAAGATTTTTTTATTTATCCACTCTGGATAAGACATCTCCATACCTTGTAGCAGGTAGAGACAAGTCTTATTTTGGTGAGGGAGAGAAATCACTAGTTAATGTATTTCGTTACCAAAAACTTTTATCAAATGGATCCAAGATTGGATTTTTATCAACTAGTAGGTACTATGATGGTGGAGGTTATGGTAACTTGTTTGCTCTAGATGGATTATTTCAGATATCAAATAATTTAAGATTACAATTTGATATGATTAAAAACTATAATAAAGAACCTGTTAACAACTGGATAGATTCTCAAGATTATTTTGATAAATACACTGTTAATTTAGATGGAGAGAAATTTAATGGAAATGGGATGTTTATAGGTCTTTCTAGAACTACTGAAAATTGGCATAGTTACCTAGGATATAAGTATATAGATCCAGGTTACAGAGCTGACGTGGGATTTGCTGTAAAAAATGACAGGAAATGGATTACTTATTTTCAATCTTACACAAATTTTAAAGAAAAAGGGCTTATTAAAAATCTAAGATATTTTATTAAATATGACATGCTCCATAACTTTAATAATAAAATTGATGTTATAAGTTTAGATGGATCGGCTGGAGTATCTCTTAAGGGAAATACTAATATTCAATTAACATATGACCATGACTTTATCTCTTATTATTTAGATGAAAAGTTTTCAAATTTCGGATCATATAATTTCGGCTTCTTTACAAGTCCAATAGAATTATTTTCTTTTGAATCTAGTTTAAGTTTTGGTAAAGAGATAGCCTTCAACGATGAGAATCCTAAATTAGGCAAAGATTTTAATATAAATAGTACTTTAAGTTTTCAGTTAAATAATAATTTTTCTATATCAAATCTTATAAGTTTTTCAAGTTTACAAAAAATAAACTCCACTTATTATTATTATAAAGGGTTTATAAATAGATTAAATACTAAGTATCAATTTTCAAAATATGTTGGGGTTAGAATTGCTGCAGAATATAATAATTTTATAGAATCATTTTTTTTCCAACCTCTTTTTGAATGGACACCAAGTCCATTCACTATCTTCTATATAGGAGGTAATCAAAATCTTATCAAAGAAAATAAGTATGAAGTTGATACATCTCAATTCTTTATAAAATTCCAATACTTAATAAGTTTATAAAACTATAGTATGAATTATTCGTTTCATTTTATATGAAGAATAGAAGAAAATTTTTAAAAACTGCAGGCTCTACTGCTTTATTTACAAGTTTAGGATCATCTTTTTTCATTAGTTGTGATGATAAAAATGATGATGTTACCCCAAACCCAAACCCTATCGTTTCAGAAAATGGATATACTCTTAATGGAAACGTTTATATAATAGATTTAAATCATTCTAACTTTTCAATATTAAAAACCGAAGGGGGATTTAAAAAATTTAATGAAGGTGGAATGTTAATAGTTAACGTGGGACAAAATGTTATAAGAGCTTTCTCTAATGCTTGTCCACATGATGGATGTAGAACAAGTTGGACTTATAATAATTTAAATATCACTTGTACATGCCACACATCTATTTTCACTAACGATGGAACATTTGTAAGCGGACCTGCTAATAGCGATTTAGATTCTTATAACGCTTCTTTGGATAATAATATTTTAACAGTAACTGTGTAGTTAGATTTTTATCTGAAACCCATCTTTGAAGTATATCTCTTTGATGAGTTTTCCTTCTCTATCATAAACTCTCATAAATCCATTTTGAACTCCTTTTATTGTTTCAGTTTCATCTGAAAGAGTTCCATCTCCAAAAAAATTCTTTTGTAATCCGTCTCTTAGTCCATCTTTAAAATTCCATTCACTTTTTAAGTTTCCGTTTTTATAGTACAAATATGATGTCCCATTTCTTACTAAATCTTTGTCAAAGCTTTCTCTACTTTCAACTTTTCCACTTTTATAATATCTAGTAACCGACACAGTTGATAAACCATAAATCCACTCGCTCTGAGCTGAACCACTTGGATAAAAAAGCTTAGTATAATATTTTACCCCTTCATTATATTTTTCTTCAACCCTAACATTATTATTATCATCTTTTTTTATAGCTATTCCAGAAAATTTTTTTCCATTAATGTATGAAATATTATCTATAACCTCAAGTTGACTAATATCTATACTTTTAGAACAAGAAATAAAAACAAGCAAATAAATAATATAATATGAGCTAACTTTTTTCATTGAAATTATAGGTTTATCTAAAGATTATTAAATTTATAAAAATTAATTATGAATTTAAGTATAACAACTTTAATAGGTACCATATTCCTTTCATGGATTATTTATTTTGCTCTTGGAGCATTTGCAAATATGACAGAAAACAAATACTTATTAAAAGCTTTTAAACTTTCTAAATATATAATTGGTATCATATTAATATCACTTTTTACCTATTATATGTTTTATCAATGAAATATTTAATAAAAAGCTTAATTATATCATTTATACTTTTATCAAATACTTCATATTCTCAAGATAAGGTTATATGTTTATTTATAGACAATTTTTCTGATATTGAACTAGATAGTGTTCAGGTACTAATTAAAGATAAAATTTATTTTTCAAACAAGAATGGAGAATTATTTATTGATTCGGATGAACTACCTCTAACCATTTCTATAACTGATCCAAGGTACTATTCTAAAACTTTAGATATTGAAAATTTAGAATTAATAAAAATTAAACTAACTAATAAAGGAATAATTTTAAATGATGTTACTATATCCTCTAATTTATTATCAAATAAAATAAAGTATACCACTACATCAATATCTGTTCTAGATGATATAGTATTTAGAAAAAAAGAAAATGAGTTTATCATTAAATCTCTTAACCAAGTGACTGGATTATATAGCCACTCTGCTGGATTTAATACCAATAGGATAACAATTAGAGGAATGGGTTCAAGATCACCATATTCTACAAATAAGATCAAGGCATACATAAATAATATTCCCTTATCCAACGGAGTTGGGGAGTTATTATTAGAAGATTTTGGGATAAATAGCATTGATCAAATTCAAATTTTTAAAGGTCCAAATTCAAGTATATATGGATCAGGATTAGGAGGAAATATAATATTAACTAGCGGTAAATCATCAGATAATACTGTAAGAGTTTCTTCATCTTTCAAGTCATTTAATACTTTTGAAAATAATTTTTCATTTTCAACAAGTCACTCAAAATTTAATACATTTATTAATATTGAAAAAGTTAAAAGTGATGGATATAGGGAAAATAATTTATATGAAAACACTAGAGGTATCTTTAATATTAGTTATGATATTAACAATAAGATAAAGCTAGAACTTCTACAATTTTACTCAAGAGTTAACGCTTTAATTCCCTCATCTCTCAGTCTTTCAACATTCATACAACATCCTGAAAAAGCTGCATTTTCATGGAAAAATATAAAAGGAGGTGAAGATTTTTCAAGATCAATAACTGGACTTTCCATCAAAACAGATAATTTTAAAAGTCTAAAAACTACATCATCACTTTTTTTTAAAAAATTTAAAAATGATGAAAACAGGCCATTCAATTTTCTTACAGAAGAAAGCAACAACTATGGTATAAGACATGTTGGACAGTTTTTTCACAATGAACAAATAATTAGTTATGGATTTGAAATTTCTTATGAAAAATATCATTTTGATACATGGGATAATTATTTTGTGAATAAGATTCTTTTAACTCATCAAATTCAAGATAGAAATAACACTAATTTTTTTGTTCAATACGATAATAATTTTGATGAAAAGTCAAATATTTCTCTAGGATTAGGAATGAACAATATTTCATATAACTGGGTTTGTTGTGATAAAAGAGAAATTAATGAATTAAATTATAGATTCAAGGGTATAATCTCTCCAAGGCTGTCTTATAATTATCAGTTAAAAAACAACTCATTATTTATTAATATAAGTCATGGTTATTCCTCTCCTAACATTGATGAAACTCTTGATGAAAATGGATTTGTTAATCCAAATATTAAGCCAGAGACTGGTTGGAATTATGAAGTTGGATTAATTGGGTCCTCCTTAAAAAATAAAATTTCTTATAACTTGAATCTTTACTTAATGAATATAAAAAATTTACTAGTTGCACAAAGAACTTCATATGATACTTTTGTTGGAGTTAATGCAGGGGAAACAACACATCCTGGAACTGAAATTAAATTAAACTTCATTGTTTATAAGAAAAATTTTAGTTCAATAATTATTTCAAATAATTTCTCAAAGTATTGGTACAGATTTAAAAAATTTAATCATCAAGGTAATGATTACTCTGCTAATAAATTAACCGGAGTACCATCTCAAACTCTATACTCTAAAATAGATTTTAATTATAAAAAAATAATTTCTCAGCTATCATTCTATAGCGTTGGGAAAATTCCTATTAATGATTCTAATGATCTTTTTTCAAACTCTTACTCTATATTTAATTTTAAAGTTTCTAAAACATTTAATTTGAATTCTATAGATATTTATTTAACTACTGGTATAAATAATCTATTTAATAAAAAATACGCATCGGGTATAGTTATTAATGCAGTAGGATTTGGTAATTCTGAACCAAGGTATTTCTATCCTGGTTTGCCAAGAAATTTCTTTATTACTCTTACTTTTGAAATTTAATATAATAAATGCTTTTTTGATGAATTTCTCCATCCAGCGCTTGACTTATATTTAACAAAATAAATTTTCAAGTCACTTTGAGATTCGTAATCAACAAAGTAAACTTTCTTATCTGATTGAGATCTATACTTCACAAAATACCATAACCCCTCATTTCCCTTAGATTGAGATTCATAATCAACTTTGAATACTTTTAAATCTGATAAGGATTCATAATTAACAACAAATACTTTTAGATCAGAATCACTAGAATAATTAGTTGAAAATATTTTTTGACTTTTAGCTAAAATCGGCAAAAGACAAAAAAATATTAAAAATATAAATTTACTTTTTTTCATTTTCAATCTCAGAAAAAATAGAAAAAGCCATTGTATTTGCTGACTTAGCATACTTATTTGCCTCAGTAGCTTCTTTTTTTATCTCATCCAACTCAAATAGAGCATACTCGACTGTTGAACTTATCTCATTTAACTTATTTCTAGTCTCATAATTTTGATATGATAAAACTATTAAACCAAAAAAAGTTAAATTTTGAAAATTTAAAAGACTTTTGAAATTTAAAATATTCCTCATAAAATAATTGTAAATAAATAATATTAGCTATTAGGTTTAGAACCTAAATGTTCAATAATTGCACTTTTTGCAAAAAATAAAGCTAAAACTAAAGTTAAAATTCCACCTATCCATAGCCCAGGAAGAAAATCTAGGTAAAGAAAATAGTCATAGAATGCATGTAAAATTATAGGCGCAATTATTGAAAGTGATATATAAAAAAACTCTTTTCTTCTCCTTGACTTAGCAACTCCAAGATAATAACCCATAACTACTCCAAATACAAAGTGAGCAGGGATAGCGGACAACATCCTAAAAACAGCAACTGAAGTATTTCCCTGAAGAACAAATGTCAAGTTTTCAGCTGTAGCAAACCCCATTCCAACAAAGACTGAATACACTATTCCATCAAATGGTTCATTAAATTCTTTATTTGGATAGACAATTAAAATTACAACTATAAACTTTAGTACTTCCTCTGTTATCGCAACTGTTAAAGCCTCCCCACCAACTTGAAGCATTCTATTTTCCATATTAATAAAACTAAAAAGATACTGTAAAAGATCTACATCAATATGAAGGTTAATAGCTCCCAATATGAAACATATAGCTAATAACCATAATGGTTCCTTATCTTCCTCATCAAGATTATAAATAAACATCATAATTAATATCCCTGGAGAAATTGATAAAGCAACTAATAGAAGATCATACCACTCAAACTTATTTATTAGAATTAACGGATATAATAAAACAAGGTATAAGAGGGTCATTAATAAAGACCCATAAAAGCTAGAAAGTAATAGTTTTTTCATATTCATTAAAACTTAAGAGATATCATCCACTCATCATACGATTTATTATTACTATTATTATCAAATGCTCTAGCCCA
Organism: Marinoscillum sp.; assembly: GCA_038134805.1. Lineage (GTDB taxonomy): Bacteria > Bacteroidota > Bacteroidia > Cytophagales > MED-G16 > MED-G16. The sequence goes on along the minus strand of JAYPVV010000001.1, from coordinate 65,622 downwards.
CCCAACTGAAAGCACAGATGATAAGTGAGAAAACATGACAAGCTTTGTGTCAAACTGAATACCAATATTTGAAAAATTTTCTTTGATTTGAGGAGAATTAGGAAGTGTTGATATTATATCATTTGATGATAATCTACTAGCAAAAATAGAAGGAGAAATATGGGTCACAAAAAAATTAAAAAATCCAAATTTTCTAAATCTTAGAGGAGGTAATACTAATTCAGTCATTACTTTATAGAAACTTTTGGCTCTAAGTAGTCGGTCTGAATCATAACTTATACCAGGAAAAGAAAATGGGCTCCTATACATTTTAGAGGATCCATTATCAATATAATTATTACCAAAAGAAGCAAAACCAAACCTTGTAAATGGATTTATTTTTTCGCTAAAAGAGTTTCCAAATGAATTTCTTACCCATAATGAAGTATGTTTTATAGGAAGCTGAATTCCAAAATCAAAATTCCCATACGCTTTAGGGTAAAAATTACCTTCAGAAATTGAAGAAGATAACGCCAGAGAAGAAATAACCCCCTTCTCTCCATCAACTGCACCTACTGATCGTTTTACATGAGAAAATGATAATGAACCCCTAATATCATAAAATAGATTTGTATTAAACTCATCTTCAGTAAAACTAATTTGCTGAAATTCAGGTGACTGATCTAATCCATAATACCCTGAGAAACCAAGATTAACATCTAAAATAGAAGGAGGATCATATACAATAGAATTTGAATAGTCCAATCCAAAATTTAAACCCTTTCGAGACCTTTGTGTAGGTCCAAATAAATCATAAAAATTAGCTTTATTGTAAGAAGCATGCAAATCATAATTACCAGATAAAAATCCTGATGATCTAACAGCAGAAAATCTAAGTGAAGAATGTAGCTGCTCCTCCTCACTAAGCTCAGATTCATTCTCAATCAGTCCATTTGTCCAGTCTTTTGGTGTATATGAAATAGAGAAATCAAGTTCTCTAAATGCAAACGGATCCTTAAAATTGAATTTGTATCCTACACCAACATTGTTTTTATATCCTACTACTATTGGATAAGCATAATTCAAAGTCATTTGCTTTCCAGATTTATAATAACCTTCAGTCATACTTATTTCATTATTTGCAAAAGAGCTAGCTGTAGGTATTTGTGTTTTCCATTCCTCTAAAACTGGATGTTTTTGAATTGTCTTATTTCCAAGAAATTCGATGGAAGAAACAGCTTCAACAGGAGTATTAGCGATAAAAACAGGAACAAAACCATCACTTGTGAATCTAAAACAAAACATTCTCTCTGAATCAATTTGGATAGGTCTAAAATAACCAGTTAGAGCATTTGACATTACTTCTATATCTAATGAATTCACATCTACTCTAAAAATATTACTTACACCAGAATAAAAAGAGGATCCAATAAGGTATTTTCCATCCTCAGTAAACTTAAATGTTTGCGGAGAGGAAACTTCAAAATTAAAAACCTCATCAAATTGAATATTATCCTTATTCTGATTATCTAAAGACTTTATATTATAAATATTTAGATATTGATTTCCAAAATAGTCAGCAACTGCAGCACTAAGTTTTTCGCCATCAGGAGAAATATCTAAATCAAAAATATCATGTCCATATGGTAGGGTGTATTTTTGCTCCCAAACCGAATAATACTGATTAGGGGTTTTTGAATTAAACTTTGGAATTCTTATTACAGTATTAATTCCATTCATATGCATTACAGCCCATAATGATTGATCTTTACTATTATAAGCTAAATCACCTGACCTTAAATTTTTTTGTAAAAGAGTAGTCTGTCCATTATTTAAATCATAAGAATATAAATCTCTATTAGCACTATTATCTGTAGTATAAAATAATATATCATTGTTTTCATCATAAGCTAGTGAGGTAACATTAAAAAGAGCAGGGCCTTTGATATCTTTTAATTTCTTAATTTTTCCAGAATTAATATCAAGCGAAGCAAGATGAGGTACCTTCCCAGGAAAATTAACAGCTACATAAATTTTATTTCTCTTCTTATCATAATATGCATGGGAAACTCCTCCCAAAATTTTATCAGAGATTTTTGTGTCAACTGTGATTTCATTTTGGTTAAGATTTTTAATATTCTCTAATTGAAATTTTTTCTCGAAATCTATCCAATTACTCCATGAGTTTGAAATATTTTCACCAAATACATGTCTAAAGTTTGCAGCAAAACCTCTTTTACTCCCATCTTTTCTTTTTATCCACTCAATTAACTTTTCTGGACTATACTCATGAGCTAAATAACTCATAAATCTAGTCCCATAATAATATGAGTTAGCTTTTGACATAAAATCAGCAGTAGTTCCCTCAGATTCCAGTCCCTGTGCAGAATAAATTCTAGCATTTTCGTGAACTCTTGTTCTAAAAAACATCTCATCATAGTTTCCTAAGGCGTTACCTACTCCTCCAGCCATCCATGTTTCAACAAAAACCGCTATACCCTCGTGTAGCCACCTAGGAGAGTAGTATCTTGGACTAGTTAGATAACTATAAAACATTGAAATAGGATGATCATTGGTATTCGCTACTTTACCTCCAAAAAATTTCTGATAGAAAATATCAGAACTAGAAGCATTATCTAGAGCTGTTATATGAACTAATTCGTGATTCATTATAGCAAATACTCTTTCGCCAGCAACACTTGATTCAAAAGCATAATTCATTGGAGATATACATGTTGAGACAAAATTGACAGGGATCGATGTTGCACCCCCATTTCCAAAATCTCCAAAATCTTGAATAAAAACTGATATTTTTTCTCTTGGCTCATAGTCAAATAATTTTCTATGAAAATTCAATGCATTATGTGCACACCTAATTGAGTGACCAAGAACATAGTTTGTTCCAATGCCAAAGCTCACTACGTTAAAATCTTCCGTTTCAATTTTATTGAGCTGCGAAAAAAGATTAAAATGAATTAAAAATAAGATTAATAGAAGGTTTATAATTTTTTTCATATTTAGAATATATGGTGTTTTTATTCAAAAAAAAAGGAGAAAATGAATATTTTCTCCTTTTCATATCTAACAAAAGAAATTATTACATAGTATTCTTTTGAAAATTAGCTCCTTTCATAAATTTTTGAAAATCAGCTCCTTTCATGAATTTCTCAAAAGTTTGTCCTTTAGCAAATTTAGCATAAGCTGAACTTTTCATGAATTTTTGAAAATCACCTCTCATCATAAATTTAGCAAAATCTTCATTTTTCATAAATTTCTGAAATTCTGCTCCTTTCATGAATTTTTCAAAGTCAGCTCCTTTCATAAACTTCTGAAGATCTGCTCCTTTCATAAACTTCTGAAGAGTTGCATCCTTCATAAATTTCTGAAATTCTGCTCCTTTCATAAACTTCTGAAATTCTGCTCCTTTCATAAACTTCTGAAATTCTGCATCTTTCTGAAATTTTTGGAAGTCAGCACCACTTTTCATAAACTTTTGAAATTGGTCACTTTTCATAAATTTTTGGAATTCTGCTCCTTTCATAAACTTTTGGAAATCAGAAACCTTATTTAACACAGGATTAACAGCACCTAATAAAACGGCACTTCCCATACCATTAATTCCAGAATCATTATTAGCAGGATTACCTCTCTGACCAACAACATTGTCACCAGTAGAACTTGAACCATTAAGTGATCCATTTGAATTTGAAATAGTTCCTCTAGTTCCACTCATGTCACCTCTTGACTGAGTAGGATTTCCATCTCTATTCCCTTTATCTAAACCACCATTAACAAATTCTAAACTTCTGAAAATATCAGATAATGTACCTATACCATCTTTGTTATCTAACACTTTAACAAAATCTGGGTCAGAAGCTAATTTTGAAAATTCACCAGATGAAATCATATTCTGAAAATCTGGATTGTTCAAAAGTTCTTGAATTTCTTCTCCCTCTAATTCAACTTCTACATCATTCTTACTGACATACTTTTCTGCTTTTTGGACACCTTTAATTCCTGAACTTGTTCCCATTGATGGGTCTATAGTTCCAGATTGTATTAGTAAGTATGATACTGCGCCGATTACAACGACAACAGCAATCATTAAGAAATTCAATTTACCATGCACTTTATTTGTATGCTTACTCATAATTTTTAAAATTTATATTAAACAAAAAAATCATTTCCCAAACAAACTATTAATAGTTTTTGGTGAAATTGAATACATAAAGATAAAGAAAATTTGATAAATGATTTTTTTAATAACTTTAAACTTAATTCTAATAAAAAATGAAATTCTTATTAATAAATTATATAATCTTAACTATACTATCTACCGATAAAATAATTGGAATTTGGAAATCTATTGATAATAATTCAATTAAGTATTTAGATTTTAAAGTTGATGGGAATCTTCTTCAAATTGAGGAGGAGAAAACATCAAGAATGACTTTTAAAATAGTTGATAACTATTTAGAATTTACAAATGACAATAATATCTCCGAAAAGATTTTTAAATTAGATGGGGATACGCTTATAATTCAATCCATTTTAAATGGAAATATTATAAAAAATAAATTTGTTAAAGAAAGATTGGTATTATAGATGAAATCAAAAAAAAAAGAAAATATTGGACATCTAGCTCAAATAGTTAGAAGAAAAAATTCAACTAAAGTCAAACCTTCTGGTAAAGTATACAATAGGAAGAAGTCAAAAATTTAAAAAATTTTATTTGGAATAATTATCCAAGAAATTAGATATAATAATATCCCTCCTCCAAAAACAAGAATTAATAAAAAGAATAATAATCTAAAAATTACTGGATCTATATTAAAGTATATCCCTAATCCTCTACAAACTCCTCCAATAATTCCATTATTACTATCTCTATAAAGTTTTTTCATTCTTTTCTATTTTCCAAAAATTATAAATTAATCTAATTTGAGTTGATAAGTTTCTAACTGGACTTCCAATACCTCCTCCTGGCCTTGTATTTAATATACCTAGAGTAAGAATAAATCCTAAATCAATCTTATTAAGATTATATAATAATCCAGTTTGTACTCCAAGATCTATTCTCTTTAGAGTATCTGGAGGTTCTCTATAAATATTATTCCCAATTTTGCCATAAGACTTTGATTTTGAAATATTATTAGTAATAAATTCTTTGAGAGCTATCCCAAAATATGGACCAGCTTGAAAAGCAAATCCATTTATCACTTTATAGTGTATTTTAACTGGAATCTCAAGATATTTAGAAAAAGATTTTATTCTTATTCCTAATTGATCAGAAGAATAACCTCTTGTGGTGTAACCTATAGAATAAACTAATGAATAATCTGAATCAATTTCGTTCTCAAAACTCAACCCAAAGTCATATCCGGGAAGAAATCCTTTACCATAATTAAACTGATCATTAGAGTTTGTTGCTGAAATTGTTGAGAAATTTAGAGATGAGAAGAGTCCTATTTTAATATTATTTGAGTAAGAAAAAAATGGGAATAATAGTAAAAGAAAAAATTTTAAAATAATTACTTTAATGGTCATTATATAAACTTAATAATTAATTTAAAAAATGTTATCTGTAAAAAGACTTAATCTTGATTCGTCATGGCATATATCATTTACCAAAGATCAATTTATTATAGATCCTTGGTTAGTAGGATCTGAAATAGATGGGTTTAAATGGTTGAATCAACAGTGGCATATTGAAGATCCAGTTAAAATAGAGGATTTGCCAGATTTTCAATTTTTATTAATATCTCAAAATTATGAGGATCATTGCCATATTGAAACTTTAAAGAAAATATCTCCTAGTAAACCAATTCTGGCAACAAAAAAAGCTTATAAAAAGCTTGTAAAACATTTTCCTCAAAGAGAAATAATTCTATTAGAGGAGAACGTCAGAAAAAAATATAAAGAACTAAGTTTTATATCTTTAAAGCCAGATAGACTTATTGACCCTATTTATTATGCTATACTGATAATTAATCAAAAAAATGAGGCAATTTTTTATGCACCTCATGGTTTTGAGTTAAGTAATAAACAACTTAGGCTTATTAATAGCTACTCTATAAAATTATTAATATCTACTTTTACAGAATTTAAAATTCCAAAAATAATGGGTGGAAAAGTTAATCCTGGAATGGAAAATGTTTATAAATTATATAAACAGATAAAACCAAATAATACGATAAATACTCATGATGAAAAGAAAAAAAGTAGAGGGTTAGTTTCAGCACTTGCAAAAATAAACTATGCTGATTTTGATAAAATTGAATCTAATAATTCTATTAACTTTATAAGAATAGATAACTATAAAAGAAAAATTATTCAGTGATCATTTTAATATTACTTCTATTTCTTGGGAATATAATTAAAAATGAAGAGATAGCTATAGAAAGTTTAGTTGGTAATTGGGAAAGAGTTTGTTTAGAAAATGATGCTTTAGGATTTCAGGTAAGTCATTGCAATTTTTTTGGAGATAAAAAAATGTATATAAATGAATGGAACTACATCGAAATGACATTTAAAAATGGTGAAAGAAAATTTTATGACTTTAAGCTAGATGGGGATAAGATGAAAATATTTCATAAGTACAATAATTCAATTGAAAATTCAATTGTAATAGAAGGTGATACATTAATTATAGAGTCAAGGGAGGTTTATAATGAATTAATGAATAGAAAATTTGAAGCAAATTATAACAGGGTTTATTTTGTTAGAAGAAACTAAATAATTGAATTCATTAATAAAAAATGACAGAAAGCTCCTATCAAAACAAAGACATGCCAAACAGAATGATTATATTTTAAATTTTCTAATGAATAAAAAACTGCACCAATAGTATATGACAATCCCCCAGAAATCATCATTACTAAAGAATAGTCTGAAAAAGAATCCAATACTGCATTAAAATCAATAATAATCATCCATCCCATTAAGAGATAGACAAATAGACTGAACCGGCTAAAAGATTTAAAATAAAATAATTTTTGAATTATCCCGAATATTGCTAGAGACCATATTACTATAAGCATATAATAACCCAGGCTATGAGATAATTTTAGTATTAATGGAGGGGTATATGATCCTGCGATTAATAAATAAATACTTATATGATCAATCTTTTGAAAAATTTCAGAAAATGAAGTCAAGTCATAATAATGATAAATTGATGATGCAGTAAACATAAATACTAATGAAAAACAATAAATTATTGATAATAATATCTTAACTTCTGAGTTTGCAGACAATGATTTTTCTAACAAAAAAAACATACCAATTAAACTAAGAAGCACACCAAATGCATGGGTATAAAAATTGATTTTTTTTTCTAAATCTGATTCTCTTCGTTTCATAATTACTATTAAATAATCATTATATTGGTATGAATTATTTAATTAATCCAAAACAAATGAAAAAAATCATCCTACCCAAAATATTATTTTTTTTAATTCAAATAAATCTATTAGCTCAAGATTACGATATTTCTAAAGATTTAAGATGGAGAAATATTGGTCCAGCTAATATGATGGGAAGAATAGCAGCAATAGATGCAAGTAATTCTGATTATAGAAAAGTATTAATTGCCTCAGCATCCGGTGGAGTATTTCAATCTGAAAATGCTGGAATTACCTGGGAGTCCATTTTTGATAACTATGGTTCAGGATCTATAGGATCGGTAAAATATGATCAAAATAATTTAAATACTATTTGGGTAGGTACTGGTGAGTCTGCAAATAGAAATTCTAGTGCTTGGGGTGATGGAATTTACAAATCTATAGATGGAGGAAAGACATTTAAGAATATGGGATTAGAGTCAACTCATCAAATAGCAGAGATTGAAATCCATCCAAATAATTCTGATGTAGTATACGCTGCAGCTGTTGGTCATTTATGGGGATATTCTGGAGAAAGAGGTTTATTTAGAACTGAAAATGGAGGAAAAACATGGAATAAGGTTTTAGGGGGACTCCCAAATGATGGTAAGACAGGATGCACTGAGATAATTTTTCATCCAAAAAACCCTAATATAATTTTTGCTGGATTTTATCATAGATTAAGACAACCAGCAACTTTTCAAAGTGGTGGAGAGAAAGGTGGCTTATATAAGAGTGTTGATGGAGGGAAATCATGGAGAAAAATAACTAATGGTCTTGCTAGAGGTGAGAGTGGTATGATTGACATTTCAATACATTTAAATAATCCTAAAATTATGGTAATGGCATATGAAGCTGATGAGAATCTTCCAGAAAATGAACCAGGAACTGGAGTATATATTTCCTATGACGAAGGAGAATCCTGGAATTTTCTTTTAAAGCATGCTGTAAGACCATTTTACCATGGCCAAATTGAAATTGATCCAATAGACCCAAATAATATTTATGTTGTTTCTAGAGGGTTTATGATTTCAAACGATGGAGGTAAAACTTTTAATTCAAGAAGATGGAGAACTGATGGTGGTGACGATCATGATATGTGGATCGCTCCTTATGATAATAACATAATGTATTTAGCAACTGATCAAGGATCAAGACTAACTGTAGATGGAGGAAAAACGTGGCTTTCACATAATAATATGGCTATTGGACAGTATTATGCAATAGGTGTAGATATGAGAGACCCCTATTTTGTTGGAGGAGGTTTGCAGGATAATGGATTGTGGATGACTCCAAGTAATAGTAGAGAATATAGAGGAATCCTCAATATGCACAGTACATGGATTGCTGAGGGTGATGGGTTTCATACTCAAATTGATCCTGAAGATTGGAGAACTGTGTACACAGTTAATCACGTGGGTTTTGTAGCTAGACAAAATATTGAGACTAGAGAGTATAAATTTATAACTCCAACCCCTGAAACAATTAAAAACTTTAAAGAATTTGTTGATTTTAATTATGATGAAACAAGAAATAGATATACAATTGATCCTGGTGAACATTGGTTTTTTAGAGAAAGACCTGATAGACCTTTGCTTCCCGCTCAATTTAGATTTAATTGGAGTAGTCCATTTATAATTTCTTCTTACAATTCAAAAAAAGTACTCTTTGGATCAAATTATCTATTTAGTTCAGATGATAGAGGTGATTCATGGAAAATTATTAGCCCAGATTTGACTACAAATGATAAAAAATTAAGAAATACATCAAATGGTGGTGGATTAACTAATAGTAATACTGGAGGTGAAAATCATTTTACAATAATTACAATTAGTGATACCCCCATAGACACCTCTACAATTTGGGTTGGCACTGATGATGGAAATATTCAAATCTCAAAAAACAATGGAAAAAAGTGGGAAAATGTTAGAAAAAATATAAGTGGAGTTCCAGAAAAAACTTGGATTAGTAGAGTCGAGGCATCTAAACATAAACTAGGTAGAGCTTACGTCACTTTAGATAATCATAGATTTGATGACAATAAACCTTATGTTTTTGTTACTGAAAATTATGGAAAAACTTGGAAAAATATCACAGCAAATCTACCAGAAAAATATTCAATTTATGTTATAAAAGAAGATCCGATTGATGAAAAATTATTATTTGTTGGTAGTGAAGAGTCAGTTTATTTTTCAATAAATAGAGGTGAATCATGGGAAAAACTGGGAAATAATCTCCCAACAGTAGCTGTACATGACCTTGTAATACATCCACGAGATGGTGATTTAATTGCAGGAACACACGGGAGAAGCATCTGGATTCTTGATGATATTTCACCACTTAGGAATTTACAAACAAATAAGAAAGGATTTATAAATAAGAGGATATCTACAAAATGGATAAGTATAAATACTGGAAGAAAACAACCATTTTTTGAATTCCGTGGTGAAAATCCACCATATGGAGCTATTATAAACTTTTATAGTGATAGCGCAACAGATGCAAATATTAGTATTAAAACTCAAGATGGTAGCAACTCATATTCTAAAAATATTGAATTGAAAAGAGGAATTAACAGATTTATTTGGCCTTATATTTTGGATAGAACTCCAGAAGAATTTGAAAAATACAAATTATCTTATTCTGATATAGTTAATGATTTAAAAGCAATCTCTGGACAAATTGATAAATTAAATCAGTATGATTTTGAATCTTTAACTTCTTACAGGGAAGTAAATATTCTAAGAAAAAAGTTACTTGATGAGTTTGGCATGTACGCAAACGGCAACAAAATTTTTCCTGATAAAATATCTAGAAACTTTTCAATTTCCCCTGGAACATTTAATATAGAAATAATATTAAAAAATGGAGAAAAATTCTCTGATTCTATTATAGTTAGAGATGATCCTATTAAAAATTAATATTTAGCTGATGACTTAGGGATTGTATTTTTTATAAATTCTCTTATATCATCATTTGAATTTTTTAGATCTTCTCTCCTTAAATACATCATGTGCCCACTCTCATACCCTTTAAATGAAAGTCTATCTTTCATTTTTCCGCTAGGATCTAAATGCCACATAGTATATTTAGCATCAAAATACTGAGTAGCTCCATCGTAATATCCAGATTGAATCATAACATTTAAAAAAGGATTTTTTGCCATTGCTTGTCTGAGATTTTCTCCAGTATTATCATTTTCTCTATTCCAAGGTCTAACATCTCCCCAAACATTATAATTCATATTAGTTTTATATTTTAATTCATTATTTAGATAATGTTGCATGGCAGGAGTAAAAGCATGATCCCATGCGTCTAATTCAGGATAACTTCCAACACTAACACCAGAATTTTTCTTATCTATCCCCTTATATCTAGAATCTAGCCTCCCAAGAATAAACCCATCCTCATTTAAAAGTTTTTTCCAAAAATATTGATCAGTTACATCTAAATTATTATCTAAAAAATCTCTCTCAGAAAGCCCCGAATATCTTGCAGATTTTTTTGCAATATCAGACCTTTTTTCATTAGAAATTGAATTACCGAGAGTTATAGCTGGCAAAAACTCATTTACAGTAAATTTTTCAACTTCATCAAGTAATTCTAAGAGATTCATGCTCTGTAAACTAGATTCTAATTTTTTATGATACCATGCAGTTGCAGTAAAATAAGGTAATCTAAGAGCAGAATTGACAGGTCCATCTCTCTCAATTCCAAGGCCAGTTGGAGAAACTAAAATTACTCCATTAAGGTAGGTAGTGTGCCACCTACTTTGTAGCTCTAAGGCAAGACCAGAACATCTTGTTGTACCATAACTTTCTCCAATTAAATATTTTGGAGATAACCATCTATTATATTTATTAATAAAATCTTCTATCCACTGAGCTAAATATTTAATATCCGAGTTAACTCCAAAGAAGTTTGCTCTGTCATAATCTTTATCCAATATTCTAGATAGACCCACATTAACTGGATTTATATAGACTATATCTGCAACATCAATTATTGAATATGGATTTTCTCTAGTTCCATAAGGTTGCACTGGGAATCCCTCATCATCAATATTTAGAGTTCTTGGACTTGTATATCCCATATGCATCCAAATTGAAGCTGCACCAGGGCCTCCATTAAAAGAAAAGAAAATAGGTCTAGAAACATCATCTTTAATATCTGTTCTTTTATAATATGTATAAAATAATGTTGCGACAGCTTTATCATCATCACTCCATACTGGAAGTGTGCCTGCAGTTGCCGAATAAGGAATTCGGTTTCCTTTAACAGTAACAAAATGATTAGAAACTACGCTACTTTCAGCATCTATAGATCTAACCTGAGAATAAATACTTGATGAAGTTAAAAATAGAGATAAAAATAAAATTAAATTTTTCATAATAATTAAGGGTCTAATGTTTAGACCCTTAATTTAATAAAATTTATTTTAGATCCATCTTTCCTGAAAGAGTTTTAGACAAAGCAATAAGCATCATAAGAGCATAGATTCCGTGATAAGCACCAAGTATAACTGGGACAATGGGATCGCTTAAAATCAAAAAAGCAAATGCTGCATTAATAACAAGTAAAGTAAGCTGTACTTTTATAGACCATGTTTTATGAATGCTATCAGAATTAGGACTTAAAAAGCCTCCTACAGGAATTGAGATAATTGCCTGACATATAAATATAATAGCCGTAACAAAACTCATTATATCAGAAGAATCAGAGATAAAGAGCATTAATCTATGAGAAATAGGAAGAAAAGAAAAAAGAAAAAGTCCTCCTAAAGCAAATTTTCTATCCTTCGCAACAACTAAACCATAGAGACTAATTGCCAAAAAAATTCCACCTAGAATAATAGGCACCATTAATTCATTGTTTTCCATAATATTATATAGTTTGGTTAATTCTTAAAGATAGTTTTTTTTAAAACTAAAAAAAGAATAAATGATTGTTATAATTGCAAAATATGAAAACATTAAAAGAAATAAATAATCATAGTAGAGATCATAGAATTGATTTTAATGATGAAAATCATATTTATACAATTGATAGTAAAAAAGAAGCAATTTCAGTAACCCAACTAATAGGAGAATTCTTTCCTAAGTTCGATAAAGAATTCTGGGCAATGAAAGAAAGTGAGAAAACTGGTGAAGATTTAAATGAAATAATATCTCGATGGGATAAACTAGGAGAAAAAGCTAGAATTGAAGGTACTAACCTACATAATCAAATAGAAAATTTTTATAATAACAAAGAATATATAAATTCTAAAGAATTTGAAAAGTTTCTTTCTTTTCATAATAAGTTTATTCAAAGTAAATATGAACCTTATCGAACTGAATGGAGAGTATTTGATGATTCAAAGTTATTGGCAGGAACTTTAGATATGGTTTACAAAAAAGAGAATAATGAAGTTTTTATTTTTGATTGGAAGAGATCAAAAAAAATTATTTCTTCAGATGGATCTATTGAGAAAGAAAACCCTTTTGAGAATTGTTTAAAAGGATTAAGTCATATGAGTTCAACAGATTATAATAAATATTCATTACAACAAAATATTTATAAGTATATACTAGAAAAAAATTATGGATTTAAAGTATCAAGTATGAATTTACTTGTCTTACATCCTTATTATCCATCTTATCACATAGTTAAAATTGAAGACCTTCCTTTAGAAACAGAATATGTTATTAATTCAATAAATTGATGAATAATCATTTTCAAAATGCATTTAATCATCTAAGAAAAGATCGAGTATTGAATTTTTTAATTGAAAAATTTGGCAATGACATTTCAATTAGAGATCGCTTTTTCCCTAATTATGCCAAAGCAATTTCTGAATTAATAATTGAGCAACAAATTAGTTTTAAAGCTGCAATATCAATCAAAAAAAAATATAACAAAATTATTGCAGGTTTATCAGATGAACAGATTATAGAATTAGATGAAAATGTATTAAGGAAAGCTGGAATATCAAGAATGAAAATAAATTATATAAAAAATGTTTATATTTTTTTTTTAGATTACAATGAAGACTTTAATAAATTAAGCAATGAAGAAATTATTAAGTTATTATCATCTATAAAAGGCGTAGGTAGTTGGACCTCTGAAATGTTTTTAATATTCGTTTTATTTAGAGAAAATGTCTTTTCAAAAAAAGACTTAGCTCTAATAAATAGCATAAAATATAACTACAATCTAAAAAATCTTGATGACAAGAAACTTAATAATTTAATTAAGTCATGGTCTCCCTACAATTCAATAGCTTCTCTTTTACTTTGGAAGTCAATAGAAGAAAAAATCTTCTACCAAGCTTAATCTTTTTCTGGGATTCTGATATCATCCACCATTTCATAAATATTTTTTGGAGGAGGAGAAAAAAAGTAAGATACAGTGATAGAAACAACAAAATTACAAATCATAGCTACAGACCCAAAACCTTCAGGTGAAATACCTAACCACCAATCTTTAGAAGGAGGAATATCTCCAAGCCAACCTAATTTAAATTTTGCCATGTAGTAAATCATTAAAGATATACCAACAACCATACCTGAGATTGCACCCTCTTTATTAATTCTTTTAAAAAAAATACCTAAAATAATAGCTGGAAAAAAAGATGATGCTGCAAGTCCAAATGCTAAAGCTACAACAGCAGCAACAAATCCAGGAGGATTTATTCCAAAATATCCAGCAACTATAACTGCAAAAAAAGCAGAAATTCGAGCAATCAATAACTCATTTTTCTGACTAATCTCAGGTAATAATATTTTCTTAACTAAATCATTTGATACTGATGTTGAAATAACAAGAAGTAAACCAGCAGCAGTAGATAATGCCGCAGCAAGACCACCGGCAGCTACTAGAGCTATAACCCATGGGGGTAAATTTGCAATTTCAGGGTTTGCCAAAACCATTATATCATTATCAATTATAAGTTCATTATTTTCAGAGTTATTGTAAGAAATAATTCCATCATTATTTTTATCATTAAAAAAAATTAATCCAGTATTTTCCCAGTTTGTAAACCATTTAGGCATAGATGCATATTCTTTCTCAGAAACAGTATTAATTAAATTAAGCTTTGAAAAAACAGAAACAGCTGGCGCTGTAGTATACAAAACAGTAATAAATAAAAGGGCCAACCCAACAGATTTTCTAGCATCTTTTACTCTTTTAACAGTGAAAAATCTAACAATTACATGGGGTAACCCTGCTGTTCCTACCATTAAGGCAAGCGTTATGCAAAAAATATCAACTATAGATTTTGATCCGCTAGTGTATTCATTAAATCCAAGATCCGTTGACAGGATGTTTAGCTTATCTAATAAATAAATATTAGATCCATCATTGAGAGTTGATCCCATACCTAATTGAGGTATTATATTACCAGTCATCTGAAATGAGATAAAAAAAGCAGGCACCATAAATGCAAATATTAGGACACAATATTGTGCTACCTGAGTATAAGTAATTCCCTTCATTCCTCCTAAAACAGCATAAAATAAAACAATAACCATTCCTACAACCACTCCTGACTCTATAGGTATTTCAAGAAATCTACTAAATACAATACCAACACCCCTCATCTGGCCAGCAACATAAGTAAACGAAACAATTAATGCGCAAAAAACTGCGACCAATCTTGCTTTATCAGAATAATATCTCTCACCAATAAAATCTGGCACAGTAAATTTTCCAAACTTTCTAAGATAAGGTGCTAGAAGTAATGCAAGTAATACATATCCACCTGTCCAACCCATGAGATAAACTGAACCATCGTATCCAGAAAATGCAATAATTCCTGCCATTGAAATGAATGATGCAGCAGACATCCAATCAGCTGCTGTCGCCATACCATTTGCAAGAGGTGATACTCCTTTTCCTGCTATATAAAATTCATGAGTAGAATTTGCCTTTGACCAAATAGCTATTGATATATATAATAGAAAAGTAATTCCTACTATTATATATGTCCATAATTGTACATCCATTTCTAATCTTTTTTATTAAAGCTGTATTTTTTATCAAGTCTATTTATTAGATATACATATATAAAAATAAGAATTACAAAAACATACATTGATCCTTGCTGAGCAAACCAAAATCCTAGTTTAAATCCTCCAAGGGAGAAGGCATCTAAATATTTTTTAAATATTATAGAAAATCCAAAAGAAACAATAAACCAAATACTTAAAAGAATTCCAACATATCTTAAATTTTCTTTCCAATAATTATTATTTTGGTTACTCATTTAATTAAAGTTAGTACCAATGAAGATAATTAATTTAATTCTTTTCCTTTCAATATCATTTCAGATAAATTCTCAGGATATTTTAAATTTAAAAAATAGAGCTGATATCATTGAGCAAATTCAAAAAGATAGATTTGATAATCTTTTACCAAAATTAATGGATGAAACGGGGATTGATATGTGGGTTATTATTACTAGAGAATATAATGAAGACCCTGTAATAAAAACAATGCTTCCTCCTACATGGCTCAATGCAAGAAGAAGAACAATCCTTGCATTTTATTTTGATAAAAAATCTAAAGAAGTGGAAAAAGTTGCTATTGCCAGATACTCTTTTGGAAACAATATTCCATCCATATGGAATAAAGATTCTGAGCCAAACCAAATGAAGGCATTAGCAAAATTCATAGAGGAAAAAAATCCAGATAGAATTGGACTAAATTATTCTGAGCATTTTGCTTTAGCTGATGGAATAGTTAAAACAGATTATGACCTTTTAATGAAAAATTTACCGACTAAGTTTTTTAAAAATATAGTCTCAGCTGAAGAATTAGCTGTGAGATGGATTGAGACAAGAACCGAGAAGGAAATGATAATTTATGATCAATTAGTTGAAATAACTCACAACATAATTAGCGAAGCTTTTTCAACTAAAGTTATTACGCCTGGAATTACAACCACTGATGATGTAGTATGGTGGATGAGAGAAAAAGTAAATTCTCTTGGGCTAAAAACTTGGTTTCATCCTACTGTAGATGTTCAAAGAAATGAAGAAAGCGATCTTTATGCTTTTGATGGTGAATCAAAATTTGATATAATTCTTCCTGGAGATTTACTTCATTGTGATTTTGGGATCACTTATTTAACCTTAAACACTGATTGCCAAGAATTAGCTTATGTCCTTAAATCTGATGAATCAAAAGCACCTAGCTATTTAGAGAAAGCACTTGAAGATGGGAATAGAGTTCAAGATATTTTTACTGATTTATTTGCCTATAAGAAAACAGGTAATGAAATTTTAAAAGAAGCTTTAGAAAATGGGAGAAAAGAAGGATTAAAACCTCAGATTTATACTCACCCACTTGGAACTTATGGTCACTCAGCTGGAACTACTTTAGGGATGTGGGATTCTCAAGATGGAGTACCAGGTACCGGAGATTTTCCAATGAATTACAATACAGTTTACGCAATTGAGTTAAATACTAAAGTTTTTATTGAGGAATGGAATAAAGAAATAAGGATAATGCTTGAAGAAGCTGGTGTATTTGAGAAGAAAGGATTCCGATATGTTAATGGAAGACAAACAAAGTTATTTTTAGTTGGAAATCAGGAAAACCATCTCGGTAACTAGAAAGAATCTACCTGCTTATAAGCTTCTATTAAAGCACTCTCTCCTTCTATCCCAGAAATTGAATTGCCATGCTCCATACCTAGAATACCATCAAATTCTTTTGAAGAAATAAATTGAAAAATATTTTTGTAATTTAATTCACCTGTTGTTGGCTCTTTTCTTCCTGGGTTATCTCCTATTTGAAAATAACCAATTTCATCCCAAGTATCCCTTATGTTAGGAATAATGTTCCCTTCTTGAATTTGTTGATGATATATATCAAATAGTATTTTGCATGAAGAAGAATTAACTGATTTACAAATCTGATATGCTTGAGGACTTTTAGTGAGAAATAATCCTGGATGATCTCTAAAATTCAATGGTTCTAAAACCATAACTAAATCATGAGGCATTAAAATATCTGATGCTCTCTTCAAAGTATCTATCACATTGGATGTCTGATAAGACATATTTTTTCTCAAGTCCAAATACCCAGGAACTACAGTCATCCACTTTGCATTTATTCTTTTTGCTACATCTACTGATTCTTTTATTTGATTTAAAAACTCATCCCTATAATTTTCATCACCACTTGTTAGATTTGGTTCATTCCAATAAATTTTATGAGCAACAAATACTCCCATTCTCATATTTCTTTTTATTAATGTACTCGATATCTTCTCTTGAAGAGAAATAGATCTTTGTTTCATATTATTATCTTCAAAAGCTCTAAACCCAACGTCAGCCATAAAATTAATTTGATCTATAGGGTCTTCTCCAACAGTATTTTTAAACATCCCAAGATGTGGAGCATAATTTAATTTAAATGTATTTTCAGCAATAGCTTTAGAAATTCCTGCATTTGAAAAAATGGAGCTAGCTGTGAAACCCACTCCTATTTTTTTAACAAAATTTCTTCTTTTCATAAATTACTAATTAAATAAATTCTGTAACTCCTGGTATAGCTACTTTATACTTCCCAAATTCATTAGGAAGAGTTGGTGCCTCAGAATCCCAAGAAAGATTATCTGGCACAAGGTTCTCTTTAGAATTCAAAATTTCATCCCAAGTTATTTTCTTACCGGTATAAGTAGCCATTCTTCCCATGATAGCAGAAAGAGTACTAAAAGCAGCATTCTCAGCATCTGTAATTACATCACCATTTCTTATTGATTGAAACAGCTTGTCATGTTCGACTTGGTAGGGATTAGGATCTTCAGACCAAGAATTAGGATATTTATATTGAACTTCTCCATTCAAATTTAAAACTTCTCCTTTTCCTAAAGAAACAATTCCTTTTGACCCCTGAAAAACTTCATCAACTCTACTTTCAGTTCCTTTCTGATGTCTACACTGACTTGAAATAACTGTACCACTTGGATAATGAAATTCAACAAAATGATGATCAAAAATCTGTCCATGATCAATACCATTTCTTACCTCTCTCCCACCCATACCTTGAGCAAAAGAGGGGTATTCACCAATGAACCAATTTGCTACATCAATATTATGAATGTGTTGTTCAAGAATATGATCTCCACAAATCCAAGTAAAATAATACCAATTTCTCATCTGATATTCTAATTCCGATTGATTAGGCTCTCTTTTTCTTACCCATACACCAGCATCATTCCAATATATTTGACCAGATATAATTTTTCCAATATCTCCCAACTTTACTTTATCATACAAATCAGTGTACTTATTTTGATAGTGTCTTTGAAGACCAACAACAACATTTAAATTATTTTGTTTTGCTTTTTTTGCTGATTCTAAAACTCTCCTAACTCCAGTTGCATCAGTAGCAACTGGTTTCTCCATAAAAACATGTTTTCCATGATTAATAGCATACTCAAAGTGAAGAGGTCTAAAACCAGGTGGAGTAGTAAGGATTACAACATCACATAAATCAATTGCCTTCTTATAAGAATCAAATCCATTAAAAATATTTTTTTCTTTTATTTTTATTTTTTTTGAATCTCCAAAGTGATCTTGAATACTTTTAAGACTAGAATCAATTCTATCTCTAAAAGCATCAGCCATAGAAATAAGTTCTACATTATCATCAGCATTTAATGCTTGAACAACTGCTCCCGACCCTCTTCCTCCACATCCAACAACGGCTAATTTTAGTTTTTTATTTTCATTTACATTAGCGAAAGATTGAAATGAAACATTACTTGCTAAAACACCACTAGTCATTGCAGCTGTCTTCTTAACAAAACTTCTTCTTGATTCTTTTTTCATCCTATTAGTTATTTAGTCGAATTAATAATTTATACACATTTATTAATTATTCCAAAACAAATCTCTTAGAGGTTTTGAATCTACATTTTCTACTCTTACTATTCTAAAGCCAATATGTGGAGCGTCAGTATTCCACCATTTGCTTTTTGGTATTTGTGGATCTCTTTCTTGGAGTCTACTAGTAGAATAAAATCTTTTGTGAGGTAGAAGAACATCTGGTTTATCATTCCAAGATCCTCCTTTATAAACTTTTGGGTACTTACTTTCATTAAAAATAAAAGGGTCAGACCTCAACTGTTTTGATTTAAAAATATTCTCATCATAGGAGTCAGCTACCCATTCAGATACATTCCCAAACATATCATAAATACCCCATTTATTAGGTTTTTTTTGACCTACTTTTTGATACTTGTCACCTGAGTTGTATTTATGCCATGCATAATTATCTATCTCATCCATATCATCATTTATTTGAGATCTGCTGACATATTCCCATTCTGCCTCAGTAGGTAGTCTATAGTAATTACCGGTTTGAAAAGAGAGCCATTTACAAAATTTTGATGCTGCAAAATGAGTCATATTTACAGCTGGGAATCCTTCATTTCCCATCCCAAAAGTCATGTCTGTGTAAGGTGTTGTGGGTTTACTGATTCCATCAACCATAATTTTTTCATTTCCAACAATAAATTCTAATTTATTGTTTTCTTCATACTCCATAAATAAATTATATATCTCCCATGTTATCTCATATTTTGAAATCCAGAAAGATGATACCCTTGTCTCCGAGTTTGTATTTTCAGTGTCCATCTTAAATTCTCCTCCAGGAATATATATCATTTCAATACATAAATTAGAGTCAGGGATTTTTTCAGAATAATTTAAATTTTCAGTTTTGAAAAAAAGAACAAATAGAATAATGATATAATTTAAAGAAATCATTTAATGAATATCTCAAATTTTAGTCCAGCATTTTCATTTAATCTATGGAGAAGTTTATCTCCCATCGAAAAAGATGGAGTCACTACACCATAATTTTCAGGTAATTTATCAAATGCTAAACATAGAGCCGATTCGGCAAGCATTTTTGATGTTGAACCATATCCAGGATCACTATCTCCTATTACCTTAGCAAAAGCTTTTTTCTTCTCATCAATAGTTATGTAAAATCTTAAATTATAGAAACCATTTTTCCTTTTCTCAAGTCCAGGACCCTCACCAGGCTTTGGCATAAATGAGTTAATAATCTTTTTTAAGAAAGAATTAGGGTTTAAACCAACCATAGCTAAAGGAATTACAGCTAAGACTGCTTTCCAGAAACCACGAATACCTTTACCAGACATCATGGCTTCTTCATACCTAAAATCTTTGCCATATTTAAAATTTGATAGAGCATTACTCCTTCTCACTATTTTTGTGTTTATCCCTGCCATAATAAATGGATAAATCCATGAGTTCGATTCCTTATCAAAAACAATTTTTTGTAAATCTTTCTTATCCATACCCTCCATCATATCTTTCGGATTAAGTCCGTATGGATTATTTAATACTTTAAATACATTCATATCAGCATATGCTTCTTTTAATAAATTATTTATACTACCATAGGTTCCCCCACTAATTCCTCCTCTTATACCTGCAACTCTCATTTTAATAGATTTTGCATAGATCTTATAAAGTTTTTTTATTTCATTTTGAATAAAATAGACACCCATATCTGAAGGAATTGAGTCGAAACCACAAGAATTTACAATTTTTATTTTTTTGGATTCTGCTTCTTTATGAAAGTTATCAATCAAGTTTCTGATCCAATGAGCCTCCCCAGTTATATCACAATAATTTGTGCTGTTCTCAACACATAGTTGCACAAGTTTTGACCCATATAATGAGTAAGGGCCTACAGTTGAGCATACAACTTTTGTATTCTTAACTAATTTGGCTAAGCTTTCTTCATCAAAGCTATCTGCAATAAATATTGGTATATTTTCATCGGCTAAATGAGATCTTACTTTTTTTAACTTCTCTAAATTCCTTCCTGCTATAGCCCATTTTATTTTTGAGGATCCATATTTATTAAATAAATATTCAGTTACTAGCTTCCCAGTAAAAGATGTTGCTCCCCAGATAATAATATCAAAACTTTTCAATAAAACTAAAATAAAAAAAAACGGCTAGACATAGAAAAGTCAAGCCGCATAATATGATATGGCGCCTTCTCTAGGACTCGAACCTAGGACCAATAGATTAACAGTCTACTGCTCTAACCAACTGAGCTAAGAAGGCATATAATTGAATGCAATATTAATTTTTCGTAGTCAAATGTGCAATAGTTATTAATAAATAAAAAAAAAAAATAAAATACGACATTATGACATAATATTTTTATTATTTTTTAATTTAGTGACATATTGTCATTTTAATTATAATTTTTTCACTATGGTACGGTTTTTTCATTAAGTGTAATTGATGTTAATTTTAAAATAAATCAATATGAGACAATTAATTTTACGACCATCAAATAATTATGCAAGGCCATTATTGTTTGATAATTTTTTTGAAAACTTTTTTAATACAGAATATCAAAATGATTTTTCTCCAAAAGTAGATATATCGGAAACAGAAGATTCATTTAATTTTGAATTTGCTGTTCCAGGAATTGATAAAAATGACTTATCAATTGAAATAAATAAGGGATATCTTACTGTTTCTGGTGAAAGAAAATTTGAAAATAAAAATGAAAATTACTATTCTATTGAAAGTGGATATGGTAAATTCTCAAGATCTTTTCAGTTACCAGAAGATATTGACGAAAACAAAATAAACGCTGAATATAATAATGGTATATTAGTTATATCTGTTAAAAAAGATAAAAAGTCAATAATTAAGAAGACTATTCAAATTAAATAATTTACTCTATAAATAAGAGCTAAAGAAGGTGGGTGATTCCACCTTTTTTTTATGTTAAACAATGTTAATTTAAAAAATAAGAAATTAATTTTTTCGTACCTATAGCTACATTTGTAAAAATAATTTTTTGATTAAAATAAAATATGAAGAATTTAATTTTAGCGTTAGTTTTTTCTATAATAGGAGGAATAACTTCAGTAACTGGTTATAAGTATTTTTCTAATGAAAGCACTTCACTAAGTCTTTCAGAAAATAAAAATGTAAAGTTTGCAAATTATATCTATGACACTACAGATGTAGTAGTTCCAGAAGGATTAAATTTTATTTATACATCTAAAAAAACTACTCCTGCAGTAGTTCATATCCGAACAACTTATGAAGGAAGAAATTCCAATACTAGAAATCCATTTGAAGATATGTTTAGAGATTTTTTTGGCGAAAGATATGATTATAGAGAGAGAGAAATGCCGCAGAGAAGAGGATCTGGATCTGGAGTTATTATGACTAGAGATGGATATATTATTACAAATAATCATGTCGTTGAAAATGCAAGCGAGATAGAAGTGTTATTAAATGACAATAGAACTTTCATTGCAACTGTTGAGGGAACTGATCCAACAACAGATATTGCTGTTTTAAAAATTGATGCTAATGATCTCCCCACTATTGAATTTGGTAATTCCGATAAAGTTGAAATTGGTGAATGGGTTTTAGCTGTAGGGTCACCTTTTGAATTCAGATCAACAGTGACTGCAGGAATAGTTAGCGCTAAAGCAAGAAATATTGGAATACTAAGAGATAGGAATAATTTACAGATAGAAGCCTTTATTCAGCACCAAGCACCCGTCAATCCCGGAAATTCAGGAGGAGCACTTGTCGATTTAAGGGGCAATCTTATTGGAATTAATTCAGCTATTGCTACACCAACTGGAACATTTACAGGTTACTCATTTGCTATCCCTTCAAACTTGGTAGAAAAGGTATATCAAGATTTAGTAGAGTATGGAGTTGTTCAAAGAGCCCTTCTAGGAATAACCATTTTAGATGTGAATGCTCAACTGGCTGAAGAGAAAGACTTACCAATTCTAACTGGCGTATTAATAGATAGAGTTAATGCGGGAGGTGCTGCCGACGACGCAGGCCTTAAATCTGGCGATGTTATTATTGAAATTAATGGAATTGAAATAAAGAATGTATCTAACTTACAAGAGCAAGTAGCTATAAACAGACCAGGAGACAAAATATTAGTTACATATATCAGAGATGGTAAGACAAAAACCTTAAATGCTACATTAAAAAACACATTAGGAACAACAGAAGTAGTTGCATCAAGTAATTCATTTAATATTGATGGAGCACGATTTGCTGATGTACCTAAAGAGCTTAAGGAAAAGTTAGGAATAGATGGAGGAGCACAAGTTAGTGAGATAGAAAATGGAAAATGGAAAAGTTCTGGTATTACTAAAGGGTTTGTAGTCACCTCAATTAATAAAAGAACCATCTCAGATGTTGAAGACTTATCAACTATCTTATCTCAACTTCCTAAAGATGACGGTGTGCTAGTGGAAGGAATTTATCCCAATGGCGTAAAAGCATATTATGGAATTGGTTGGTAGTTTTTTTATAATTAAATTTACTATATGAAAATCTTAAAAATTTTATTCATATCATTCACATTGAGCTCATGTGGATTTGAAGATAATCTCCCTTGTAAGGCAAGTGAGTGTGAAAACACGCCAGTCCCTTTACCAGATCCGGGGAATGAAGGATAAAAAAAATCCCTCCAATTGGGAGGGTATTTTTCGTAAACCAAACTATTAAGATATATCCATAACGAATCAATATCCTAATTGTTACATAAGTTTTAATAAAAAAGTGAAAAAGATAGTAATTAAAGATAATTACGGAAAAGACTATGAAATTAAAGACATAGAAAAGTTCAAAAATCATCTTACTGAATTTCATAGCGAAAATGGAGAAGGTGATAACTCTCTTCATGAAGAAAATGGAAGATATTTCACAATTACAAAAGATTTTTTCAATAAAATCAATAACCTTAGATAACTAACTTAATCTTTTTTTATTCTTGCATTTATTGAGGTTAAATATTAATTTGAAATAAAATTAAAATCAAACTAATATGAGATCTTTTCTATCTATTTTAACTATACTTTTTTTATTCGGATGTAATAATCAAAATACGGATGTTCAATTAAAATTAATTACAGCAACTACAGCATCAGAAGAAGCTAGAGCACTTTTCTATCAAGCGCTGGAAGAAGATGAGCAAAATGGTCAAAATGTTGATGGATTACTAAAATCTGCTCTTGATAAGGACCCTGATTTTATTCTTGCAAAAGCTTTATTAAACTCTCCATTTGCTAGAGGAACAGCTAATAATATTGAAGTAGTTAGTGAAATAGTTAATAACTCACTTGACAAAGTCTCTGAAATGGAAGCTTTATTTATAAAAGCGTACTACCATATTATGACATCAGAGTTTGAACTTTCGGCTCAAGAGTTTAACAAATTAAAAGAATTATACCCTGACTATCACCATGTATGGCTTTACAGCGGTGTTACTCAATCGTATATTGGAGATGTTAAAGTTGCTATTACCGATCTTGAGAGAGCAGTAGAGATTGACAAGAACAACTTTCTTGCTTATGCTTTTTTAATGGCTAAACATATAGTTGTAGGAACAATAGGCAACATGTTACCCAATGAAGAAATTGATATTTTAAAGGGTAAAGAGTACATAGACAAAATGATTTCAATCAATCCTAATAATTCTTTTGCTGTCACAATGGCCGGAAACTATGAAAGAAGTATAAGTAATTTTGAAAAAGCAATTGAATATTATACCCAGGTTGGTCAAATTCCATCAGAAGATAATTACACTGTTTACGCATCCAATCATTACTTAGCATTAACAAATACATTTTTAAATAATTACTCAACAGCTGAAGATTTTTTTAGAAAAAATATCGATGAAGGACTAGGTTCTTACCAGAGACAAGCATTATGGTTTATGGGCGCTTTACATATTTATAATAGCGATTTTGATAGATCGATTGATGCTCTTGATGAATATATAGAAAAAATGCCAGGTCTCGATTTACCAACTAATGTTCAAAATAATCAACTAGCTAATATTCATTTTGCTAAATTTTTATGTTATTCTCACAATCAACTTGAAAATGAATCAAAAGAGGAAATTGCAACACATTTAAGTTTTCAAAATAAAAATCTAGAATTTATTAAAGCTTCATTAACTGAAGATCAATACCTATCTAGAAAAAAATTTATTAATAATTTTTCTTCTTTACTTTATGCATGGCATGACGTATTATTTGGAAGGTATGATGACGCAAGATCAAAACTCAAAGTAGTAAAAGAATATGGAGACTCTGAGATTAAAAATACCCCATGGGCACTTTATGATTATAATGGCCTGAATGGAATTATAAGTCTTAATGAGGGGGATTTTGAGAAAGCAAAAGTTGAGTTTGAAAAAAATATTGGACAGACAGTAGGATATTTAGAATTAGATGTTGAGTACTATGATTATTTCTACGCTTTATCTCTTAAAGGCACTGGAAATAATGAAGAAGCATCTAAAATTCTTGATAGAATTGCTAACGCAAATTTCTACGGATATACAAGAGCTCTAGTTAGAGAACTTGCTTTAAGTCAGATCTAGAATGTTGGGGTTT
This sequence comes from Marinoscillum sp., assembly GCA_038134805.1. Taxonomy (GTDB): domain Bacteria; phylum Bacteroidota; class Bacteroidia; order Cytophagales; family MED-G16; genus MED-G16. Next base: position 39,816 of record JAYPVV010000001.1, on the reverse strand, counting down.
TTATGAAAAAGCTAATTATTTTTCTTTTTATTATTACCTATAATTCATTCTCTCAATCTAACTTTAATATTGAAAAATTTGAAATTACAGATTTATCATCTGAAAAAATTAACTCTGTTTTTTTAGATAATAAAAACTTTTTTTGGATAAGTACTCCTGAAGGGTTAAATAGATTTGATGGAAATACAAATACCATCTTTAAATCAAATCCATTTGATAGAACAACTATATCGAATAATTTCATAAACGAAATTTTCCAATTAGATAATAAAGGGACATTTATAAAATCAAACCAAGGGCTTGACTTTTTTTCTTATGCTAAAAATAGTTTTCAGAGGATAGACATTACCTCTCCTGTACATCATAAAAATCATGAAAAAAATTTATATGTAACTTCAAAAAATGATGGGGTTTATATAATTGACCTTGAAAATTACTCCATAAACAATTTAAAATTTGACCCTAGAAATCCTCTCTCAATATCATCTTCCAATTTCAGTAATAAACAAAATGAAATTCTATTAATAGTAGATGATTTTATTTGGATCGGAACAAGTTACGGGTTAAATAAATACAATTTAAAGACTAAAATTAATAAAAGATTTTATGAATCTGAGAATAGTAACTCTCTAAGATCAAATTTAATTAATGACTTATTTTATATAACTAATAAATTTTCTGGCAAAACCTTTACTGTTTCTGAAAAAATATTGGCATCTACTGAAAACGGATTATCATTAATAAATCCTATAAATAATGAAATAAAAAATTATTCAACATTTAACAATGTAAATGTTTATAATGTTTTTTCAGATGATGATGATATTTATATTCATACAGAAAATGGAATTTATATAATTTTAGGTATAACAGAAGAAGAAATATCAACAAAAAAAATTACTAATACTTATGAAAGTTCTAAAGTTAATAAAATAACAGATAATGAATTTATTGTATTTAATCAATCTTCTAACTCTTTCAAAAGAATTATAAAAAACAGAAATGATTTCAGTGAGATAGAAATATCTCTCCCTCCTGAATTTAATCTAAAAGATATTAAAAATTATAAAGGAGCTTTCTACGTCTCTACAGAAAGAGGAGTTTATTTAATTAAAGAAAAACTTAAAAGTATTACTACTAAAAATGAAGATCTTCAAAGAGATGAAAAAATAATATCTATTAAAGAAAATGAATACTATAGGATAATAATAACTAATTATAGATTATTAATTTATGAAGAAGATGAATTGTATAACTCTTTTGACCTTAGTGAGCTAATAGATGTTGAATCAATAGAGAATGCATCTATATTCCTTGATGAAGATGAATATTTATATATAGGAACAGATAAACTTTCAGTAATAGATCTTTACACTGATGATATTTATTCATATGCTCATAGTAGTGATGAGCCAAACTCATTATTGAACGGAAATATTAATAATCTGGCTTTGATTGTTAATGAGAATGAACAGAAAGAGCTATGGATTTCTCTAAACAATGGCATTTCAATTCTTGATATTGAAAATGAGTCTTTTAAAAACTTCAAATATAACCCACGATCAAAAAATCAGCTACCAAATGGGTTTTCTTCTGTTATTAAGTTATCAAATGATGAGGTATTGGTTTCGAACATAAATACAGGTTTATATAGATACTCTAAAAATTTAGATTTAATAAAACATTATATTTTTGATATCAATGATAAATCAAGTATTACAAGTTCATCAATAACCAGCCTGATAGATTACAATAATGAAATTTATATAGGAACAAATGGAGATGGTCTGTTCATATATGAAAATGATTCCTTAGGATTTAAAAACTTTACTACTTTCAATGGATTATTATCAAATAATATTTTAGGGTTTTTAAAAACATACCAACATTTATTCATTTTAACAGATAAAGGAATAAATTATTTTGACTTTGAAGTTATGTCCTCTTTAACTGATGGGAATAATAATAACTTGAGAAATATAAATTATGAAGATGGTTTAATCATTGAAAATTTCATAAAAAATGGCATAAGTTTTTTTGATGATTTTTTATATGTTTTTTCTGAAAATAATATACAAAAAATAGATTTCTACAATATTTTTATAGATTATGAAAGTCCATTGATAAGTTTAGTGTCATCTAAAATTATTGATGAGAATTATGATGAAAAAAAGTTAGAAATTATAGATTCAACTATAAATCTTACTAATGATATTACTTATATTGAGTTCACATTATCATCACCTTCATTTTATAAAACAAATAATACTCAATTATTTTATAAACTAGAACCTCTTAATACTACATGGACTAATCTTGGAACAGAAAGAAAAATAATAATACAAAGTGCAGGATTTTCAAAAAGTAATTTTTCTGATAATAAAATTTTACTCTCTTACGGAGATTACAAATTAAGGATTAAATCTTCAAACAGCTCTGGGATAGAAAGTCAGAATCAAATAGAATACAATATATCCGCTACCCCGCCATGGTATCTAACTATCTATGCGTTTATATCTTATGTGATAATTTTAATTTCATCAATCTATTTCTATGTAAAAATTAATCAGGAAAAGACAAAAAAATTAATGGAAGATAAGAGAAAAGAGGAAGAGTTAGAAGAGGCGCATAATCTTCAAATGGGTCTTTTAGCAAAAGAAATGCCAAAGAGGAAAGACCTTGATATTAGTACTTACATAAAATGTGCTACAGAAGTTGGTGGTGATTATTATGACTTTATTGAGTTTAAAGACGGAAGCTTATTAGTAATATGTGGAGATGCTACTGGACATGGGACTGCTTCAGGAATGATGGTCTCAATTACTAAAGCTGGTCTTCTTGGGATAGAATCAAAAGATCCAAACTACATAATGAAAACACTTAATAAAATTATAAAAAAAGTTGATATTGGAAGGTTGAGAATGAGTTTAAACTTGGCTCACTTTCAAAATGGATCCATGAAATTAAGTTCTGCTGCAATGCCTCCAATTTATCATTTTGAAAAAAAGAAAAATAAATTAGATGAAATTCAAATTTCTAACCTTCCATTAGGTGGATTAATGACTGAAGACTTTACAGTTTTAGATAAAAAGTTTTCTAAAGGAGATGTTTTAGTTATGATTTCAGATGGATTACCTGAAGCTCCTAACAATAATGGCGAATTACTAGATTATGATGCAGTGAAAGAATGTATTGAAAAGAATTGTTTAAAAACTGCTGAAGAAATTAAAGATGAGCTAGTTAATTTATCTGAAAATTGGCTTCAGGGGATTCAAAATCCAGATGATATTACTATAGTAGTCTGCAAAAAGTTAGCTGATTAATTCTAGTGTTTATAGAGCCAAACATCTATTGGTTTTGATTTTCCTTTAACTTCTATAGTAGGTGTTTTTTTAAAATTGAATTCATCACCTATTAAATCTTTCACAGATCTAGATATTAAAATTTCTCCTGATTTAGCATGTGAACAAAGTCTTGCGCCAAGGTTTATAGTATCACCTATGACAGTATAATTCATTTGCTGCTCTGATCCAATATTTCCAGACACAGCTTTACCTTGATTTATTCCAATACCAATTTTTAAAGGCTCATATCCTTCCTTAATTATCTTTTCATTGAACTTATCTAGAGCTTTAAACATTTCTATTGCAGTTTTAACAGCATTAATAGTATCTCCCTCACCCTTTAGTGGAACTCCATAAAGAACCATTAACTCATCTCCCACTATTTTATCAAGAGTCCCATTATACTTAAAAACTACATCAATCATTGATTTAAAATATTTATTCAAAATTTTAACAATTTCTGATGGCGTTAATTTCTCAGACATACTTGTAAAACCTCTTATATCAGAAAAAAGAATAGTAACATCACTTTCTTTACCCCCCAAGTTCAAAGAATCTTCATTCTCTAATAGTCTATCAACTATATTTTTAGAAACATACTTTTTGAATGTTGATTTAATCTTATTTATTTTAGATAAATCATCAATTGCTATCACAATACCTGAAAATTCTTTTTTCTCATCAAAAACAGGAGAAAAAGAAATATTAACACTAATTTTTTTACTTTTTGATTTTAATAAAAACTCATTTTCAAAAACTCTCTTTTGAAGAGATTCAACATTTTGAATTAAATCTATAATTTGATCATTTTTTTCAAAGAGTATCATATAATGATTACCTATAATCTCCTCTTTTGATTTACCAAGTAACCTATCAGCTTCTGTATTTGTGAACTGAATCTCTCCAAATAAATTAATTTCAATAATTCCAGTGGTAATAGAGGACATTATATTATCATTAAGTTTTTTAGATTTTAAGAGAGATTCTAATAATTTAATATTTTGATATGCAATGCTTGTCTGCATAGAAATAGCTTCAAGTAGTTTTAGATCATTATCAGTAAAATCGCACAATCCACTTCTTGTTTCTTTATCAAATAGAATAAGTGCACCAACTAATTTTTTATCATATATAATTGGACTAATTAATGAAAATTGAGAATCAAAAAGATCATTATTGAAATTATCTTTTTTATTAATAATAAAAGACTTCATTTCAGATTCTAGTTTATTTAAAAAACCTGACCTTGCATTAAATATTTGTTTTTTTATCTTTTCTTCATCTAAATTAAAAACTGAAACAGGATCGAAAATATTAGAAATTTCATTTTTCAATAAAATTAATCCTTTAGAAGAATTTAAAATAGATGAAGATAAGGTTAATACATTAAAGAAAAGATCATCAAGATCATCAAGAGAATTTATTGTATTAGTAAGATCTAAAAGAGTTTCTAACTCTAGATATTTTTCATTAAGATCCCTATTCTTTTTAAGAAGCTGCTTTTCTAAGTCTTCAACTGATCTTTTTGGAGCAGGGCCACTCATTCACTATTAAGATAACTTTTCAACTCCTGAGTCTACAGAGTCATAAACTTCACAATATTTAGTTATACCCATAATATTAAAAGTTTTTTCAACAATGGAAGCTAAATTAGTAAAAGCTAATTTTCCATCTACACTCTGAAGTTTTTCAATAATTTCAATTAAGATAGAAACTCCTATACTATTTACAACTTTTGAGTCGCTCATATCTATAAGAAAATTAACTTTACCCTCCTCAAGTTTTTGATTAAATACTTCTAATACTGCATCTCCTGCAACATTATTAAAATAACCTTCTGTAGCAATAATAACTACTCCATTATTTTCTTGAACATTTTTAATAGGATTACTCATTATCTTCTCTTTTTTTAGTCATAGTTACAGTTGTTCCTGTTTCATCGCTATCATACTCTACGGTATCCATTAACTCAGAAACTAGTTGGAGGCCCCATCCTCTTTTCCTCTCATCAGTATTAAGTTTATTATCGATGTTGGGTATTTCAACTTTTGATTTATCAAAACCAACACCTTTGTCTTTAACTTTTATTGTTAGTTTGTCAGAAGACACAATAAAATGTATAAAAATCTCTTTGGTCTTAGAATGCTCAAATGCATTAATACAAGATTCAATGATTGCCATACTAATTTCACCTGTTTTTTCTTCAGATAAATTCATATGTTTAGCAATAACTTCAGCAGTCTTAGTAGCTGACAATTCTATATCAGGTATTACTGGTAATTTTAGTTCAACAACTGGATTATTCTTATTCATAATTAAATATAACGAGTAATAAATATTTTAACAATAAACTCAATTAACTTTTAAAATAGTTTTAATTTTGTTTAATTACTACGAAAGTAACATCATCATCAGGCACTCTTCCCTCTAACCAAATATCAACCTCATTAATTAGTTTAGTTTTTAATTCATCAGCAGATAATTTAGCATTATTGGTAATCATTTTTTTTACTCTATCATAATCATAAAGCTGACCATTACTATTTTCTGCTTCTGGTAAACCATCTGATAACATGACTAATATATCTCCTTTATTAAACTTTCTTTTTTCAATATCAAAATTTTCATTTTTTAATCCTCCAAGTGGCAATCCTCTAATTAAAATCTCCTCTGTTTTTTTTGATTTTGAATTATATAAATATATTGGAGGCATTGCTGCAGAACTTAATGTTATGGAATCTTTGGTAACCTCACAGATATTAAGACTCATCTTTAAAGTTCCTAAGTCAATCTTCTTAACTATATTATTTAACTCATATAATACTTTATTAGTTGATAAGGCTGGAAGGCCATTAAGTCCAGATTTTATAATAGACACCATCATTCCTGATGCAGTTCCATGACCAGTTGCATCTCCACATACAGCATAAAGAGTGTCTTTCTTCTCAAAGAAATCAAAATAATCACCTCCAATTTCAGTTGAAGTGACAAGTCCTGCAGAAACATCAAATAATTTTGAGGAAGGAAATACTTTAGGAAGCATACTTTGTTGAATCTTCTTTGCTTCCTCTAACTCTCCAGCTCTTCTTTGATTATCTGCTTTCTCAAGAGATTTTTTTGCTTGATACTTACCAAAAGCTCTAAATCCAAAAGCTAATAAAATTAAATAGCTAGCATAAGCCAAATACGTTCTATACCAAGGAGGTAGAATAGTAAATGTAAAGGAGGCACCCTCTTCATTCCAAACTCCATCATTGTTAGAACCTTGAACTTTAAATGTGTATGAACCAATTGGCAAATTAGTATAACTCACAAATCTCCTGTCATCAGCATCTATCCAATCTTTATCATAACCTTCCATTTTATACTTGTATCTATTCTCTTCAGTATTTCTAAAGTTAAATGCTACATAATCAAAAGAAATAGAATTTTCAGAAAAGTTAATTTCTTCTTCTTTAATATATGTTGAGGCATCAATTTTATATTTTTTTTGTCCTATGTTAACGTTTTGAATTAATACTTTAGGAGGCTCTGAGTTTGATGATACTTTTTCTGGTGAAAAATAATTCATTCCATCAAGTCCTCCCATTGCAATAAATCCATCTTCTGACATAGCAGAAGTATTAGCATTAAATTCAAAGCCTTGAACTCCATCTACTGGAGTATATTTTCTAAATATTTTTCTTTCTGGGTTATACTTAATAATTCCTTGATTAGATGACATCCAGAAATTATTATTCTTGTCTTTAAACATGTTATATAAATACATATTTGGTAGGCCTTCATTTGATGTTATAAAGCCAATATCTTCTGTTTTTATATTCACAAAAAGTATACCATTTCCGTAAGTGCCAAAATATAATGTCTCATTATAATATACGGCTGGAATCTGGTAAGATTCTAAATACTTTTTCAAAAGATCTTTTTTAGTAGGGACTAAATCTTTAAAAGTATTTTCTAATTCATTCCATAAAAAAATTGAATTATCTGTAATAATAAATGTATTTGATGAATCAATTCTATGAAACCCAGTAATAGGACCATTAATGTTATTAGTTATTTTTTTATATTCTTCAAATTTTCCATTTCCTTCAGAGTCAACCATCCATGCTAGTCTCGGACCGGGAAAAATTATGTCTCCATTCATAGTTTTATATGGATCAAAAAATCTATTTATTTGACTTGAGTCTTTTCTTATTTCAAAATAAGTACCAACTCTTTTAAATTTTTCAGAATCTACATTCTTGACATATAAAACTTGATTTTGAAAAGCCCAAATTGAACCAATATTATCGGTAAAAAGTTGAGGTATTCTAGTCTGATTACTATTATTTCGCAAATACATTTTTTTTGTTCTATTTTTAAAATCAATCTTAAGAATTCCCCCTCCTGGCTCTCTAGTTGAAACCCATAGATTTCCATCATTATCAAATGTCATACCCCAAACAACACCAAAACCTAAAGAAAGATCACTAGGATAATCCCTAAGATATGGTGTGAACTTTCTTTTACCTGGATCAAATTTCAAAACACCTTCGGTAGCACTGGAAATCCAAATATTATTTTGATTGTCTTTAATTATATTATTAAAAACTCTTCCTGATAAAGATGAATTGTTTTCTCTGAGTAAGACAACATTCTCAGATTCTATATCAAGCACATCTATACCAACATTTTGTATATTAATCCATAATAAATTATCATTCTTATCATAAAATAAATCTAGTGCTCCTGAATCAGAAATTTTTGTTTTTAAAGAGTAATTTTCTTTAATTTGATCAGTAAGATTAATCTTAAAAACCTGTCCATCAAACGTAGAAACCCAAGCATTTTCTTTATCTATAAGCTGAATATAATTGACATCTAGCTTTATTTTTTCATATTGGTCTAAAGGGGTTTCTTTATTAATTGAAAAAATATTTTTAATGTATTTCTCTTCATCTGTATTAAAAATTCTTAACCCATTTGCAGTAGCTACTAAAATATTTTTATCATCAATCCATTTCATATCATTAATCATCTTAAAATAATTTTCATGATATATTTTTTCTTCTTGCATTAAGGCCCAATTCAAAAATTTAAAATCATTTTGATAAAATTTTTGATCTCCTGTATCAGAATCGATTCTAATTAAACCAAATCCGAATACAGCAACATATGCATATCGATCATCATTTGAAATTAGAATTGATCTTGGTTGAGGGAAAAACATAAGATTATTCCCTGGAGGGACAGAATTTAAAGAATCCTTATAAATAGGATAAAAATTATTCCACTTCTGATTAAATCTATCATATTTTGAAATATTACCCATCTGGTCTGAAGCCCAAATATTACTTTTAGAATCTTCAGTGATAAAATTTACCCATTTGAGATTAGTTGAAGAGGAGTCAGATAAAATACTGGAAAAATTTGTAAAATTATATCCGTCAAATCGATCCATACCACTCTGTGAGCCAATCCAAATGTATCCAAGTTTATCTTGAAAAATATAATTTGATCCATCCATTGCAGTACCTTGTTCAACACCATATTTCTCAAAATCATAGTCCGATACATCTAAAAAGGATTGTGATTTTACAAGTAAACTATTTATTATAATTAATAGAAAAAGTATAAAATGTGATTTCAAAATTTAAGAATCGAATGAATATATTTTCATTTCAAATTATTTAATTATTTTCAATTAGAGAAGAATAATAATCAAAAGTTTCTGAATTTCTATTAATTATATATTTTAACATAATATTTTAATACTTCAGATTTACTTATATGGAAAGAAGAAATATCATCTCCAATTATTGGCAATTAATTGATTATAACGTTCATCATATTCAACACTCAGAGCTCAAAGCTTCTTTAATTTTGACGGCGTATGGACTTGTCTTTGGTTTAGCCTATGATGTAAGTGGCAAACTATATATACCAGAGGGATTCAAATATTTATTTTATGTTTTAATTCTAGCATTTATATTTTTTACTCTATCATCTATATTCTTTGCATTTAAAACCTATATTCCAAGAATAAATCAAAAATTAAAAAAATCTGTTTTCTTCTTCCATGATATTAATTTTTATTATAAAGAAGCTGATGTTTACAGCAAGGAATTAATAAGTGTTATGGATAATGAAAAAGAACTTAAAGAATTATTAGCTGAACAAGCATTTATAAATGGGGTTATTGCATCAGATAAATACGTAAATGTGACAAAAGCAATAAGGTTTATGATATACTCATTTAGTACTTTAATTATCTCCGTGCTACTTGAATTATTATTGATGTGAGTCTAATATCTTTTTAGCAACCAAAATATTTTTCTGTTTTTGATTGTTGAATTCTTTTGCCATAAAATCTGTATAGAAGAAGTGTCTATTTAAAAAATCATATTGAATTTTGTGAAATTCTTTATCATCTTTTATTATCCCACAATTAAACCATTCATCCATCAATAATGGGGAGATTAGACTAAAATCTTTTGAACCTAGATATTCTAAATCTGCATCTCGTATTATAGACTCGAGTAAATTATTAGGTTTCTTTGATAAATTAGTAACTAAAATTAAAGATTCAATTTTTTGAATATCTTCTAAAGAAAAATTATAGTTAGGAAGGATTTCTTTAGAAAGCCTTACTCCAATTTCCTCATGGTTTTCATGAGTTTGAATAAATCCATAATCATGTAATAGGCTTGCAGTTAATAAGATAGTTAATTCTTTTTTCTCAATCTTATAATAATTAGCTATTTGGTAAGAAGCATTTATAACTCTTAATGTGTGATCCAAGTTATGATATGTATAATTTGGATGTAACTTATGACTTAAATCATAAATAATTTTTTCTCTTAAAGATTGATTAATTAGAATTATAGGATCATTCATAGTTTAATCTGTTGAATAAATTTAATAATATTAAAAAAATTATTATAATAAATATTATTTTGGTTTTTTTTATGAGAAAGAAAGACATGCAATACAAAACTATTTTTTTTCTAAGTTTTTATTTTCTCTCATTTTATGTCTTTGGACAGACTGTAATAAACACTGAATCTAAACTTAATAAAATAGATTCAGCTTTTCATTTATTTTTAGATGGAATGGGAGATTATAAAAAAGGAAATATTGATTTTTTAATGATTAGGTCAAATTTAACCATTGGCTCAAGATTTAAAGAAAAAAATTTATGGAGAATGACTTTCTCAAATGATTTTCAGAAATTTAATGGAAATTCGTTTAAAAATGCAATTGCTGGTCAATTGAGATTTAATAATTTTTATAACCTAGAAAAACAGCACTCTATTTTTATGTTCATTCAACTAGGGAAAAGCATGAGATCTATGTTAGATAGAAGATTTTTAGTTGGCGGTGGAGTTAGAAATAGAATTACTCCATCTGAAAACTCTGGGTACATAGATATTGCATACGGTGCATTTTATGAAAATGAAAAATACCCTAGCTATGTTATTAATCAAAAAGATGATTTTCCATCATCTATTGAATATCCTTCCAAAGCTTATAACAATATTAGATTATCATTTAATGTATTTACTAGATTAAAATTAAATGAGAATTGGAATTTAGTTTCAGTTATTTACTCTCAATGGAAACATAACTATTTAAGAGATCACAGAGTATTTATAGATAGTACTTTAAATTATATTATTTCAAAATCTACAACTATTTTTATAAAGTTTAACTCAAGAATTCAATCTCGACCACACATTCCTTTTATAGCGAATGAGACTGATACTCTACTTGGATTTAGAGTTAATATGTAAAAAAAAGCTTCTAAAAATTAGAAGCTTTTTATTAAGTCAGGAAAAAAAATTATTTACTAGAATCAGTTCCCTCGTAAAAAACTACCTGATAAATAACTGATTTATAAAACTGTCCATTAGGAAGTAATTCATTTATTTGAGTTAAACCCTCAGGAACTACTACATCACTAGGGAATGGACTTAGAGCTGCACTCATTGAAGTAAAATGATCAACAGTAGCAACACTCCAATTGTAACCTAAACCTGTAGGAGAAACTACTTGATGAATTTCCCATCCTGCCCATCCAGAATTAGTTTCATTAACATACTTTGTAATAAATGGCTTCCAAATTGTGTTTTGGAGATTTACAAACTCACTTACATTTGTTGGATTTGCATAATTAATTTTTATATAATTACCTGGCTTTGGAGTTTCTGGAAAAACCTGAATAGCTGGAGTAGTATAGGCTGTACCTAAAACACCTGCATCTTTAACAGGCTTCAATCCAAAAGATGGACCTGAATCTCCCCACCAGTTATTGTCAATATCTTCTAATTTTTCAAAACCATTATAAAAAAAATAATTATGTCCATCGGAGGTGTTTCCACTAACTTTTCTTAATAGCCCCCAATGCTTCATTTTACCATCAGCAATCGCTTTCTTTACAACTTGCCTGTAGATATTATTCTCATTCGATAAAAAATTAGCTGCATCTGAATCACTAATTTTTCTAAATTGCCAAGTAGCAATTTCATGATCAGTTGGATCCCAGTTGTCTTGAGAAAAAAGACCAAAAGAGATTCCTGTCAAAAGTAATGTAATTAAGTATTTCATGTTAATAATTTTTAGTTTACCAAAGAGGGTAATTTAAAAAAAATAAATAAAATAATACTGTTTAGAATATTTTTAAAATATAATTCTAAAATTTCTATAAATCAAACTTTATTCCTTGCGCTAGAGGTAAGTCATCAGAAAAATTAATTGTATTAGTTTGTCTTCTCATATATGCTTTCCATGAATCAGAGCCAGATTCTCTCCCACCTCCAGTCTCTTTTTCTCCACCAAATGCTCCACCAATTTCTGCACCAGAAGTGCCTATATTGACATTAGCAATTCCACAATCTGATCCTGCTGAAGATAAAAACTCTTCTGCCTCAGAAATTTTAGAAGTCATTATTGATGAAGAAAGTCCTTGTGGTACGTCATTCTGAATACGTATAGCCTCATCTAAATTTTTATATTTAATCAAGTATAAAATTGGAGCGAAAGTCTCTGTCTGAACTGTACTATACTCATTTTTTACTTCAAAAATTGCTGGAGTAACATAGCATCCAGATTCATAACCTTTGCCCGATAGCACTTTTCCATCAATTAGAGCTTTACCACCCTCAAGCTTGATATTACTTATGGCGTTTTCATACATACTAACAGCCTGTTTATCGATTAGGGGTCCCATATGATTTGTTTCATCTAGAGGATCACCTATCTTAATTTGGTTATAAGCTTTTATTAAGAGATTTTTAAATTTTTCGTATATTGACTCATGAATTATTAATCTTCTAGTTGTTGTACATCTTTGACCAGCTGTACCAACTGCACCAAAAACAGCCCCTCTGATAGCAATATTTAAGTTAGCATCCTTAGAAATAATCATGGCATTATTACCTCCTAATTCCAAAAGAGTTTTTCCTAATCTTTTTCCAACAACTTCAGCAACTGATTTACCCATCCGAGTTGATCCAGTTGCACTAACAAGAGATATTCTTTTATCTTGAGCAATTTTCTTTCCTAATATCTGATCAGAACAATCTGTAACAAGGTTAAGAACTCCTTCCGCTTTATTCTCCTGAAGAACTTTTGAAATAATATTGTGGGTTGCAATAGCAGAAAGTGGGGTTTTTTCTGATGGTTTCCAAACGCAAACGTTACCACAAACCATAGCAATCATAGCATTCCAGCTCCAGACAGCAACCGGGAAATTAAAAGCCGATATGATTCCTACGATTCCCAAAGGATGCCACTGCTCATACATTCTATGATTAGGTCTTTCTGAGTGCATAGTCAAGCCATACAATTGTCTAGATAGCCCTACTGAAAAATCACATATATCAATCATTTCCTGAACCTCTCCCAATCCCTCTTGTAATGATTTCCCCATCTCGTATGAAACAAGTTTACCTAATGCATCTTTCTTTTTTCTTAATTCATTTCCTATTTTTCTGACTACCTCCCCTCTTTTAGGTGCAGGAACTTTTCTCCAATTTATAAATGACTGAGAAGCTACCTCTATGATTTTCTCGTAGGATTTTTCATCGGTTTCAATAACAGAAGAAATTTTCATTCCATCTACAGGAGAAAATATATCTCTGCTATCCCCATCCGATTTTATCCAATTGATACCTGTACTAGTGCCTAGATTTAAGTCATTAAGAGATAAGTCTTTCAGGAAACTAGTACTCTGATTCATTATTAATTTTCGAGAACAAAATCTGAATCAGAAACCGTAGGATTAACTGATATATTTACAACATTAAAATCTAAACTTTGAGGACCAATTGGAGCTTTAATAAGAAAAGGGAAGAAAACTCCATCTACCTCTCTGTAATCTTCATAGTATGTGACCTGGGATATAGTTGATCCATCAGGAGCTTCAACGACTTGAGTTTGTTTAAATTTTAATCCTGTATCAGCATCGTAAGCAACATAATTATTGTCAGATACCTGTAAAACATGTAAAGTTTTTCCGTTCTCCTCGTCTACTGAGCTAAATTTTATGTTTGAATTTTTTAACCATCCTATTTCCTCAAATGGTAGAGTTGAGTTTTTCATTTCTAAAGCTTGATCGTCGGGTAATGGACTATTCATTCCTTGTTGACTAATAGATCCTTTCTCACCATCAAAAACCATTTTCATCATAGTATTTCCCATCATCATCATCATAGTAACTTGTTTATTTGGCTTAGATTGTATGTTTACCATCTGAAGCTTCATTCCCTGAACTTCCGCTTCTGCTAACATACTAATTGTTGAAACTTGATTAATTTTTTCCACTCCACCAACTGCATCTAAATATTTATTTAAAACTGACTCTACAGTAATATCAGAAGGTATAGAGTAATTTGGTCTGTCTGTACTATTTCCTTCTTTATCGTAATATGATATTTCATATGGTAATTTTTCTAAGCTAGATAATACTTCTTGACCCCTACCAACTACTATTATTCTAAGATTTTCTTTTTTAAAATATTTATTTGAAACTCTTTTTATATCATTAACAGTTACTTTTTGAAAATTATCAAGATATTTTTCATAGAAGTCAGAAGATAAATTAAACTTATCAATATTTGTGGCAAAATTTGCAATAGTTGATGGCTGCTCTGTCGACATAATAAAATTACCAATAAACTTTTGCTTTACTGACTCTAGTTTAGATTCTAAGACATCTTCAGAATTAATTCTAAAAATTTCATTAACTATTTCAGTAACTGCACTATCAGTAACTTCATTCCTGACGCTAGCACTTGCTAAAAATGTACTAACATATCTGCTTGTTGATGCAGAGGAGTAAGCACCATAAGTAAACCCTTTATCTTCTCTTAGATTTTCATATAATCTGCCTCCAGAACCTCCTAAAATTTGATTTGCTAACCTTAAAGCAAAAAAATCAGGATCTGACATAGATATATTTATAATATTACCAACTATAATTTCAGATTGAACAGCATTTGACATATCAATGAAATTAATTTCTGATTTTTGAATATCACCAACAACTGGCATTTCATATTTTGGCAATTTTCCTTTTTTCCATTTTCCAAATAATGACTCAACTAATGATTTAACTTCTTCATAGTTAACATCACCTACAATTGTGAGATAAGAATTATTTGGTTTTGCAAAAGTCTCATAATACTTCACAACATCTTGTAAGGAAATATTATTAACTGTTTGCTCTGTAGAAAATTCTCCGAACGGATGATTTGATCCATAAAATAATTTTCCTGTTACCTGATCAGCAATATCAGGTACACTTTTTTGAACAGACTTTATATTATCTAAAAGAATATTTTTTTCTTTATCAAAATCTTCCTGGGTAAAAATAGGATTAAGTAATCCATCTGACATCATCTCTAAAACCCTTGGAAAGTATCTTTTCAAGGAAGAAACATATCCACCACTTGAAGAGAGGAAGAGAGTAGCGCCCATATAATCTATCTCTTCATTATATTCTTCCTTAGACTGATTTTCTGTTCCATTACCCATCATTGAGCTAACCATATTTGAGACACCTTTTAATTTACCTTCATAATCGGGGTAATTATCAATTTCAAGATTAGCAAATGCTCTAGGCAATTTTGAATTTTCAACAACAATAACTTTCAGTCCATTTTTTAAAGAAAAGGTTTTAGGTCTTCCTAAATTAATTTCAGGAGCTGGTCCAGATTGAGGAGGTTTTGTCCTATCAATCTGAGCAAAAACTATACCTGAAAAAAGTATAAAAATTAAAACTAATGAGATCTTTTTCATTTTAAATTATTTTTCTATTGTGAGTCTTTTGGTAAATAGTCAATAAGAACTCGGTTATTATTATTTAAATATCTATTTGCAACATCTTTAATTTCCTCTCTTGTAATAGATCTATAAATTTCTATTGTAGAATTAATTAAATCTGTGTCTCCATATAACATATAATTTCTTGCTAATGAGTTTGCAATTCCAGCCATTGACGCGTTGGAATTCACAAAATTATTTTCAAAAATATTTTGCAATTTTTCATATTCCCTCTCACTTATAAGTTCTGACTTTAGCACTTCAATTTCTTCGTCAATATTCTCATATAATGTTTTTAATGAATTTTCTCCTACAGGTAAAGATAAAATGACATAAGCTCCATAATCCTCAAGAGAAAGATTTACTGCTTGTACTTGCAATGATATTTTTTTTTCATCTACCATTTTTTTATAGAGTCTAGAACTTTTACCTCCACTTAAAATGGAAGAAATCATATCAAGAACGTATGCATCTCTACTTTTCATCGAGGGAGTTCTATAGGAGACTAGACCCATAGGTATTTGAATATTAGGATCATTAAATGATCTTTTTTTCTCCCCATTTAACGGATCTTCAACAACATTAACCCTTGGTACGTCATTACCTCTTGGGATTGATCCAAAATAATCTTGTACTTTAACTTTAATATCATCTATATCAAAATTTCCGGCAACTACTAAAACAGCATTATTTGGGACATAAAACTTTTCTTTGAATTCTAAGAACTCTTCAAGGGTTGCGGCATCAAGATGATCCATTGAGCCTATAGTTGTCCATCTGTAAGGATGTTTTACAAATAAACCTTGAACTATTTGCTCTAATAACTGACCATAGGGAGAGTTGTCTACCCTTAATCTCTTTTCTTCCTTAACAACTTCATTTTGAGTATCTACCCCAATCTGATTAATAACAGGATGTAATAATCTCTCCGACTCTATCCATAATCCAAGCTCAACTTTATTAGAAGGTAAGAGTTCGTAATAGTATGTTCTGTCTTGAGTAGTATTAGCATTATAGGATCCTCCATTTCTCTCAATTATTTTATCCATTTCACCTCTTGCTATATTTTTTGTCCCTTCAAATAAAAGATGCTCAAAAAAATGAGCAAAACCAGTTCTTTTAGGATTTTCATCTTTTGCTCCAACATGATACATAATAGAAGTCACAGCAATAGGAACTGATTTATCTTGGTGAAGGATAACATGCATCCCATTATCTAAATCATATTCTATAAAATCTACATTTTGAGAAAATAGAGAGATATGAAATAAAAATGAAAGAATAATTAGATAGAACTTTCTCATGGTAATTTCTTAATTTTTACGAATATAAGTAATAACAATATAAATCTTAAATTGATAGGATTAGAATATGGCTAAAATTTATTTTGATTTGTTAAATGAAATTTGTTTTTGAGCCGCAGATTTAAATCTTTTCATTTCACTTTGACTTGAAATCATGTGTTTGGTCTTTCTCGAATCAACTCTTTTTCTCCATCTTAAGAAAGATTTTTCTTTTAAATTATTTCTCATCACAGAAATAATTTCTTTTTCAGTCAAATTAAATTGTTTTTTAATCATATCAAATGGAGTTCTATCTTCCCAACACATCTGAATAATTCTATCAATTTCTGAATCAGATAATTTTATCATATAATAAATAAAAAACAACAATAAATTTTAAAGTCCATAGGACGGTTCTTATCCAATTATAATTTATTAATCTCCTAATTTGTGATGATTCATATTTTTTAGAGATATTATTATGAATGGGCACCATAACAATAAAAGTAACCAACCAAATTACTGTCAATATCAATAAAGATTTAATTAATAAAAAATCTTTATTATAGAAGATAATAACAACAAGAGTTGATAATTCTAGAATCATAAAAGGAGCAACTAAATAAGTTATAACATTCACATAATTTGTGTGATATTTATTGAATTTCTTAGTGCTTATTTCTAAGAATGTTGGGTAAGTAATAAGTTGGGTCTGATAAATAATAGCTATAAGAAAGCTATTTGATAAGAGGTGAATAATTATCAATAAATTCATATAAATGAATAGATTAAAAAGATTAATAAATAGATCAAGAGATAGAATCTGTAAAAATTTCTAACCTTCAAATACTCGGTATTATTAGGATAAATATTTGAGAAAAGTGCAATGATCTCTTTCTTAAATATAGGTTTGATATTTATTTTCCAGTCATTTGTATTATAAACAATTTTTCTAAATTTGCTTCTAAAATATGTGCTCGGTAAACTCCAAAAAAATAATAGTAAAAAAATGAAATTTTTATCTAATAAATTCAACTTATTTGTGTTTTTAGGTATTGTACTGATTTTCTTAACTAATAGTTGTAATTCTATAAATAAAGAAGAAAAAAATTGCTATTATTCTCATCCAAGGAATTGCGAGCAATTTATTTCTCAAGAGATATTTAAGATAGGTTCAAGACTTCCCTCTGATGGAGTTATATTATTAGAGGACTGGACATTTTTCTTGACATATTTTGATACAAATACATCAAAAATTTCTGAAAAATACATTAAAATGGATTGTAATTGTGAAATAGTATATTTTGGAGATAAAAATCCACTACCTCAAAAAACCTTATAAAAACTATTCATTTCTTCCTTCGTAAAAAAAAATATGTTTGGATTATTTAAATCGAAGAAAGAGAAATTACTTTCGAAATACAACAGACTTCTAAAAGAGTCATACAAACTCTCTAATACTAGCAGAAAAGAGAGTGATAAGAAATTAGCAGAAGCTAATGAGATTTTATCTCAGTTAGAAAAATTAAATTAGTTATGAATTTTTCACCCAACCTCACACCTAAAGAAGTAATACAAATGGGTTCATTTGGAGGCATTTATTTTAATAATGAAGGAGGTAAAATTGATATTGATTATAAAGAATTCCCTTCGAATTGGTTTGAAAATTTGGATAAATCTTATTTCATGTCTGAAAAGTACCTTAAGAAGGTAAATTACTTTAATGTAAAGTCGGGTTTATCTCAAGAGGAATGGGAGGAAAAAGGATGGATTCATCCCCAAGACCCAAGAGGATGGTTTCAATGGTATTGTAGATATTACTTAGGTAGGAAGACTGAAGATGATAAAAGACAAATTCAAAGGTGGAATAATTTTTGTGGTGAAAAAGGAAGATGGAGAAATTATATTTATTCTAAAATTCATAAAAAACAAACATCTGTTAAAGATCAATCATTTTCTCTAGCTGTTAGGCAATCTCTTCTCCATTGGGGATATATGGTGAATGAAGCTGATTATGAGATGTGGAAAGAAAAAAACTGAATTAAAAGCTATATCTCATCTGTAAAAAATATCCTTTTAATATATTTTTAAAATCACCAAAATTATCTAAATAAAAGAATTGTCCTATTAATCCTGCATCTACTCTAGAATTTATTTCATAAGAAATATTAGGAGATAAAAAAAGTAATTTTATTCCCTGTCCGTATAATATTGACATTGAGGCATTAACAGGAGGAGATATTGATTTTGAAATTTGAATTAAATATGAGTGCTTTGATGGCATAAGATTTTTAGCAGATAAAATATTATTATTTATATTAATGAGACTCAAGAAATTAGATTCAGTAAATCCATTAGAATTAAGTAGATATGAGGCTAAAAAATACCATCCTTTTTTAGTAGAATAATCAATTGATGAGGAAAGACTCAATGAATTTTTAAATTTATTTTTATCAAAAAAATAAGATATTTCACCTTTAAAACCAGCATTAAAAAAATTTCCAGCCCATCCAGACCCCAAAACAAAATCCTCATAATAATTTGCTGCTAGAATTTGAAAATCGTATTTATAAAAATTGAATTTATACATTCCAGCAAAAACATTTCCAATGCTAAATCTCTTTTTAGGCATGTAAACAATCTCAAAACTTGTAAGGTTATCTCCAGTATAAATCAGTCTTACAACATCCGATCCAGGTCTTTCAATATAATCAAAATCAATAAAGTTATAAGCATTAAATAAATCGTTATTATTCCAGATAGTATTTACTCCCCAGTTAACTCTTTGCCTGCCAATAATAATTTCTAATTTTTCTTTTTGATATTTAATCCAAAATCTATCAATCATAGTATTAAATACAATATTTTTATCATTTATTAAATTAAATGACATATCAACTAAACCATTATCATCTTGTAATTGAGGTGAATCTCCAATAATTAGTCTATTTCTTAACTCAAACCCTAATGTGAGATTTTCTCCAAAATTACCTCTTGAATTTATTCTATTATGTATTAAATTTTTGAATTCTGAATCAAAAAAACTATAATTCATTAGAGAAGGTAAATATTTCAAATAACCATTAAGTTCAAATGAAGCATTTTTTTCTTTTGATAAAGCATCAAAGGAAAATATGAAAAGGAAAATAAAAAAAATAAAATTATTCTTTATCATTAACAATTATTCCATCTTCAAGCGTAACTACTCTTCTTGCTCTTTCTATCACTCTCTGATCATGAGTAGAAAAAATAAATGTGATACCTTCACTTTGATTTAATTTATTCATAATATCAAGTAAGTTAGAGGTAGATGAACTATCTAAATTAGCAGTTGGCTCATCTGCGAGAACAAACTGAGGTTTGGAAGCGAGAGCTCTAGCTACAGCAACTCTTTGTTGTTGACCACCAGATAATTCTGATGGTCTTCTATTTCTCATATCATATAATCCAACTTGATTTAAGAGTTCATCAGTCCTATTTTTTCTTGTTTTCTCATCTTTTCCCTGAAGAAGCATTATCATCTCTATATTTTCTTTAGCTGATAAAACAGGTATTAAATTATATGCTTGAAAAACAAATCCAATATTTTTTAATCTATATTGAATAATTTTATGTCCAGATAATTTTGATATATTCTCTCCAGAAATAATTACTTCTCCTGAGGTTGGAGAATCTAGTCCACCAACACAATTTAAAAATGTTGTTTTGCCTGATCCCGAAGGTCCAACTACAGCTGTAAACTCACCTGAATTAAAATTAGTGCTTATATTATTTACAGCTTTTACTTCAAATTCTCCAGGATTATAAATTTTTGAGAGGTTATATACTTCTATCATCGTTTTATATATTAAATTGATTTTGTGGCTTCAACAGGATTAATTTTCAATGCTCGTAATGAAGGAAATACAGATGAAATTAGAGCAATAATAAATACCATAAGAGCAACTACAAAGTATTGCTCATCTGGCACTTTAAAATACAGTCTTGTTCCAACACCAAAATTTTCTAATCCAGCAGATACGACTGACAAGTCTATACCAACTACTGAGTAATATTCAACTATGTAAAAGGATAAGAATAATCCGAAAGGTAAAGCAATAAGAGATAAAAATATAGTCTCTAAGCTTATCATTAAAAATATTTTATATTTATTCATTCCTATTGACATAAGCATTCCAATTTCTTTCTTTCTCTCTAAAATTGCCATTAACATCGTATTTACTATTCCAAAAGATAAACCAACTAAAATTATTACCATAAAAATATATAGTACCGCTCCAAGCATTTCATTAGCATAAGCCAAATCTTTTGATATATCATCCCAAGTCTCTACCAAATTATCTGAATCTAATTCAGAGAGTTTGGTTTTTACTTCTTTCCTTAACTCAATATCTGATAATAAAATTGGAATTTCATGAAAACCTGAGAATTCATTTAAGTTATTTTGAATGCTAGAATTTTTAACAAATACATTTACTTCGTCATATCGTGAATTCCCAGATTTAAAAATACCTTCAACTCTATACAATAAAGATGTGAGCTCATAATTTTCATCCTGAAAAGTTATAACAACCTTTGACTTCAAGTTTAAATTCAACCTTTCTGCTAATTTTTTTCCAACAAGAATTGTATTATCTCTATCAGATTTAAAATAATCTCCTGAAATTACTTTTGAAAAAGTATTGGTTACTTCTCTCTCTTGATCTGGATCAACACCTTTAACTTGTATGCCGTACGAACCATTTGAGTTAGAAAGCATTCCATTCAAGATTATTCTTTTTGAATAAGAGATTACTCTCTTATCATTTTTTAATTCATCTTCAATTCTTTCAAGATTTTTAATACTATGTTTTAAATTAAAATCTTCAGCAAATGATTTATTATGGATTTGAAGATGAGATAAATATGTCTCAACTGCATTATTCATTCTTTCTTCATTTAATCCATATGCCATTGCTATCATTATAATACCTCCAAGTATTCCAAAAACAACAGATAGAATTACAACAGAACTTCTAAGCTTGTTTCTCCAAATATTTCTCCAAGAAATTTTAATTATAGTTAAAACACTCATTCTTTCATTGATTTTACTGGATTCAATTTTAATATTTTCACTGCAGGGTATATTGAAATTAATAGTGAAAAAATAAATATGATCATAGCATGTGTAAATGGTATTCCTGGAGAGATAGACATTGGAGCTATAGGGGAAAAACCTAAGTCCTCAATTGCTTTATCTGCACCTTCCCCCATAAGAATTGTCATATCAATTGGGTTAATATTAAAATACAAACTAATGGGATAAGTAAAAAGAACAGCTAGAAAAACTCCAATCATTGAAAGAATTACTGTCTCCAAAAATATTATAGCAAATAATTTTAATCTGCTCATTCCTATAGATATCAAAACACCAAACTCATACTTTCTCTCTTCAGTCATCATCAAAACAGTACCAAACATGCCAAATCCAACTATAACATATAAAATAAATGCCATTATTATTCCTCCAGCACTATCTGCAGCTATAGTTTGTTCAATCTCTGGAAGTGTTTCTTTCCATGTCATCACTTCATAATTATCTGAAATAGTATTTAACAATTCATCAACTATTTTTTCTTCATTATAATACTGCTTCTTATCAATAATTATATGAGTTGAAATTTCATCAGAAGAGACGTAATTTCTAGCAGAATTCATAGTCATAAAAACAGCTAATTTATTTAAATCAGGATTGTTTAGGTCAATAATTCCTTTCACAGGATACTTCCCTGCTGCCATCATTCCTCTATATCCTTGACCATATAAAATAATAGTATCATTTAGTTGAGCTTTAAAATATTCCGCTATGCCTTTACCAATTATTATCTCGTTATCTAGAATTTTTATTGATCCTGTTACTATTTTTTTTGACCAATCTGTGATTTTTTGTTCTTCCTCAAGGTTAACACCATTAATAATTCCACCTTTCGTTTTCTCTCCCATAGAAAGGAGTGAAAAAGTTTGTAATCTCTGGACAATATTCTCTACTCCTTCAACGGATGAAATCTGTCTAATTAATTCATCGTCTACATTCATTGAATTATCTAGGCTCTGATTGTCCCAAAAACCATCTGCATGAATTTCAACATATCCGGCATAAGACTCAACAACTGTTTTAATAATGTAGTCATAAAATCCTAATTGGAGAGATCTCATCGAAATAATAAGAAATAAAGCAGCAAAAACTGAAGTAATCGTTATTAAACTCCTTTTTTTATTCCTATAAATATTTCTCCATGCAATCTTTAAAATCATCTCAAATTTTTCATATTTCCAGGGAGAAAATATCTCTGATTAATCTCAATATCAAAATTCCAAACCAACCTCTCAATTATTGTTTTATTTCCATCTTTATCCATTGGTATATATTCTAAAACTGAGGGTAATTTTTTATTTCCAAAATCTTTAATTTTTGAAGAATTCATAACACTGACTAACTCCTCATACTCATCATAAAACTCAGTTTTGAGTTGCATAAAATGATTTTTATCAATCCACATTAATAATTTTCCCCAAACTACTGCTGCCTCTTCTTTTGGTATTAATTGGATTACCCAACAATCATACCCCTCAATTTTTTCTTCTCTTAAAATATTATTATTATAATCATCTGAGACAGAAGACCTCTGAACAAGATCATCATTAGTAAAATCTGTTCCCATCCAATTTTGCATCATCATAGAGGGTGGAAGTTTTATAGATCTCTCTATAGAAGGAATATAATTCCATACTTCTTTTTCCCTCTTAAGAAATACTGTACCTTTCTCTTTAGGGGGAGATATCACAACAGATGAAAATAAATCTTCTCCAATTGACCATCCCTTTAATTTCATTTCTTTTTCCCATTTAGGTCTTACTATGGTTATAACCATCTCAGTATATGAAGACTTAATCCCTCTAAGATTTTCCTCAGACTTTTGAAGAATTGATGTGGCGTCTTGGGAAAAGGAAGTAATCTGAAAAAATATAAAAAAAACTGAAAAA
Organism: Marinoscillum sp.; assembly: GCA_038134805.1. Taxonomy (GTDB): domain Bacteria; phylum Bacteroidota; class Bacteroidia; order Cytophagales; family MED-G16; genus MED-G16. The sequence goes on along the minus strand of JAYPVV010000001.1, from coordinate 15,860 downwards.
ATTATCTTCATTATATGTATCTATACGATATGAAAGTTAAAACAGCTAAGCATATTTTAATAATAATATCATCAATATTTTATGTCTTAGTTGGCATTAAACATTTTATCGACCCTGATTTTTTTCTTGCTATAGTTCCCCCATACTTACCTTACCAGCTTGAATTAGTTTATATAAGTGGTTTGTTTGAAATTTTATTTGGTGTAATGATATTACTTCCTAAATATAGATACTGGGGATCAGTAGGACTTATACTTCTACTAATAGCTGTTTTTCCTGCTAATATTTTTTTATTCCAGAGTGAGGAAGCTCAGAAAGCAATTGGAGCTACCCAAGAAATTGCAACATGGAGATTACCTATTCAAGGAATTTTTATTTGGGTTGCATACTGGATTAGAAAATAATTATTCTCTGACAATTTCAAAAAAAGTTGAATCACTTGCAAATGCAGCGAATATACCAAATGCATTTATTATATTTGATGGAGGCTCGTTTAGCTCTGTGCCATCTTGCACTTCAGACTCAAATAAACTAACATAGTCCTGATTTATTTTGTAGAGTGTCACCATGTACCTTCCATAATTTTGTAGGCTCATGCATATTACATTATAGCTACCTTCAGTTGTAGGTTCAGACTGAATTGAAAAGTTTGAGAAGAATTCACCTACTTGACCTGGAATTTCATCATCAAATATTGGATCATCTTTTATCCCAACATACTTAATTGTTAGGTAGTGATACTCACCAGAAGAATTATCCCAAGTAATATTTGTTCTTGCCTCATCAAATAAAGTTCTTAATGTATTAGGGAATTCAGGCGATAAAACTAATGGTGGAACTACAATTTTACTATCTGATATACTTAATCCTAGAGGTTTTGTTGGTACTACTGTTTCAGAGGTTGCTATTCTATCTCCAACCTTAACTTCTAACCCATATATATCTCCAGAAATAATATCTATATTTTCATTTGAAAAATAATTTTCATCAGAAGAATTGTAACTAAGAATATACTCCTCGCCAGCACCAAACAGTTTAATTTCAGCATCAGAAATGTAAGAATCAATGCTATCTAAAGAATTCCAGAGTTGAGTTTTCTTAATTTTAATATCATCAACTTTCTCTCCCTGAAATAAAAAAGCTTCAACCACAAAATTATCTTCAATCGGCGTCTCCACATCACAAGAAAATAAAACTATAATAAGAGATAATAGTATTTTTTTCATATCTAAAAACTCAATTTAAATGATAGATTAGGTACAATTCCTAAATATTTTTTTACCTGCCTCTCGTAAGGAACATAATCAAATTGGTATTCATAGTACCACACATTTTGTCTGTTATATAAATTAAATATAGATAAACCAATATCACCCTTTGATTTATTAATGTTAAATACGTGGTGAACCGATACGTCAAGTCTATGATAATCTGGAAGAAGAGATCCATTCTTAGGTCCTACTCCAATGAAGGTCAAACTTGATTCATCTAACAGAGATATATTATACTTATAGGATGGCTCTGTAAATGTCTGGCCAGATCCATATATAAAGGAGGCAGAAAAATTCCAGCCATTAGTTTCGTAATTATTAAAAATTTTAATTTCATTTCTTTGAATCTGAGGAGCAGGAAAACTTATACCATCATTTAATAGTGAATACGTATTCTCAGCATCTGTAAATGTATATGATATCCATCCTGTGTAGTTATTTATTTTTTTTTGAATTAAAGTCTCAAATCCTTTAGCTATCCCATTACCATTGAAAAACAAATTATTTAAACCAGCACTTTGAAATCTTAGTGAGAACTCAGTAAGATTTGATATCTCCTTATAAAAAAACTCTGTATCAAATAACCATTTATCATTTTCGTATGCTAAGCCACCAATATAATGAATAGATTCTCCAACATTAACATCTACATCATCAGAAAGTAACCAGAAATCTCTAGATCTAGATGTCACATTCTCACCAATAATCTGTTTAACAAATTGGAAGTGATGACCGTAGCCAACTTTAATTTTTAGATTTTTAAGAAAGGAATAATCTGCCTGAAATCTAGGTGAAAAATAATTTTTATCGGTTAACTCATATCTTTTTCCCCGAATACCAATTTTTAAATTTAGATTTTTCACAGAGTTCAAATCATATGAAAGATATCCTGAATATAAATCTGAATTTTGTTTTGTATTTAGTATGGTAAGAGTGTCATCTCTGACAAAAAGATAGTCAACATCTGATTTTGTTAATTCAAATCCTAACTCGAATTTGTTATTTTTCCCAGATAAAATTTCTGCATCATACCTAGCTGTAAAGTCTTGAACAGTATTATCTTGATCTAGAATTATATTGAGATTAAATATTGTAGAATCCAAATCTGGAATTCTAGCCTTTACAAAATATGTATCATCTTGATAATTATAATACTCTGAATAAGAAATATTTAGGGAATTATAAAACCTTCTGTTCCACTGACGTGACCACTTAAATGAGTAACCTCTATTTCCCCACTCAGATATTCTATCTAAATCACCAAGAATTTCTATCTTATCAATATCTCCAAAGTTTGGATATTGATACCTTCTGGTATCACTTGATTCTTTTAAATTATCTTCTCCCCTATAAAAACTAAAAGTTATTAGGTCATCACTAGAAGGTTTATAAGATAGTTTACCATTAAAATCAAAGAAATTAAATTTAGGAACCCACGGATCTAAATTTTCTATGTCATCATCAGGATCAAATTGGTTATATATCTTATCAAAAAAAGATGATTGAAGTATATCGGTAAACGATCTTCTTCCAGCAGCAAAAAAACTAAATTTCTTTAGGAAGGGAATTTCAACTGAGCCAGAGGCACTTAGTAAATTTACATTTAAGTTTCCTTTTATCTCGTTAAAACTTCCAACCTTACCCGTAAGATCAATAACACTCGATAGTCTTCCCCCATATTTTGAAGGAAATGCTCCTTTATATAGATCTATGCTCTTAATTGCAATTGCATTAAACGCACTAAAGAAGCCAAAAAAATGATCTACATTATATACCTTGATACCATCAAGAAGGACAAGATTTTCTTGAGGTTGACCACCTCTAATATATAAACCTGAACTACTTTCTTGAGTAGCGCTCACCCCAGGGAGTAACTGTAGTGATCTAAAGATATCAACTTCTCCAATAGAAGGCATCAAACTTAGTTGTTGTACAGATATCCTATGTGCACTGATCTCAGAACTTGACTGTAAAAACTTGCTAGATTCAGTTGAGATAACAACCTCATTTAAGGTAGATGTTAAAGGTATTAGATCAATAACTAATTGATTATTAATTAAATCTTCAGTTAACTCAATGAATTTTGTTTGGTAGCCAACATAACTTGCCTTCAAAACCATACCTGGAGTTACTTGACCTTTAAATGAGAAAAAACCATTTTCATTAGCACTTGCACCTAGTTGCAAAGCATCTAAATAAATATTTGAGTATGGTAATCTTTCTCCAGAACTACTTTCTTGAATATATCCACTTATCTGTACTTGAGAAAAGGTAAAATTAGACAGTAATAATAAAAATAAAAGATATCTTTTAAACATAAATATTCAATAGAATATTAGAATAGTTTTAAAACTTATAAGTAAAATTCATTATAAAATTTCTAACTGGTTCATCAGCGAAATATCTCATTTCATTTAAATAATTTCTGAGCATATCTCATGATGGTGATTTACTAGCTCAAAAATATTTGGAATAAATAAAGCTAAAAAAAGAAATATTGAAACAATTTTATTCACGCAATAAAAATATTTAATTAATCTTATATTAAATATTATTTATTTTAAATTTAAAATAAACACTAACCCTAATACTTAATGAATAAATCTAGAAGAAAATTTATTAAAAATTCTGCTAAAGCCTTACCCTTAGCTCTGATAAATAATAATATATATGGAAATTATTTACAGGAGAACAATTTAAAAGTCGCACTTCAAGTATATTCATTAGCCTCATTGCTTATGAGAGGAGAGTTTGATCTTCATGAATTCCCAGGAATAGTTAAAAATACTTATGGGTTAGATGGTGCAGAGTACTGGTCTTTATCATTAGCTCAAAAAGAAAATGATAAAGTTTATTTAAAAGACTTAAAAAACATTTCTCATGACCTTGGAGTGTCAAATTTACTAATACTAGTTGATCATATTGATTTTAGTACTATGAAAAGTGGCCCAAGTCTCTCATCATCATTAAAAAATGACAGGGAAGTAGCTGTTGATTACCACAAAAAATGGATAGAAATAGCTAAGACTATAGGATGTCATTCAATAAGAATCAATTTAAGATCAGAGGAAAATGATAAAAATAAAATTCTTGATAATGCTTCAGAAAGTATCCTAAAACTTATTGAGTATAGTAGCAAGGGAAACATAAGTGTTGTTGTTGAAAATCATGGGGGGATAACAGGAGATGCTGACTGGGTAGTAAATTTAATGAAGAATGTAAATCATGAACTTTTAGGTACTCTGCCTGACTTTGGGAATTCAAACTTTTGTATGGATAGAGGTGAATTTAATTCTGACAGCTTTAGTAATTGCTCCGAGCAATACGATAAATATATAGGTGTAAAAAAATTATTGCCTTACGCTAAAGGAATTAGTGCAAAAACTCATGAGTTTGATAATAATGGAGAAGAAATTAACACTGATTTTTCAAAAATGATTCAATTAATAAAAGAATCTAGTTATAATGGTTATATAACTATTGAATATGAAGGATCTATGTTAGAGAGGTTTGGTAGAAAAGGTAATTTTTTATCACCTCATGAAGGTGTTTTAGCAACTAAAAATCTTATCAATAAGTATTTATAAAATGAATTGGAATCAATATTTTTTTAATATTGCAGAACAGGTAAAAGAAAAATCAAAAGACTTTAACACCAAAATTGGAGCTGTTATTGTTGGTAAAGATAGAGAGATAGTATCAACAGGATATAATTCATTTCCTAGGGGCATAGATGATGAAAAAGAGTCACGTCAAGAAAAGCCTGAAAAATATTTTTGGTTTGAACATGCTGAGAGGAATGCAATTTATAATGCAGCTAGAATTGGAGTATCAACGAAAGAGTGTACTATTTACTTAACCTGTGATATACCATGTGCTGACTGTGCCAGAGGAATTATTAATGCAGGAATAATAAAAATAATTGCAAAAAAAGATGCCGGCTCAAAATCAAAAAAGTGGAAAGATTCTGCTAAAAGAAGTTTACAGATGTTTAAAGAAGCTGGAGTTAAAGTTGAATATTATAGTTTTTAACTATTTCCAATTTTTATTGAATAACCCTAAAAACATTGGAACATTTTCCTGGTATTTTTTGTACTCTGGGTATTTTCTTGAACTTATTCCCTCACTAAATACAGCACTATTGAAAAATAAAACAATTAGAAGAATACAACCAACTATAGACCAATTTAATAATGAACCGTTAGCAGAGGCTCCTATAAAATAAAATGTTATCCAAATTAATTGTTCACAAGTAAAATTTGGATGTCTTGAAAAAGACCATAATCCAGTAGTTACAAATCCTCTTTTATAGTCACCTTCTAGTTGTTCTTTATTTTCAATTCTTCTGTATTTTTCGGTCTGAAAATCGTACTGTTGTTGATCAGAAACAAACTGAATAATTATCAAAAGAAACATAAATCCTCCTAAAAAATAATCTATTATACCAAATGGTTCAGATCCTTGCCAAGCTGCAAGTATTGGTAAAGAAAAAAGAAAGATTAATCCCATTTGATAAAAACAAATAAAAAATAAATTAAAAATACCCCATGTTAATCTTGAAGATAAAAATGGAATAGCTTTTTTTACTTCCACCCATCTATAATCTTCCTCCCCTCTCCAAAAGTAAATGCTAAAACCACCTCTTCTAGCAAAATTGTATGTGAGTCTCAACCCCCAAAAAGTTACTATAACAGCCATCATAACCATTCTATCATTAAAGCCGGAAGAGTAAGCAAAGTACCACACATATACAATAGGTATATTACTCCAAAATTTATCTACTTGACTATAATTCCTTGCTAATTCACTCACTACAAAACAATAAACCGATGATCCTATATATAATTTAGTCATAGTCAATAAAGCGCTCATCTGATCTTCAGTAAATGATGTATTAAAAATATTAGTTCCAAAAGTTAAAAAAACTAACCCTCCCAAAGTAGTAATTAAGAAAAAAGCTTGCTTTGCGACCATCTAACTAAATAAATTCTTTTTCGTTTTTAAATTTTATGAATTTAATATTATCTAAAAAAATTTATGATTTAAAAGAAATACCTGAAAAAACAGGCATTTATTTTTTTATGGACTTTAAAAACTATCCTATTTATATCGGAAAAAGTATTAATCTTAATAAAAGAATAAGACAACATTTAAATTCAAAAAAAAATAAAGCATTAAAATTAAAATCTAGATATGATCATATAAGATTTCTTGAAACAAAAAGTGAGCTCATAGCATTGCTAATTGAATCTCAGGAGATAAAAAGAAATAATCCAATTTTTAATAGAAAACTAAGAAAAAAAAGAGAGAATATTTCTGTAAATATTTCAAAAAATGAAAATGGATTTTCAGTTTTAAATATTTCAAAAGAAAAAAATAATTCATTAAGTAGTTTTCAATCAATCAAAAAAGCAAAGTCATTTATAAATTATATCTCTGAAAAATATGAATTATGCAAAAAACTTAATTCTATACACCTACAAAATCACTGTTGTTATGCAATAACATCAAAATTAAATACTCATTCATGCTATTGTGAAGAAAACTTTTACGATTATAATTTAAGATTCAAAAAAATGGAAGAGGATATGATATTTCCTAAAAATAAATTTTTACTAGTAGACAAAAAACACCAAAAACCTTATCCTTTTGTATCCGTTGATAATGGTACTATTGAAGGATATGGATATACTAATGATCCATTTTTCATAAATACTCATCTAAGAAAGTTAGATTTTACAACAAAAGATGAGACTATAATTGTAAAAAATTATTACAAAAAAAATAGAGATAGCATTAAACTAATTAACTCTAAATGATTAAATATATTGGTCAAGGTATTTACGAACTCAAGGCAAGTCAAACTCTTCCAATATCTATAAAGGATAGCTGGAGTTTTTTCTCAAATCCAAAAAATCTAAAAAAAATTACTCCAAATCATATGAATTTTAATATTTTATCTGATTTTAATAAAATGTATGAAGGTCAGCTCATAAAATATAAAGTTTCTCCTTTTCCTTTTTTTAGAGTTAGTTGGACAACAAAAATCACTCAAGTTGAAGAGCCATATTCATTCACTGACACCCAAGAAAAAGGACCTTTTACAGTTTGGGAGCATAATCACATTTTTGAGAAGTCTGATAACGGGGTTATCGCTTATGATATTGTAAAATATAAACTACCACTTGGAATTATTGGACGTATTTTTGGAAGCCACCTAATTAAGTTCCAATTAAATAAAATTTTTGAGTACAGAAAAAATCAATTAAGTAACATTTTTAGTAAATGAGAAAACTCCTAGTAATTGGTGGAAGTAAAGGAATTGGAAAAAAAATTATTGAGTCTCAACTTGAGCTTGGTAGTTATTGCATCAATTTATCAAGAACTCCCTTAGATCTAAATCACACTAATCTCTCATATAAAAAAGGTGATGTTCTATCAGATGAACTGCCTGATGTTGGCATGATAGATTCTATAGTCTATTGTCCAGGATCAATAACTTTAAAACCAATACTTCAACTTAAAGAAGAAGACTTTATCAATGATTTTAAGATTAATGTATTAGGAGCAGTAAAATGTGTTCAAACATATTTGAAGAATATTAGTAAAGATAATTTTCCCTCAATCCTGTTCTTTAGTACCGTAGCTGTGACTCAAGGAATGCCCTTTCACTCATCTATCTCTGTAGCTAAAGCTGGAATTGAAGGATTAACAAAATCTCTTGCTGCTGAATTAGCTCCTATCATCAGAGTAAATTGTATAGCTCCAACAATTACAAGAACTGAAATGGCTCAAAAAATTTTAAGAAATGAAAAAATTGAAGAAAATATAGCTTCTAAACACCCTCTCAAGAAAATCTGTGAGCCAGAGGATATTTCTGAGATGGCTAATTTTTTACTTTCTGAAAAATCAAAAAGTATTACTGGGCAAATAATTAATGTAGATGGTGGTATGTCAACACTAAAAATTTAAGTTTTGAAATATATTACCAGAGAAGATATTAAAAATCTTAATAAAATTTCCAGACTCAATTTAATTAATAGCATCACAGGATATAAACCAGGAAACCTTGTTGGAACAATTTCTCAAGATAAAATTGAAAATTTAGCAATTTTTAGTTCTTTAGTTCATCTAGGTTCCAACCCCCCTCTTTTAGGAATAATTACAAGGCCAAATACAATTCCAAGGCATACTTATTCTAACATAATGAGTTCACAACTTTATACTATTAATAGTGTAAATGATAAAATGATTGAGAGATCTCACATGACCTCTGCTAAGTTTAAAATTGATGAATCAGAGTTTGAAAAATGTAATATTGACAGTGAATATATTGATGGCTTTCCAATACCATTTGTGAAAGAAAGTGAAATTAAAATTGCTTTAGAATTTAAAGAGGAGATTAAAATATTTAGTAATAATACTATTCTTTTAGTAGGAGAGATAGTAAAAATTATTTTAAAGAAAAATATCATATCTGATGATGGATCAATTGACTTTGAGAAGACAGGTACCGTATGTATAAGTGGGTTAGACACTTATTATTCCACTAAAAAATTAGCAAAATATCCCTACGCTAAAAGAGACAAACTGCCTTTAAAATGGTCAAGATAAAAATTCCAGATAAGATTTGTATAGTATGTAAAAGACCATTTTCCTACAGGAAAAAATGGAGAGATTGTTGGGAAGAAGTAAAATATTGTTCAAAAAGATGCAGAGGAAATAAATGAAAGAAATTGGAATTATTCTTCCTAACCAATTATTCAAAGAGAGTCCTCTTATAAATAAAGGTTTGCATATATTTTTAATTGAAGAATTTCTCTTTTTTAGACAATATAATTTTCATAAACAAAAATTAATTTTCCAAAGAGCTTCAATGAAAAATTACGAAAAATTTTTAATTGATAAAGAAAATACAGTTACCTATATAGAGAGTTCAAAACAAATTTCAGATATCAGGTTATTCATAGATAACTTATCTTCAGATATTAATAAAATTCATGTAATAGATCCTAATGATTATTTATTAGAAAGAAGAATAAATTCATTTATATTAAGGAAAAATATATCCCTAATATCATATGAAAATGAATCCTTTCTAAATTCAAGAGAAAGCTTAGACGTTTTTTTTAAAAAAGAAAAATCAAAATTTTTTCAGACATCATTTTATAAAGATCAAAGAAAAAAACTAAATATTTTAATAGATAACAACTCCCCTACTGGAGGTAAATGGACTTTCGATGATGAGAATAGGAAAAAGTATCCTTCTGGAAAATTACCTCCAGATATAATTTTTCCTCTTGAAGACAGAATCTATTCTGAGTCTATTTCTTACATTGAAAAAAACTTTAAAAGCAATTATGGTGAAATTAATAAAAATATAATTTACCCAACAAATTATATTCAAGCTGAGAATTGGTTGATTGATTTTCTCAAACATAGATTCAAAGAATTTGGACCTTATGAAGATGCTATCTTAAATAATAAAATATTTTTGAACCATAGCTTACTATCACCTCTACTTAATTCTGGACTTCTTTCTCCAAAATTAATAATTGATAAAGCAAATAAATATTATAGAGAACATCAAATTCCAATTAACTCATTTGAGGGATTTATTAGACAGATAATAGGTTGGAGAGAATTTATAAGAGGTATTTATTTGGTTAAGGGAAGTTTTGAAAGAACAAGGAACTTTTGGGGATTCCAAAGAAAAATTCCTAAATCTTTTTATACTGGAAATACAGGAATACAACCAGTTGATGATACCATTTTGAAAATTAAAAAATCAGCATATTGTCACCATATTGAGCGTTTAATGATTGTTGGAAATTTCATGCTCCTTTGTGAAATTGATCCAAATCATGTTTATAAGTGGTTTATGGAATTATTTATTGACTCTTACGACTGGGTTATGGTACCAAATGTTTATGGAATGAGTCAGTTTGCTGATGGTGGTTTGATGTCAACCAAACCTTATATTAGTGGAAGTAGTTATATTATGAAAATGAGCAATTATAAGAAAGGAGAATGGAATATAATTTGGGATTCTCTATTTTGGAGATTTTTATATAAACAAAAACAATTCTTTTCAAAAAATCCTAGAATGAGGATGTTAATAAACACCTTTGATAAAATGGAGGAATCAAAAAAAGAATTGTATATGAATACAGCAGATAACTATTTAAAAAAATTATCATGAAAAAAGCAATTTATTGGTTTAGAAATAACCTTAGAATTGAGGACAATCCTTCTCTCAAAAGAGTATTTGAAGAGAATGATGAGGTGTTATGTATTTATATTAAAAATTATAATATCTATAATCCTGATAAATTAAAATTAGGTTCTATGGGAATGTATAGAAAAAAATTTTTAGATGAAACCATTTTAGATTTAAAAGCTAACCTTAAGAAAGAAAATCAAACTCTTTATATTCTAGAAGGTGATCTAATTGAAATTTTTAATGAAATTAAGATAAAATATGGATCAGAAATTATATATGGGACCAGAGAAGTTGGTTGGTATGAACAGAACAATGAAAAGAATCTAGAAAAAAATAATTTTAAATTAATATTATCTGACGATCAAAATTTAATTGATGAAGGAGAACTTCCATACCAAATAAATGAACTTCCTCTTATATTTACTCATTTCAGAAAAAAAGTTGAAAAATTTTCTAAAATAAGAGATGTTGTAAGAAATGTCAATTTCAAAAAGCTATCCATTAATTATACTTTTTCTATGGAATCAACTATTAAAATTGATAAAGTTGAGAATCATAAATTTTCAAACTTTCCATTTTTAGGAGGAGAGAGTTATGGGAAAGAAAGGTTAAATGATTACTTGTGGAGATCTCACGGTATTAGTAGGTATAAAGAAACAAGAAATGGACTTATTGGAACAGAATATTCATCTAAATTATCATCTTATTTGGCTTTAGGGTCTTTATCTCCTGTAACAATTTATCATGAGATTAAAAAATATGAGGAGAATGTTACTAAAAATGAATCTACTTATTGGCTCATATTTGAATTATTATGGAGAGAATTTTTTAGATATGTCTATAAAAAAGGAGGTAAAAAAATATTTTTTAAAAATGGAATCAATGGAAATATTTTTAAAAAAAATTTCCATTCGAATCTAGAAAATTTTGAGAAATGGTCAACTGGCAAAACAGGAGAAGATTTCATTGATGCAAATATGAAAGAGCTAATACAAACTGGATTTATGAGCAATAGAGGAAGGCAAAATGTAGCTAGTTATTTAGTAAACAATTTAGATATTAACTGGGTATGGGGAGCAGCATTTTTTGAAAAACATTTAATAGATTATGATACTACAAGCAACTGGTGTAATTGGATGTATATTTCAGGGGTAGGAAATAATGTCAAAAATTGGATTTTCAACCCTAATAGACAAGCAGAGATGTATGATAAAGACGGAAAATACAGAGAAATTTGGCTACAAAAAAAAATAGGGCAACAAAATATTCTCTTTTAGAGTATAAATTAAAATAAATAGAAAATATTCTGTAGTAAAAATTAAGTAGAAATGTTTAAGTTTATAAAGCTTTTTAAGCCATTAGAAATTGTACTTTTATTATTAGTGTTAATGACAATAGTGGTTTCTGAAATATTTTTTTTCAATGATGAACCACTAAAGGCTGTATTTCTAGGTTTATGGGCACCAACTATTTTACTTTTTATTTTGGTAATTAATCAAAAGAAAAAAGGTGAATAGAGTAAACTAAACTATGTCTGAATTACTCACTAAAGAATTTATTTTGATTTGGGCAGGTATTGTCTCTATCTCCTTTATAATTTGGATTATAATAACAGCTAAAGAGTTAAATGATATTGTAGATAATCGAAAAAGAAAATGAAAGCACATACAGCAAGTTTAATAAACGGAATTATTTTAGTTACAATAGGAATTTGGGGGTACATCGATTCTGGTTCACCTACTTCATTTATTCCAGTAGGGATAGGTGCAATTCTTATTCTTATTAACAAAGGTGTCAAAAATAGTAATAAAACTATTGCTCATATAGCTGTTTTAGTTACTCTTTTATCTTTTGCCAATATTATGCCTTTACGTGGTGCACTTGCTGATGGAAGATCTGAAGCTGCGTTAAGAATAATAATTATGTTATGTTCCTCTGCATACGCTATGGTTTTTTTTATTAAAAGCTTTATAGAGGCAAGAAAAAAATAATTTTTTTTTAAAAGATAAGAATTTGAAATCTGTTATAATTTTTCTAAATTTTTTTCTTATTTCTTTAGAAATTTTCTCACAAAATGATGTTGTCTATGTTTCTTCGTCTACAGGAAATGACAACTATAATGGCTCAAAATCATCTCCTTTTAAAACTATAAATAAAGCTATTACTGTCTTAAATTCTGGAACAATAAAGCTACTTGATGGAGTATATAACGAGAAAGTTATTATTAATAATAAAAACAATATCACAATAACAGTAGACGAATCTGCTCATGCAATAATTGACGGAACAGTCAACCTCAGTGATTACATTTGGACTCAATTAGAAAATAATATTTTTAAAACTACTATTGACACAGCAATCTGGCAATTATTCGTCGATGATAAGGAAATGATAATGGCCAGATGGCCAAATGCTCAATTTTCAGATAAATCAATCTATTCTTGGGACACTTGGGCTCAAGGAGATGAAGATCTCAGCAGTAATGGATTAACTTTTATTGATCAAAAAAATTCATTTCATACTTCAATAGATGAAAATTTAGATACTGCTCATGCAGTACTAAATGTTGGTTCATTCAAAACATGGAATCGTAAAATTCAATTTCAAGGAGGATCTGATTTTTTTAGCTATGACCCTCCTGTACCAAATAATGGATATAAAGATAAGCATCATTATTTCTTTATCGAGGGAGATTTATATCTTCTAGATACTTTAAATGAATGGTACCATAATCCCAAGTCGGGTGAGTTATGGTTAATGACTGACGGAACAAATCCGAATGATCTTGAAATCAAGGGGAAGGTTTCAACCTACTCATTTGAGATTATAAACTCTGATAATATAACAATTGAAAACTTATATTTTTTCTCATCAACTTTAAGAGTTCTGTCTACTGAAAATTTTATTCTTCAAGATTGTAACTTTTCTTTTCCATCAACATCAAAAAGGATGTTAGGAGATTTAGGTACTCCTAAATCAACATCAATAGGTGAAAGTGGAGCTTCTTCTAATAATAGCATTATAAGAAGAAATCTTTTTGAATATACTGATGGTGATGCTCTTCGTGTCAATGGAGATTATAATTTAATAGAAAATAATTTTTTTCAATATATTGACTATACTGTATCAGAGCTACCCGGCCTCATGGTTACAATATCTGTTAATGGAGATAAAAATACTATTAGTAAAAACACTATTGAAAATGTTCAAGCATCAGCTACTGTAACTCCAGGACAAAGAAGTATATTTTCATATAATAAAGTAACAAAAACTGGGGCTCTCCAATCTGATGGATCAGTTTTTCAAGGAACTAAAAATTTAGTCGCAGATTCTGAGGTTCACCATAATTTTATTTATAATACTCCAAAATTAGCTCTGAGGTATGATGCTCCTGGGGATGATCCTACTGCTGCAGGACAGAGAGGAAAAATGTATAATAATGTAGCAATTAATACTAGTGGTATAATGGTTAAGGGGGACTATCATTATATAGCCCATAATACAGTAATTGGAAGTAATAAGAATGGTATGATTATTTTAGATGAAGAAAACTCTAACCTAAACACATTTACAATAAATAATCTTGTTGATAAACTGAGTGGACACAGAAGTAATAGTAGTTTTGAAGATAAAGACAATGATGGAAATCCAGACTATCCTATCCCTGGAACTTCTTCAAATAATTGGAATGGGTGGGATTCTGTAAAAACTAATTATAATAATGATCTTAATATTGATAATACAATTTACATGTTGATAGATAGTACTACATTAATTCCTTTAGAAGGGTCTCCATTGATTGATGCAGGCGTTTCTATTGAATCAATACCACAAGAAAATATTGGAAATGCTCCTGATATTGGAGCTTATGAATTTGGTGGAGAAAAATGGGAAGCTGGAATTGAGGGATGGCAGCCAAATTTTTATCCTTGGAATTTTATAAATGATTCAGATATTGATGGAGTTTTAGATAATGAGGATAACTGTCCACTAACTGCTAATGCAGATCAACTAGATACTGATGGAGATGGAATAGGAGATGTCTGCGATACTGATGATGATGGTGATGGCGTCCCTTCAATTATTCAGATTCTGGGCTCAACAGTCAATGATAAGGACTGGAATGAAAACGTTGGAGGAGGTCATCTCCGAGCAGATCTCTCACAACTAAGCAACCGAGATACTACTAAAGACATAAGCTACCAGTGGTATGCCGATGATGTTGCAGTCAGTGGAGCAACATCTCGCGACTTCATATTTGAGGATCACAGCGTCACTACTGAGGCTATTCATATGATTGCAAACTATACCACACTTTCAGGCCAACAAAAGACGGCAATATCTCCAACCCTCAATCAACTCGACTGGCGCATCTTCAGTAGTGGTGAGGATCCAAGCTATAGCGGTGACTACCCGTATGTTGGAATAATGGAGAGTAACCTTGTTGGTGATAACCCGAGTCCTTTTATGGCGACTTACTCTTTTGGTTCCAATAGCAAAACGCACGGTGGAGGTGGTTGGTATGACGATGGATATCGTGCTAGCGAGACGCACTCGATCACCAGCGTCAAAGCCAGTGACGAAGGACTGACTGCACAAGAAGGAACAAATATCCTCAAATTTGCAGCGACCTCAGATAGTAAGCGGGTGGAATGGGGAAATCGCAATTATAATACGCGTGTTCAGGAAAATCAAGATGTTTATGTTTCACAAAAAATCTATATACCATCGGATGAGTGGGATCCAATCACGGAATATTCAACAATTATTTTCCAACACAAACAATATCCTGGATCAGATCCGAATTTCGAAATTCGTCTCAGTAATCTTGGCGACTACAAACTTTACGTTCGAAGCCCTTACAGCCACTATGGTCTCACGGGTCAGAGAGTTACCGACTACCCCATTGCAACACTTAGTCCAGATACTTGGCACGATCTAAAAATTCATCTCACACCATCCCAAGACAGCAGTAAAGGTCAGATGACGATTTACCTGGACGGAAACGTTATTTTCTCAGAGCAAGGAACAAACCTTAATGATAAAGACAATACAAATGACAGCTTCCTGAAGCTTGGGATGTACACCCAGATTCTGGATGATCGACATTATTTTGTAGATGCAGTGGAGATGGCAACTTTCCTGCCATCCACTGTCAGCAATTGGGTCATGAGTAATGATCCCCCTGTTGTAGACGATGATGGTGATGGAGTAGAAGACTCTGAAGATAATTGTCCTCTTACTGCTAATGCAGATCAACTAGATACTGATGAAGATGGAATAGGAGATGTCTGTGACACGGATGATGATGGTGACGGCGTCCTGGATACTGAAGATAACTGTCCACTAACAGCTAACGCTGATCA